>JAYUUB010000168.1:0-3990 GCA_043755175.1 Polyangiaceae bacterium | reverse complement strand
TGCGCCTTGCGGTCGAGGAGCGCGACCATGCTCTTCGCGGCTTCCACCTCCTTCCCCTGGACAGCGGCGGTGGTCTTCGCGAGCCACGCCTCGTACCTGTGGCGCGCCTCCTCGAAGCGGGCTTGCTGCGCAGGATTGTCGGCCGTGAGATCGTGCAAGCGCGAAAAGCCGTTGAGCGGACGCGCGCGTTCGAACGGATCGAGAAAGACTCGGTCCCCGGCAAGCAGGTAGCCGCGCAGCCCCGTCTCCTGGTCCGCGATCTGGCGCAGCGTGTCGTTCGCGGTGCCGAGAACCTCGTAGGTGTGATCGACCCACCGCGCGTCCTCTGACATCTGGAGTATTTGGCGTCCGAGGATTACGCCGACGAAGACGAGAAGGAGGATCGGCGTCGCGATGGCGACCATGAGTCGGCGCGCAAGGAGCGATCGTTGTTGAATTTCCGACGACATCTCGTGAGTTCGCTCCAAAGATGAGATCCATGCACGCGCTGGGCGCCCTCGACTAGCACGCTTCGCGCTCCGCTAGAACGAGGTTTGTAGGCGAAAACGGCGCTATTGTAACGCCTCGGCTCGAGCATCATCTCTCGACGTGTACGAGGCCTTCGGTGCCGGCCGGCGATCGAAACCGCACGGAGAGCGAGAGCGCTGTCTCATCACGGTGGACCCTGACCGCCTACGACGTCCGGAGATGGAACAACTGCGGTTTTGGGTGCCCTGTGGCCTGTGGCGACGACCGTAAGCCCCTCCGCGGCGACGGTATCCCCGGACATACCGCTCAAGATGATGACCGTCTCGCGCAACGCCGCCGTGGTCCTCGACGAGCTCACGGCCGACCTGAACGTCGGAGACTCGCGGAAAATGGACCGCGGCCTCGGGTACATGCGCGTTCACGTGGGATGCCTTCACCGATCCGGACTCGGCCTCCACTACAGCGTGGCCCACTACTACGGGCAGAACGGTCGGGTTCAGATGGGCAGTTCAGACGGGCTGCCGAGCGTTTTCACGGTTCGATTTCCCTAAGCGCTCGGTGCGTTTGCCCTTGGGAGGGCGCAATTGGCCGCGTTACGTCTCCAGCGGGGAAGCCGGGCCTCGGAAGCTCACGGAACCGGATTCACGCCCAGTCCAGGGCCTTCAACCCCGGCCGTCCGGATTCAGCTAACGTCGGCGTTCAACCAAGGACGGAGGCCCAATGTTTCGCGAGACCATGACCACGGTGCTTGTCGCTGCAGTGCTGCTCGGGGGATGCGCGAAGAAGGACAAGGCCGATGCCACGGACAAGTCGTCCGACAAGGCCACGGAGAAGGCTGCCGGCAAGACGGCGAGCTCCAGCGTCGCGGCCGACGGCGAGCACAAGGCCCTCGATTGGGAGAAGATCGAGCGCGTCCCGTTCGCGAAGCTGCAGGGGCTGATGCCGGATCCTGCCCTCGGCATGAAGCGGTCGAACCTCGCCGGCCAGACGGTGCCCGATGGAGAGCGCACCTACAGCGAAGCCACTGCAACCTTCGAGGGCTCTAACGAGCAGTCGTTCTCACTCACGATCCAAGATCATCCGATGCAAGCGAAGGACTCCATCTCTTCGAAGACCACGGTCTTCAAAGGGTACCCCGTGGTCGAGGAGCGCGAGGATTCGAACGAGGCTGGATTCACTATCTTGGTCGGCGAACGGTTCATCGTGCAGGCCCGTGGTAACAAGGTGACGGTCGCCCAATTGAAGTCGGTGGTCGAGAAGCTCGATCTCGCCAAGCTCGCTTCTTGGAAGCTCGAGGGGGTCAAGTAGGCCTCACGTCTGTGCCAAGGGGTGCGGGCAGCTTTCGCAGAGATGATGGATCCCCGCCATGACACGCCACTTCTGACGTGTATGAATGAAATGGCGCGTAAGAATTGATCGCGAATCGAAGTCATGAAGACCCGTCCGCGAACGCGAGTGCGTGGAGCACCATCGAACCGGGAATGTCGGTGTGAGCGGTTGGTTTCATCGTGCCGACTTCGATGAAGTCGGTGCGTGAGTCGTCGCGGCTGAGGAACGCGAAGGTCGCTCCGTCTGACGAGAGCGCCATGAATTGCTCGTCGAATTCACCGGCTTCGAGACCGAGACTCTTGCCGTCGCGGAGGCTCATACGAGAGAGGCGAATGCGTCGGCTGGGCCCGATGGTCTCTTGCACGGCGAACCCGATGGCATCTCCGTTCGGCAACAAATGCATCGCGCGGAGCGGCGTCTTGGTCCGAACGAAACCGGTACGCCTGCCTCACGGGCTCGACCCGAGCAGCCGGCCCGCAGGCAAAGAGCATGGAAACGAATACGAAGCGCCTCCATGCCGAGGCTTTGTACGTCAGCCACGTCCGAGGCGCCTCAGAGATCGGCTTCGCTATCCGAGAAACATCCGGAGCTCCTCAGCCTACAAAAATTTGGCTTCCGGTGCTCGTTCCTCGGGCGCCCGTATCACTTCGGTCTCGGCGGATCATCGATCGACTTGTTTATACGCGGGCCCTTGGTCCACCGCGTGATTGACTTGGATGTCGTGGACCGTCGTCTCGCGTGCGACGACCCAAGCAACGTCGAGCCCGCCGTCGCCCGTTTTCGTCGCGACCGGCTCGCCTCCGTCGTCGACCAGCACGGAGTACGCGCCCGCCGGTACGTTGGCGGCGTAGTGCCCGGCGTCGTCGGTCGTGGTCTCGGCGACCGGCGTGAGAGCGCTCGTGTCGGGGTGCGTCCAGTCCTGGCTCGCTCCTACGATGAGAGGGAATACCCAGACGCGGTCGTGCGCTACCTCGCGTGGCGCAACCGACAACTCCCGGCTCTCGGGCGTGCTGCACCTCAGCGATCGGTCCGCCCAACGTATTGGCGTTCCCGATTGTCGGGTTCAACGTCCTGTTGGGCAGCTACAGCACAGTCGTGTCGATCTCGGTGGCGAGCGACTCCAGGAGACCGGCGAAGCCGAGTTTATCGAGCGAACCTGCCGCGAATGCGAGCATCGCGTCACACAGTGCTCCTTCCAGGTCGACCACCTCCCAACCATTGAGCATGAGAAAGACCAGGCAGGCGTTGAGCCCAGCACGCTTGTTTCCATCGAGGAACGGCTGGTTTTCGGCGATGTGGAACGCGTATGCGGCTGCCATCTCAAAGAGGCCGGTGTGGAGAAACTCGCCGCCGAACGTCGCTGCAGGTACCGCGATCGCCGACTCGAGCGCTCCCCTGTCACGGATGCCTGGTGTCCCCCCGAAAAGACGGATCTGATCGGTGTGAAGCTCAAGCACCTCCTCCAGGGAGAGAAAGAGCGGGTCGATCACTTGGCGAGCTTGCGGAAGGTCTTCTCGTGCGCTCGCAGCACACGCTCCTGCGCTCCGGCAATGCGGCTACGGCGGGGCTTCGTCGAGACCGGCGTGATGATGAGGCGCTCGCCGTCCGTCGACAGCTCGAGCTCCGTATCGGGGGTGATTCCGAGCAGCTCGAGGATCGGCTTGTCGATGATGATTCCGGCGCTGTTGCCGATAGCCTGCAGGCGCTTGCTCATGAGGACGATTGTAACATCGTTCATAACATACGCAACCGGAGGCTTCACTCCCGAGCGTAACTGCGGGGATGCTGCGGGCACCCTCGACGGGCCCAAGGCAAGCTCCCTTCGGTCTGCCTAACGTTATGACATTCAGCTTCAAGCGCCAGAGGGAACCGCCGAAGGCGGTGACCGACGGCGATTGTCAGCTGCAATGGCCCGTTAGGCAGATCATTGGCACCGATACTATCGGAAGGTCGCAGCAGACCGGTGAATCTTCACCTCTGGAAGGTCGACTGAACCTTGCAAACGCTGGATCAAGTCGACGTGCGAATGATTCTTGGGTCCCAGCATGATCTCGGTGATGGCGCCGGGATGTCCCGCGAAGCTCATCTCGTGGTTCGCGAATCCCCCCCTTCACAGAACGATGCGTAAGGGCCCGCGTATAAACAAGTCGGCGCTATTCCGCCGATACCATCGTGAGACAGGCGGCCTCGTCT
>JAYUUB010000167.1:0-11508 GCA_043755175.1 Polyangiaceae bacterium | reverse complement strand
GGTCGGTCACGCAGCGAGGAAAGGCGCTGCACGAGGCGCAAGCGGGTCGGGTTCACGCAGACATCCGAGGGTTTTCACGGTTCAAATTCCCTATACGCTTAGTCCCGAGGCGACCACGCTCGCCGCCAGAGCAGACCCGATGAACCTGCCGCCGAGCGCCGTGCGTTTTGGCGCTTCGCGTAGCCTTCCTACGTGCGCGGGGTCTCGGGTCGTCGATCGAAGCATCGCGGAGGCGAGGGCCGATCGCGCGAGCTGAAGTGTTGGCGGAGTCGCTGGAAGCTGAGACACTGGTCCATGAGCTAGCGAGCCCAACCACGCCGCTCGTCGTGTGTCTTCGTAATGACGTTCCTGGACGTTGTGTTGCTCTCGAACAGTCACTTACCCTTTGGCGAGGTACGACCCCGATGTCCGTGACGTTCGACATTCTTTGCGCGCGCTCACCGGCCGCGTTCTTGCGCAAGAAGACACGTTGGCTCAAGTGGAGCGAAGCCAAGCGGAGCGGCTCGTTCGGCGGGATGTCCCTCTCGCTCGAATCGCCCGACGAGGACCTCGAGCTCCCGAGCCCCGACTGGAAGGGCCGGATCGTGGCCGTGATCCACGCCGAGGGCCATTTCAACGACGACGCGAACTACGACGCATTCGACGACTGGTCGACCGCACTCGCCAAGGCGACCCGCGGCGCCGTGCACGGCCACCGGTTCACCTAGTGTGGGCTGACGCCGACCGGAAGGGTACCTCGGCGCGCCTCGACGATCTCCTCGCGGCGAGTGACTTCGTCGGGCTCGCGCGCTGGGTCGACGAGATCAGCGAAGCGGGCGACGCCTACCCGCACGACCCGAATCCGTTCGAGACGCAGCTCGAATGGATAGACAAGGCCGTCGCCAAGATGCTCGGCCCGCAGGCCCGCAGCGGTACAGCCTCGAGCGCGCCCGCGCTGCTCGCGCTGTACCGCGCGGCGGAGAGAGCCGGAGCCGCAGACGACCAGGAGGCGCGAATCCTCGCGGCCGCGAAGCATCCGAGCTTCGCGCAGGCCGCCGAGCTCCAGGCGCTGGCCGCCGAGATCCGGGCGACGCGCGCGGCCGAGCTTGCGGCGCGTGAGGCCGACCACGTGCGGGCGGTGGCCGCTGCGACGCCGCTCCCCGCGACGGTCGACGACCTCGTCGCGCTCCTCTCCGACGTGGAGCGGGGAGACCCTCTCGGCGTCGCGCGCTTCGACGTCACACTGGGAACGGGATACTCCGCGGTCGGCGAGCTCGTCGTTGCGCTCGTGGCGTCAGGCCGGAGCGTGTCCGCGGCGCTCCTCGACAGGATGCTCCCGGAGCTCTCGTATCCGTCGCTCCGCGACGCCGACGCACGCGCCGCGTTTGCGAAGCTTGGTCCGCGCGCGGAGCAGCTGTGCGGCATCGCGGTGGAGAAGCAGCGGAAGGCTGAGCTCGCGGATGCCGAGCACGCCCGCTACATCGCCCGGCTCAAGGCGGAAAACGACGCGCTCTACGGCGTGAATCGGCGCCGACCCTGCACCCCGGGCGAGGTCGTGGAGCTCGTCAAGAAGGGCGATCTCGAAGGCGCGATCGCGGCGTATGCGGGGCGCCTCCCGGGCGCGGCCGAGCACGCCGCGCAGGCGGTCGAGGACGCCCGCGCGTTCTTCGCGCCCGAGGTTCCCGCTGCGTCGACGACGTGAACGCTTCCATCCCTGCGTGGATCCTGCGCTTGCGGGCCCATCGGAACGCACCTGACAGATCTCCCCCTCCTCGGCGACGAGCCGAGCAGCCGGTGAGGCCGGCGTCACGCACGCGGGCTACCCGGGCGCAGCGATGAGAACGCCGAGGCGTCGGAGCCCGAACGTGGCATTCGTATCTCGGCTACATCAGTCCAATTGAATTCGAATTAAGGAGACACACTCAAGCCATGGCTGCATAGTCAGACCATCCGCGAAGCGGGGGGAAGGTCAGTCCCGTCTCACCGCTCACGGCCCGAGTTGGATGATCATCGCCTCGCCGTCTTCGACTGAATCGATGGGGATCGTAGCGACCCCTTCTGAAGTCGTTACAACTTGCTTTGAAATGATCTCGGGTGCCAACAGTGCCGTCTCCGGCATGGTGTGGGCAAGACGCGAAACAGTCACTTGTGCGTTGCCCCAGGGCACGGCGTGAACCGTAAGCACCGCTTTGGCGGCTGGGAGCCCGTCGTCTTCGACGTTGTGGTCCGCGAACGTGCACCATCGATTTTTCGCGCCACACGAGTGGCGTCCGACGAGCACGGAGATCGTCCCGTCGGACTGAGCACCGCCGAGGGCGACCCACCCCGGCTCCGTGACGTCGATGACCGCCCTCGTCGTGAGCTGCGCATATGCGCGATAGAGCCAATAGGTTGGTCGAGGCCGTGTTTGCTTTGCGTCGGCGCCGGTGTCGTCGACGACGAACAAGCCTTCGAGCCCGAAACCACATCCGCTCTGGAGATTGGGTGGGAGCGAAGGGATTTGCCAACAGCTTTTCGCTGCCCAATCGATATGGCCACGGTCCAGCGCGACCAGCCACGCGAGCGCCCAGCCTGGGAGATGATCATTCTGGCCTGGAGAGAACTCGTTGACGTGCAATTGAGGGCACGCCGGATTGCACATATTGGGATGGTCCACGAAAAAAGCGCGCGCCTGATTGGCGAGCGTCGGAATGCGTTCGACGTCATCGAGTGCGTGCCATGAGAGGGCATCGAGATGGGTGCCCGAATCCGCGAGTTGCCCGAGAGCCGTGAGCAAGTTGGCGAAGCCCGTTGTGTCGACGCTGGCCTGGCTGGTCGCGACGACCTTCGCCTGGGGGTTAGTCTTTCGAACCACGGCGACGGTGCGCGCAACTAGCTCGAGAAACTGTGCCGGGGTTCCGGGCCAATTGCCCTCCGGCTCGTTCCAGACATCCCAATAGGCGACATCGATTCCCGACGCTTTGACACTACCCATGAGGTTTGCGACGAACGCCTCGTAGTCCGGCCAGTTTGCGTAGGGCTTCGCTTGCCCTTGGCCTCCGTGGGTCTGGACGTACGCTTCGCTGATAACGTACGTCGTGCTCGGCCCGTAACTCTGAAACAGAGCTTGCGCGGAAGCTTCGCCATACACCGTCGTTCGCCAGAACTTCGGCTGAAGAGGGTCGAGGAAGGCTTTCTGGACATCCCCGCGAAAATAGTTGAACCCCAGGAGGCGAGTCTTCGCGGTAGCCGAGCCATTATCGAAGTCGAGCGACACGAATGCAGAAGATGCGCCTCCTGCAGAGCCGGAAGAGCTCCCGGCAGTGGTTGTCGCCGCAGTATGCCTGGCGTCTTTCGCCGCGCAAGCACCGAGGGTGACACTGGATACGACGGAGAGGAGCAAGAGAGAGAGGGCGATGAATGGTCTTCTCACATGTCGACGGTACACGATTCACCGACGCTCCGCGACGAGCGGCTCGCGCTCTTCGAGAAGGACACGGGCGTTCTCGATGTGCTCGCTCTCGAGCGCGAGCCTCGCAGGAAACCCTGGGCCTGGCTCTGCTCGAATCCAAAACCCGCTTGCAAATGAAGTTGAGCGCGTCGATCCGGAGCGGCCCTCGTCGGAGCAGGACGGACGCAGATCCGAGGGGTGCGTCTGCCTTGTGCGTGTCACGCGCATCGCATATCGTCCTCGAATCGGCGCCCACAGTCTCGACGCGGGAGAGGACAATCCTTGCAAACCAATCGATGGGTACCTGTTGCGATCGCTGCCTCGCTTTCGTTCGTCGCGTGCAGCAAGCCCAATAGCTCGGGCTCGTCGCCGAGCGCGAAACCCGAGGCCCCCGCAGCGACCGAGAAGGCCGCTGCCAAGGCCACCGCCTCTGCTGCCGCAGCGCCCGCTGCTCCCTCCGGTGACGCCTCGGCGGCGGCGCCCGCGCCGTCCGGCTCCGCCGACGTGAGCAAGCGACCCACGGCGAAGGCCGAGGCCAAGGACGAGCTCGACAAGAAGCCTTCCAGTGCGCCTGGCGGCGAAATGGCGCTCGTTCCAGGAACCGACGGCGAGTTTCAAATGCCGACCGGGTGGAAGAAAGCCGATATGAAGTCTGGCTGGATCGCCTACACGGCGCCGGATGAGACGGCCGGTATCTGCGCCACCGCCTACGCGGTCGGCGAAGACCCGACGAGCAAGCTTGGGGAGGTCGCGCAGATCCTGAATCTGAGCGCGTGCGAATGGAAGTCACCCCTGGACGTCACGATCGGTGCCGACGAGTTCCCCGCCAAGGTCGCTGACGGAGTCTGCATGCAGGGTGAGCAGGGCGAGTATCTCTTTTACGCCATGATCCCTGGTGACGACCTCAACATCTTCGTGGTCGGTGCATGGGACGCGAACGCTCCAGCGAATGCGGACGACAAGCTCGCCGACGTCATCCGATCGATCCACAAGAAGAAGTAGCAGCTGTTCGATCGGCGGCGCGGTGATCACGACCCGCGCCGTTCTCCTTCCATCTGCACGGACTCTGCTCAATCAGCCTGACACACTACCTACGAGGCGGGATTGCCCGGCGTGCTTCTTCGCGCCTGCAGTAACCACAACCGCGTCCGCCCCCACCATCACTCGAGCTGAGGGAAGAGACCAAGCGGTCGTGCCCGTCGACGCAGCGTGCGCCGCTCTGAATCTGAGTCGCGCGTCGCTCTACATCTCGAACAACGACCCCTGGGACAAGAAGAAGGCTGCGTACATCGCGGCGCTCGGAGAGCCCGCGAAGACGAACGGCGACTTCCTCGTTTGGTACGGCCTCGAGGACGGCAAGAGGTGCATCAAGCTCGAGGCGGGCCCGCACGAGGGCGGCTGGAAAGACGCGGACAAGGCGGCCTGCTTCGGCGGACCCGATCCCGATCCAGGCAGGAAGCCCACCGCGGCACCGTCGACCACCACCGCTCCCGCTACGACCGACAGCGCAGCGGCTGGCGCGCCCGGGGCTTCGGGCCTCGACGTCTACGCGGGTGACTACGTCACCGAGTGGGGCGGGTGCACGCTCAAGGTCGACGCTGACAAGGTCAAAGGCATCTGCCCAGGTCGTGGGACTGTCTTGAGCTGCAAGGCCGACAACGACTCACTCCTCTGCAGCTGGAGCGAGTCCTCCGGAGGCGGAGGTGCACGCCTGAGGCGTGATGCCGCGACCGGCCGATTGAACGGTACTTGGGGGAGCGGCGGAAGCTCGAGCTCGGGCGGCAGCTGGACGTTCACGCCGAAGAAGAAGTGACAGTCGCCCAGCGACGCGTCGTTGGACCTTCTAGGCTCGCTAACTGAGGACACCGTGATGAATGAGGCAATGAATCCTATGGGCCGTATTGCTATGATTCTGCTGGCGCCGAGCTTGTTGCTGGCCTGCGGCGACAAGCAACGTGCTGGCGCAGACTCTGCTTCGGCGACGGCCAGCAGCGCAGCGCCGGGCAGTAAGACGGGACAAGCAGCGACCGCTTCGCCTGCGAAGAAGGAAGCCGAGAGGGTTCAGGCCGACAAAGAATACGTGCAATGCCATTGGACGAAGTCGTACCAGAAGAACGACTTTCAAGAAGAGCAAGCCGAGTTCGAGTGCAAAAACACCATAGACAAGGACTTTAGCTATCTTCAGTTCAAAGTCTTTTATTACGACAAGGACAAGAAGCAGGTCGATGCATTCCTCGACGCCAGAAATGGGCAACCCTCCTGAAAGCCGGCTGGACGAAGAAGCTTCTCCTCGGGCGCAAGAAGACAGAGCAGAAGCCCGAGGCGGTGGTGGCGCAAACGGCCGTTCTCGAGGGCGCGTTCGCTGATGGGGGTCGATGGGAATACAAGGAGAACCTGAAGTTCTACGGCTCCGACCGCCCCATGGCCGCCAGGTAACGATTCTTCGCGACCCGTCCGCGAGCGCGAATGGCGTAAGATATCGAGCGAGGTGAGGGGTGAGCGACCGAGGCACTGAGGAAATCGACGGTAGCGGCGGGCCTGTCGTCAGGACCTTCAAGGTCACGGTGATCGACGGCCCCAACGCAGGCAAGGTGCACCGCTCTTCACGCGAGCCTGTCGTGATCGGGAGCGATGCGCGCGCGGGCTTTCAGCTCGACGACCCGGCCGTCTCACGCTCCCACGTCGAGCTCACCCCGCTCGGTGCGGGGATAGGCGTGCGCGACCTCGGCAGTCGCAATGGCACCTTCGTGGGCGGGGTTCGGCTTCGCGAAGGGGTCGTCAGCCTGGGCAGCACGCTCACGGTGGGTCGCACCCGTATCACCATCGAGCCCGAAGGCGCTGTTTTGGCCATTCCGCGTGACGCTCCCACGAGCTTCGGGCGGCTCGTGGGTCACGGTCCTGCCATGGCGCGCGCCCTCTCTCGACTCGAGCGGGCTTCGAAGAGCAATGTGACCGTATTGCTCACCGGTGAGACCGGGACCGGCAAAGAACTGGCCGCGCGTTCGCTTCACGAAGCGAGCGCGCGCGCAAATGGGCCTTACGTCGTCGTCGATTGCGCCGCAGTCCCTAGTAACTTGTTCGAGGCAGAGCTCTTCGGACACGAGCGCGGAGCCTTCACGGGAGCGCACGTGGCGCGTGAAGGCGCTTTCGAGCTCGCGAAGGGAGGCACGCTGTTCATCGACGAGATTGGAGAGCTCGCGCTCGACCTGCAGCCCAAGCTCTTGCGTGTGCTTGAGCTGCGCGAGACGAAGCGTGTCGGGGGCAAGTCGGCGCACCCGGTCGACGTCCGTGTCGTGGCAGCCACCCACCGCGATCTCCGGACCGAGGTGAACCAAAAGCGTTTTCGAGAGGACCTGTACTACAGGCTTGCCGTCGTGGAGGTGACCCTCCCGCCCCTTCGTGAGCGCCCCGAAGATCTGCGCGAGCTCGCCCAGATCCTGGGCCGCGAGGCAGCAGTGCGAATGGGCGCTTCGGAGGCCGCGGTGTTGTCCGCTTCGCTGCTCGACGAGATCGCCCGGCACGACTGGCCGGGTAACGTGCGTGAGCTCCGCAACTATCTGGAGCGGACGCTCGTTCTGGGCTCGCTCGATGAAGAAGCGAAGGTGCCTGCCGACGTCGCGGATCACGACGGGGCGCCGCCACCGTCCGCGGACCCGATGAAGTATCGCGAGGCGCGAGCGAAGGCTCTCGCCCTCTTCGAGCGCGCCTACCTCGAAAAGCTCTTGGCCGACCACGACGGCAGCGTCACCCCCGCCGCCAAAGCAGCCGGTGTCGACCGGGTCCAGTTCTATCGATTGCTCTGGCGCAACGGTCTCCGCCGAAACGGCGCGGGATAGGTCGACTCAACGCCTCGCGAGGGCTCGCCCGAGCACCTCGAGCGGGATGCCCTCGCGCCGGCTGATCTCTTCGAGGATGGGGCCGCGGTCTCCGATCTTCCAAGGAATCTCGATGTTCGCCGCCAAGATCTCGGAGAAGTGCTTGATGATGCCTGCCAAAAACGAGTCGCCCTCGATGAGCATGAACATGCGCTCGAAGTGGATGATGGCCTCGGGCATGCGGCGTCGCATCTCCGATACAGTGGCCAAGTCGAGGCTGCCAAGGTGGACGTCCTCGGGCATCACGACGAGGTAGGTCAGTCGGCGACCCGCGATGCGCCGTGCCTTGCCGAACGTGCGAACTCCGACCTCGAGATCCGAAATGCTGGGCATACGGAGCCAAATGAGAATGAGCGTTCGGTCAATCAAGTGGCAGACGAACGATGGACCACTGGCAAATACCGTCGCGACGAGCGAGGGGCCGCCCACACACGACAACAGGCGTCTGCGAAATTGCTCGACCGTCGGAGGCCGCTTTTCCGGCGCTGGGCGCATGGAATCGTCGATGAGATGGACGAGCTCCGTGGGGAGCCCCTCGACGTACGTCGATACGTGTTGGGGAGGCTGGTGGACGATCGCCGCGACGAGCGCGCTCGGGGTCGCTCCCTCGAAGGGCAGCTTTCCGGTGATGAGCTCGAACAGCGTGACGCCGAGCGACCAGATGTCACTTCGCGCGTTGGCTTCGGCGCGGGCGCGCAGAAGCTCTGGCGCCACATAAGCCACGCTGCCGATGAAACCCACGCCGGATGCCGTGAGGCTCTCGTCGTCGTCGACCCTCTTGGAGAGACCGAGATCGATGACCTTGGTCGTCTCGGCACCGTCCGCCGCACGCACCACGAAGAGATTCGACGGCTTGATGTCGCGATGGATGAGGCCGGTCGCGTGGATGGCTTCGAGACCTCGGCACGACTGCTCGATGTGCGCAGCAGCGTTGCCCCACGCGATGGGCCCTTGGCGCGTGAGCCGCTCGGCGAGGGACTCGCCGTCGAGGTGCTCCATCACGATGAACGGGACGCCGGTCGCGTCGACGTCCGCGTCGAGGACGCGCGCGACGTTGGGATGATTGACCGACATCGCGTGGCGGGCTTCACGCAGAAGGCGGGCGTTGACGCGAGCGTTGCTTCCCGAGAGAGGCGCCTTCAACGCCACGAGCTGCCGCGTCGTCAGGCGCTCGGCTGCATAGACGCGTCCCATTCCGCCATGGCCCAGGACCGATCGAATCACGTAGCCGCCGATGACGCTGCCGGGCACCCAGGCCCCTCCCGCCGGAACGTCGGTCACTTCGGTGGATCCCTGACGCGGCATCAGATGACCTTCAATTGCATGATGGATGCGAGCTCGGCCATGTTGCTCGACTGTTGGCCGTGGCTCGACTGTTGGCCGTGGCGTGCGGGACTTTGATCGCCACACGATGATGGGTGTGAGACGATCGGCCTCGTAGACGTGGCCCGTGCCACCTGTTCAAGTGCGCGAGGATTCGGTAGCCGCCGATGACGTGACCCGCCGACCAGCCCTCTGGCAACGAGGCACCAATCCCCTCCGTCGACCCCGGTTTCACGGTCTGAGCTTACAGTAATGTCGAGGCGAGCGCCTGAGAGAAGCCTGGAAACCGGCTCTGCCGCCGATTCAATTTCATCGTCTGTCGCTTTCTCTCAATGGATCTTCCACGGCGGAACGAACACCCTCGTTGCGCCGGCCTCCCGGGGGGGATGGGGATAGGAAACGCAAACGGTGTCCGACGGCCAAGACGCCCCCCGGAAGTTCACGGAACCCAACTTATGCGCAGTCCGAAGGGTTCTTCACGCCAGGCGCTCCGATCTGGGAGGGGGCGATGTCGTCGTCGCCCTCCTCCAACTCTGAGCAGCTCTCAGTTCTGCCAAGCGCTCACTGCGCGTCGATGCGCGACACGTCACCTTCGATGGTGACCTCGTAGACGTTCCCACGTCCGTCTTGGCCGAACGACACGATGCTGGGCGTGCCGCCGGTCGCAGACAACGCGGGCTGGGGGGTGATCACCCATTTGTTGCCGACGGTGTCGAAGACGGCCGTCGACACGTTGCCCGTCCCACTGTCAGCGAAGAAGTAGGCGCCGCGAAGACCTGGAATGGCCGAGCTGCGGTAGACGTAACCGCCGACGATGCTGTTGTACCCTGTGTGCTGATAGTCGGTGATGGGATCGGTCAGATTGCCGGGGTTCGGCGGGCAGGGGGGACTGTTGACCGTGAACGGCGAGACCTGCTTTCCCTCTCGATAGGGCCAGCCGAAATTCAGCGGACCTGATCCGGCCTTCGCCAAGTCGACTTCTTCCCAGGTGTCTTGGCCGACGTCGCCGATCCATAGGTCGCCGGTGCAGCCGTCGAAGCTCATGCGCCACGGATTGCGCAAACCGATGTGATAGTACTTTGCGCCATTCGGGTTTCCTGGTGCCGCCGGATAACCGCCCGCATCGGGCGTACCCTCGACGTCGACACGCGAGATCTTACCGAGAAGGTCCGGCGTCCCGTTAAGTGGGTTGTTGGGGATGTTGAAGGTCGTGTTCTGCGCGTCGCACTCGGGGTCTTGCTGGTTCCCGCCGTCACCCATCGAGATGTAGAGGTAGTTGTCGGGCCCGAACTCGAGCGCGCCACCGTTGTGATTGCTCTGCAGGGTCGCGTGCAAGAACACGAGCTGCACAGGCGTGGGATCGGCGACGAGCGGATCGGCCGAGCGGTGATACTCCTCGACGCGGTTGTCACCGCCATCGGTCTTGGAGCTGTAGTGCACGAAGAACCGACCGTTTTGGGCGTAGTTCGGGTGGAATGCGAGCCCGAGCAAGCCCTCTTCGGAGAAGTCGTTCACGAGCGACGAGATGTCGAGGAAGGGCGTCGGGAGCACCTGCCCGTTCTCCGAGATCATGATCTGTCCCGACTTTTGCACGATGTAGAGCCGGTCGATGTTGTCGGGGGCCGACTTGACCAAGAGGGACTCGTTCAGGCCGGTCGCGACGGGCGTGAGCTTGAGCGTCGGCGTCGATCCGTCGGTCGGGTTGCAGTCGAAGTTGGCGGGGATGCCCGTGCCCGTCGAGCTCGATGTGCTGGCGGTCCCGCTGGCTGTGCTCGTGCTGTTGGTCGCCCCGGGCCCGCTGGGGCCGGAGGCGGTCGTGACGGCGGTGGTCGGCTGCGTGCCGCCTGCCCCACCGGCGTTGCCTGCCGAGTCACCGCAACCCACGACCCAAGAAGCGCCGACGGTGAACGCCGAGCCAAGAAGCAGAAGACCAACTTTTCTCATGCCAGAACCGTAGACGGGCCTTGCACGGCTCGCAATCCAGGGGCGGCAAGCGGCTGAAAAAATGACTCAGGCCGCGTCACGGGCCGAAACGAGTGGGGCTCACCGAAATGGGCATTACCTAGCCGCTCGAACGAGCCCGACCACGTTTCGTGGGTCGCCGACCAGCCTCTCGAACGAGTCAGACTCGTTTGGATCCCTGCGCGGCAACCGTTTCAGCGAGTCGGACTCTTCGCTGAGACTACCTCTCGACCATTTGAATGACCCCAGCTCGTTTCGAGGATGTTCGGCGACCTCCGAACGAGTCGGACTCGCCGAAACGGCTTCGAAGCGCCCCTCGAAACGAGTCCGACTCGTTTCTTCGACGGACCCTCGACGATTTTTGGCCACGTCGCTTTGAGGCCGTGAATCCACTTTCCAGGAAGGACGGCGCTCGCGTTGAAGCTTCACCGGTGGATGCTCCACCGAAGAAGCCGATGCGTGAAGGCGATCCGCGGACGCCCTCATGGCCGACCGGACACGACGCCGTCCATCGCACGATGAAGAAGAAAGACTTCCAGAAGCAGGTTCGCGTCGCGACCGAGACGCGTCAGGGCGACGAGGCCCCCAAGACGCGCAAGCTCGATGCCGTCACGGGCGAGGCAGCGGTCGCTCGTGTGGCGCCGATGCTTCGCCAGCTCGCCGACGACGACGTCACGCGAGCGAACATGGACCCGCAACAATGTGCAATCGCGGCGCTCGCTGCAGTCGACCGACTTCGAGAGCCGGCGCGCGCAGCGATCTTGGCGACGCTCCTCGACGCTGTCTTGGAGCGCGGTCTCACCGACCGGCTCGAGCAGCTTGCCCATGCGCTCTGGTACCTCCACACCGAGGCCAAGACCGATCTCGCCACGGCGACGGGCGTCAAGGTCGACATGAACCTCGTCAATGAAGGCGTGGCCTTGCGCGAGCGCATGCTCC
>JAYUUB010000166.1:0-11548 GCA_043755175.1 Polyangiaceae bacterium | reverse complement strand
TCAGCCTACAAAAGTAGGCTTCCGGTGCTCGTTCCTCGGGCGCCCGTCTCACTTCGGTCTCGACGGAATATCGATCGACTTGTTTATACGCGGGCCCTAACGTCTTTCGTGGCAAGCCTCAGCACACCCGCCGCATCGATCCGAGTAGCCAGACCACGGCGGCGCTCTCGCTCGACCGAATGGGCTCCAATCAGGTCCTGGCCCCATGGTTTCGCCCTTGGGCTCCGGCTTCTTTTCGCAAGCGCTCGCGTCGCCCACAGTTCGGTGCCGCCGGTGCTCATTCGCATAACACTCGGAGATCTCCAACTCGCGTGCTTCGGCTACGAGGTCGCGGTCGATGACGACGTCTCCCGTGCCGAGCCGCTTCCCGACCTGATAGCTGCGTTCCGAGAGCGACGACTCGTCATCTAATTCGCTCGTCGCTACTTCCACGACGCGGAGGCCGACAACGAGCAAACGATCTCATTCACGCTCTGTGGCTCGGGCGCCCCGCAGTGAGACCTCGGTGGCAACCATGACGAAGGGCTGCTCGGCGCACGGTCGCCATCGATCACCGAAAAGCCCGTTCCACGCCATGGCCCCATCGGCGCTCGACCAAAGGTCGCCGAGAGCAGGCTCTTACGACCCGAGCTGCGAGCCGGATCCGTCGATCATCCCCGGCAAGACGAAGCACAGAGTGCGCTCGCCATTGAGGTGGCGCTCGAGCCCAGCTAAGGTCGACTCGTGAAATTGTCCATCGCCTTGCTGGGGCTGCTTTCGACTGCGCTGCTGTTCGGCTGCTCCTCGAGCGACGCACCGGCGTCGTCTGCACCGGCGTCGTCTGCGCCGGCGACTTCCGGAGCGGGCGGCGCCGCTGGCGCGACCACGAACGCTTCGGGAGCCACCACCTCGACGGGCGGCCAAGGAACCGGCGGGGCGAGCGGGTACCAGCCCGATCCTATCCCCGCGATCGATCCCGAGCCGCCCGCTGCGTGTGCCGCCGCGCTCGCCGATCCGAACTACTTTCAGTTTCTCGACAATCGCTGCAGCGAGAAGCGTACGCCTTCCAAGCAAGACCGCGCTCGGGCGTGTCCGAGCGTCGACACGAGCGCGCAGATCCCGCTCACTGGTGGCGGGGTCGCCGTCTATCAGCCGTCGTCGGTGCCCGTCGTGTTCGACGATCAGGCCCTCTCCGGCGTCGTCCCACCCGACCTCGACATCACGGTCATTCTGATTCGACGCGTCGGTGGCGTGCCGCACTACCGCTATCTCTCGAATGGCACGCACGACATCGCTTATCAGCCCTGGAGCAGCACCAAGTTCATGGCCGCCGCGAACGCCGCGAGCACGCTTCGTATCCAATCCTCTTATGACGTGGGGCTCACAGGCTCCGTCGACGGACACCCGCTCGGCGATCTCGTCACGAGCCTCGTCTCGTACGACGACATGCCCTACAGCTCCAATTCGCTCGGTCGCTACTTCCACAACATCGGCGGCCGACAGCGAGCGAACGATCTCATTCACGCTCTCTGGCTCGGGCGCCCGGCAGCCGAGACCTTCGGTGGCAACTATGGCGAAGTAGAGCCGCCGCTCGGGTACCAGTTCGTCGAGCAGGGCGGTGGCAGCGTCGTCATCCAGCCCGATCTCTCCGCGGGCAATGCGAACCACTTATCGAGCGCCACCACGGCCGAGGCATTGAAGCGTCTCGTCCTGCACCGTGAAGAGCCGACGCAGCGACTGCCTGGCATTCAGTGGAGCGACGTCGAGGTGCTGCTCTACGGCGCCGAAGGTTCGACGAAAGGGCTTTGGGGCGGCATGAGCGCCGACACGGCGATTTACCTTCAGAGCGGCCACGACGTCGACTACATCGAGCAGCGGAGCCACGGCCAGTGGATGACCTTCTCCAAGCTCGGCCTCGGGACGCAAGGCGAGTTCCTGAACGTCGGCTACTCGTGCCTGCCCGTGCTCGACCCCGCAGGGCAGCCCGTCGAAGGCTGGGGCCGCGAGCTCGTCATCGCGACGCACCTCCCGACGGGCGGCGCGACGTGGGCCGAGCGCGACCGCAACCTCGCGCGGTACTACCGCTCCATCGTGACGCGCGTCGTCGACGGCCGCCTTTAGGGGCCCGCATATCAAGCAGCCGATCGATGTTCCGCCTCAACCTTCGCGAGCCTTTTGCCCGAGGAACGAGCAACGGAAGCCTATTTTTGTAGGCTGAGGAGCTCAGAGACGAGGCCGCCTGTCTCGCGATGGTATCGGCGGAATCGCACCGACTGGTTTACGCGCGGGCCGCTGGCGGCGGCCGAAGAATTGCTCATGCGTGAGAGGGCCGCTACCGGGCATCCTTCGTGCGTCGGCCGTGACTCGACATCTCCGCCCGCCGGAGAAATCTTGGAGCGAGCTCGATCGTGCTCTTGCGTGGGAAATGACGAAGCTCACCCATCATGAAGTGAGCCGGCGCGCGGCCTCACTTTCTCGAGAAACCATGCACAATACCTTGCGCTACGGAGCTGGGCTTTTTTGTTCACTGTGGCTGGCTTCGTTGCTCGTCGGTTGCACCATCGTGCAGGCGCCCGGCTCGAGCGGAGCCGGCACGGGCGGAGCTGGTCCGAGCGGAGCTGGTCCGAGCGGAGCTGGCCCGGGTGGTTCCGTTCCAACCGGGGAGGTCCCTGCGGATCTCGTCGGGAGGTGGGAGGATAGCGAGACCATCATCGATTTCGGGGCCGACGGTAGCGTCAACTATTTCATCAAGTGGACCAATTGCTCGACACTCGATAGCGGCGTCGCGGTTGTCACGGACGCCGACATGACGCTGCATTTTACGACCGGCACCTATGGGTGTGCTTGGGCGTTCGAGCCGAAGACCCGAACCTTCACGTACTATTTGGCTTCGGGCGGAACCGCGATCCACATGATCGAGACGAATTGCGGGACCTCTTGTTGGGCGAACGCGAATCTCGACAAGCAGTGACGCTCCGCCGCGAATACCGAACGCCGATCGATGAACGGTCGGCTAGACCTTCCACGACGCGAACGGCCACGCGCGCTCGTTGAGATCACGCCGGGTCGCTTTGGAGGAACGTTCGGTCCTTCTTTCGCCTACGCTCCGCGACGGCATGGGCAATCGACTTGGCTACGTAGCGACGATCGAAGCGGCGTATCGCACCGATCTCCCGGAAGACGTGTGGCTCGAAGGGCTGCTTTCTGCAGCCCTGCCGCTCGTGGACTTTGGTCAAGGCGCAGCGGCGGTCTCGTATCGTGTTTCGGCGACGGGCGGGCTCGAGCTGTCGGGGGCTACCGCCACGCCCAACATGCGAACCTTCGAGCCCGAGTCGCGTGGCTATCTGGGGAAGCCCCAGGTTCCGATGGTCGGGCGCATGTTCCAGCGCACCGACGCGCTTTTCTTGCGCCGCGATGCTGCGGGTGAACCCGACGAACACCCTGAAGCGTTCGAATACTGGAGCGCGCAGGGCGTGCTCGAAGCCTTCAGCATCGTGGGCTACGACGTCTCGGGGTATGGGGTGATGCTGTCTGCACTCGCTCCTCCAGATGCGCGCGTCGCGCCTGGACGTCGCGAGCTATTGCGCTGCATCGCAGCTCATGTTTCGTCGGCAGTGCGTTTGCGAAAGTCACCTTCGCCGGGCGAGGCCGACGATATCGAGAGCGGCGGTGCGGAGGCGCTGCTCTCTCGCGACGGCAAGCTCGTGACCGCCAAACCGAATGCGCGAAGTGAAAAGAGCGTGCGATCGCTCGAGCGCGCTGCGCAGCTTCTCGGACGCGCTCGCTCACGAAATCTGTCCGAAAGCGAAGCCGTGCGCACGTGGCACGCACTCTGGTCCGGGCGTTGGACGCTGGTCGATCGAGAAGAGCGCGGTGGACGATGCTATCTCGTCGCCAAACGAAACGAACCGCAGTTGGCCGAGCCCAGAGGGCTCTCGCTTCGCGAGCGCCAAGTACTTTGCTACATCCAAATGGGCCATTCCCAGAAGTTCATCGGCTTCGAGTTGGGAATCGGCCCGAGCACGGTTGCCGGGCATGTGGCCCTGGCTTTGCGCAAGCTTGGATTGAGCAGCATTTCCGAGCTCGTCAACCTCGGAGGCCCGGCGCGCCCGCGCGTGGAGAACGGTTAGTGCCCCGACGCGAACGCCACAGCCTGACGCTCGAGCCTCCGAAAGGTCTCGAAGGCGCGAGTATCACGCTAGGTGACGAGACATTCGTGGTGCTCAGTTTTCCTCTGCTTTCAAAGGGCAAACCGGCAACACTCACACGATCCGAAGCCGCAGTGGTGGAGTTGGTGCTCTCGGGGTTGCGAACCAAAGCGATCGCCGCCGCGCGCGGCGTATCCGAGCGAACCGTCGCGAATCAACTCCAAAGCGCGTACAGCAAGCTAGGCGTGACGACGCGCGCCGAGCTCGCGCTGCTGTTGCGCTAGCGGGCGCCCCTGGCTCATCACGCGCTCATTCACGGGTCACCCTGACGACGGGCTCGGGCGTCGAGGCGACAAGGCTATAATGCGATTGCACGCCGCCATCTTCAGCACTTCCACGCGCGAGCACGATCGGTCCCACGAGGTGGGGTCGATCACGAGCAAACCTTCGTTGATGCCACGACGAGCTTCGAGGACGACGTACTCCACTTTTGAGCACGTCGTTCGCCCGTCCACGGGCCTTCACTCGGTGATGGTCGCACTCCAACCACCCGGATTCATCACCACCTGACTGCCGTTTACGAACTTCGTCGGATCGAAGAACAGCAGCAGTTCCGCGGGACTTTTCATGCCCGGCGTGGGGACCTTCGAGCCGTCAAAGAGGGTCACAGTGCAGCCCCCCTGCGTGGTCGTACCCTTCAGCGTCGCAGTGACAACGCCGAAATCCTCCTGGTTGCCGGTGCCCTCGTTACCGTCGAAAAACTCCGGATCGGTGTCGATCTGCAGCGTGCCCGCAGGATATTTGGTAAGAGGCCCGTAGGTCGTCTTGGTGTTCTGGATATTGTCGACCGTGAAGGTATTGCCCGCTGCAGGCGTGAGCGTGAACTCGATCTTGTCAGCGATATCCGACGCGGAGTACGCGCAAGGCAGCGGGCTCGCCGCGACGCTCGTAGTCATGACGACATGGAAGCTCGCGCAAGCCTGATAGGTCACGCAGCGCGGGTCATGCTTGTCGGTCATGAGGCAAGTAGCGCATTCGCATTGGGTCGCAATAGCTTGCTCGAAGCACACGTCTGCACACGAATAGATGCGGTCCTTGGAACGACCTGCAGGCGTCGAGGTATCGAGAAACAGACTGTGCGCTTTCCCGGTAACGATGTGCAACAGCTCGTGAAAGATGGTTTTGGGCCTATTGGCGCAACCGGCTGCGCCATCCGTGCTCAGATTGATGACGACCTCTTTACCATTGATGTTGAAGGCGCCGCTCGTGAACGTGTCGAAGATCGAAGCTTGCGCGCAGCTTCCGGAGGGCGCTTGGCCGCAATTGAAGTGAAGACCTCGCTTCGAGAGAATCACCACGAGCTCCGCTCGAATATCGTCGACCTTGAGCTGGCGCAGGCACTCGAGCCCGACGTTCACGGCCCGCTTCGCGTCGATCTTGATTGTCGATTCCTCTGCGCCGGTACACCCGCTGGTGCTCAAACCGAGCTCGCTTTGGAGAATCGTGGTCTCGTAGGCGTCGACGACCACCCAGGCGCCAGCGTCGAAGACCTCGATCGTCACCTGGACCAGCGACTCGCTCGTCTGCGCGGTGGTTTCTCGTCGGGTCGGCTCCCCGCCTTTGGAGAAGCCGGAGCTGACCACGATGACCTGGTTCATCGTTTGGGGGTCGCCCGTGGCGTCGACCTGCCAGTCTATGGCGCCGTCCCCGTCGGTATCCTGCTCGACGTGCGAGAGCGCGCTCTCGTGCGTCCAGCGCAAGACGACCGCTCCGCCCGAGATGAGCTCTTCGGTGTCGGACGCGGTGGCTTCGTCGCGGATGTGCCGATACACGACCGAGCCGTCTGCGTTCAGCGCCTCCTCGTCGCTGCCTGCGAGAATCTTCTCTCTCGCCGCCGCCAACGAATCCCAAGTGATCGCAGACGGGTCTAACGGAACGCCTGGGGAATCGTCGGTCCCCGACCCGCAACTGACCCAGCTGCCGAGGGCGCACAAGAGTGCTGCGGCACCAGCAAGCCCCCGCGCAAAGCCGTAACGCAACGCATTCATAATTCCTCCAGACGTGAACGTAGCTTGGTGGCTCAATCGTCGATGGGTGAGCTCCGTCGTTCTTGACTCACGAGCACCCGCGAGCTCGCTCCCAGGTTTCTCCGGCGCGCGGAGACAGCAAGTCACGCTCGACGCGCGCATGATGCCCGGTAGCCGCTGTCTATCACATGAGCAGTTCTTCGGCGGGCGATCTCATCGGTCCCGTCGGCGTGCTCGAGCGAAGACCGGCCGAGCCACGACCTCGAGAGCGTCGACGAATACTTCAGGACATCCCGACAGGCGACCACCACGGCTGACGTCGGGTCTCGTTGGCCGCGCGCTGGGCAACCGGGTTGCGACTTCGAGTAACGGGTGGACGCGTGAAGTCTTTGATCGTTGGCGCAACGTCGGCGATGGAGCAAAAGGTGTGCGCTCTCTGCGCGGCGCCGCAGCGAAGTGCTCTGCTTGCTCGGGAGGAACGAGGCGAAGCTCCCGAGGACCGTCGATCATCGGAAGAACGTTCTCTTCGCGAAGCCCGATAGCGTGGCGCGCGCCATCGTCGCGGCGCGCGACCGTGGACCCGGGAACTCTACGTGCCCTGGTACTGGCAGCCGATCATTGCGACGGTTCGGAGCCTGCCCGAACGCCTCCTCTTCGGGCGAAAACGGGCTGCTGGGGACAGCGTCGCGAAAGTGCGGATCGGACAGCGGTAGCTCGAGGGGGCGCTGAGCTTTCGAGCAGAGTCTCCCGCGGTTCAGGGCGCGAGCACGAACGCGCGGTCCTTCCAGACGTAGCGACGCGTCGAGGGCACGTCCCAAGGCGTGACGATCGGGACGATGGTGCCACCGAGTGGCGGCTCCGTGAGCTTCTTCGCATCCAGGCGCCACGCTTTTTCGGCGACCACGCTGATCTCGCCGGGCGCGAACGTCACACGGTCGGTCACGTGCGGTGGGGCGTACGCCTCGCTGCCGCAGCAGACGCTGACCCCGACCTCGTGCTCGAAGACCGGCGCGAGCGACTTGTCGGCGATGCGCGGAAGCACCTCGAGCACCTCGTGCTGGGCCGCCTTCACCGAGCGCCAGTAACGGACGACGAGATCGTCCTTGCCGGACCGGGTCAAACGCTTGGCCTCGACGCCACTGACGCGCGCATCGGGGCCGTAGTCTCGCACTTCGCAGTGACCCGTCGCTCCGTCGCTCGACTCGCAAACACTGACCTGTCCGCCGAGCCGACCGATGCGCTCGAAGCGGGCATCTCCCGAGACATCGACCGCGATCGGAAAGTCGCCGCCAGCGTCGATCCAAGACCGCGCCGCGTGAGGCCAGAGGAGCTTGGCCGTCGGATCGAGGCGCGCCAGAAGATCCTGCTCGACCCTCGTCGGACACAGCGTCTCGGATGCGTCGCTCATGCCGACAGCCGCTCGTTCGTGACCACCGGCCGCGTAGGTCACGGCGGCGTGGAGTCCCAAGCGCGATCGCGCAGAGGGAGCAAGCGAGCTCCATGGAACGCGTGCCTCGAGGGAGAAGCCGTCCGTCGTCGTCCTCGTGGTCGCCTGTGCGGTGTCGATAGGCGTCTCCGGTAACGGCGAGCCGTCTTTCGCGGGGGCAGCGAGCATGACCCGAGCTCCACCCGAGCGCGCTGCCGGCACGTGAACCGAGACGAGCCATGGCGCGCTGCTCGTGCCGTTCTCCAGGAAGCGAAGACGAACGGTCACGCGCTCATCAGGCGCAAGCGCGCGGCCGCGGCCGACCTGTGCGGCGACGTAGAACGCCTCTTCGTCGGCCGCGAGCGCGACGGCGAGCGACGACGAGACATCTGGGGCGAGGGCTGCGCCGTCGACGAGGTGGGTCCACTCGCGGAGGTCGCCGTCGATCGTCAGCGCCGACTTGGATGTCGAGGCTCGGGTGACCGCGTCGAATCGGAGGTGGCGCCCGAAGAGCGGTGCGGGTGGCCTGAGCGTCGCGACGAACGATTGGGCATTCGACGATGCGGTCACGGATTGGCTCGCTGTGGCATGGGCAGCCTCCGCGATCTCGGCGCCCAGCAGGTCGCTTCGTGAAGGCACCGCAGCGTCCGTAGACGGTCCGCACGCAGAGGCGAGGAACGACAGCGCGCAACCGAGCGCAACCCGAGGGAGGCGAGCGCGCGGACGAATCCGCCTGTGGGACGTGCGCTCGAGCAGGGCGAACAAGATTTTGCCATTGTACAAGCGGCGGCCGGCTTCGTCACTTCCTTCGGAGAACCGTGACTGTGCAACCACGGTTCCTTCTGTCCTCCGATCTCCTGCTCGAATGATGCGTTGCACGAAGCCAGGACGAGCCACCGGGAGCGATGCTGATGAGGAGTGCGCCGCCACCATACGCCTCCAGACTGGCGAGCTTTGCGACGACCGAAAGAGGGCTGGTGCGTGGTTCGCTGAATGGCTTCGAGCTCGACGACTCGAACGAGGAGGCCAATGCCGTCGAGGTCCATGCTTGACGAATGCACTCTGCCGACCTGAGGGCGTGTTGCGTTCGCGGGAGGTGAAGCCACGTCGCGACGTGGCCCGACCAAACCGCGCGAAGTAGCGCTTCACGCCGTGATAACCGGCTACGAGGAGCGATGCTTCAGCCATTCCAGCTCGGCCGCACGAGCGCGTTCATAGGGGGTTGCAGGCTCGATCGAGGGCCCTTGTCTCGAGCTCGCGCCGCAGCTCGAGACAAGGACGACGATGAGAGCGCGCCCGACGAACGCGCGAGCTGTGGGCATCGGACCAAGAGACACCCTCTTACTGAGATGCTTGGGTGTCGAAAACAGCTCAACGTGTCGACCTCTCCCTGGTATAGCTCGCATGTAGCGGGCGAGTCTAATGCCGTCTCGCGGTCGACGTATCAATCTGCGTCGCGCTCTTGCGTATCTTCACGGCCGCCGATCGATCCGAGACGCAGCGGCGATCGTCGTCTCGCAAGATCAGACTGTCCGGTTCGTGCGCGATTTGGACGGGGAAGGTCACCTATCGATCAAGTGGCCCGCGCAGTCTTCGGCAGCTGACAACCGCTCGCCGCTGACGTGAATTTGTGAAACGCTTCGTTCGATGCACCTCGACTCACGCGGCCTCTTGGTCACCGCCATGGCCCTCAACGCTTGCGCCTCGGCGCCACTGGGCACGCCGGTCGCGCACGTCGACGTCTCGCCAGCGACGGCTCCCCCCGAGGTGCGGTTTCGCGGCCACGTGACGATCGATATCGTCCCACTCGCGGATCATGAGATCCGATCCGAGGGCGCCGCGCTCGCTTCGGAGGCGCGCGTCCGAATGGGCGAGCTGCTCGGCTGCATGCGCTCGCTGCCGCCGACCGCCGCGGACGTGTGGCTCGTCGGGCGAGTCGGCGAAGACGGGCGAATGGGCCCGCTTACGGCGGCGCTGGACGTCCCTGCCCCGGTCGCATCGTGCGCCACGAAGGTCCTCTCGAATATCCACGTCGCATCGGTCTATCCCTTTGGGGTAAGCATCGTGCTCCACGCCGAGCCCGCGCCCGCCGATTGCAAAGGCGACGACTGCACAATCTTCCCCGTTCCCCACGGTCGTGTCTCGAGCGACGGAGAGACCGGCGTCCCAGAGACTCCACCGACTATTGAATCGGACGGAGTCGTCTCGGTCGTCCACGACGACACCAACGACGCCGAGACGTTCGGTTCCGGTCGGCGCGGAGAGGGGTTCGGCCTCAGTTCGATCGGCACGATTGGCCACGGCTCCGGGCTCGGCACGGGAGCGGCCCTCGGCAATGGCAATGGCAATGGCAATGGCAATGGCAATGGCAATGGCAATGGCAATGGACACCTGAGAGGCAGCCACGGGAAGAACGTTCCGAGCGCGCGGATGGGGGCGACGAATGTGGCACGCCGTCTCCCGCCCGAAGTGATTCAACGAATCGTGCGGCAGAACTTCTGGCGATTTCGTCTCTGTTATGAGCGTGGTCTCACGAGAACGCTCACGAGCATGGTGACCGTGAGCTTCGTCATTGGTCTCGATGGCAAGGTCTCGAGCGCCGCCGACAACAACAGCGATCTAGCCGACGCAGAAACTGTCGCATGCGTCGTCAAATCGTTCGTCAACCTCGAGTTCCCCAAGCCTGAAGGCGACATCGTCACGGTGACCTATCCGATTCGCTTCGAGCAAGGCGAGAAGCCGACCATTCTGGAGGTGGGCGGAGTGGGATTCCCGAGCCTGGACGCCGCCAAAGTCGCGGCGAAGCTCGCCGAGAAGGGATGGCGAACCGCGATTGTTTCAGGCCGCAACGCCACCGACCCATTCGCTGTCTTCGCAATCAAGTACGGCGCATCGATGAGCCCGAGCACACTTCCGCGCGGCTTCTTGACGGCCGTGCGGCGTGTCCCAAACAGCGACCCCTCGCGAGCGCCCCACTCGAATGAATCGGAAGGCTTCCGAATCATCACGACGGGCATCTGGCCCAAGGACCTCATGGACGACGTGATCGACACCGAAACGCCCAAAGCACCTTAGCGGCGCGGTCGCACGCGCCAGGACACCTTGGGCAGAGCTCCCGCAAGCCACCGTCCACCGGGAACGAGGTTGTCGTAGGAATTCCGGTGCAAGCGCAGAACATGCTGCGCTAGGAGAGCTCGACGCCGACGATGCCGGCGGCCTCGAGCGTCGCACGGGCGCGCGAGCTGACGAAGGGAGCGCGAGAGCCTAGGTGAAACAAGGGCGGTAGCCTCGACGCCCCGAGTCCATCCGGGTCGAGCGACGCGAGGCCGTCAACCAGCACATACCCATGTAAAACCTCACGCGCGTGGGCGTCACCGACCGCGCTTCGCCACTCCGATAGCTGTATTGGGTAGTCCGTCACTTCGACGGTGACGACCTCGTGTTGGAATTCGCCCGCAGCCTCGAGTGCCTCGAGCATCTTGCGAGACATGACGAGACACCCGTCATTGGTGACGGGAAAGTCGACGCCATCGAAGTGGGGCGGGTACCCGGTGTACACCACCACGCCGTCTGCAGACGGAGAGGCAATGGCGTCGAGCCCCTTGGGTAGGCCGCGAGAGAGATCGTGCGTGTAACCAACCTCAAAATGACGAAAACGCCCGATGTCGCGGTCGAGCTTCCACAGCGTCGTCTCCAAAGCGATCTCCAATCAGTCCCGAAAGGGGCTCCGCGTCCACGCTGGCGGCGTGCCATCATAGGCGCTCGCAAAGAGGGAAGAAGCAGAAAAAGGGCTCGAATTCCGCAGGAGGTGGCACTCACACCGCAGAGTCTCCGGGGGGACCGCGTGCCTGGACGAGCTCTTGGCGACTGCTCCGTGAGTGGCTCGGGTCTCGATCACTCCTCGGGCTCGACGACGTGGACGACGACCGTCAGGTTGTCGCCGTGCGACCATCGCGCGCACGAGCTTT
>JAYUUB010000165.1:0-31964 GCA_043755175.1 Polyangiaceae bacterium | reverse complement strand
CGACGACCCCCGACGCTTTCACCGAAAAGCCGAAGAGCTTCGGAAGCTGGGTCACGAGCACGGTCAGACCGATTCCATTCATGTAACCGACGCGCACCGGCTTCGAGAGCAGCTCGGTGAGAAATCCCGCTTTGGCCACACCGGCCGCGATGCAAAACACGCCGGTCAAGATCGCGAGCATCGACGCGAGCGCGACTGCGCGGTCGGCGTCACCGCCTGCGAGGCTCAGCACCGCGGCCGCGATGAGCGCTGCAAGCCCCGAGTCGGGGCCCAGCACCATGATGCGCGAAGGGCCGAAAATCGCGTACGCGATCAGCGGAATGATGGTCGCGTAGAGCCCGGTGATCGCCGGTAGGCCCGATGCCTCGGCATAACCCATTCCGGCCGGCACGAGGAGCGATGTGAGCACCAGACCCGCGACCAGGTCTTTGCCGAGCCAAGCGCGCTTGTAATGCCGGAGCACCCAGAGCCCTGGGACCCACACGCCCGAGCCCTTCTCTGGCGCCGGCGGAATTCCGACCCCTGCTGCCGAGACCGGGCCTTCGAGTGATCGCTGGGGTCCCACGGGTCTCGGTCCGAGGTCGAGCCGATCGGGGACGCTCATGCTTCGAACCTTTCGTGCGGTCTCTTCGAGCAGGGCTCGAACGATCGGCCCGACGGTCTGGCCGAGCACGTGCCGAGCACCGTCTGAGACGACCGATCATAGCGAGGATGGGCGCTCGTGGGTTTTGACCGAGCTCACTCGAGCGGAGCGGTGATCTTGTCGAAGGGAAGCGCAGACTTCTCTTCGCCCTTGTCGAGCTTCACTTTGTAAGCGATGCCGCCGTCGACGACGTCGGTGATCTTGGCCGGAACGAGCCCGTCGAAGTGAGCGGTCGCGATTCGCGACACGCGAGCAGGGTTGGCAGGACCAGGGCGGCGGAGAGGGCGAGCGTTCGCATGGCGTCTCATAATCGACCCGACGAGCCTCTGTCCACGGTCAGTCCGTGTGCCGATGCGTCGAGTCGGCGACGCGGGCCGCTCTTGCGTGGGCGTCGGCCGAGATTTCTCGGAGCGCCCGTACTAGGCTTCGCGCTCCGTGGACCCTGGGAGCATCATCGACGAGCGCTTCGAGATCGTGGGCCTCGCCGCCACGGGCGGCATGGGCGCGGTCTATAAAGCGCGTGACAGGAGCAACGGCTCGATCGTCGCGCTGAAGGTCGTGCTCTCGGGGCGAGGCAGCGAGTCGTTCGACCGCTTCGAGCGAGAAGCGAAGCTGCTCTCCGATTTGAGCCACCCCGCCATCGTGGGCTTCGTCGCCGACGGTACGCTTTTCGACGGGTCGCTCTATCTCGTGATGGAATGGCTCGAGGGAGAAGATCTCTCGGCGCGCCTCTCCCGCATCGGGCTCGTCCCGAGAGAAGCGGTGGGCATCGCGATCCGCGTCGCCGAGGCAATCGGAGCCGCACACGCACGCGGAATCGTTCACCGTGACATCAAGCCCAGCAACATCTTCTTGGTCGATCGCGACGCGAGCCGGGTGAAGGTGCTCGACTTCGGGATCGCGACGCTCGCGCGCCCCGACCGCGCGCTCACGCGAACCGGAACGACGATCGGTACACCGGGTTACATCGCTCCCGAGCAGGCTCGAGGGGGCAAGGTCGATGGACGTGTCGATCTGTTCTCGCTCGGCTGCGTGCTCTTCGAATGTCTCACCGGAACGCCTCCATTCGTGGGCGATCACCCCATCGCCGTGCTCGCTAAGGTGCTGCTCGAAGATCCTCCGCGCATCAGCGATCTGATGCCGGGCCTCTCTCCGGAGCTCGACGAGTTCGTGGGTCGGCTTTTAGAGAAAGAGCCCCATCGTCGGCCTCACGACGCCACCCTCGTCGCTTCGACGCTCACCGAGCTTCTTTCGAGCACGAGCGACGTCGGCGCGCCCACGAGCGTACGGCGACCCTCGTTGACCAAGAGCGAGCATCGACTGGTCTCGGTCATTCTCGCGACGGGCGTGCTCCCGATGAGCGCACACCGCGACGAGCCCATTTCGATCGCCGAGACCCTGCTCGCTCCCGTCGACACGAACCATCTCGATCCGATCGCGAGAGCGCTCGCGCCCTTCGGTGGACGCCTCGAGTCGCTCGCAGACGGGAGCCTCATCGTGACGCTCGTCGCGCGTGGCGCGGTGACCGATCAGGCCGTGCGAGCTGCGCACGCCGCGTTGATCCTGAAGGCGCTGCTCCCCGATGCCGCGCTCGCGTTGGCGACCGGGCGCGGCGTCATGGAGGGCCGAGCTCCGAGCGGTGAGGCCATCGATCGCGCCTCCATCCTGGTGAGCCTCGGACCGAGCCCGAACGTGCGCATCGACGAGGTCACGGCACGGCTCGTCGAGCGTCATTTCGAGATCGTCGAGACCGACCGAGGCATCGAGCTGAAGACCGAGCGCATCGATGGCGGACGCACGTCGCTCATCGCGAAGACCCCCTGTGTCGGACGCGACCGTGAGCTCATGAGCCTCGAAGCGCTCTTCGACGAATGTATTGGCGAGCCGACGGCGCGCGCGGTCCTCGTGATCGCTGCTGCTGGCGTCGGCAAGTCGCGGCTCAGGCGAGAGCTGTCGATCCGATTCGGCAACAAGCACGAGGGCGTATCGTTCTGGACCGCGCGCGGCGATCCGATGAGCGCTGGCACGCCCCTCGGGTTGGTCTCGCAGCTCGTATGCGACGCGTGTGGCATCCCGGCCGACGGAAACGCTTCCGATCGCCAGCGCATGCTCACCGCGCATCTCGCCCAGCTCCTACCAGGGTCCGAAGGCCAACGTGTCGCAACGTTCTTGGCCGAGATCGTCGACGCACGGTTCGAAACCGATCGCGGGCTCGAGCTCGTCGCTGCGCGCGGCGATCCGATGCTCATGAGCGATCGGATGCGCCAAGCGTTCGAAGACTTGCTCGAAGCCGAGACCCGCACCCATCCGATCGTGATCGCGCTCGACGACCTGCACTGGGGCGATCAGATGTCGGTGAAGTACATCGATCACGTGCTTCGGCAGCTGCACGATCGGCCCTTTCTCGTGCTTGCCGCCGGCCGTCCCGAGGTCGAGCTCGAGTTTCCGCACTTGTTCGCCGAGCGCGACGTCGAGCTGATGCGGCTCGGTGAGCTCCCGAAGCGCGCCGCCGAGTCGCTCGTCCGATCGATGCTCGGAGGCGGCGCTTCGAGCGAGACGGTCACGCGGTTGGTCGATCGGGCCGCAGGCAACGCGCTCTATCTCGAAGAGCTCGTTCGCGCTTCGCTCGAAGGGCGAGGAGACGACTTGCCCGAGACGGTTCTGGCGATGGTCGAGGCCCGTCTCGCCGGGCTCGAAGGCGACGCTCGGCTCGTCCTCCGAGCGGCGAGCGTCTTCGGTCGCGTCTTCTGGAAGAGCGGAGTCGAGGCCCTGCTCGACGGCTTCGACGCCGGACCCTGGCTCGAGCTCCTGTCGCAGCGCGAGATCGTGATCAAGCGTCGAACGGCTCGTTTTCAAGGTGAAGAAGAGCTCTCGTTTCGCCACGCGCTCTTTCGCGACGCTTCGTATGCGATGCTCACACCGAAAGACCGCGAGACGGGGCATCGCATGGCCGGCGAGTGGCTCGAGGCGCATGGTGAGCGCGAGCCCGCCGTCGTGGGTGAGCACTACGAGCGCGGCGGCGCCGTCGAGCAGAGCACGGTCTGGTACGAGCGAGCCGCGAACCAAGCCCTCGCACGCAGCGATCTCGCGGGAGCGATCACGCTGGGCGAAAAAGCCTTGCCCCGGTCGAGCGGAGACGTCCGCGTGAGGCTCTTGATCACGCTCGCCGACGCCCACGTCTGGCGCTCCGAGCTCGTCGTCGCGCTCGCCTGCGCAAAGGAGGCTCTGTCGCTTGCGGTGCCGTCTTCTCCAGCGTGGTTCGCGGCGCTCTCCGCGACCGCGACGGCGAGCTCGCGAGGGGGAGACGTCGACGCCACGTTGAGCGTCCATCGACTGCTCCTCGCACATCCATCATCGTCGGGTACCTATCGTCTCGCGGCTTCGGCTGCCGCTGCGACCGTGACCCACCTCCTCCGGCACGGAAGAAGGAAAGAGGCCGAAGAGCTGTGCGCGGCCTTCGCAGCGCTCGAGACCGACATTCTTCGAGACGAGCCCGTCGCCATGCCGCATCTCCTCGCGATGCAATCTTGGTTCGCGATGTTCGATGGTGAGCCGCAGCGCTGCCTCGAGATTGATCTCGAGCTTGGTCGTCGCTTCGAAGAGCAAGGTCACGTGCGGCTCGCGGCCAACGAGAAGCTCTCGGTCGGCTACGACTACCTGGTCCTCGGGATGTACGAACACGCCGAGCAGACGCTCGCGTCGACGCTCGAGCTCACCATGAAGCTCGGCCTCTTGGCGTTGGTGGCGGGGTGCAAGCACAACCTCGGTCTCGCTCTTCTCCACCTCGGAAAGCTCGACGAAGCCGAGCGGTTCGAGCGCGAGGCGATCAACGAAATCTCCGCCGAGGCACATGGTGTCCAACTCGGCAGCTCGTACGTCTACCTCGGCCTCATTCTGCGTGCGGCGGGCCGGCGAGCCGAGGCTCGGCAGGCCTTCGACCGATCGATCGCCCACTCTCGAAGCCATCCTGGGCTGTCGGCCTGGCCGCTCGCCGAGATCGCGAGCATGCTCCTCGAAGAAGGCGAAACCGAAGAAGCACTCAAGACCGCCACCGAGGCGAAGCGACTCTTCGACGAATCGCAGCCCGAAGAAGGCGAGGCCAAGGTGCTTCTCTCCTACGCCGAAGCGCTACGGGCGTCGGGCGACGCGCGAGCCGATGAAGCAATACGCACGGCGGCCGACCGCCTCGTCGCGAAGGGGGCGAAGATCGCGAGCCCCGAGATCCGTCGCTCCTATCTCGAGCGCGTCCCCGACCACGCCCGCACGCTCGCGCTCGCTTCGCACCGGTCGAGTTGAGGGCACACCCGCTCTCCGTGGTGTCTCGCTCGCCTTCAGAGCGAAGCTGCGAGCACGGCTACGGCCGTGGCACCCACGGCCAAGACCAACGAAAGGCGCATCACGCGTTTCCCACGCGCCCTCAGCTCGGCCGCTTCGATCGGGTTCGCGATCTTCTCGTGGCCGTCACCCAAGTCGCGCAAGCCTTGCGCGGCCATGAACGTTCACGTCTTGTAGAGCGCTTGGAAGGCGAGGTTGATCGTGAAGAAGAATGGGGCGAACAAGACGGTCATGCTCCACCAGGGTGCATGAAGCTTCGCTATGAGCAGCATCGCGATCAAAGTGGTCGCAACCCCGTAGACCGAGCGTTTCAACCGCTGATCGACGCCGGCTTCGTTGATGTTCACGACCTCTGCCATCGGAGTCAGAGTAGCAAAGGTTTCTATACGTATCGAGGCGCGCCTTTGTTTGCGATGCTCTCGTTCGAATGACGGCCGGGGTTCTCGAGCGCTTCATCGATCTGAGACCCGGTGAGGGGCGCGTGGCCGGGCTCACGGCGGCCGTCCTCGCGCTGATCGTCGGTGCGCACACGATGCTCGAGACGGCGCGTGATGCGCTCTTCTTGTCGAAGCTGCCGCCGAGCAGGCTCACGTTCGTCTATGCGCTCCTCGCCGTGCTCTCGCTCGCCGTGGGAGGTTTGAGCAGCGCGTTCGCTCGGCGATTCGGGCGCAAATCGGCGTTGGTGTTCTCGCTGCTCTGCTTCTCGTACGCCGCAGCGGTCTTGTACTTGCGGCCCGCCACACCGGTGATGGTCTTCACGTTCTACCTGCTCAGCGGGGTCATCGGGACCGTGCTGCTCCTGCAGTTCTGGATGCTCGCATCGCAGATCTTCACGGTCGCTCAGGGAAAGCGTCTCTTCGGTCCCATCGCGGGTGGCGGCGTCGTCGGCGCGACGGTGGGCGCCTCTGCTGCGGCGGGGCTCTTGCGCGTGATGCCCGTGAAGGGGCTCTTGCTCGTGGGCGCTTTCACGTTTCTCGCCGCCGCTGCGCTCCTCGTCGGCATGCCCGCCGACGAGGGAGGGCCTCCGAGAGCGGCCGCCGACGACCTCGGCCTTCGCGGCTTCGGTGTGCTCCGGAAAGAGCCCTACGTCGCTCGTGTCGCCATGCTGACCGCGCTCGGAACGGCCGCCGTCCTCGTCGTCGATTATCTCTTCAAGTCGGTCGCCGCGGCGTCGATGCCAAAGGCCGACCTGGGCTCGTTCTTCGCGCTCTTCTACGCGGTGACCAACGGCCTCTCGCTCGTCGTACAGCTCTTTCTGACGCGCGTCGTCGTCGCGCGTTTCGGCGTCGCCTCGGCGCTCCTCTTGCTTCCGTTCCTCCTGACCATGGGCGGGACCTCGGCTTTCGTTCTCGGCGGTAGCCTCATCGCGGCGATGGCCGCCAAAGGGACCGACGGCGCTCTCCGCTACTCGCTCCACCGGGTGACGAGCGAGCTGCTTCTCTTGCCGCTCCCGAGCAACGTTCGTGAGCCCGCCAAGGCGCTCCTCGATACGATCTTCGGTCGAGGGGTGCAGGCGCTCACGGCCGGGCTCATCTTCGCGGTCGCCGCGGCCGGCTACGCGACGCCGCGTCTTCTCGGCGTCGCCATCGCCGTGCTCTCCGGCGCCTGGCTCTCGGCCGCCATCATGATGCGGCAGCCGTACATCGATCTCTTCCGGCGTGCGCTCTCGCTGGGCGTGCTCGCTCCCGAGACCCGCGGCGAGCTCGATCTCGACTCGGTCGAAGAGCTGCTCGAGTCGCTCTCGAGCCGAGACGAGCGGCGCTCGCTGGCCGCTCTCGAGATCCTCGAATCGAGCGGACGAATCCGTCTGATTCCGGGCCTCGTGCTCTACCACGACTCGCCGCGCGTGCTCGAACGAGCGCTCGGCATCCTCTCTCGCAAGAAACGGAACGACTGGATCCCACTCGCAGAGCGGCTCCTCGTCCATCGAGACGTCTCCGTCCGCGCGGCAGCCGTGCAGGCCCTCCTCGGCAACGAGGCTACGAACGAAGAGGTCATCTTGCGGTGCCTCGACGACGAGAGCGAGATCGTCCGCGCCGAGGCGATCTTCTTTCTCACGAAGCGGCGCAGCGTCGAAGATCCCCTCTCCGACGAGCGGGTTCGAGATTTGGCGAGCGTCGAAGGCGAGCCTGCCCGACGCGCGCGGACGGCTCTCTTGAACGTCATCGGCGAGCATGGCGATCGGAGCTGGCTCGGCGTCGTCCGGGCCCTCGTCGAACGAGACGATTTCGCCGTGGGAAGCGAGGCGTCGGCTGCGTTGGCCATTCGGCGCGTCGGCGACCCACGCTTCTTACCCTACCTCATCTCGCGCCTCTGGGTACGCGACGGGCGCGGTGCGGTCCGCGACGCCATCGTGGCCATGGGCGAAGCGGGCTTCGAAGCCGTGAAGAAGGCGATGGACGACGAGACGACTGAAACACGCATTCGGCTTCATCTCCCTCGAACGATTTCGCGGTTCGCGACGCAAGAGGCCGTCGACTACCTCACCCATCGGCTCGCCATCGAGGTGGTGGGCGCCGTTCGCTACAAGATTCTCCGCGGAATCGGGCGACTCTCGGCGAACGGAGTCGGGAGCCACGGAGAGCGGCTCAAGTTCGATCGGTCGGCGTTCGAGGGAGAAATCGAAAATACGCTACAAGAGCATTTTCGACTCATGAGTATCACCGTCGCGATAAACGACGGAGACACCGGAAATCTTGGAACGGGCGTCACCGCCGTGCTGATCGGCCTGCTCGACGACAAGACCCGTCAGGCGCTCGAACGAGCTTTTCGTCTTCTCGGGCTCGCGCACCGCAACGAAGACATTCGGGGGGTCTACGCCGCTCTCAGGCGCGGCGACAAGCGGGCGCGCGGCAACGCGCTCGAGTACCTCGATGCGCTCACACTCAGCGTCCCGACGATACGCTCGCTCCTCCGAGTCATCGCCGACGAGCTCGACGCGGCCGAACGAGTCCGACGCGTGAGCACTCTGCTCCTCGAGCCACCCCCGGCCGATCCCTCCGAGGCCCTGCGTCGTCTCATTGCAGACCCAGACGATTTGCTCGCCGCGCTCGCTGCGTACGCGGCGCTCGATCTGGGGCTCATCGCGTTGCGGAAAGACGTGATGGCGGCGCTCGAGAAGCGACCACGTCTGTTCGATCTGGGAAAGGCCATGAAGAAACCGAACCGCGCACCGGAGCCCCGCCGTGTCGCTTGACGATCGCGCCAACGTCGTCCAGCGCGAGATGTTCTTGCGCGTCGTGGGACTCGCCCGGCTACCCGTAGCGGTCGCTCGCGCGCTCGCCCAAACGTCGAGCGACGTCTACTTCGAGCCGGGCGCGACGATCTTCGAGCGTGGCGACCACCCCGACGGGGTCTATTTCGTCGTCGACGGTGACGTCACGCTCGAAGCGCCGGGCGAAGAGCCATGGGTCTTCGGTCGTGGCGCAGTCGTCGGTGTCCTCGATGTGAACATCGAGCGACCTCGCGCACGCACCGCCGTGGCGCAGACGACCGTGCACGCGCTGTTCGTCCAAGCCGAAGATTTCCTCGAGGTGCTCGAAGACAATTTCGAATTCGCGATCGGATCGCGCACGGCTGTCGCCGCCGCTCTTCATCCGTTCGTGATCGACTTGGCGCCGTCGGGGGGGTTCGACGAGCCCGAGCCTCACGACGACTTCGACGTCGTGCCCGAGATGAACGCCATCGCCAAGCTCGTCGTACTCCGCAGCACGAAGGTGTTTTCGAGCGCCAGCGTTCAAGCCCTCGCGTCGCTCGCCGTCGTGGCCGAGAACATCGAGCTCGGTGCCGGCGAAATGCTCTTCGAAGCGGGGGGCGATCCCGACATCGTGTACGTGGTCGGTTGGGGCATGGTCGAGATCGTCCGCAGCCAGGAGCCCGTCGTGCGCGCTCGATTCGGGCCGAGCGACCTCGTCGGTGGCATGGCCACCTTCGGAGGGACGCTCGTCGACTACGCCGCGCGCGCGATCGTGCCGTCGATGGTGCTTCGCATCGCCGTCGCCGATCTCGACGACGTCGCCGAAGACCATTACGATGTGACGCGTTCGATCACCCAGGCGAACGCGATCGAGCGCGAGCGGCTCATGACCCTGGCGGCGCGAGCCCGACCGAGCATCGCGCCGGTGAGCGGCACGTCGAAGCTCGGCGAATCGGGCGAGTGAGCTCGAATCGCGTGCCTCGCCAGTGCGCACGCGCTCGCCGCTGAGCTCAGGGAGGAGTCGGCCCTTGGAACGCTTGCCAGGCCACGACGGTCTCTTTGCTCAGCGCCGCGGCGGCCAGATGGAGGCTCGGTTCTTCGCGCGCGACATACTCGAGGAGCTTCTTGCGTAGCGCCGGTCCGTCGGCGAGCTGCTTCGGATGCCCGCGTCCGAGCTGGAGGCCCACGTCGAACGCGAGCTCAGCGAGCTCGTCGCCACTCTGTATCGCGTTGACGTCGAGCTCGGTGTAGTGGACGCGCCAAGCGTGCACGTAGAACGTCTTGTGCTCGAGCTCGCAGTAGCCGAGGAATTTCTGCGGAGCGTCTGACAAGCGCGCTTGGCCCATGATCACGCGAATCGGATCGCCCCATTCGCCGCCGTGCACGCAGCTTCCCATGGCGTGTCCGACGACCTGTTTGGTCTCGAGAATGACGTCGTCGTCGGGGAGCGAAGTGGGGCCTTCGACGCGCGCGAGAAACTTCATTTCGTGCACGCTCCCGATGCCCATCTTGATCGCGCCAGCCCGTTTGATGGTGAAGAACGCTGCTGTCAGGTCGGGGTTCTGCGCGAGGATCGCGGCTCGATAGCTCTCGTTGGAACGCACGAGCTTGGCGCGTTGCTCGTCGGTCAAAGGGAGCATGAACTTTTCGACGTGATCGAGCCACTCGACGGGGCTCGTACCGAAGCCCGCACGGATTCGCGCCGCCGCGCGCGGCTCCGGACCGCCCACGGTCGGATCAGTCAATGTGGCTCGGTAGCCTTCGAGAAAGCGGGTCACAGCCTTGTCGACGTCTTCGTCGGTGAATCGGCCTCTCGCCGCGAGCCAAAGCGAAGTCGAAAACCGCAGCAGATCGACGACCGGCGGACCAATCGAGGCGGTGTCGAAGTCGGCGAGCCCGCGTCCGTCGTCGGCGACGGCGTATTGCTCGAGGTGCGCGTCGCCATGCAAATTCACGAGCGGTTGATCGTCGATGCTCGTGCTCCACTCGTCGCAGACGCGCTCGGTGAACGGAGCGTCGATGTATCGGTAGTAGGCGAAGATGCTCCGGCGCATACGAGCGACGAGCTCCTGGTTCTGGGCGAGGTCGGCCCTGTCGGAAGGGATGGCGAGAGACTGCGGCGCTTTCGCTCTCTCCATCGCGTTCGGTGAGCGCGCTCGAGCGGTGGGCTCCGACGTTCCACTCCCACACCCCAATGCGTACGCGCATCCGAGGCTCGCCATGGCGAATGCGGTGGTCTGCACGCGCGCAAGCCAGAACGCTCTCCGAGGCCTCATTCGGCCGACCGCGTCTTGTTGGCCAGAGCGATTCACGAGCTGGTCATCAGGATAGGTCACCGTGTCGATCACGCCACCTCGATTCGGCGGCACCATCGCCTTCTCGAAAGTCGCTTTCAACGGGCCGCGCTGGGGTCTCTCAGGCGGTTCGCTCGGTCTGCATAGGCTCCACTTTCGCGGCGAATCGCTGGGCGAACAGGGCAAGCGCGGCTCCACCGAGAATCACGCCACCGCCAGCGGCTTCGAGCAGCGTTGGGACGGTCTGGAAAATCACGGCGGCGAGGGCGAGGCTTCCGAGCGTCTCGCCGGGCGAAACGATGGCGATGACCGACGGCGACAGAACCCGCGCACCGGTCTGCACGAGGGTGTGACCGATCACCGTCGGGATGAGGGCGAGAAGCGCGATCGTCCCGAGGCTCGCGAACGGCAAGGGCCAGAGCCGTGCGGCCTCGCGGGGCTCGACGAAGGGAAGCGCGATGGCGAGGGCCAGCGCGGCGACGCCATACACGAGCGGCGCATAGTGGCGCGCGGGGAGCGCGTCGCGCAGTCCGCGCGCGATCGCGACATAAAACCCATAGAGGAGCACCGACCCCAAGACGAGCGCATCGCCGAGAGCTCGATTCTCGCCTTTCCCAGCGCCCTGACCGACGAGCAGGGCGCCCGCGGTCGCGATGCCGACGCCGATGCCTTCGAGTCGTCGCGGTCGGATCCCGAACGCCGCCCACGCCGAGAGAACCACGCCGAGCGGCTCGAGCGAAACGAGCGACACCGCGGCCGCGATCGAGGTCGTGTCGAGCCCCCATTGAAACAACGCGAAGTGCGCGCCAAGCAAGAGGCCCGCGAGCACGACACCGCGGCGTTGTTTCGGTGTCATCGCGCGAAGCGATCGGACGAGACCGCGCGCGTCGGAGAGACCGAGAACGAGCGATGCGAGGAGCACTCGACCAAAGGCGATCATGAGCGGGTGAGCGGGTCGCGCGAGCCGACCGAGCGGAGAGCTGGTCGCGAACGCGATGCTCGCGACGAGGACGAGCCCGACGGCCCACCTCGTGCTCCGCGTGTGCGTCGTCACAGCGTGATCTCGCCCGCCCACGCGGTCGAGAACGCGTCCCGTGCCGCTCGTACGCCGCCACCGTCGGTCGTGTCGATCGATGCACGACCTAAAGCGATCATGAGCTTGGTCAGTGCAGCTTCGCTCGTCATGTCACCACCGCTGATCGCGCCAGCGGCCTGGGCGGCAGCGCCACCCTCGTACGCGTCGAGGTCGACTGCACCCCGCGGACACTGGCTCACGATCACGACGGGCACGTCGATGGCGCGGGCGCTCTCGATGACGTGGATGAGCGAACGTCCGAGGCGCGGCACGTTGCCTGCGCCGAAGGCTTCGAAGACCATGCCCTTCACGCCGGCAGAGAGAGCCCCGAGCAGGAGCTTCGGATCGAGACCAGGAAACGTGCGGACACATAGGACGCGCGGGTCGATGCGAGGATCGAAGGGGAGAGGCCTTCTCGGCGCGAGGACGTGCGGCGCGAGCTGCACTCCGAGCCCGAGCTCTGCGAGTGGAGGAGCGCTCGGAGATCCGAAGGCGTTCATGCTCCAGGCGTCGAGCTTCGTCGCGCGACAGCCGCGAAAGAGGCGTGAGCTGAAGACGATACCGACCTCGGGGACCTTCATCGTCGCGACCTCGCAGGCATCGACGAGGTTGGTTCGAGCGTCGGTCCGAACGGCCGTCAGGGGCTTCTGCGCACCGGTGAGCACGACGGGCTTGTCGAGGCCGGGCAAGAGAAACGCGAGAGCGCTCGCGGTGTACGCCATGGTGTCGGTGCCGTGCACCACGACGAACCCGTCGTAGTGGTCCATTTCGGCGTGCACCGCCGAGGCGAGCTCGACCCAGTGCTCAGGCTCGATGTCGGACGAGTCGAGGTTGTAGAGAACGCGCGTCTCGATCTCGGCGATGCTCTTCAAGACCGGCAGCTCGACGAGAAGATCGCTCGTGTAGACTTCGGGCTTGAGCACGCCTCGGTCGCTCGCCCGCTGCATCATGAGCGTTCCGCCCGTGTGGAGAAGCAGGAGCCGCATCGTAGGAGGACCCTACTCCGCGGGCTCTTCGGGTGAAAGCTCGGGGTGCAGATCGCGCGCGCTCGGGGCGCCTCCCGAGGGTGCATCGATGCGCTCGACGCTTGGCTTCGGGCCGCTTCGCGACACGATTCGGCGCACGATCTTCTCTGGCTCGAAGAGGCTCGCGAATTTGCCGTCGAAGGTGTCGGTCAGGCTTGCGCTTCGATCTGGGAGACCGGCGAGAGCCGCGCAGGGCGAACCGACGGGCGCGCAGGACGTGAGCCTCCGACGTTTTCGGAGGTCAGTCCGGTCATCTTCGTCATGACCCAGTCGAGAAGCGCCGTCGGCATGAAGCCCATCACAACGAGCATGAGCGCAGAGCTGAAGGGAGCGACGTAGCGCGCCTTCGGGCGCGACGAGGTCACCGCCTTTTCGATGGCGCGAACGACGACGTGTGGCTCGGCGCTCATCTCGTCGCTTCGTCGCTTGAGCTCGTCGGCGCGCGCGAACACTTTGGCGAAGCGCGAAGTCGAATCTTGGTACTGCGCCACGTCTTGGATGCTTCGCTTCGAGAACTCGGTCTTGATCGGGCCGGGTTCGATGATCGAGACCTTGAGGCCGAACGGGCGGAGCTCGCGGCGAAGCGCGTCGGAGAGAGATTCGACGGCGTACTTGGTCGAGTTGTAGGCGCCGAAGAGTGGCAACGTCACGCGACCGCCGACGCTGCCGACGTTGATGATGCGACCGCTCCTTCGATCCATCATCTTCGGTACGAAGGTCCGCGTGACGGCGAGCAAACCGAACACGTTCGTCTCGTACTGCCCGCGCACCTCGGCGTCGGGCGACTCGACGAGTGGAGCCGCCGAGCCGTAACCGGCGTTGTTGATGAGGACGTCGAGACCGTACCCCCCGGTCATGGCGTCGACCGCTTTGGCGGCGGTCGCGATCGAGCGAGCATCGGTGACGTCGAGTCGAAGAGTCTCGAGCGGGGTCCCGGAAGCCGCACGCTTCAGCTCGTCGAGCGCCGCCACGTTGCGTCCTGTGGCGATGACGCGGTGACCCTGCTTGGCGAGGTGGAGCGCCGCGTGTCGGCCGATGCCCGTGGTAGCGCCCGTGATGAGAATGATTTGCTGATCCATCGTCGTCTCTCCTGGTTGTCGGCGTGCTCGGTGTGCTCGGTCCGCTCTCAGCGGAGTGAATGTTCGTTCCGTTAAAAGGTGCAGCGATCGCCTCGAGAGGCACGGGCCACGCGGCCCAGTGCTCAGCGTCGAATCGCTTCCCACATACAAGCTTCGGCAGCGTCGAAGGCCGCGTCGTCGAGGGTCATGAATCCCTTCCAGCAAGCGCTCACGAGCCCGACGAAGGAGCCCCAGACGAGCGCCATGAGGATCTCGGGCGACGTGGGCTTCAAGACCTGCTGTCGCTGCGCTTCTTCGACGAAGACCTTCAATGGCAGGAGCATTTCGAGCTCGACCTGTTTGCTCTCGGCGTCGAGGTAGTCGCCGTGGTTGTGGAGCTCGAGAAACGCGATGACCTTCGGGTTCTCCTGAGCGAAGCGGCAGAGCCTCGACCAGATTTCGTGGAAGGCCTGGCGCGTGGGAACGCCCACTGGAAAGTCGGTGAGAAGTGCCCGACTGAAGGCTCGTTTTTGCTCTCGGAAGAGGACGTTGACGATGGCCTCTTTGCTCTCGAAGTAGCGGTAGAGCGTGCCTGCGCCGACCTTCGCGTGCTCGGCGATGAGCGGGACCGCGGTGCCGTGAAACCCTCGCACCGAGAACAGCTCCAAAGCCGCGTCGAGAATGGCCTCACGCTTGTCTTCTGGCGAGACGCGCGCGGAGTTGGCTGCCCTCGACATGCGGAATGAATATTCCTTCCGTGGTTCTTCGTCAAGGGGTCTCGGTTCCTTTTTCAGGCCTGATAACTTCAAGGGATGTGGAAGCCCGCGCTCCTCGCTCTGCTTCTCTCGGGCTGCGCCAGCTTCTCCGACCCGAAGGTCGTGCCGCCACGACCTCGTGCCGAAGAGACCATTGGCAAGGAGAGCCTCGTCGTCGGCGACGGCGTCGATGGCTCGGTCATCCGCGACACCGATCTCGCTCAGTCCGACGAGGCGAGTCGAAGCTCGTCGCTTCGATCGGTGATGTTCGCGAAGCGCCACGTGATCGGTGCCACTCCGCCGGCGGTTTCTGATCGGCCCAAGGGGCGGCACCTCATCGACGTGAATCTTCGTCAGGCGAAGACCGCCGACGCGCTCCAGTTTCTCGCCGATGCAGGCGGCTTCAATCTCGTAATGCAAGGGGATCTGGCACTGCCCGTCACCGTGTCGCTCCGTCGGGTCGATGCCTTCGACGCGCTGGTGATCATCGCCTCGGTTCAACACCTCGGAGTCGAAATGGACCGCGGGATCGTGGTCGTGGGTCGCTCGGCGCCGAGCGTCGATGCGCGGACACTCGACGCCGAGAGGCCCGTGCCTCGCGCGGAGACGCGTCGCCTAGCGATCGAAGAGCCTGCGCCGCGCGCTCGCTAGTGCCTCTTCGAAGAGCACGTCGGCGGCAGCGTCGACCTCGAGCGGCGCCGACGGTGTCGAGGGGACGAGGCCGAAGTGTTTGATGAGCGACTCTCGTAAGAGAGCTTCGTCGTGGCCGCGCTCGCCCGAGCGCGCGAGGCACGAGCCGTATTCGACGGAGCCGTCGCTTCGCGCGTCGGCGCGATGGCCGCGACGAATGTGACTGAGCGCGTCGATGGGGGCGGTGTCACCACCGCTCTTGATGAGAATGTGATCGCGCAGAATGCGCTCGTGCTCGTCGATGCCGAACGACGCCGACCCCTCGCGCTCGAGGTTGTTCACGAGCACGCGCTGCGCACGCGTGGCGACGAGGGAGCGAGCCAGATCGCCGGTGGTCAGCGCGGCGAGCGTGCTTCCGACAAAGCTCCCTGGTCCGATGAAGACGAGGTCGGCCTCCATGATCGCGCGCTTCGCCTCGGGGTTCGCCGACTCGGGGCCCTCGACGTTCACCACGATGGGCGAAGCGCTTCGACTCTCGATGTAGCTCTCGCCCGAGAGCGCGCCGTGCTCGAGATCGTAGACGCGCAAGACGCCAGCGGTCTCGGCGACCGGCACGACGCGACCCGTGCAGCCGAGGAGCGCGGCAGCCCAGTCGACTGCGAGCTGAAGGCCACCCAGATCGTGGAACATTTGTGCGAGCACGAGATTGCCGACCGAGCGCGCGACTCCGTTCGTCGAGACTTCGTCACCCGCCTCGAGCCGCTCTTCGAAGCGCGATGCCAGCTCGGCGCGGCTCGAGAGAGCGACGAGGCAGCGGCGGATGTCGCCGGGGGGCGGCATCCCGACCTCTTCGCGCAGACGGCCCGAGCAGCCGCCGTCGTCGGCCACACTCACGACCGCTGTGATGTTGCATTCGAGTTGCGTGATGGCACGCAAGAGCGCCGCTTGACCGTGCCCACCACCGATGGTCACGACGCGAATCTTTGCGCCCGGGTCGCGTCGCGACGGAGGCGGAAAATCGCTCAAGCTGCGGCGGCTCATCTTCGATCGGATCTCGGGTCGGGTTACCAAAAACGGGTTGGAAGGCTCGGCGAATACGTCGGAAAAGTCTGACGTTGCTACACGAAAAAGAGGAGTGGAACGGCGTCATCCCCGGTGGCGAGTGAGACCGCCCGTGCGTAGAGCGCGACCTGCGCCCGGTACGCGCTCAGGTTCTTGGTCGAACGTTGAGTCGCGTCGGTCTTGAAGTCGATCACGAGCCACGCGCCATTCTCGCGGAAGGCGAGGTCGATCACACCTTCGACGAGATCGCGTCCTTCGGCGAGCGTGATCGGGACCTCGCGGCGGCACTCGCCACGCTCTTCGGCGTTCTGCGCTCGAACGAGCAGCGGATGCGCCATCGCCTCCGAAGCGGCGAACGCAGCGGCTTCGGCTTCGTCATCGGGAGCGCCGAGGAGCCTCGCAGTGGCTCGCGCGACACGGTCCACGTCGGCCGCCGTCGCCGACAGCTCGACGGTCGCGAGCGTCATGTGCACCAAGGTTCCGAAACGTGGACCCTGTGGACGCGACGCGCTCCGGGGGACGACGATCAAATCGGCATCGCTCTCGCTCGCTCGAGGAAGAGTCGTCGAATCGACTTCGAGCCCATGCGAAGCCGCCGTCACGGTTCGGACCGTCATCGTCGGTGACGTGCCCGAGGCGAGCGCCTCCGACCGATCTCTACGGAACGCTGCGAGTCGTTCGCGGCCTCGCTGGATCTCGAGGGCAGGTGCTTTGGGTGCGATCACATCGGCACCACGCACCCGTTTCACCGGCGGGCGCACGAGCGCGAGCGCATTGGGATCGAAGAACACCACCTCGCCACCCGGCGTGTCGTGCAGACCTGGCACCACCGTGTGCGGCGTCGCGGCTCGGTCGTGTGGTCGCGATTGAAGCGTGTCATCTCCGAACGCGGGGAAGCCCTCGGCGACGCGCGGCGCTAAAGGGTTCGTGGGCGCGAGCGCCGCGAGCAGCGGCGCGAGCCACGAGTCGGCCGGAAACTCGGGACGATCGCCGACGACCGGCACGACGAGCATGTCGCGCGCTCGCGTCGCAGCCACGTAGGCGAGGCGAACCCCCTCGGCAGCTTCGCGGCTCTCTTCGAGCGCTTCGTTGTCGACGAGATCCCAGGGCGCACATCCGAAGAGCCGGACTGCGCCGAGCCCGACCTTGCCGTCGATGTGCTTGTCGACCCCTTGGCCCGGCTTCGACGTCAGATCGGCGAGGATCACGATCGGAAACTCGAGCCCCTTCGCACGGTGCGCGGTCATGATGCGCACCCCGTCGCTCTCTTCTTCGAGGATCGGCGCCTCACCCGTCTCGCGTCGCTCGGCCAAGTCGCGCATCACCTCGACGAAGCTCCGGAACGAGAGCGAGCCGCGGCCTTCGTGCGTCCTCGCCAAGGTGCCGAGCGAAAGCACGTTCGCGAGCGCCTGCTCGCCGTTCGGCATGAGCGCGAGCGAGACGTGACCGCGCGTGCCCTGGAGGAACGTCGATATCGTCTCTGCGACAGGCCTTTTGTTGCGTGCTCGGTGAAGCGCCGCCAGGACCGAGAGGGCGGCGCCCACGTCGGCGCACGACTCGGAGAGCGCGGTGATGGGCGGCCTCAGCGGATCGAGATGACCATAGTGGTGCCGGTACTCGAAGAGTGCTTCGTCGGAGAGCCCGAAGAAGAGACCGCGCAGCGTCGCGACGACGTGGAGAGCATCGTCGGGCCACTCGATCGCTTCGAGCGCCGAGTGCACCGCTTCGACCTCGTCGCGGTCGTAGAACGAGCGTCCGCCGACGAGAACGTGACGGATCCCACGACTCGACAGCTCGTCGATGTGTGGGGCCGCGAGGCTCGCTCCGTACGACTCGAGCTTGCGAAACAGGAGGCAGATGTGGCGCGCCTCGATGGGGACGAGCTCCTTCGTGGTCGGGTTCTCGATTCGAAGCCCGCTCTTTTGGATGAGCCAGGCAATGAACGCACCCATGGCGCTCGGAAGTGAGGCGTTGATGGCACCTTTCGTGAGATTCCCGCTCGCGCTGTACGGTGCAGGGACCGGCAGCGCGATGACCGAAGCGCGCTCGTGGACCTCGGCGCGAGACGGCTCGAGGGGGGCATAGTGTGCTTGGAGCGAAGCCCGATCGCCGGTCATGCGCTCGTGGAAGGCGGCGTTCACGAAGCGCTGGATCGCAGGAAGCGATCGAAAGCTCGCGGTCAGATTCAAGACCTCTCCGCCGGTCGCGACGATGCGCTCCTTGACGAGCTCGTAGGTCCCGAGATCGGCGTTGCGAAAGCGATAGATCGACTGTTTCGGATCGCCGACGATGAAGAGCTTTCCAGGGACGAGGGGCGTCTCGAAGGGTCTCGCGTCGTCGGGCGACGAAGAAGCCAAGAGGAGCATGATCGCCGCTTGGATCGGATCGGTGTCTTGGAACTCGTCGACGAAGAGGTGAGAAAACCGCGCCTGGAGCACCGCGCGCGCCTCTCTCGATTCGACGAGTAGCTCGCGCGTCGTGAGCAGGAGATCGTCGAAGTCGAGAACCCCGTTTTTCTGCTTCAGCGCCTCGTAGCCCGAGAGCGCGAGCGCTAGCTCGTCTCTCAGCTGGACCGCCAGGTCGGCGTCGGCGTCGCGCGCGAACGAGCGAAGCACTTCGGCCGCGGCGCTCTGGCGTGCGAGCAGGGTGTCGCGGTCGATTCGCCCGTAGTGCTGACGACCCTTGCGCGGTGCCATGGCGTCTCTCGACCGAACGAGATTCGAGACGATCGCCTCTCGCTCGTCGTCGGACGCTGCGCGGAGGAGCGCACTCGCTGCCTCTCGCCAAGGTTGCAAGTCGACGTGGAGGACGTGACGCGCGTCGTTCGGCTCGGCGCTCGCTTCGGCGACGCGATCGATCTCTTCGATGGCCTTCGCGAGAGAGAGCGCGCGATCCCAAGGCTTCACCGTCCACGGCCGAGCGAGATGTCTGAAGCGCGCGAGGTTCCTCGCGGCGCGGAGCAGGTCATCGGTCTTCGAGCCGGTCGACTTTCGCGCGAGAGCGCGACGAAGCCCCGGGCCAGGTGCATGAAGCGCCGTCTCGAACCACGCAGAAAAGGCTTGTTCGAAGAGGCTTTCGCTCGTCGCTTCGCTCTCGGCAGAGAAGCTCGGATCGACCCCGGCCTCGACCGGACGCTCTCGAAGAAGATCCGAGCAGAAGGTGTGAATGGTCGAGACGCGCGCTTCTTCGAGCCGCGCCAAGGCCGACTCGTACGAGGCGAGCTTGTCTCCGGTCGCCGAACGACGGACGTCTTCGAGTCGTGAACGAAGCCGGAGCTTCAGCTCGCCTGCGGCTTTGTCGGTGAACGTGACCGCGGCGATCCGTGACACGTCCACGCCTGCGCCCAGCACCGCCACGATGCGATGGCAGAGCTCGGTCGTCTTGCCCGTCCCCGCCGACGCCTCGACGACGAAGCTCGTACCGAGCTCGGAGCGGATCCGCTGGCGAGCCGCTTCGTCGGACTTCGTCGCGCGACCGGCGTTGTCGTTGGCAGCGCTCGTCACGGCTGTCTCCTCGTGTCGGCGAGCGCCTCGAAGTGTCGCTTCTCCGAAGGCGACGAGGCGATCTTGCGATGCGTCCTCGCTTCTTCGTGTGAGCCGCAAATGGGCTTGAACGAGCAGATCTTGCAGGCGTCTTTCTTGGGGCGCGCCATCAAGAACCCATCGCGAACCGCGTCGTCGATGGCCTCGAGCGCGTCGGTCGCGCGCCCGATTGCGTGGGCGTCGATCCGCACCACGCGGTCGGTGTAGCCACCTCGTTTGGTCGCGTACGAGAGGCGCGCCTCGGTGACTTCGGCGTCGGCCGCGAAGGTCGTGCCGCGAAGGGCTTCGACCGCCAGGCTGTAGAGAACGGGCTGGAGCACCTCGCCTCCACCGATCGAGAGCACGCCCGTCTGGCGGGCGCCTCCGGTCTTGTAGTCGGTCACGCGCAGCTTGCCGGTGATGCGGTTCTTCTCGACCGCGTCGATCGCGCCGCGCAGCAGAAACCCGCCTCGCAACGTCACGGGCGTCGTCGTTCCATGGGGATCGATGTGCTCGTACTTCGGTACACCGAATCCCAAGTCGACGAAGATCGGCGTGTGCTCGTTCTCGACCACGAGATCGGTATCGAGGAGCACCTCGAGATCGGCCAGCACCTCGGCGCAGTCGGCGTCGAAAACGCGTGGAACGACGGGCTGGAGCGCGTCTTCGAGGTCGCTCTTGGCTTTCGCGAAGAGCGCATGGAGCTTCTCCTTCGCGTACACGAGGCTCTCGGGCACCGTGGTCGCAGCGATGGGCAAGAGGCCTTCGTCGGAGAGCGCGCGGGTCAGCTCGGCCGCGACGCGGTGAAACAGATCTCCCCGGGTGGTGGGCTCGAGCGTCTCGACTCTCTGGGGCGTGTCGCGCGGGGCGAGCCCGAGAATGGCCGACAGATAGAAACGATACGGACAGGCCGCATACAGTTGCAACGCAGAAACTGAAAAGGCGCGTGTGCGGAGCGAGTGGGTGGCGAGCGCCGTGAGGTTCTCGGGGCTCGGCATCACCAGGCCGTCGTTCGGCGTGATCGTGTTTCGATCGTAGCGACTGAAGCGAGCGCGGAGGGCGCGCGCGAGGTGGGTGTTCTCTTCGAGGAGGTAGCGGCCTCGTCCTTCGGGTTTGTCTTCTGCCTTCGCGTCGAGCAAATCGCGCAAGACGCTGAGGTCGTGCTCGAGCTCGTCGATGGCGCGCGCTGGATCGCGGGGCGCAGGCCAATCGAGGCGCGCATCGGCGACCCGCACGGCGTCGCGCTGCATCTCTTCGACGTCGGGCAGGCGTGCGCTGATCGCGCGGGCCACGTCGAGCGCGTAGAACGAAGGAACACGAGGACGACCGAGCTCGGCTTCGACGCGCGGGTAAGACAAGACGGCCGACTCGGTCGCGGCGCCCATGGCGCAGAGGAGCGCGAGGCGTTCGTCGAGTGAGCGTTGATCGTTGGTCGCGAGCTCAAGGGAGAGCGAGCGCCGCGCGTCGTCGACGAGCAGCGGATCTTCGCGCACCCGCGCCGGGAACACGCGTTCGGTGAGGCCAGGAACGAACACGACACGAAAGCTTCGCCCACGCAGCTCGCGCGGAACCGCCACGAAGACCCGTCCGAATCGTTTCGACGGCGGCGGCCGATCGAGATCGGTGAGACGCTGCTCGAGCACGACGAGGACTTGATCGAGCGCGACCGGGGGTGAGCCGACGAGCGCGCGGAGCTCTGCGAGGACGGCGAGCACCGGCTCTGGCTTGCGAAGCGACACGCGCGCGAGAGACTCGAGCTCTGCGATCCATTCTTCCCACGGAGCGCGATCGGGCAAGCGATCGCATGCGTCGAGCACCGGGCCCGCGAAGGCGGAGAGCTCGGCGCTGTCGGCGATGTCGCGGTCGAGCGCGTGAAGGCGTGGCGAGCTCGGATCGTCTCGAACGAGCGCCTCGCGCGCGCGCTGAAACCCCGAGACCAAGGTCTGAATGCGACGCTCGTAGTACGCGCGACCTTTCTCCGACGTCGCGACCTCGAGCGCCGAGGCTTCACCGAGCAGACGCTCCCAGCGTCTCGGTGCTCGCACACGGCCGTAGCGCTTGTTCGCCTCGTCGCTCGGCGCGTCGTCGGCTTCGGAGTCCTCGAACGAGGGTGGCTCTTCGGCGGCACCGAAGCGACCGAGTGTCTCGTCGGTCGGGGTGAGAAACGAGCGGGCCTCGGGCTCGCCCGCTCCGCGCTCGTCGGGCACTTGACCGAGAGAGAGGTACTCGGCGAAGCGGCGGGCAGAGAAGCGTTCGATGCGGCACGAGAGGAGGGCGCACAAGGCTCGCCCCGACGGGTGCGGTCTCCGGGTTCCGAACGCGAAATAACCTGGAATTCCGGCACGCGCGAGGGCCGTCTCGAGATGGAGCGCGTAGGTGCTCCGCGACGGGATCGCGATCGCAATCGCATCGAAGGGGACGCCTTCCTTGGCGAGCGCGACGATCTTGCGGGCGATCTCCACCATCTCGTGGGCTTCGCTCGGCGCGCTCATGAGCGTCACCGAGCCGTCGGGCGTCGCGACCTCACCTGGATCGTCTCCGAAGAGTCGGTCTTGGGCGCGCTCGAGCGAGCTTCGAGGAGCCCGCTCGTCGACGCGGGGCGTGACGCCGATCGAGCCGAGGAGCGCGAGCGTCGTCTCGTCGCCGCGTGGCACGGTGAAGAGAGCCTCTCTGGCGTGTCGAACCAGCGCGCGCACGAATTCGGCGTCGGTACGAGAGCGGAGCGCAACGTCGGCGAACACCACGGGCGAGCGCGCGATGGGCGCGTCGACGACGGCCACGAGGGCTTCTTCGCCGACGTCTCTCAGATCGGCGAGCCCTCTCGCGGCGAGCTCGCTCTCGTAGAGCTCGAGCAACGAAGCGAGATCGTTTTCGGCCGGCGACCGACCTCGAAGGCGCGACGCTTCGATACGCTCTCGTCGAAGATCGAGCAGCGTCGACAGGAGAGCTTTCGGAAAGCTCGGCGCCTCGGCGACCGGGCGCTTGCCGCGGCCTTGGCCAAAGTAGGCGAGCTTTCCGTCGTGCACTGCGTTCGCGACCACCGAGGCCACGACCGCTTCGAGCGCGAGGCGCGACGCCAGCCCACGCTTTCGTTCGGCGAGCCTCGGTGCAGCGAGCTCGACCATGAGACCGGAGAGTGTCTTTCGGTGTAGACCAAAGGTCGCGCGAACCACCTTCTCCGCGGCGTCGTCGGGCACACCGAGCGCCACGCGCCTCACCAGATCGTCGACCGCGCCCCGTGATGGACCGAGCACGAGCACTTCGGTGGCCGCCGGGAAGCGCGCGATGAAGCGCGCGGCTTTTCGAAGACGCGTTTCACCCGAGGCCGAGACGAGCGTCGCCATCTCGGTCTCTCGCGCATGCAGGTCGGTCATCCGCGCATCGTCTCCACGACGCGCAAGAAATTGCCGCCGAGGATCTTGGCGATCGTTTCGGACGAGAAGCCTCGCTTCAACATGATCTCCACGAGCTTCGGGAGCTCGAGGCAGGTCGGCATGTCGCGTGGAGGAAGGATCGCGCCGTCCCAATCGCTTCCGAGCGAGGCGAAGTCGTCACCGACGGTCTTCACGATGTGCTCGAGGTGATCGACGATCGTCTCGGCTTTGCCGCCGAGGTACGCGTCACCCAAGAAGCTCGATTGATACATGACGCCGATCGTTCCGCCGGAGTCGGCGATGGCTCTGAGCTGATCGTCGTCGAGGTTGCGCCAGTGCTCGTGGACGCCCGAAATCCCGGTGTGCGTGACGAGGATCGGCTGCGACTTGTCGGCGACTTCGACCGCGTCCCAGAAGCCTTTTTTGCTGACGTGCGCGAGGTCGACGAAGATTTTTTTGTCGTTGAGCTTGCGAACGAAGTCGCGGCCCTTCGTCGTGAGCCCGAGATCGCGTCCGGGCCGGAGCGGCGAGCTGGTCGACCCGAGCGACGAGGTCGACAGATGCACGAGCGTCACGCGCAAGATCGTTCGATCGGGGATGAGGTCGAGCGCATCGGGATCGCGATCGAGCGCATTGCCGCCTTGGATTCCGATGAAGGCTCCATGTTTGCCAGCCTTCTTCGCGGCTCGGTATTCGGCGGCCGTGCGTACGAGAGCGAACTGCTCAGGGACGCGGGCGAAAATCTCGGTGAGCTCTCGGAGGTTGTCGACGAACGTGGTCGCGCGCTCCGACGTGGCGCGTGTCGGATTCGTCGTGATGACCCAGGTCGCGCCGGTGACGTTCGCCTCGAGGATGCGAGGGAAGTCGGCTTGGCTGTAGAAGCGCGCGCCGAAGAGACCGTGATCGTGCCGCTCGGTGAGGGCGTAGCCGAAGACGCGTGTCCAGATGAAGGAGTCGACGTGCAGATCGATGACATCGCTCGCGAGGTAGAGATCGACGGCTTCGCGTGAGATGCCGAGCTCTTCGGCCCAGGCCGCGGGGTCTTTTCTGTGATCGACGAAGTCGAGTCGGGCCATGAGAAGCGGGAGTCTGGCCCATTTCAGAGCGTGGCAGAAGCGCTACGATGGGAGGGTGAAGAAGCTCTTCGATGATCTCGTCGACAAGGTGACGCGGGCTGCGGCCAAGAAGGTCGTGGAGTCGACGACGCAGCGAATGGTGCGCGAAGCGAAAGACACCGTGCGAGAGGCGAAAGAGTCGCTCTTCGGCCCCGACTCTTCGAAGCGCCAAGCGGCCCGAGCCGAGGAGACGCGCGCGAAGACCGAGGAGGCGCGAGCAGCCACGAAAGCCGAAGTGAGGCGTGTAGAGGCCGAGCGCGACGCTGCCGAGGCCCGCGAGCGCGAGGCCGTGAAAAAGCGCCAAGCGGAAGAAGCGCGCCTCCTCGAAGAGGAGCGCGAGAAGCTCGTTCGCAACCGCGAAGCTCGCCTTCATCGCGAGTCGAAAGAGGTCGACGAAGAGCTCGCCGCTCTGAAGAAACGCCTCGGAAAGAAGTAGCTAGCGCTCTCGATTGCTAGTCGCGAAACACACCGATCGTGCGGAGGCGGTCGCCGAGAGCGCGAAAGCCGACCGAGCGACCGAACTGCAGAATGTGCCCGCCGGGGAACGTCACGAGATCGGCGGCCAGGTGGTCGGCGAGCTTGTTCGCGTGGGCCATCGGGGTGATTTGATCGCCTTCGCCGGCGACCACGATCACGTTGCCTTTGGGGACCAACACGGGACGCGTGAACGGGCTCACGACGGCGTGGGCTCCGTCGAGCGCGCCGTGTTGCGCGAGCTGCTCTTCGGGCGTTCCGACCAGACGGCCCGATGCGAGCGCGATGTCGGCGAACGACGCCAGTGGAATGATTGGAGATGAGAAAGTCAGTGGCTCGATCGTGGAGAGGAGGCTCGCGGTGTAGCCGCCGAGGCTCATGCCCATGACGCCGATCTGCTCGGCGCCGCGATCGCGAAAGGTCGCGACCAGGTCGCGCAAATCACCGATCGCCTGGCGAAAGCCTTCGTTGGTAAATCGCGGATCGCTCCCCGGAAAACGCGGGCCGCTCCCGGGGGCGCTGCGGATCGAGTGAAACGGAAGGACGAAGAGCGCGATGTCGACGCCGTGATCGAGGAACCATCGAACCGGCCAAACGCCTTCGGCGAATGTGTAGCGACCGCCGCGGTAACCGTGAATCAAAATGACGGCGGGGCGGTGGCTTCCCTCGCGCCCGAGATAGAGGCGCGCGGCAGCGTCGTGGTTCTGGCTGACGCTCATGAACGTGTTCGAGAGCGCAGCGAGGTAGGGCTCGACGCGTGAGCTCCAGCGCACGTCGACGATGTGGACGGGGCCATGTCGGCTCGAACGTCGTCCGACGACGACACCATCGGTCGAAAACGCGCTCGGTCGACCGAAGAACGCATCGGGGTTGGTCGCGCGGGCAGGCTCTTCGTAGCTCTCGGCGATCTCGGCGAGCGCGATCATGCGCTCGCCATGCCCGAGCGACTCCGACTTGCTGTTGGCGCGCGCGCTCGGGCTTCGCTGCGTGATCGCGCGCCCGACGATTTTGTCTACCGTTGCGGCTGAGCGAGCGAGGAGACGGGCGAGCACCTCGGTCAGTGTGCGCGCCCGTCGGTATCGGCACAAGGCCGCTCAGCTTTTAAGGCCGGTCGCAGATCACTTGTTCGGCTGCGGCGTCACGCGGAGGTAGGGTTTGATGGTCTTGAAGCCCTTCGGAAACTTCTTTCGAGCGTCGTCGTCGGAGAGGCTCGGGACCACGATGACGTCGTCGCCGTCTTTCCAGTTCACGGGCGTCGCCACGCTGTGGTTTGCGGTGAGCTGGAGCGAGTCGATGACGCGGAGGATCTCGTCGAAGTTTCGTCCGGTGCTCGCGGGGTAGGTCAGGCTCAACTTGAGCTTCTTGTCGGGGCCGACGATGAAGACGCTGCGAACGGTGAAGGTCGCGTCGGCGTTCGGATGAATCATGTCGTAGAGCACCGAGACTTTGCGCTCGGGATCGGCGAGGAGGGGGAAGTTCAAGGCGACGCCCTGGGTCTCTTCGATGTCGCTCGACCACTTGTCGTGGTCCGAGAGCGCGTCGACGCTGAGGCCGATCACTTTGACGCCGCGCTTCTCGAACTCGGGCTTGAGCTTGGCGACGGCGCCGAGCTCGGTCGTGCAGACCGGCGTGAAGTCTTTGGGGTGGGAGAACAAAACGCCCCAGCTGCTCCCGAGCCAGCTGTGAAACTGGATGGTTCCTTGAGTGCTTTCGGCCGTGAAATCGGGCACTTCGTCACCAAGTCGTAGGCTCATCGGACGTCTCCTGTTGGGGGTTGGCGGGGACTATAGCGGACGATTGTCCGTTGTCTAGGACGCAGCCGATCAATCGACGACTCTCGAAGCGACTACCTCGCTGCGTGGAGCAGCCACCCGACATAGCCAACCGCCCCCAGCACGATCGCGAGCAACACCCCCGCTGCGACCCACAGGCCCACGTCGCGGCCACCCTTCTCCAGTGTGTTCGGCCGTTGCGATCGAATGGTCGGTCCTTCCCGCGAACCGCGAGGGGTTTTTCGTGCGTGAATGGGTGGCGTCTCGGTCTTCGTCGGAATGGGTGACACGAGGCTATGGGACACGATGAACGTTCCATGAACACCGAGGCGCGAGGCATCGGATTCCGGCTGGGATGTCGGCGCGGCCATCGAAGGCCGACTCGGTGCTGCGTAACTCACGGGCTCACGATTTGCGGTTGGCTGAGCACGCGATGCGATGGGTGGTGCGACGGGCGCAAAGACGGGCTCTTCTACGATGGGCAGTGCGCTCCTACGAGGCTCCGATTTGCGGATCGGATTCGTCGGTAGGGCATCGTCGGCGACGCTCGCGATTCGAGTCGCGGCGGTCTCATAGGAATGATTGACGGGAGTCATCGGCTTCGTCGTCTTCAGCGAATGGGCCGCATTGTTCGGCTGGGCCGCGTTCATTGCAATGACCGGGCTCATGGGCTTCGTGGTCTTCAGCGGATGCTCCGAGTGCACGGTGCGGCTCGCGGGACGCACCTCCGTCAATGGCTGCACCATGAATGGATCGAGCGCGACAATCATGTCTTTCGCCGTGGCGTAGCGATCGTCGGGGCGCTTCTCGAGGGCTTTGAGCACGACGGCGTCGAGACCCGGGGGCAATGGCACGAGCTTCGAGGGTGGCTCGGGGATCTGCATCGCGTGCGCTCGTGCGTACTCGAGCGCGTCGTTGCAGACGAAAGGATGTCGACCGACGAGCAGTCGATAGAGCACCACACCCATTCCATAGAGATCGGCGCGGTGATCGACCGAGGTGCTCGTGATTTGTTCGGGCGACATGAAGCTCGGTGTCCCCATCATCATTCCCTCGTCGGTCGGCACCATCGGCGGCTCGACCGCGAGACCTCGACCGGGCTCGGCTTCGACGATTTTCGCTATGCCGAAGTCGATCACCTTCAAGACGAGGGGGCCTTCGTGGGTATCGCAAACGAACAGGTTTTCGAGCTTCACGTCGCGGTGGACGATGCCGAGTCGATGCGCCGCCGAAAGCCCCGCGAGTGCTTGGCGCGTGAGGTCGACGGCCTCGACCACCGACAGCCTCCCGTGGTGCTCGAGGTGTTCGCGCAGGGTTCGGCCGAAGAGTCGCTCGGCGACGAGGAACGGACGCCCTGTCGGGGTTCGCGCGAAATCGACGATGCCGAGCACGTTCGGATGCGAGAGCTGAGCGAGAGCGTGCGCCTCGACGCGCAATCGGTCTTCGAGATCGGGTCGCCCCGATTCGCGTAAGATCTTCATCACGAGCTTGCGACGCAGGTTCTTGTGCTCGACCTCGATGAGCGCGCCCATCCCACCTCGTCCAATGATCTGGAGCGGAACGTAGGGCGTGTCCGCGAGCTCGGCCGCCAATGCTTGGAGGGAGGGGTCCTGGCTCATGCCCTTTGAGTCGCGGGTGACCTGCGAAGGTGGCCAACCATTTGGAGTCGAGCTCGTCGATTGGTCGCCGCCCAATCCCGACCGCGCCCAATCCCGACCGGGGTTGATGATCTTGCGGCGATCCCGCCGGCGATCCCGACCGCGGCGATCCCGACCGGGGTTGATGATCTTGCGGCGATCCCGCAATCCCCGACCGCGCCCATCCCGACCGGGCGAGGCGATCCCCGACCGGGGCGATCCCGACCGGGGCGATCCCGACCGGGCCGATCCGGGGCGATCCGGACCGGGCCGATCCGGACCGGGCAAATCCCGACCGGGCCAATCCCGACCGGGGTTGATGCGGCCAATCCCGACCGTGCGGCCAATCCCGACCGGGCCAATCCCGACCGGGGTTGATGATCTTGCGGCGATCTCGCAATCCCAACCGCTCGCGACCTACGGAGCCTCGGGCGATCTCGCGAAAGTTGATGATCTTGCGGCGATCTCGCAATCCCAACCGTGCCCAATCCCGACCGGGCGATCCCGACCGGGGCTGATGATCTTGGGGCGATCCGACCGGGTTGATGATCCCGGGGCGATCCGACCGGGGTTGAGCGATCCCGACGGGGTTGATAGGCGATCCCGACCGGGGTTGATGATCCCGACCTGTAGCGATCCCGACCGGTGATCCCAGCGATCCAGACCAGGGTTGTGCAGATCCCGACCTGTGCAGATCCCGACCTGTGTTGATGACCTCGCGCCGGTGCGTGGCGGTCTGCGATATCTATGAACAAACAGGGCAACTGCGTGGGCGCGTGATCGACACTATGCATGACCTCACCTCGGCCCGTTCTCCCAGGACGCACTTATCTGATTACGCGCCGGTGCACGCAACGGCAGTTTCTTTTGCGTCCTGACGACAAGACCAATCAAGTCTTTCTCTACTGTCTCGGGGAGGCGGCGGTGCGCTTCGGCATCCAGCTCATCGCTTGGACTGCGATGAGCAATCATTATCACGCGGTCGTTCACGACTCTTCGGGCCGATTGCCGGACTTTCTTGCGCATTTTCACAAGATGGCCGCGAAGGCGCTCAACGTTCGATGGTCGCGCTGGGAGAATCTCTGGTCCACAGAGCAGCCTTGCGCGACTGTTCTCGTCGACGACCGCGACGTCTTCGACAAGGTCGTCTACACGCTCGCGAATCCTGTGGTCGACCACCTCGTCGACCGGGTCGACGAGTGGCCAGGAGCGTCATCGTGGCGATGCCATGTCACTGGCCAACCGCTCGTCGTCCAGCGGCCGCGAATCTTCTTCCGTGAAGGCGGAACGATGCCGCAGACGGTCACGCTCGTCGCTGCGGAGCCTCCGCGAGCGGTCGATGCGGACAAGCCGCTCGAGCTCGACGATTGGGTCTCACGCGTTCGCGCCGCCATCGGTCGCAGAGAGCAAGCTGCGCGTGACGAGCGTCGCCGACTCGGACGTCGCATTCTCGGGCGGCGTGAAGTGCGCAAAGCGTCTGCGTTCTCTGCGCCCGAGACACACGCGCCGCGTCGCAATTTGCGGCCGACCATTGGGTGCCGAGATGTAGGGCGGAAGGTCGCGGCGCTCGGGATGCTGAAGGAGTTTCGTCGAGCCTACCGTCGTGCGAGCGAGAGGTTTGCGGCGGGGGATCGCGGTGTGATGTTTCCGGCGGGAACGTTCGCGCTTCGTCGTCTCGGCGTCAGTTGTCAGAGCACTGTGGCACCGCTGCAGCGTTCTGGACGAGAGGCTGCAGCGTGGGCGACCCACCCTCAGTGAACCCGGCTAAAGCTGGGCTGTAATCTCTCGCTTGGGTCGGGGTCGCTCGGGTGGGACCGCTCGTGACCGATTGGGTCGCTCGGTCGCCACGGACGGGATCGCTGGATAGCTCGGGTTAATCAACCCCGATCGGGATCGCCCACGGTCGGGATCGCTCCATCAACCCCGGTCGGGCTCGCTCGGTCGGGATCGCCCCCGCCGCATCAACCCCGGTCGGATTCGCTCGATCGGGCTCGCCCCGGTCGGGCTCGCCCCGGGTTAATCAACCCCGGTCGGGATCGCCCGGTCGGGATCGCCCATCAACCCCGGTCGGGATCGCTCCATCAACCCCGGTCGAGCTCGCTCGGTCGAGATCCCCCCGCCGCATCAACCCCGGTCGGGATCGCTCGGTCGGGCTCGCTCCGGTCGGGATCGCTCATCAACCCCGGTCGGGATCGCTGGTCGGGCTCGCTCCGGTCGGGATCGCTCGGTCGAGATCCCCCCGCCGCATCAACCCCGGTCGGGATCGCTCCGGTCGGGCTCGCTCCGGTCGGGCTCGCTCCGGTCGGGATCGCTCAGTCGGGATCGCTACCGGTCGGGATCGCTACGACAAAACCACCATGGCGAGGCTTGGCCTCGCCATCTCTGCTTCAGGGTGAAGTGCCTGCCTCAGGGGGTGTAGCAGGAGCCATTCGACGGTGCTGTGGGCGGGATGCCCGTGCAGACCGGCGTGGCGAAGCCAGCTCCGCCCCCAGCGCCGCCACCACCCATCGCGGCGCCGCAGAGACCAATTGCAGGATCGTTGGTCAGGTTCTTGTCGCACGAGCCGACGCCGCCGCCGCAGTCAGCGTCAGTGCAGCAGTAGCGCATGCACTTGCCGTCGCCAGCTGCGTTGCTCGGATAACACGCGTGACCGTCCGAGCAATACGTATTCTTGTTGTCGCAAGCGCCGCAGAGGAGGCCGTCGTTCGGGGCGTCGTAGCAAACGAACCCCGTCATGCCGCCGTCGCAGGCCTGACCGGCAGCGAGGTTGCACTGCGTGTCTTTGACCGGGTTGCACGAGATGTCGCCCGCTCCCCCGGTGCCGGTGCCAGTGCCCTGGCCGACAGTCACCGTGGCCGTGGCGGCCTTGGTGCTCGTCACCGAGGTCTTCGAAGTGGTGCTCACGGTCGTTCCCGACCCGGTGCCCCCAGCTCCGCCCGTGTTGCCAACGTTCACCGAGCAACCAACAGCAGCGACAACCAAAACAGCGCTGCACCCAAGCAACCAATTCATCTTCATAAGTCCTCCTGAGGGCAACCGCCCTACATCGCGCGAAGCGCACATATTGCGCGATCTGGCACCCTCTTGGCTACCAAAAGTCTTCATCTCGCCTTCAGAATTTGCACTCCCGGCCGCCGATCGAACAATCCGAGCAGGATTTGCGCGCGAACGCCATTCGCGCGCCAGGCGATGCCGCAGCGGCAGTTTTCATCGAGCGAAGACTCGAGAACCGTAAAGCCTCTGACGAGAGGTAGGATCGATCGCATGATCGCTCGGGGGATGTTTCTCTTCTTCGGAACCCTCTCGCTCTGCGCCGCCTCGTCGTGCCGTTCTGTCGAGACGAATGGGACGACCTCGACGAGCACCGGTCAGGGTGGGCGGCTCGACATCATCGAGCCACGCCTCTGCCTCGAGCGGAAGCGGTGGTGCGCCGCTCGCGACGATTACCTTCTCGGCTCAAGCAGTTCGGAGCCCGCAAGGAACGCCCATCTCGGGGGCGAACATCTGCATCCTCGACCACACCGACATCCCTTGTGTCTCGAGCGACACCCAGGGCGCGTTCGACATTCAGATGCCCGCTGGCGCAGAGACCGGGCTGACGCTCGCGAAAGCGGGATTCGCGGGCGTCCTGATCCCGATCGTGACCTCGGATGTAGACATCAGTGGGTATAGGATCGGCTCGCCCAACGCGTCCGACGTGGCCGGCTATTATCAAGCCGCGGGCGAGACCTTCCCGCAAACGGGCAAAGGCTTTCTCGCGATCTACACCTCGACCGGCACGACTCAGAATGGGGAGGTCGGCGTCACCGCCGTTCTCTCGCCTCCGTCGGTACCCCTCTACGCCAACGCCAGCGGCGCGGCGGATGCGACCCTCCAGGCGACGTCGACGTGGGGCCTCGTCCGGTTCGGAGATCTGACTCCTGGCGTCGTCGAGGTCGTCCTCAATGCGAATGCTTTGTGCGACACGAACTTCGGTGGGTGGCCGTCGAAGCAGGCAC
>JAYUUB010000164.1:0-4034 GCA_043755175.1 Polyangiaceae bacterium | reverse complement strand
GGCATACGCTCCGCTGGAACGGAGAGCTGCACGTCGCGATCCCATCGCCGTGCCGGCTCGAGCGGTATTCGGGGGGGCCGCGTGAAGGCCGACGATTTGATCGCGCTCGCCGGGTGTACGCATTGGAGAGAGTCTCGACGGAATATCGATCGACTCACCTATACGCGGGCCCCAAGCGCTCGCCGCGGACCTGTTCGTCTCCGTCGAGGATCTCGAGGGAGGTTCTGCCCTCTCATAGCGGCTCCGTTTGCGCGTTTCGATTTTCCCCGACCTCACGTAGCCTTGCCAACATGGGGCATTGCGTAGTCTGCAGCGGCGGCCTCCGGCCCGGCGCGGTGATGACCCCGCTGGGTTTGGCTCACAAGAAGTGCCAGGACGCCGCGCTTTGGCGCGCGAGCCAAGCGTACGCCCCAGAAGGGCCCGTCGGAGCGCCGGTCCAAGTTCGACCCGCAGCGCGCTCCTTACCGTGGATCGCCCTCGGTGTGATCGGCGCCGGCCTCGCGTTCGCGGGCCTGCTGACCGCTGTCTCCGGATCCAAGGCGACATCGATTGCGAAGCCGCAAAGAGACGAGGCGGCCGTCCTCACGCCAGCCGCCGACCCGGCCGTCCCCGAGCCAACGCCGACACCCACCACGGCGCCGTCCCACGCACCCGGTTCGTCACCGCGCCCCAAGCTCGCCGGCGCTGCGGCCGGTCCACTGGCTCCTGCGCTCGCCCCGGCACGGAAGCCCACGCCTGCGCCCGTCGCGGCGCCGCTCGCGGATCGCAACCTGGTATGTGGCGACGGCTCGAGCTCGGGTTGCTCGTGCGCCGGCTCGCACCGGGGGTGCTGCTCACATCATGGCGGTGTCGCTGGGTGCCAGTAGTCGCGTTCAATAAACGCTGGCCTCTTCGACAGTCAGCGTGACGCGCCTCGTGTCAGACGCTCAAATCATCTCCCGCCGCCGCCAAGCTCGTCTTTGCCGAGTCGCTTGAATGCCTCCCGCGCCTTCACCGTGGCATTCACCTTCCTCTTCACCGTGAACCGCCCCTCGACGGAGAACGGCCCAAACTTCACCGATGCGGCCGCGCTCCCGCGCTCGAGCTAGCGGAGCCCCGGTGCCAGTGCGTTCAGCCGAGTTGCTCCCGGCCCGCCGTGCTCAGCCTCAGTCGACCCAGAAGACGCCAATGGGTTGCGAGAAGCGTTCGCGGTTCGGGACCGTGCGGACGTAGTCGCGAAACGTGACGGTGCGGTGGTCGGGATGGTGAACTTCGCCACGAACGAAGAGGAGCGGGGTGGGACGCGCAGGAAGCACGATGAGCTCGTCGGCGACGTGAGGCCGACCGGCCCGGTTCAAGCGTGCTCCTTGGGCGATACCCACTTTGAGCAGCGTCGTGCCCTTCCGCACGGCCTCGTCGACCTGGACTCGCTCGCGCGCCTTGATGGGAAGAAAGAACCATTCACCCTGCCGAACGATGCCGTGGCGTCGATCGGCGAACGAGGGCGGGACCTCCGGCGCCCGAAGCGCTTCGCGTGCGCCGTGCACCGACGAAGCGCCGTGAGGAAGCTCGGCGATGAACAGGTGCTGCTCGTCCATTCCGCAGAGAAAGTGCCGTTTGCTCGCTTCGGTGAATTGCTCGACGACGCGAGCGTGCTTCTCGTCGCTGACGACGCGCGTGCCCGGCGGCAGCGCGACGTGACGGGCGACGCGCACCTCGAATCGACGCCGCGCCTCTTCGGCGAACAACACCAGCTGACGGTGCGGGGCGTCGGTGCCCAGCACTTCGACGCGGTTGTCGCGGGCTCCCGGGTAGAGACGAAATAGCTCGCTATTGCGGTTTCGCGCAATGTCGATTTGAACGATGTCGTCTGTGCCGATCGGAGCGCGGCGGCGAGCCAACGGCTCGCGCAAGAGCTCGAGGTCGAGGCGCGCTTCGCGGAAGCGACGCTGCAAAAAAAGGACGTCTCCATGATGACCGCGGATAGAGGCGGTGGTTATCTCGGCAGAGAGAGTGCTCGGCCTGATAGACCTCGAGTCGAATCTCTTCCTGCCCAGCTTCCATCGACGAGAACACTTGTGCGCGACTCGTGAAAATCACCGTCCCGCGCTCGAAGATGCCTGTGGCGCGGGCCCCGGCGAGGCGCTCCGCCACGGCGATTCTCATCGAGAACGGCGCAACGTCGGGCACCACGAGATCGTCGACCGCGCGGTGACGCTGCTTGAGCGCGGCCTGGACCGGGCGTTGCTCGCCGGAGCGGCTACCGCGTCGCCCTCAACACCATCCACCCGTCGGGCCTGAGCCCAGCCATTGGGACGGCTTGAACACAGAGCCGGTAGATAGCCTCGTCGACTTCGGATTCCCCTCTCTCGCACGCGAACAAGAAGCGTTCGCGTCGCCCGATCGCATGGCGTCTTTAGGCGTGAAGCCGCTTCGCATCGACATCATGACGAGCATTTCGGGTGTCTCCTTTCGGAAGGCTTGGGGCGGCCGACTCACCGCTCGGCTCGGTGGACATGATGTCGGCGTCTTGGGCGAGAATGCGCTGCGAGCCAGCAAGCTCGCCTCGGGGCGACCGAAGGACATCGCCGACCTCGCGCTCCTCGATGAGATTCTTGCTGAGGACTGAGCGTCTCGTGCAGATCGAGTCGGCTGCGCCGGTATGATGAGCGAGCACCGTCGGCGCACCGTCGCGCGATTGGCGAGAGCTCGCCAAAGCGACCGCGAAGGCCACCGAGACATCGGCCAGAAGATCGAAACCATTCAGGTCGACACTCACGCCGCTGTTGCCGAGTCCCCATCACCGGCGGCACGAATGAAGTGTTGGCCACCCTCACGGAGCCTTCGCGGGAATCGACGTCGCATCGGGTGAAGCCCCGCCGGCGTGGATCCAACGGGGTTCGCCAATCATTTTGAGCCAACGTTTCTTCGCCTGAATGTTCTGGCCATTCGTCGCGATGGGCGTTGACCCATTCGCTCTGCCCGGCGAGCATCCATCATGTCTTTCTTGCAACTGGCTCTACCGACCTTCGCGCTCTTCGCGCTCACCTCGTGCGCCATCACCGTCGTCCCCGCGTCAGACGATCGGCCCCACGAAACGTCTGTCGCGTGTGCTTTCGGATCGCAATGCATCAGCGGAGCATGCAGCGCCGATTGGGGGCTCGGCATGTGCGGTCATTGTCTCGAAACCGTGCCGCTCGGCGGGCCCTGCGGGACCGAATACCGAAGCTGCGGGCCGCACGCTGCATGCGACGACGGGATATGCAAGACGAGCGAGATCCCTTTTGGAGAGCCGTGTCCGGTCGGTCCCAAAAGTGATGATCTGGGCTGGTGCACCGACGCGGGCTACTGCTCCCGACCGATCACGTCGCAGGCCCAGACCACATGCCGGCCCCTAGCGCTTCTCGGCCAAAGCTGCACGCGGTACCAACCCGGCACTCCCTGTCAGTTGGGGGCGGCCTGTGAGGCGGGTGTCTGCATCCCCGATGTCCCTCGACAGTTGGGTGAATCCTGCGAACAAGCGCGCTGCGACCCCGCGCTCTTTTGCGATTCGGGGATCTGTCGTACCCCTCAGTTGATGCTCGGGGCTGCTTGCGGCATCTTTAATGGTATCTCGATTGCCGGTGGGTGTGCCGAGGGCCTCCGCTGCGGCAACCTGCAATATCCCAACGGCGGCGGTGGCCAGACTGTACCCAACACTTGCCTGCCTTTGCCGAAGGCGGGCGAGCCCTGTCTGATCGACGACTGCTTTCCAGGGCTCGTCTGCGAGCAGACGTACCTGCCTAACGGAAGCGCCTCCCTGCCGATGTGCATTGTGCCGCACGCGGAGGGTGAGAAGTGTGGAAGCAGCCAATACACGCCTATGGGCGTATGCCAGGCAGGTCTAGAATGCAGGGCGCAGGTCTGTCGTTCGGCTTGTCGCTGAGCGGCCGGCCGGTCAGGATCGACGAAGCCTTAGGGCCCGCGTATAAACAAGTCGGCGCTATTCCGCCGATACCATCGTGAGACAGGCGGCCTCGTCTCTGCGCTCCTCAGCCTACAAAAGTAGGCTTCCG
>JAYUUB010000163.1:0-32040 GCA_043755175.1 Polyangiaceae bacterium | reverse complement strand
CCCCACCGCCCGTCGGCGCAACGACCTGGGTCGAGCAGCCCATCGCTGTAACCGCGAGAACGAACAAGAAGCGCAATGTGTTGGAGCTATGCATGACTCGTCCTCTCAGAGCTGGATGCAGGAGGCGTAGGCCCCGACGCGGTCTGCGGCGGGGGGCGAGCCGAGGTCATCGGGGCCGACCTTTAAATGATAAGCGCCATTCGTGTCGCGATAGATCGCGGCGTAGGGCTCCGAGTGCTGCGCGCCATTGACCCTACTCGACGACCAGGAGCCGCTGATCCCCGAGATGAAGCAGCGAGCAACCTTCGGCGCAGGATTGGCGAGGATGACAACATCATTGGTGGAGAGTACGTTGCGCGCGAGATAGGTTAAAGGCCAGGATGGGCAGGTCGCCGTGTACGACTCCCCCTGAAGGAAACCGCTCTTGAGAGGACCGCTCGTGACCAAGGCGTGGGTCTGCGTCACCACCGTGTTGCTGCCGGAGAACACACGCAGAAAGTCGGCCCGTGGGGTGACGGTCTGCGCAACGTTACCAATCAGGCCCGTCAGGGTCTCTGGATACATGTTGGGTGAGCCGATGAGGACGGCCGAGGTGGTGTGTGTCCCGTCGGTATCGGTCAGCGGAGCAAGGCCAAGCGTGCAAGCGCTCGGCGAGACGGGATTGGTCACGAATTCGGAGAACGCGACGCCCTTGAGCGTTCCGCCCGGCGCCGCCTTTTCCACCAGACCGTGCGAGTCGGAATAAGCGGCTTTGGCGTAGAACCCATTCGCGTCGACGACCACTCTCAAGTAGGAGCCACGGTAGTTGGCCGAGCCTACCGGCACGGTCGACGGGGTTGTCTGCCAGAACGGACCGTGTAGGGTCTCCCAGTACATGAAGCCACGAATGCCCGGCCCGGCGGTGCCGGGACCAAACACGGTGGGGGTCTGTGATGAGTAGTGAAAGCTTGGATCGTCTCCGCTGATCGAGCCGTTGACGACGCCCCCATCGAGAGGGCCGGTGCAGCTGTCGCCGCGCCCGAATTCAGAGTAGGCGCATGCGTAGGGGGTGCTTGTGCCGTTGATGATCGAGTCGGCGCAGGTCTTGTACACCTGCGCTTCGTCCTGGGTCGTCTGGTTGTGCGGCACGGACGCCTGGTCCATGAACATCCACATTGGAGCACCAGGATTCTTCGTCGACTGCCCATTGGCTGTCGTCGCCGTGAGGGCGAAGGCCCCGCTCGTCCCAGCGTTCGCGGTGAACAAGCCATTGCGGGCGCTGATGGCCATGCGATGGCAATCGGCGCAGGTGCTGCTGCTGGCCGAGGCCTTGATCGAGAAGGTTTTCCAGCTCTGAAAGTCGTTGCCCACGAAACGATAGGGCATCGTTTCGTTCCAAATATGTGGAGTGCGCGACCCCGGTACAACATTGCCTTTGGCCACGGCGTCGGGGTCGAGCTTCAGGTGGCTGAGGTACGGATCGCGTATGAACGGGCCGCTGTCGTGGCACGAAACGCAGTTTTGGCTCGCTGTCGTGGACGGCGTTTGCCAAAAAGTCTGCGTAGGGTTGCTTGGGGGCGGGACCTTGCCAGTCAACGCGGGTTGCATTGGCCCTGGCACGGGTGATTGAAAGAAGCAGGTGTTGCCGCTCAAAGTGTTGTACTCGATGACGGCGATGTCACCCCAGGCATTGGTCAAGCCCCTGCCCATCTTGCGGCAGTGGGCAACCATGAGGACGTTGGGGTTTAAGGACTTGAGGACCTGAAACTTGCTGTCTTTGTCGCATTGGTCGCGCAGGACATTGGGCCGGTCGCAGAGGCTCGTGGGCCAGGGCCACCCATTGTCGTTGCCTTCGTCGACGGGTGAGCCGTCGTCGCAATCGAACCACGTCGAGCTGTCCTTGAGGACCAGCCCCCCGACCTTCTCTTGGCAGTCCGTTGCGTACTGGGCGAGCGTCTGGGTGGGCAGGTTGAGGCTGCAACCGTCGGTGTTCTGCGCCAGACTCGCGGCGTTGATCGGTAGAGGCGCGCTCTCGACGGCTTCTTCTGCGTCCTTCGAGTCAGTGCCGGAGTCGATCGAGCAAGCCGCGAAGGCCGCGCCGACCAAGGGCACTGCGACCCACAGAACGAAGGTTCGAACGCTTAGCGCGGACTTTGCTTGCTTGCTTGTCATCTCGACCGACTCTCCCCCTGGCGAAACCAACCTGCTTATGAAGACCATCTCATGTTCGCTTGCGGCAGTCAACGGACAGTTGCATTCAGGCTGGATCTCGGATCCGTCCGACGCACGAGGTCGGGAGCACCAGTATCTGGCGCTTTCGACACCTGCCTGCGGTGACGGCGTCTGCGTGCCTCCCTACGCCGACGACTACGGGTTCTTCGCAGACGCTTCATGCAAGACGCGCTTGCTCGCTCGCGGGGCGGGTGCAACCCCTGCGGTGGTTGCGCACATCGCCGACGGGTACCACGCAGTCGGACCCGCTTGGAAAGGGGCGGTCTTCGAGGGCACTTCAGGCTCGTACGAGTTGATGCCGTCGCCGCCGAGCTTCGACTATTTCGAAGTGGGACCGGCGATCGACTCCAGCGAGATCGCCAAAATTTACTTCTCTTACCAAGGAACCGGGCGGCTCCAGATCGCCACCCTGCAAAGCGGGGCGACCACGCTCGCAGTCGGGAAGGTCGGAGTGCCCGGTGAATGGGTCCTGTTCGACTCGACGCTTGGGAAGAAGTGCCAACCAGTGCGGACCCCGAGCGACGACGTGCGCTGCTTCACGGGTTCGCTGGCAATTGGCGAGCACATCGCTCCTCCGTGAGCGGGGGGCTCCCCCTCCGTCGAGCGCCTGTGTGCGATTGAGCTGATCGATATTCCGTCGCGATTCAAGTGAGCCACTACTCGAGTAACGAGCAGCGGAAGAAGTCGCGCTGTGGCGAGTCTGCCAGTCGCCCGCTGCTCGACCAAAGCGACGATACGCCAAACGTCAAGTTGGTGCAGGAGCTAAATCCGGGAGCGCGATGTGCATCGCCAAGTTGAACCGACAAGACGCCAAGGACGCCAGAAGAACAGCATAGAATCACCTTCTTCTTGGCGTGCTCGGCGTCTTGGCGGTTCATCTCCGCTGACTGACCATCATGCTGATCTAGTTAGGAGAGTCTTGCGACACGCAGCGCCGCGCCGGTGTGGACACTCACATCCGTGGCGGTGGCCGCCGCTCCGTCGTGGATGTCGACGAGCACGAGAACCCCCGCGAGCGCGATGCTACGCTCCGAGCTGTGACGGATCCCCAGGTGAGGTTCGCAGCCAGCTTCGCGCGCGCCACGCGCCGCGTTCGCTCGAGGCTCGCCTCGGCTCACGTCCTCACTGGGCTCGCGTGCGGATCGTTCGCGGCGCTGGGGCTCGCGCTTGGGCTATGGCTCGCGCACGTGCCGGGTCACGGTTTCGGTCCAGCTGCGAGCGTCGTGGCTGGTGGGCTCGGCGGGCTTCTGCTCGCGCGTCTCCGACGGCCGAGCGATGAAGATCTCGCGATGCTCCTCGACGTGCGTCTGGCGAGCGAAGAAGCGATCACGACGGCCTTTTCGTGCGGCGCCGTGGCGCGTGAGGCGGGGGGTGAGCGTCGACCGGTGACGCTCGTCGTCTTCTCGCGTGCGGCCGCCGCGCTCGATGCGGCGCCGCGCGACGCGCTTCGGCTCCCGATGCTCCGTTGGCACCACGCCATGTTGCCCCTGTGTGGGCTTGGATTCGTCTTCGTCGCGCGCCTTCCGGTCTTCGTCCCGACCGTGATCGAGGTGCCTCCGGGGACCGAAATCGTTCGCGCGCATGATGTGTCGGGGCTCGAGAAGGTCATCGCGCTCGCCGCGCTGGAGCCGCGCGACGACGCACAGCGCGAGCGACTGAAGAAGCTCGCCGCCGACGCCGAGCGCATACGAAAGAAGCTCGAGGAGGGCGCACAGAAGCGCGAGCTGCAAGCCGACATCGCGAAGCTCTCCGACGACATCGCAGCCGAGCGGATGTCGCTCGGCGATGGTGAAGAGCGACGCGGTCTCGAAGCCGCCATGGCCGCGCTCGGCAAAGTCGGCGATCTCGGGGGCGCCGAGAAAGCGCTCGGCGACCACGACCTCACCGCGTTCGACGACGAGATGAAGCGCGCGGCAAATCAGGCCGAAAAGAGCTCGCGCGACCGCGTGAAGCAGGCGCTCGAAGAAGCCGAGGCCGCCGCGGCGAAGGCCGGCGCGAAGGGCGTCAGCAAGATGCTCCAAGAGCAGCGAAGAGCCTTCGAAGAGCAGGAGAAACGAAGCACGGCACTTCGATCACTCGAGCGTGCCTTGGGCTCCTCACCCGATGGAAAAGATTCTCCGTCGGCGCTCGATGCCCAGCGAGATCCCGAGGCTGCGCGCCGGCTCGCCAAGGCGATGGAGAAGGCGCTCGAAGGCCTCACCGACGAGCAGCGAAAGAAGCTCGCCGAACGAATGAAAAAACTCGCTTCGGACGCGAAGTCGCCCGAGGCGAAACAGAGCCTGAAAGAGCTCGCCCAACGTCTCGACTCCCCCGAGGGCACGAAGAAGCTCGAAGAAGAGCTGCGAGCGATCTCCGATGCGCCGCCGGCCTCCCCCGAATCGCAAAGGCAGCAAGCGCTCGATGACGCGCAGCGCGGACTCGGTGGCAACGGGTTGATCCCGATTCCCACCGGTCGATCGGCGGCTGGCGGGAAGGGTTCGAATGGCGCAAGTGGCGCGGCGACGGGCAACGGCGGTCCGAACGGAGACAGCGGTCGTGGCCCCTCGAACAAAGGCCCAGCGCCGGCCACCTCCGCCGTCGGTGCGGCCGATCTAAGGGCCCACGTCGATGCGCCGCTCGGCGCCGGCGCTCCGATGCCGGGCGTCGTCACCGGCCGAACGAGCGCACGGCCGGGCGAAACTGCGAACGTGCGCGGGACTGGCGCGCTCGGGACCGTCGGTCCCGATGAAGTTCTCGGTGTGAGCCGCGGCGACGTCCCAGAAGAGTACCGCGAACAAGTTGGGCGCTACTTTCAACCCTGAGTGACCGTCGCTCGCGCTTTTCGTCGAGAAATCCCTTGTGTTGGCGATTCGGCGAACCGAACCGCGCGATCTCGGCGCAGACCTCGATCTTTCGACAGGTTACCGAGTCCGGCGCGACGTCAAGCGAGACGTGACGCATGATCAGCGATCGATGCTCTAACGCGAAAAACCCGGCAAAGGTGCTCGTCGGGGTTGCGACCTGTCGGCTCGGTTGTTATGGCACGGGCTCGCATTTTCCGAGGGGCACGGCCCCTCGCCCGCGTGGAGGGACGTTAGAATGGCTGGTTCGAGCAAATTGACGAAGACGCAGTTCATCGCAGCAATTTCCGAGGGCGCGCGTCTCGACAAGAAGCAGGTCTCAGCCGTCTTCGACGCGCTGACCAACCTCATCAAAGACCAGCTCGGCGCGAGCGGCCCCGGCGAGCTCACGATCCCTGGGCTCATCAAGCTCAAGGCGAAGTCGACGCCCGCCACGCCCGATGGGGAGAAGAAGCACCCCTTCACCGGCGAGATGAAGTTCGTGAAGGGCAAGCCCGCGAGCCGCAAGGTCCGCGCAACGCCCATCAAGGCCCTCAAAGACCTCGTCGGCAGCTGAGCACAGGGCCTCGAGCAGGCAGCTGAGCCTCGGGAGGGGCTTCGTGGGCTCGATGCTATCGAGCCCCGATCCCTCTCTTTCGAGCTGCGTCTGGTCTCGCGCGTTTTCGTCGCGTGATCGGTTGGCGTGCTGCTCGAAAGGGCCGAGCTTCAGGAAGGCACGCTCGAGATCAGCTCGTCAGTGTGCCTGCTTTCAGAGGTAGTAGTACCAACGCAGCCAGAAGCCGAACTCGTAGACGTTCTCGGCGATCTTGTCGGTGCCCTTGACGCCCGGCGTGAAGAACTGCGGGAAGTCGAACTTCGCACCGAAGTCGGCTGCGGGCTTTTTGTTACTCGTCGTCGTGACGCCCGCTTGAAAGCCGAGCGGAATGGCCGTCGTCGCGGCCGCTTTGTTGAAGTCGTAGACGCTGAGACCGGTGGTGAAACCGAGGAACGCCGCGTCGGCAGGCTGGAAGACGAACTTCACCGGGATGCCTGGCTCCAGGTAGAAGGGCGACGCGGTGGTGTCGACGAGCCCGACGACGGTCGACTTGTCGAAGCGCATCGACACCGTCGCGCCCGTGTCGATCTTCGCGATCGTTCCGAGGTGGATGATCATCGGAACGCCGCCGACCAGGGTCGCGTGCGGCTTTCCGTTCGTGTTGCTCGCCGTGTCGACAGGAATGAAGAAGCGTGCGCGGACCGCCATGTCGAAGGCGCGTGTCTGGAGGAAGTTCCAGGTCGCTCCGAAGCTCGGATAAAAATACCCGCCGTGAGGAGCGAGCCGGAAGGCGTGCGGCGTCGCCTCGACCTCGAACTGGTCGACGATGCCGATGTGGATCCCGCTCATCAGGAACACCGACGGATTCTGCTTTGCTTGACCGAACGCCGAGACGGAGATGTCGGGCGCGAGCGTGTGGTAGCTGAGCGTGATGTGGCGCTCGACGTACGGAACCGGCTGCCTCACGGCGCGCTTCGTTCGACGCTTGCTCTCTTTCTCTTCGGCGTTCTTGTCGCGGTCGGCGTCGGAGAGCTTGTCGTCGTTCGAGTCGTCGTCGCTCTTCTTGTGACGACGGCGGTGGCGTCCGTCTCCAGTGTCGGCGCCGTCGTCGTCGTCGATCGGCTTGCCGCTGGCCGTCTTGCCCTTGTTCCCCGTCGAGAGTTGTTCGCCGTTCTCACCGAATTTTTGCGACTTCGGAAGCGTGATCGTGAGACGGGTTCCGCCCTCGATCTTCGCGACCGTGTGGGTCGGCGTGGCCGCCTCGCGCAGCTCGATGATGACGTTCGTACCCCCGTCGACCTGCTCCATCTGCACGCGCGCCACTTGGGTCGCGAAGTTGGTCGAGACGAGCGGCAAACGGTTCACCTTGTAGGGGACTGCGACGCCCTTCAAGAAATAGACGAGTCGAACGTCGGACTTCTGCTCGGTGACCTCGGTCGGGCCGCTCACCTGGATGTTGACGACGCTTCGTCCGTCGGGGAGTACCTCGAAGCCCGGGTAGGTGACCGTCGGCTGGCCGGCACGAATGACTTCGCCGATACCTTTGCCTTGCGGACCTTTGGCGCCCGACGCCCCCCCCGGCTCGGTCGTCTCGACTGCGTCGCCTTCGCTGCTCGTTTTGACGTGCACCGACGATTGGCAGCCCGTGGCGGCCGTCAGGCACAGCACGGCGAGAGCCGTGAGGAGCGGAGATCGGGACGCCATGATCGATGGTCCGAGCCGACCGATTTCCAGCTCGGGCGGTGGGGGGCCGAACGTGATCGAGGCCCGAAGGGAAGGAGCGAGGCTGAGGAGGGGCCGAAAGCGCACGATCGGATTAGACCATGTGGGTTCTCGGACAGCCAAACAACCAACGGGCGTTCGTCGGGCCCCAAGCGGTTCAGGGTCGCTCAGAACACTCGTTCGGTCCGATCGCGGTGAGCGTTTCCGGCGCGGGCTTCTCGGTGTAGCGTCCGCTCCCATGCGCATCGCACTGCTCTCGCTCGCCCTCTCGGTCTCCGTCGCGACATCGTTCCTCACTGGTTGTGGCAGCTCCGAGAGGCCCGCAGCGCCCCCGGGTACGCCGATGAACCCGCCGCAAGAAGATCCGGCGCTCGCGGAGATGATGGGTGAGACCGCGGGGACGCCCGCTCCGAGCGCGACCGACGACGCGAAAAAAGCAGCCGATGCGAAGGCCGCCGACGACGCGAAGAAGGCCGAAGAGGCGAAGGCCGCCGACGACGTGAAGAAGGCCGAAGAGGCGAAGGCCGCCGAAGAAGCCAAGAAGAAGGGCGGCAAGGCTCCGAAGCCGAAGGATCAGCCCAAAGACCAGAAGCCGAAGCCGAAGGACCCGACGCCGGCGCCGAAGCCCGCTCCCAAAGAGTCGATGACTCCCAAGCCGACGAAGTAGCTTCGAGCCAGGGCTTCGACGACGAGCCACTCACCGCGAGCCCCAAGGGCGGTGATCCGATCCGCGACGGTCTTTCGGCGCCCGGTCGAAATGAGTGCTGCTGCGACCGCCGATCCCTTCGCTGCGACGGTCGGCCTACTCTCGCCGCTCCTCAGCCTACAAAAGTAGACTTCCGGTGCTCACTCGTCGGGCGACCGGCTCGCTTCGGTCTCGGCGGTCTCGCGACGCGCTCATTTCGACCGGGCGCCTTACGCCGCGCGGCCGCGGAGGCGCGACGTGAGACCGGCGATCTCTTCTGTGAGCGCGGCTTCGTCGCCACGGCCGCCATAACGGAGCTCGGCGTAGCGGTGGACGACGCTCGTGGCCTCGGAAAGAGGGCTCTCGGTCTTGGCGGCGATCGCGATGCGCTCGGCGAACGCGGCGAGCGTCTCGTGCGGCGCACGCGTGAGCCCACGTTGAGCAAGCGCGACTTCGAGCGCGACGAAGCAGGGCAGCGCCGGGTCGAGAGGCGTCACGACGCGGATCTTCACTGCGCTTCGACCTCGAACCCAACGCGCCAAGAGGAGAAGACCGAGGAGGCCCACGAGCGCGAGCGTGAGCTCGAAGGGCGAGCGCTTCGAGAGGAAGTCGTCGACTTTCTCCCACGAGGTCGACAGAAGATCGAGCAACGCGGCACCGAGGGGCGTCGAGACGCGTGCAGCGCTCACCATCGGATCGGCAGGCGTGGGATCGAACGTCTTCCAGTGGCCGTCGATCCAGGCCTCGACCCATGCGTGCGCATTGCGCTCGCGCACGATTCGGTAGTCACCGAGCTCCGAGCTCTCGACGACCCGGTATCCCGTGACGACGCGCGCTGGCACGTGGTTCAGCCGCGCGAGAATGGCCAACGCCGAGGCGAAGTACTCGCATTGGCCCGAGCGATGGGTCTCGAGAAAGTCGACGAGCGGGTCGACGTTCGGTGTGCGGTCGAAGTGGAGCGAGTATTCGTAGTCGACATTCAGATGCTTCTGTATCGAGAGCAGTCGCGCTTCGTCATCGGCTCCCTGACCCCAGGCCTCGGCCTTCGCTGCGAGGGCGTCTCGCAACGGGGGCTCCACCGAGAGATCGTCGACGAGTGGCCCGTGCGAAGCCGGCGGAACGCCGGGGGTGTACCAGATGCGCTTCGAGTACAGCTCGTTGTACGGCATCCGAATCCCGTCGACGTTCGTGAGCACCTGCCCCATCGAGGCGCGCATGTCGCAGGCGTCGGGGGGCAGGAAGTAACGCTCGGGGCGATGCGGAAACTCGAGCTCCACGTAGCCGCCACCATCGGGCGGGTGACTCGGGACCTCGTCGATGGTCGAGGTCGCCACGCGGCCATCGGTCGAGTCTTCCCAATGACCTTGCCAGTAGCGAGAGAAGACTGCACCGCGAAGCAGTGCCGGCGAGCCGTGTCGAACGCGCAAGACGACCTCGTCGGACATCAGCAAGCCGTCGAGCGAGCTCAACGTCATCGTGCACGAGAACCCGGCGCGCTCGTGGAGTCGCTCGGTGATTCGCTCGACGATCGCGTCGTGCAGTCGCGGCAGGCCCTTCGAGATGCCGACTCCGATGGCGCCGGTCAACCCGATCGCGAGCGCGATCTTCGCGACGTGGTTCCTCCCGGCGTCTTTCGGCCACGCACGCCCCGGATCGGACATGGCGATTCCGACGATCCCGAGGAGAACGAAGCCGACGATCGCCGGAATGTAGAACCCCGATTGCACGCGGCCTTCTGCGGCGAGCGCGACCACGCCCACGGCGAGCGTCGGCGGAGCGCCACCGACCGGGGCGCGCAACACGCCGCGAAAGATCGCGATGAGCAGAGCGGGGCATGCGGCGAGGAGCGTTCGATCGCTCAAGAATGCCGGCGAAGGATGGGGGAGAGCGAAGACTCGCGGTGCGAGCACGCCGAGGACGAGACACAAGAACGACGCGCCGACCTCGCTCTGTCGCTCGAGCTCGGAGATGGGTCCGACGAGAAGCGCACCGAGGGCCAGCACCGCGAAAGTGAGCCCGAGCGGCCGCGACTGACACACGAGCACGAACATCACCGCGACGAGGAACGTCGCGAAAGAGACGACGTGCGAGCGGAGAAAGCTCAGCATGCCACCGCCTCGAGGCGCTCGATGCGGCCAGTCTCCACGACGCGTGGGGCCTCGCCTGCTTCGCCGTCATCGACGACCTCGATCCAACGGCAAGGCACGCCGCTCGCCTCGATCGCTTCGCGCAGCTTGTTCCGTCGCGGCTCGTGGTCGCTCGTGACGAGCACGATCGTCGAGAGCGACGGCAAGATGGGCTCGAGGTGCGCGAGGGTGTTCGCCTTGCGATCGTCGATGCGCATCTTGGCGAGCGCATCGAGCACGAGGTCGACGGCGCCGCGACCGTTTCGCGGTTGAACGCGCGCCGAGCGTTCTCCCAAAACGAGCTGATCGAGACCCGTACCGTCGCCGTTGGCGAGCCTCGCCGCGATGCCGGCTGCGAGTGAGATGGCGGCTTCGACGCGTCGCTCGGGGGCCCGCGTCGCATCGAGCGCCAACACCAATGCGACGCGGTCGGCTCGTTCGTCGACGTAGTGTCGAACGTGAGGAACGCCGGTGCGAGCCCACGTTCGCACATGAAGGTGTTTGAGTGGGTCACCCATTCGATAGGGTCTCACGCCGGCGATCTCGCCGTCACCGGGTGTCGAGTGCGAGACGCTCCGGCCGTCGCGAATCGGCGATCGATGAGCGACCGTGACACGTGCGACGTTGGCGATCCGCGGGACGACTACGAAGCGCGCCCCGGAGCTGGAAATACGGGGGCCGACCGCGAAACCGAGCGGGACGAGGCGCGCGGCTTCGAAGGCGTCGAGGTGATGCTCGCCTCTCTCGACGAAGGTCGCTCGCGCGCGAACCGACTCGCGCTCACCCTTCGCGACGCGCCGAATCGCTGGCTGCGCGTCGAGCCATTTGCCATCCCAAGGCAGGAACGGCCGCTCGACGCGGAGGCTCCAAACGTCGTTCGCACCCTCGTTCGAGATGTCGACCGCGAACGTGAGCGGCTCGCCGACGGCCACGCGCGAGGGGGTCGATACCTCGATCCGACACGACGGAAGACGGAATAGGTATCGAATCGACAGAGACGAAACCAAGATGCCAGCGAGCGCGGCGAACAGCAGATACACCTGCGATTCGCCAATATCGATGCTCGCTGCCGCCACGAGAAGACAGATCACGAAGAACGAGCGCCCTTCGCGGCTGAACGCGCCGACGAAGATGAAGAGCGGGCTCAAGAGTCGCCACGCGACGCCCTTGCGGAGCCGATCGCGATCACGCTTCTTCGAAGGGATGAAGATGTGGTTCAGCCGCGCGAAATTGACGGCCCGGAGCCGTCGAACGAGCGATTGGCGCGGAGGCTCTTCGGGCTCGAGTGGGCCGCCCACGACCGGCCTCGGGGCATCGCGGCGCGATCCGCTTCGTGGGGGAGGTGCTGATCTTACAGCGCCCTCGGAGGTCACGTCGGGACCGGTATCTGGGTGAGGATGTCGGTCAGCGTGGCGGCGGCATCGCGGCCACCATAGCGCGCGCGCTCGGTCATTTGGATGCGATGGCTCAGCACGGGAATCGCGAGCTTCTGCACGTCGTCGGGCAGAACGTACGTGCGGCCCAGCATGAGAGCGCGTGCCTGGCAGGCGCGGAAGAAGACGAGCGTGCCTCGGGGGCTTGCGCCGAGCGCGATCTCTTCGTGGTCTCGCGTCTTGTCGCAGACGAGCGTGAGATAGCGCGCGACGCTCTCTTTGACCTCGATTCGACGGACGGCGACGCGGGTCTCGAGCAGCTCTTCGCGGGTGATGACGCGCTCGACCGCGTCGAGCGGGTCTTTCTCGGTGCGATCGAAGAGCATGGCTATTTCTTCGTCGACCGACGGATAGCCGATGCGGAGACGCAAAACGAAGCGGTCGAGCTGAGCCTCGGGCAGCGGATACGTTCCTTGGAAGTCGACCGGGTTCTGCGTCGCGAGCACGAGAAACGGGTCGGGCAGGGTCATCGTCTCGCCGTCGATGGTGGCCTGTCCTTCGTTCATCGCTTCGAGCAGCGCCGACTGTGTTCGCGGAGACGCTCGGTTGATCTCGTCGGCGAGGAGCACGTTGGTGAAGATGGGCCCTCGGTGGAACGAAAGCGAGCCTTCACGAGGATTGAGCACGTGCGTGCCGAGGATGTCGCTCGGGAGCAGGTCGGGAGTGAACTGGATCCGCGAGAACTCGAGATCGACCGCTCGCGCGAGGGCTTTCGCGAGCGTCGTCTTGCCGACTCCGGGGACGTCTTCGATGAGGACGTGACCGCCCGAAAACACACCGACGAGCAGGAGATCGATCGCCTCCGCCTTGCCTCGGATGACCGACGCGAGCGAACGCCTCAGTCGCTCGATCCAGGACCTCTCTTGATCTTTTTCCGTCAAAACGCTTCAGAGAAGCGCGCCCTCGCGTGCTCGTCAAGGAGCCTCGTCGCCGAGCGGCCGCCCGTCTTCGGACACGCCTTCGAACAGGTCGGGCGACTCAAGGCGCGAGCGCGATCGAGTCGAGGAAGCGGCGCACGTCGGCTTCTTCGCCGAGCTCTTTCGGGACGAGCGTCATGAACTGAAACAGGCGTCCGCCCTTCATGAAGATGCGCGTGTGCGTCGTCACGGCTTCGGGGATCATCATCGTGGCCGCGTATTCACGCCCGGGGATGCCGTTGACGAGGATCTCTTTGTCTTCGACCAGCGTGGCCTGTGCGCTCTTCAGCGCGACATCGCGCACTCCGACGAGGCGCTGCTTGAGCTCGTCGACGCTCGCGGGGGGGGCTGGAAAATCGGTGTACGATGCCATGAACGCCGACCCCGTCGGTCGCTCGACCGCGAACTGATGCATCTCGACTTTGCCGTTGGGCCCATCGGTCGGCTCGACGACCTCTTCGGGCTTGCCCGGGAAATCGGCGGCAAACGAGCCGTCTTTGGGCGAGTACTTCGTCCACAGCGTCGGCTGAGCAGCGGCAACGGGACCCTCGGGACCTTGGGTCTGGCCTGGCTGATCGGGCGGGACGGTGCTCGTCGGAGCCGTCGCTTCAGGCGATGGAGCGGCGCCGCACCCCGTCGTCGCGAGAGTGAGTACAAGGCCGAGAGAGAGGGCGAGCTCGTTCCAACGCACGTCCGAAGCTTCCACGTGTCTCCGCGCCATGTAAAGAGGCCGATCGCAGCCATCGCGCTCCGAGCCCCCGCCTCGGCCGTGGTAGGCTCCCGCGCCGCGAAAGCCCCGTGGGCGATTCCGACCCGCCAAGGACCTCATGGATCTCGCATCGACCCTCTCGCTCTTTTCACCGAAGAACATCGCATCGGGCGACCGCAACGTGGTCCGTGAGCTCTGGGACATGCTCTCGCCCCTTCCCGGAGGAAAGCAGATCTTCTCCCGCGCGATCGGCATGGCGGCCCCCTACACCTCGACGATCGGGGCCAAGGTCGAGCTGCTCCGAAAAGGCTACGGCGAGGTGCGGATGCTCGATCAACCGAGGCTCCGCAACCATCTGTCGAGCATCCACGCGGTCGCCCTGGTGAACTTGGCCGAGCTGACGGGCAACGTCGCGCTCGCCTACACCATGCCCGACGACGCACGGTTCATCGTCGCAGGCCTGTCGATCGAGTACCTGAAGAAAGCGCGCGGCACGATCCGGGGCATCTGCGAGCTACCCGTCATCGCGTCGAGTGAGAAGAAAGAATACGCCATCGCCGTCAGCATGCGGAACACCGCAGGCGAAGAGGTTGCACGCTGCACTCTTCGCTCGCTCGTCGGACCGAAGCCGGGAAAGGGCGACTCGTGAGAGCGCCGGGAGAAGACGACGTGGACGAGAGCGAAGTGCGTGACGGAGCCGACGACGAGGAAACCGAAGCCGAAGACGGTGCCGACGAAGCGGGTGCCGACGAAGCGGGTGCCGAGGAAGCGGGTGCCGAGGAAGAGGCCGCCGAGCAACAACCCGGAAAGCCGGGCCCCAAGCGGAAGCCGCGCGCCCCGCTCGGAGCGCCGCTCACCGGCAGACAGCGCCGCTACTTGCGCGCTCTCGGTCACGGGCTCGAGCCCCTCGTTCAGCTCGGCAAGCATGGGCTCACCGTCACCGTCGTGGGCGCGATCGACGATGCCCTCGCACGTCACGAGCTGGTGAAGGTGCGTCTCGGCACAGAGTGTCCCGACGGACGCGATGACGTCGCCGAGAAGCTCGGCCCCGAGCTCGCAGCCCACGTCGCGCAGACGATCGGTCGCACGATCCTCCTGTACCGACGACACCCGCAAGAACCCGTCATTCAGCTCCCCAAAGCCTGATTTCTCGGGCGACGCGATGCGAGGCCGAGCGTTCGTGGATCCCCTTGGGCTGCGTCGAGTCGGCGCGACGATCCTCGTCGCTCTGGCTTTTTCCTGCACCCCCCGCCCCATCCCGACCCCCACCGGCTCCGCATCTCCCAGCGCCGAGACGGTAAGCGCTGGAGCGAAGGACGCGGCGAGCGTCTCGTCGGCGGCGATGGCTTTCTCTTCGAGCACGGGCTCTCTCGGCGAGGTCGCGCTCCCGAGTGAGCCGTCGGACGCGGGCGTCGCTCTCTCGTCGGACGATGCAGGCGCGTCCGACGCCGGCGCATCGAGCGCGAATCCAACGGCGACGCCCCAGAACCTCACCGAGCACTCGATCGATCTGAAGTACGCCGACGGACCGCTCTTCTTCACCCCGGCATTCGACGGAAGCCAGCGCTTCAGTCTATGGCTCGAGGTGATGCGGTTCGCGCGAACAGAGGGAAAAAAGCGCGGTAAGACGCCTCATTTCACGTTCTTCGTGAACGCTTGCTACTACAGCACCACGCCCGGCCATTCCGAGATTGGGCGCGCCCACACACAAGCCGAGGTCTTGGTTCGGCGAGCGCTGACGCAGCAGGCGATCAACGAAGGGCACGACATCGGTAGTCACGGCGTGGGACACGAGGACGGTCGAACGTGGAGCGTCGAAGCGTGGCGCACGGAGCTGTCGAAATGGTCGGAGCTCATGATCCCGGCGCTCTTCACGCCCATTCCTGGTGAAGACGGTAGCTTCGTCTTTCCACGATTCGACCCGGCTCCCGGCGTAACCGACGGCGAGGTCGGTGCGCGATGCGCCCAGGCCTCTGATTGCAGCTCGGGTCAATGCATCGAGGTGACGGCGCAAGACAGTTTCTGCACGGTCAAATGCAACCTGAAGAAGCCGTGTCCGTCGGGGACGACGTGCGGCTCGCCCATGTTTCTCACCGACACCGACGTGTGCTTGCCGACCCCGAAGTTTCCGATCGAGCACCAGGGCCAGACGCTCTTTTTCGCGAATGGCGCGCCGAACTTCACGCACCCGGCGCTCAAGCCCTACCACGTAGAAGGCTTTCGCGTTCCGTTCCTGGCCTCAAACGATGCGCTCTATCAGGTGCTGTTGGAACAAGGTTACGAGTACGACACGAGCCTCGCGCGCTCGCCGAAAGCGCCGTTCGGTCTCAGTCCGCCGCGCGAGTCAGCGGCGCTCGTCGAGTTTCCGCTCATGCCTCACCCGGGCGCGCGCACGATCCCGATGGATTACAACTACCGCCTTCTCCACGCGACGCCGGAGCGCATGCTGGCCGACTACACGTCGAGCCTCGTCAACGCCCAGCAGATGGGGCACATCCCTTGGAACGTCGGTCATCACTTCGCGACGTGGGACGAAGGGGCGTTCCTCGAGGTGCTCGAAGAGACCGTGCGCTTCACGATGGATGGCTGTCCCGACGCGACGACGCACGAGACCCGATGTTCTGGCGCAGAGGTCGTATCGTTCAGAGACCTGCTCGACGTGCTGAAGGCGCGCGGCGGCGTTCCTCCGGGCTGGAAGGGACGTACGAAACGACCGCCGCCGAAGTGATCAAGTCGGCGACGCGACGGGCAGAGGTTGCCGACGCGCCGGGACGCGCGGCATCGGACGGTGACCGATCATCGTCGGGATGTCGTCTTCGTCGAGGTCGACGAGCACGGCGCTGAAGCGTTCGGTGGGCGATGCGATCTCGCGTGCGAAGGCGGTGGGTCCGAGAGACGAGATCGACAACTTCATTCGCCCGGCCAATGCAGCGACCATGCCACGCGCTCTCGTGTAGGAGTGCGCGGCACAAAGGCTGTTTTCGACGCTTCGTTCGGCGCTTCGTTAGCCTTCTGACGAGAGCGCTCGGATCGGAGCCGAAGGAAACGCACGGATCTCAGTAGATCAAAGGCGAGCGTAGACGCAGGTGACGCCGCCTTGTTTCTCGGTCGGTCCGGGCGAAAGCTCGAGCGTCTCTGGAAACGCAGCGCCCGGGCCCTTGGGGGCGTTCGTGATGGTCAGCTTCAGCTGCTTGCCCGCGGCCACGTACGAGCCTTTGCGGTCGACGATGCCCGACCAGATGCATTTCGCGTCGGGCGGACAAGGCGAGACGAGGTCTTGCGCGGCGAACCCACCCTTGTCGTCGAAGCGAATGGTGCGCGTGTATTTTCGATCGCCGCACGAAGGGCTCGACCAGCCACCGACCACCGGCGAGACACTGGCCTGGTGGCTGCTCTCGGGCGCCGCGGTCGGGGTGGACGTGGCGGGCGCCGGCGGCGTCGTGGCGGGCGCCGGCACGCTGATGTCGGACGTGGGAGCACCGGTCGAGGCGGTGGGCGTCGTCTGCGTCACGTTCACGTCGCAGCCTTCGAGCACGACGACGAGACCGACGACCGCGGACTTCATGTGGAGAGAGAGCATGGGGATCCTCTTCAGGAGCTCTCGCTCCCGGAACGCAAACCGAAGCCGGGGCAGTGACGAACCGGCAGCGGGGGATACTTCGGCAAGGTCGGGTCTTCGCACAAATAGAACGACGAGCCCCGCGCCGAAGTGATTTTCTTCGACCGTGCGCAATCGAAGCACAGGCCGACGCGTCGTTTTTCGGCAGAATCAGCCGCGTTCCCTGACATCGTTCGGATGAGTGTAGCCAGGGCGCGACGGTTGGGAAGCCTGGCCAGGAAAGCGCTATAAGCCTCGCCGATGGAGAGTGATCGAGAGCGGCCCACGGCCGTGTTGGTGGGCGTTCAGCTCGCCCATGTGAGCGACGTGGAGCACGAAGCCGACCTCGCCGAGCTCGGACGCCTCGTCCACACGCTCGGCCTGCAGGTCGTGGGGACCGTCTCCCAGCGGCGCCAAAACCTCGCGTCGGGCACGGTGCTCGGTGAAGGCAAGCTCCAAGAGCTCGCGCGCTGGACCGGCGGAAGCGGAGAGTCTGCGCCCGTCGTGAAGCGAAAGAACAAGCTCCGCGATCGCGAAGAGCGCGAGGCCGCCGAGGCGGACGAAGAAGAGAACGAGGAAGACGGCGCTTACGCCGACGCCCACTCCGACGAATCGCATCCCGACGATGTCGACAGCGGTTTTCGGCCACCCCGAACCGCGAAGATTGTCGTCGTCGATCACGAGCTCTCGCCCCGCCAGCAGCGCAACCTCGAGCGCGCCACCGACGCCGAGGTGCTCGATCGGTCGAGCGTCATCGTCGAGATCTTCCATCGGCATGCGAAGAGCCGCGAGGCGCGCCTTCAGGTCGAGATCGCGCGCCTCGCGTACTTGGCTCCCCGCCTCCGCGAGGCCGGTGCCGGGGCCGATCGCCAGCGCGGAGGCATCGGCGGCAAGGGCGCGGGCGAGAGCGCCGTCGAGCTCGACCGACGACGGATCCGCGATCGCATCGCCGAGCTCCGGCGCGAGCTCGAGCAGATTCAAGGCGAGCAATCGACCCGTCGTGCCGCCCGCAAAGACGCTCGGCGCGTCGCCCTCGTCGGCTACACCAACGCAGGCAAATCGTCGCTCATGCGAGCCCTCACGGGCAGCGACGTTCTCGTCGAAGACAAGCTCTTCGCGACGCTCGACACGACCGTCCGCGCCCTCAAGCCCGAGACCGACCCACGCATTCTGGTCAGCGACACGGTCGGCTTCATCAAGAAGCTTCCGCACCAGCTGGTCGCCTCGTTTCGCTCGACGCTCGACGAAGCGCACGAGGCCTCGCTCCTTCTCTTCGTCGTCGACGCCTCCGACCCGACCTTTCGATCGCAGCTCGAGGTCACGCAATCGGTGCTCGGCGACATCGGGGCGAAAGAGGTGCCTTCGCGTCTCGTCCTCAACAAGCGCGATCGCCTCGACGAAGGCGAATGCCGCCGGCTCGAGCGCGAGTACCCCGATGCGATCTTTCTCTCCGCGAAGGTCAGGGCCGACGTGGCGCATCTCCGCGACGAAATCGTCGCCTTCTTCGACGGCGCGCTCGTCGAAGAAGAAGTCTTCGTCCCGTACACGAAGCAGAAGCTTTTGCATCACGTGTACGAAGGCGTCACCGTGCTCGAAGAACGCTACGACGAAGGCGGAACGCACCTCGTGGTGCGAGCGCCCGCATCGACGCTCGATAGGCTCCGGACGCTGGTCGCCACCGATTCCTGAAAGCCTGAGTGCCCTCGCGATTTCGCCGTGGCGGCCAACGAATCGTCGCTCCGACGCGCGGCGCCGCGACGGTTCATGTGGGCGCTTGTAAGAAGCCTCGGCGCGAATATTTTTTTCGAACAGTGAAGGCGCTCGCGCGTAGCATCGTCGAGCATTGACCGATCTCTCTCTCGGACGGTACGCCCGTGCCGAAGCGAAAGAGCAATGGGGTCTCGCACAGTCAGAAGGATCAGGAGAAAGTCATGGCCAAAGACCCGATCGACGCGCCCGCCGAGGCTGCTGGTGAATCTGCTGACGCCGCCGAGAGCGCCGCAGACGCGCCCGAGCACAAATCGATCGCGGACTCGTTGCTCGAGAAGGCCAACGCGAAGCTCGAGAAGTCGCACCTCGGCAAACAGATCTTGAAGGTCGAGCACGAGGTCCAGAAGGGCATCGAGAAGGTCAAGAAGGTCCAAGAGCAGGTTCATCAAGTCGAAGAGGGGATTCAAAAGCTCAAAGAATTCTCGGCTGAGGTGAAAGAGGCTGGCAGTCTCGAGAAGGCCGTCTTCAAGAACGCCAAAGAGGCGCTCGGCAACCTCAAGGCGGTCAAAGAGGTCAAGGAGACCGTCGACGTCGTCAAGCACACGGCCTTGACCGTCAAGGCCGACGTCAACAAGGCCAAGCAGCTCTTCCAGGGTGTCAAAGCCGACCCTCTTCAAGCGCTCCAGTCCCTCGCGACGGCAGCCAGTGCGCGCACTCCCGCGATCGAGCTGACGACCGCGAACACGACGCCTTTCGACGTGCGCCGCGTGACGCTGCACGAGTCGCTTTCGAGCCCCTTCACGGTCGACCTCATCGTGGTTTCGACCGAGCACAACGTCGACCTCGATAGCATCGTCGGACAAGAAGCCACGCTCAAAGTCCAATCTGGATACAGCGCCGTCATGGATGGGAGTCGAACCTGGGCCGGCGTCGTCTCGACCGCCGAGCAGGTTCAGGCCATGGAGAAGGGCAAGCAGGGCACGAACCCTGTCTCGACCTACTTCCTCCGAATCGTTCCGCGGCTGTGGCTGCTCACCCAGCGCACCAACCATCGCATCTTCCAGCGGCTCTCGATCCCCGACATCATCGACAAGCTTCTCTCCGATTGGCACATCGAGCCCAAGTGGGAAATCGATCGCGGCTCGTACCCGAAGCTCGAATACAAGAGCCAATACGGCGAGAGCGATTTCGCCTTCTTCTGCAGGCTGCTCGAAGAAGCCGGCATCACGTACATCTTCACCGACATCGAAGGAAAGACGAAGCTCGTGCTCGCCGACAAGCCGTCGACGCATCCGCTCCGCAAAGCCCCTCCGATTCATTGGGAAGACGCGCCGACCCAATCGGCCCAGCGAGAGTTCGTCACCAAGCTCAGGCTGAAGCACGAGGTCCGGCCCGGCGCGCATCAGATCATCGACTTCGACTTCCGCAATCCTTCGTTTCATCTCAAAGGCGAGGCGAAGAAGTCGGCCGGCGGTGAATCGGCCTACGAGCAATATCAATACAGGCCCGGTAGCTTCCTCATCGAGGGCAAGGGCGGCGGCACACCGACGGCCGACGACAAGGGCGCTTATCGCTACGACGCCAACTACGGCGCGAAGCACGCACAGCTCTCGAGCGATGCCGAGCGAATGGGCAAGCGCGCCGTCGCGTTCGAGACCAACGTCATCGACCTCGAGCCTGGAATGGTCTTCGCGGTCGAAGGTCACCCCCATGACGCGCTCGGTCAGCACCTCATGCTCACCTCGTTCGCCCTCCACGCAGCTCCTGGCGAAGCCTGGACGATGCTCGGCGAGGCTGTGTTCTCAGACGATGTCTACAAGCCCACGATTCGCACGCCGAAGCCGCAGGTCCACGGCGTGCAGAGCGCGACGGTCGTCGGGCCTTCGGGCCAAGAGATTCACGTCGACGAGTTCGGTCGGGTCCGCGTCCAGTTCCCCTGGGATCGCGACGGGAAGATGAACGAGGAGAGCTCGGTCTGGATGCGTGTCAATCAGGGCTGGTCTGGCACCGGCTTCGGAATGATCAACATTCCGCGCATCGGACAAGAGGTTTTGGTCGGCTTTCTCGACGGCGACACCGATGCGCCGCTGGTGGTCGGCCGCGTCTTCAACGCCATCAATCCAGTTCCGTACAAGCTCCCCGACAACAAGACCATCAGCGGCTGGAAGACGAGCTCGTCGCCTTCGTATGGCGGTTACAACGAGCTCAAGTTCGAAGACCGCGCGCACAAAGAGCTCATCTACATCCAAGCTCAGCGCGATCTGCACGCGCTCGTCAAACGCGACGAGACGCATCGCATCGAGCGAAAGCATCACCGCACCGTCCTCGACGATCAGCACTTCATCGTCAAAAAGAACAAGAAGGAGCTGATCGAGATGACCGATCACCTCCACGTGAAGGGCGATCGGTTCCAGAAGATCGACAAGTCGACCTCGCTCACCGTCGGTACCGATCAAGACGAGAACGTCGGCGGCAAGCACGCGCTCGAGGCTGGAAAAGAAATCCACCTCAAGGCCGGGCAGAAGGTCGTCATGGAGGCCGGCTCGAGCCTCACGATCAAGGGCCCGGGAGGCTTCATCCACATCCACCAAGGCGGCATCGACATCGTCGGCACCATGGTAAAGATCAACAGCGGCGGCTCGGCGGGGAGCGGCAGCGGCGCGAAGCCCACCGATCCGAAAGACGCCGAAGAAGCCCTCCCGAAAGACAATTGGGAAGACATCGACAAGCAGAAAGAGTGATCCATGCCTCCTGCGGCGCGCATCAGCGATCTCCACGTCTGCGGCATTCCCCAGCACCCACCGAATCCGATCGTCTCGGGCTCGGGCGACACCATCGTGGGCTTTATGCCTGCAGCGCGCGTGGGCGACAGCCTCGTGTGCGGCGACTCGATCGTGCAGGGCTCTGGCAATGTGATGATCAACAACAAGCCGGCCGCTCGAATCGGTGATTCGACGGCTCACGGCGGCAAGATCGTCGTCGGCTTTCCCACGGTCATCATCGGCGAGAGCGGGCAGTCATTCACGTTGAAGCTCGCGGCGAAGAGCGGCGCGCCATTCTGTGAAGAATGCGAAAAGGCCCGAAAGAAAGCCGAAGCCGAGGCGGCGCGCAAAAAAGCAGAGTCCGAGAAGGCCGCCGTCCCGCCCCCCGACAGCGTCGTCATTCCGCCCCCGAAGGCGAAAGATCCGCCGCCGAAGCCGCAGGTCGTCCTGAAGGGCGTGGCGCCCGAGACCGTCGCTCTCGCGGCCAAAAAAGGAGATTCGCAGGAGCAAAGAAAGGCTCGCTCCGAGGTCGCGCGCGCCTTCTACATGCAAAACGGCGAAGAGTGGGTCACGCGCGACAAGCTCGACGACAAGGGTCGGCCGATCTTCGTCGACGACGACAAGACGGATCCAGACGGCGTTCGTCAAACGGTGAAAGAGTCGTTCAAGCAGCCCATTTCGAAGGCGCACGTCCGAAGCCACAATCGTGGAATCGATTTTTCGAAGCCTGTCAGCTTCGGGCCGCAACCGAAGATCCCCAAAGACCTAGTGCAATGGCAGGCCGAAGGCGGGCGCCAGGGCAGCTATTACTCTGGCGAAGGCACCACCTGCGACGAGCTCGGAATTCACCATTCGGCGGCCGGAAAAGGGCAAGAGCCGGTGAAGAAGATCACCAAGGCTTACAAGATGCACGACGACACGCCGTTTTTGAAGAGCACGTCTGGCCCGATCCACGACCATTGGTCGGTGTATCGACGCCTGCACCACTCCAACGGCGGCGGTACGCAGTATTACGTGCCCGAGACGAAGCACGCGCAGAAGGCATGATCTCTCATGGGTGAATACGGAGACATCGCTTCTCGAGCTGCCTTTCATGCGGATCTCGACAAGTGCATCGCGCTCAGCGACAAGCTGAAGAACAAGTTTCCCGGCCACCCCGGCCTCGAATCAATTTCTCCGCAGCTCGCCGAGATGCAGCGCACGACGACCGATCGCGATCCGAGCCCCGACGAACGGCAGAAGATCGACGTGGGGCTCGTGGTGGTCCGTGAGCTCGAAGGCTGGCCAGACGACGACGTCATGACACTCGGGCAGCTCATCCACCCGGTCGCGGCCTTCTACGAAGATTGGCCGACCGACGAGGTCGCGGCGCGCGAGGCTGCTGGATGACTGCGGCTCGCCGCGCGATTCTAAAAGTCTTGTGGGGGAAATCGGCTTCGCAAAAGCTCGTGCTCGACGCCAATCAATCGGTGCGAGTCGGGCGCGGTGAAGAAGCAGAGCTCAGTCTTCCGCTCGACCGCAATCTGTCGGTGACTCATTTCGCCGTCGACTACGCGCATGGAATGATTCGCGTTCGCGATCTGGCCAGCCTCGGCGGCACCAAGGTCGACGGTGCGCCATTTACATCGGGAGCCGTCGATTCGGGCTCGGTCATCCAAGCCGGCGATACGATGTTTCGGGTCTTTCTCGAGCGCAACACGCCCCCGAGCGAGCTCGACGAGAACCCCGAACGAATCGCCGCTGCCCGCGTCGCCCTCCCGCTCTTGCGCGCGGAGCCTTCGCTTTATGGGGTATTCGACGCCGCCCGCGATCCTCGAATCACGAGCCTTCTCGACGAGTCGGTCGACGAGGCCTGGTCGCTCTACGAGGGTGCGGGAGGTGATGCGATGGCCGACGTCGCCCCTTACCTCGTGCGCTTCCGGTCCGATTCCGATCTCCTCGACGTGCTCGTCGGCGAAGGATGGGGGCTCGGTTGGGGAATTTACTTCTCGGCCGATCGCCCGCTGCGAGAAGTGCGCAGACACCTCCGTCGATTTCTCATGGTCGAGGCCGAAGACGCGCGCGAAAAGATGTACTTCCGCTACTACGATCCGCGCGTCCTCAGGGCATTTCTCCCCATGGCGACGCCGCGGCAGCGGAGCGAGCTCTTCGGCGATCTTTCCCTGTTCCTCTACGAAGACCAGCACATGGTGCTCCATCGCGTCGATCCGTTCGAGTCCGAAGATCCGACGGTCGACTGGTTGGGCTGATCAGCGCACGACCGTCAGGCGGTTCTGGATTCGAGCGAGGTAAACCGGGTAGGGGGTCTCGGCCCATCGGTTGGGCTCGATCTCCTGGAGGATGCGGAGTGAAGGCATGAAGTCTTTGTCGATGCATTCGATGACGCGCCCGCCCGCCACCAAACGGAAGTCGTGCTCGCTGGGTCGAAGCGGCAAGCGACGATGCGGCTCGCTCGCGAGCTCGGAGAGCCAGCTTCCGAGCGACGCACGATCGTCTCCATCGTTGCGCCCGGGATAGGCTCGGTCGACCTCTTCCCAGCGAACCTTCACCAGATCGAGCATGCGACCGAGGTCGCCGCCGAAGAGCGCGTTTTGCACGCTCTCGAGCACGCTGACCGCTTCGGCCCGCGCGGCATCGTCGAGCGTCAGCACGGGCGCGTCTTGCCAGAGCCAGCGCCCATATTGCACCGGTAGGTCGACGGAGATCGAGCGCACGCGCGGCGCCTCTTCCGACTCGTCTTCGGAGCCGAGATAAGTGACTTGCCCGAGGACACGACCATTGTCGGGGCTCGCGATGACCCCTTCTTCGTATTCGACGAATCTTCCCGTGGCTTGCGCGTCGGAGCGCGGCTTCTCTTCACGTGGAGCGGTGTTCGTCGACGGGCTTCCCTCGACGTCGACCACCAAGGTCAGCTCGTTCTTGTCGCTCACGATCCATTGCTGAATCGATACGCCGAACTTCTCGAAGATCGTTCGGCGGCGGACGCCGGGGATCGGTACTCCATTGACGTAGAGATCGGCCGTGCAGGAGCGCGCCTCGACTTCGGCGTAGATGACTTTGGTTCCCATGTTCTTCGGAAGCGGCCGAGGGCGGGCTCGCGTGATCAGCCGCTAATCAGGCCTACGGAATGGTGGACGAGCTGTGGCGCGAAGATCTGATGAACCGAGGTATGCGCGCGTCCGGTCTTGATGTCGTTCGTGTAGTAGTACCAGCCGGTCTCCAGCGTGCGCACGTTGACCTGGTACGACAGTTTGCCTTTGGAGAGCTCCCAAATGAGAATGCCCTCGACGGCGATTCCAGATTCGATGCCGATCTTCTTTTGAACGAGAGTGATGCCGAGGGCCTTCGCCTCGACCTCGGCGCTGATCTCGCCCTTCGTGGTCTCGGTCAAGCGCTGGACGTAGCGATCGAGATCGTTGCCGTTGAGATTGAAGACGACCTCGAGCCAGGTCTGCCACGACACTTCGAGAGTCAGCACGACCTCGACGCGCGCCTTGGCCGATCCGACCCAGCCGCCGTCGATCATCGCGCCGAAGCTTCCGGCGAGCTTGAATTTGACCAGCGAGATCTTGGTCTCGAGATGGATCTTCGGGAAGAGCGGAGCGTACCGGTCGTGGACAGGCGTGTTCTGCGCCTTGTCGCTGTCGACGTTGACCATGCCCCACGCGGCGAAGATGTCACCGCCGAGAAAGCCAATCTCGGTCTCGAGCTTGAACCCGAGCTGCGGCCACTTCTTCATCAATCTCGGCAAGGTGTAGAGAAGGTCTTTGATGGCCTTCACCTTCGAGACGAAGTCGCTGAAGAACGCCTGCAGCTGGCCGCGGATGTTCTTCGCCATCCGCTCCATCTCGGCGAAGTTCATTTTCCGCTTCGGGCCGCTGGGCTTGTTGGCCCAGGCTTTCAGGCTCGCGAGCGAGTCGGAGACCTTCTGGTGGCCGGCCTCTACGGCCTTGATGGCCTTCTCGTTGGCCTCGCCGATCTGTTTGACGTCTTCGGACTTCTCCGAGAGGTTGAACTCGAGCTCGTTGAATTTGAAGTAGAGCGCGTAGCCGTCTTCAGGCTCGCGGTTGAACGCGATCTTCGATTCGGACTCGGTCTCGGTGACGATGTGTTTGCCTTCGCGATGCGTCTCGCGACTTGCCTTCGCCTCGACCTCGACGCGATGCTGTCGGTCGGCCGCCTGGAGCTTGTATTCGAGCTCTCGCGTTCCGGAGAGGACGCCGAGGGACCCTTTCGTCTCTTCGCTGCATCGAATCGGAGGTGGGCATTTGAAGCCGACTCCAATCGAGAGATCGCGGAAGACGCGGACGAGCGCGGTGAGCTCCTTCGGTCCGTTCTCGGTCGCGCTGTGCTTTCCGCACGTGGTCGCGACGAACTCGATGTCGGCCGAGCGGTTCGCGTGAAAAACGAACATGAGAAGCTGGAAGAGCTTGCCGAAGACGTTGTCGCCCGCGCCGAGGTCGGCGTTATAAGTGGGCGCCAAGAGCTCTTTGATCGCGATCTCGGTGACTTCGGGTTTCCATATCGCGGGGCGCAGCGCCATGTGCGCCTCGCCTTTGATGGGCGCCGGATGAAACCCGGCCGAGATTCCTGACGTCTCGCTCTTGGGCTGCATCGAAATGACGACGTGTTGATCGTGCGCGCACGTCCCCTCGCCCTCGGCCTTCACCTCGATCTCGCAGAAAGTCTCGGGAGCGGAATCGCGCGTCTTGAAGCTCGCCAGCGAATCGATGATGAGATCGTAGTTCTTGAGGAGGGCAACCATGTCTTTGCCGAGCGCAGACTGGTCTTTGTTGCTGAGGACCTCGTGTCGACGGATCTTGTGCGTCTTCAGCCGCGTCACGATGGGCGAGAGCAGGTCGGGTGCTTTGTGGGGCGCAGAGCCCTTGGGCGGCTCGGCCCATTGAAAGCAGCGGTAGCTCACCTTGAGCTCCAACTCTTTCATTTCGCATCGAGCTTTGGCCTTCAGCGCGCACTCTTGGCAGCCGCTGTTGACCTTCTTGTTCTCGTGGACTTCCGGCTCGGCATGTCCGCTCATGGCTTGTTCACTCCGTCGATCTCACTCGGGGGGCTCACGCGAAACGCTCCATGACGAAGCGATCGAGATCGCTACCGTCTTTCTCCCGCAGGGTCTCGACGATCGCCCGCATCTTGCCGTCGGATGCCAAATCTCGTCGGTGTAGTACGGCGTCGAACCAAGAATGCTTCTCTGGCGCGTCTTCGCCGAGACGCAGACAGAACAGGAGATATTGCGCGACCTCGGGCTCCATCTCGATGTGGTGATCGAGCGCCCGCCGCACGTTGCGCGCCACCCAAGCTTCGACGTCGAGACGCTCGGTTTCGACCGAGAACGTCTGACGAAAGTAGGTGATCATGCGGGCTTCGAACCCTTCTTGCGCGCTGGCTCCGAACTGGTCGAGCTGCGACGAGCGGATGCGAAACATGCTGGTTCTCCCCGACCTGGCTCACCATGCGCAGAACCGCACACCCGTTCGGTCATGTTACCAAGTCGACCTGATTTCCCAGGTGATGTCCAGCACACCGAAGTCTGTGATTCACGTCTCTTTGTGGGCAACCGCCGCACGATCTCCGACGAGTCGGCCAAGGCTCGGATTCGCGTCGCTCGAAGGCGATGCGTGAGGAAACCAAGTGCGCGCGTCGCGGTCTCTACCAGCCCGATGCTGGCACGAGAAAATGTCACGAGCGCCTCGACAGCGCCGAGCCTCGAAGAGCAGGCTGGTCCGAGCGGCGCTACTCGATGGAGCCCCTCGGAATCAAAAGCCAGGCCGAGGGGTCCCGGATTGCAGGCGCCACAGCCCCTGCGAAGACCTCGTCGATCTCCGCTGACGTTCGCGCTCCGCCGACTCGCGTTCGGACGCGTGAATGGTTTCTACGAATAGACGCCGAGCTCAGTCTCGCGCGTAGAGGGTCAGCGGACGCCTCGCGTCTCGGGCGTCGAAGGTGACCTTCATCGCTCCGATCGTGCTTTCGAGGGTCGACTCGACGGCGGGCTTGAGCCTCTCGAAAGTGGAGGCATCGTTCGACGCACGCAATCGATCGACGAGCACGATTTGCAGCTCTTTTCGATCGAAGCGCAGGCCTGCGAGCTTCGGTTCGGCTTCGAGCTTCTCGGCGGCGACGAGGAGGCGCTTCACCGAATCGGCGAGCGCCGCGTCGACCCCGTCGCCACGCGCCGCGAGCGGCCTCGCGCGTTTGCGCCGGTAGAGAAGGCCGATTCGTCCGTCACTCGCGTCGATCGCGTAGTCGGACTCGTGCCCGCAAAAGAGGACGTGCGGTCCTTGGTGCACGTGATCGTAGTCGGCGACGTCGATCATCGGTTCGTCGAGGGTGCTCGTCTTGATCCACGCGTGAAACACTTCGACGAAGGCCGAGATGGGCGGCACGCGCGACGGGTCGGCATAAAGCTTGAGAGTCAGCTTGTCGGTGGGAAGCGAGCTCACGCGCGAACCTCTTCGATCGGTTGGGGCTTCTTTTGCGATTCGACCATGCGCTCGTAGCATTGGTAGGCAGAGTCGACGAAGAGCTGCGCCTCCTCGATGCGCTGATGCGCCGACTCGTGGGTCTGACTGCTCGTTCCTTCGCGGTGCGCCCGATAGAGGTATTGAGCGAACTTCGCCCCGGCGAACGGGTCCAAGAAGATCTTGGTCTCCACGAGGCGGGTCTTGAACTCGCTGACGATCTCGTCGGCCGAGTCACCGATGTCGATGAACACTTCACGCGTGAGCGCTCTTGCCGCGCCCAGCATCGCCGAAAGCGAGCGCTCTGCCGCCTTGTCGAAGGCGCCCTGGTCGAGGAAGACCTGGGCTTCGAAGACCTCGCGTTCGGCAGCGGCGAGGCCCATCTGCGCGATGGGCACCACTTCGCCGGCGCACTCGCCGACGCCCATGTCGCCGATCGAGTATTCGCGTGGGTCACCCCAGTCGGAATAATACGAAGGATCGATCTCGTAGGGCGGCACCGGTGAGAGCGCGTCGATCATCGCGCGCACTTCCTTCTTTCCGATGCGCTGGATGAACGTCTGGAAGGTCTCTCCTTCTTTCTTTTCATTCACGAAGCGATCGGTGAGACGCGTCAGCATTTCGGGCACATTTTTCGACGGGATCGCGCCGATGGCGAGGCCGAAGCTGCCCGCGTTGTGCGCCCATTCGCCTCCGACGACGACCTGGAAATGCGGGACGCGGCGTCCGCTCACGTTGCGGCTCACGCCGAGAAAACCGATGTCTGCGACGTGGTGCTGACCACACGAGTTGAAGCAGCCGCTCATTTTCACGTGGAGCCCGCGCGCAGCGGGATCGAGATCGTCACCCAACACGGTGAGGCGTTTGCGAAGCTCGCCCGCGAGACCGCGTGACGACGAGATGCCGAGCTTGCACGTGTCGGTGCCGGGGCAGGCCACGATGTCGGTGATCGTTCCGGCGCCACCCTCGGCGAGCCCCGCAGCCTGCAGCGCGGCATGGACGCGCGGAAGGTCGGCTTCGGAGAGCCAGCGGAGGCAGATGTTCTGCTCTGCGGTCGCGCGCATCGCGCCGCCTGCGAAGTCGGTCGCAATGGTCGCGAGGGCCCGGGCCTGATCGCTGGTAAAATCGCCGAGCGGCAACGCCAACGTCGCGACCACGTAACCAGCCTGCGCTTGCGAAACGACGTTCGTCGTTCGCCATTTCGCGAAGGCCGCTCCGTGCGCGTCGGGCGAGCCTTCGAGGGCGGCGCCCGGACGATTCGGTTTCTCCTCGGCTCGACCGAGGCCTTTGAGGTACGCCGTCCAGCGCGGATCGGGCCGGAGGGCTGCGCGCTCTTCGCGGACGAGACGGGTGACCTCTTCGAGACCGAGCTTTTTGATCACGAACTTGAAGCGAGCGCGCGCGCGGTTGTCGCGTTCACCGGTCTTGGTGAACACGCGACAAATGGCTTGAAACGTGGGCAAAAGCTCTTCTTCGGGGACGAACGCATCGAGGAGCTTGGCTGCGTGCGGGACCGAGCCCAGGCCGCCGCCGATGTAGAGCGCGAAGCCGCGCCGGAGCTCGGCTCCGATCCCCTGGGTGACCGCGATCGCGCCGATGTCGTGGAAGCTCGTGAGACCGCACGGGTGATCTGCGCAGCCCGAGAAGGCGATCTTGAACTTGCGACCGAAGTCTTGGGTGTCGTCGTGGCCGAGGAGAAACTGGGTCGCCGCGTCGGCGTAAGGCGTGACGTCGAAGGATTGGTCGTTGCAAACTCCAGCGAGCTGACACGCCGTCACGTTCCGCACCGAGTTGCCGCAGGCTTCGCGCGTCGTGATTTCGACCGCCGCGAGACGCCGCATCATGTCGGGCGTGTCTTCGATGTGGACGAAGTGCAGTTGGATGTCTTGTCGCGTGGTGACGTGCAAAATGGCATCGGAATACTCTTCGGCACACTCGGCCATGACCTCGAGCTGCCGACTCGTGATCTTGCCGAACGGGAGCTTGATCCGCTGCATTCCAGGCGCATCCCAAAGGGTCGACGGCCCCTTCGTCAGCTCGCCCGAGGGATATGCGAGAGCGCGCGTCGCCTCACCATCGTGTCGCTGTCCGTTGTCGTAGCGCTGCCCGTACACGCCGCGTCGGAGACGCGTCTCCGCGAAGAGCTTCTCCTCGATCTTGCCCTGGCGGCGGAGCTCGATCTCGGTCTCGAAGATGTCGATCTCACGCGCGAGCGTCTCGGGCATGTCGCTCGCGAGGCGCTGTTTCCAGGTCGGTGTGTCGGTCATGGGTCCTCGCGTCGCCCACGGGCGCGACCGCGTCGAATCGTGTCGGTCGATTCTTGATTGTTTGAATGTGACAATGTGCGGAACAAGCGCAGGATTATCACTGCTCAGGCTCGCGCGCACGTAGGTCAATTGAAAATAGATGCACTAAAAAAGAGCAGCATTGACCGCTGCTGCATGCGGTGCGCCGAGGGGGCGTCGGGGTCGAGGCGCTTCCGATACCGGGTCAAGTCGTCTACGCTGGCGAGATCGGTCCGTGGTTTCACGGTCTCGCGCGAGGTTGTCATGGCTTTTCGTCGTTCTTTCCAGCTGCTTTGTGCAGTCGCTGCGCTCGGGTTCGTTGGGCTCATCTCCGAGGTGGCCGAGGCGGCCCCGCCGACGCTGAGTCAGCAAGGACGCCTCTTCGACGCTCAAAACGCGCCGATCAACGCGACGCTCGACGTTCAGTTCGCGATCTACGCGCACGTCGGCGACTCCGTAGCGCAATGGTCCGAGGTCCACAGCATCACCTTCGACGATGGTTACTTCTCGGTCGCTCTCGGATCGGTGTCTCCTCTTCCATCGACGCTCTTCGACGGACCCGAAAAGTATCTCGGCATCACCGTCGGCAGCGATCTCGAGATGACGCCGAGGGCGCTCGTCGCGAGCGTTCCTTATGCTCTCAACTCCGAAGACGTGACGGGCAACATCCACCCGAAGTCGGTCTCGGTGAATGGTGTCACCGTCATCAATGCGAGCGGCCAATGGGTCGGCAGCCCGAGCGGCATTCAAGGCCCCCAAGGCCCTCAAGGACCGATGGGCGCGATGGGCGCGACTGGCCCTGCGGGAGCGCAAGGTCCGATCGGTCCTGCGGGTCCCATCGGGCCAACGGGTTTGCAGGGTGCTGCCGGTCCCGCGGGCGCCGCAGGACCTGCCGGCGCTTCGGGACCGCAAGGGCTCACGGGACCGCAAGGCAACACGGGCGCACAAGGCAACACGGGCGCACAAGGCAACCAGGGGCCACTGGGCCTGACGGGCCCTCAAGGCAACGTCGGCCCGGCGGGGCCCATGGGCGCCACCGGATCACAGGGTATTCAGGGCGTTCAAGGCATGCAGGGGATTCAAGGACCGACGGGTGTCGTCTCCTCGCTTTTCGCCGCATCGATCACTTCGGCGGTGACCTCGTCGACGGCGTTCATCGCAGCGCCGGTGACCGTCAACGTCACTGCGGGTCAAAAGGTCTTCGTCGACTCGTCGGCGGCGCTGGGTGGATCGGCCGCGAGCTCCTCGCTCGATCTCTTCATTTGCTATGGCCAAGGCGCCACCGTGAGCGCAGTCGGCGCTGGCGTCTTCAATATCCACACAGCCGGCGCGACACGCCAAACCTACGCGCTCAGCGCGGTCATCACCGGCCTCGCGACAGGCACTTATTCCGTCGGTCTCTGCGGTCGCTCGAGCGCGGCCGCCACGTGGAACGACGACGAGTGGTCCTATACGTCGACGATGGTCGTCAACTGATCGCGACCCTCGGCTAGACTGCTCCGCGATGGACCTCGGGGGCGTGGGAGTCGGGTATCGAGCGGAGCTGTCGGCAGAGCTGCTGCGAGCGCCGGCGTGCGTCGATTTCGTCGAGCTCCTCTGCGAAAGCTCGCTCGCGACGAGAGCGAGAGAACGCGAGGCAGAAGCCATTTCGGAGATTTGGCCGACCGTCGTCCATGGCGTGAAGCTCTCGTTGGGGAGCGTCGAAGGCATCGACATCGAACAGGCAAAGAGGCTCGGCGTCTTTGCTCGTAGGGTCGGTGCCCGCGCCGTCTCGGAGCACGCCTCGTTCGTGCGTGCCGGTGGAGTCGAGATTGGACATCTGACCGCGACTCCCTTTACCCGCCAGGCCGCACGGGTGATTGCAGCGAACGTGCAGCGTGCTCGCAAGCACCTGCCCGACGTTCCATTTTTGATCGAGAACGTGGCGTGGGCGATGCGCTACTCCGAAGACGCGATGGACGAAGGTGCGTTTCACCACGAGGTGCTCGAGCGCTCGAGCGCTGGGCTCCTCCTCGATCTGGGCAACGT
>JAYUUB010000162.1:0-77070 GCA_043755175.1 Polyangiaceae bacterium | reverse complement strand
AAAGTCGCACCTACGACCCATTTTGCGCGCGGTCCCGGCGTTCCTTTTTGAGCCGAAGGTACGGATCGCGTCCTGGAGGCGCACGTGCTTTGGGTCGACCTCGAGATCAAAGGCGGCGAGCCTCCCGGTGGGAAGATCTGCTTCGGTGACCGTTCTCAGGGTCAATGGCCCTAAGATTCGGCGCTCATCATGCCCATCGACAATGGGCCCATCGATGCGTTGTATCTCGCCACGACCGCAGGCTCGCTCGCCATCGGCAAGCTGACCTATACGGTCGCCCCTCAGTAGCGCGAATGCGGTGCCGACCGGGGTCCTGTTGGCGCGTAGCCAGGCGCGTGCCCGGCCTCGGCCGGCTTCCGCAGGGTCAAAGAACCAACCGGATGTCGGGACCCTCCACAATCTCAGCGTGAGCTCGGTCCACGCCCTTCGTGTCGAGCTCGACCGGCCGCGAGCGCCGCTGAAGTGCAGCGGCTGCACACAAGGCCCTTCGAGATCGGATGAAGACTCGCCACTAGAGGCAGGCGTTCTTCACGCCGGGCGTCGGAGTCGTTTGAACGACGAAGCTCGAGGCCAGGTCTTCGCTCGTCTCGTCGTGTCCGCTGATGCCATTGCCCCCGGTGAGCTTCTCGCCGGTTTCGATCGCGCAACGCTCGACGCTCTGAAAGTTCGTCGGCGCCGTGGCAGGCTTCTGGCTCGCAGGAGCGGTATCGGCCAAATACGTGCCGACACCCGTCTTGTCGACGCGCGAGCCCGACTCGAACATCGCACCCCAGGTGAGGTAATCGACGTCTTTCAGGTTGTGGCCCGCGGTGCCGTCCCAATTGAAGAGCACGACCATTTCGCGTGCATTGCTGAGGTTCGATGTGTCGACGATGCTCCCCGCCTCGGTCGGAACCATGACCGGCACCATCGAGATGCCACAAGAGAGCGGAGTCAGGCCCATGTAGAAGTCGGGGCATTTGTTGTATTGGGCCTCGAATCCCGGGTCGAATCCGATCACGACGACACCACCTGCCGGGATCGACGTGCCCGCAGGGAAGCGGGCGACGAAGTCGGTGCCCGCGTTGTTCGTCGCCGGCGTCCAGGGCGTGCCTGCTGCGACACTCGTGTAGGTCGAGTTGTCGGAGAGGTAGTAATTGTCGAGGGTGACGGCTGCGTTCGTCGGGTTGTAGATTTCGATGAGCTCCGCCGTGTCGGGTGACACCACGAGCTCACTGATCAGCAGATGATCGCCCGCCGGACCTCCACCGCCCGAGCCCGTGCTGGACGAGGTGGTGGCCGTGGTCGTCGCTCCCGAGGTCGTGGTCCCAGTCGAGGCGGTCGTTCCCTTGCCGGTCGTCGCGCTCATGGCGCCGCCAGCGCCTCCCGAGCCGCCCGAAGAATCACCGCAACCCGCGATGAGGAGAGCCACAGAAGTCAGTGCAAAGACGATTCGAGCTCGGCGCATGAAGGGCCCTTAATGCGAAATGCGATCGAGGTCCAGAGCTAGCGGGCCCGAAAAACGTCTCGTCGGGTGACGGTTTCTTTTCGCGCTCGACCGACGCGCGCCGCCGAAGTGCAACTGCTGCACATCAAGCTCCGCCAAGGCACCTCCGGCCGCGCGAGCCTTCGCATCGTGGAACGCGAATTGTCCTTGTTTGATAGATGATTCGTGCCCGGCACGTTGCGTGCTTTAGCCGCCTCCCATGCAAAGTTCGGCCTGGCGTTCGATTGGATTGGGAACTGTCGCGCTGTCATCGTTGCTCGTGTGGGCTGGCTGTGCCGTCCCGCCGCCCGACGACACCACCGAGCCCGATGGCGAAGAGCCGAGCGCAGAGACCAACCAAGCGCTCTCCGGCGGAACCGTCGGCAATGCTCTGAGCGGCGGCTGCTCCACGGCGAGCGTGAAGGGCCTCTCGCAACAGATCATCCAGGAGATGCGATGCATGCGACCGGGCCTCTTCGTCTCGGTTCCCGACCGGCCGAACCTCTCGCTCGAGCCGCAGGTCTTTCCGTATCTACTCGCACCGGCGCGCGATCGCCTCGTCGCGGCGCTCGACGCCAAGTCCGGCACCACGATGGTCGTCACGTCGATGTACCGAACCATCGCGCAGCAATACTTGCTCTCGAGCTGGCACGATCAGGGTCGTTGCGGAATCAAAGCCGCTGCGCAACCCGGACGCTCGAACCACGAGACGGGTCTCGCGATCGACATCTCGAATCACACGACCTGGAGCTCGGCGCTCGCGTCGCGCAGCTTCCATTGGCTCGGCAGCTTCGACCCGGTTCACTTCGATTACCAGGGGACGGGGGCGGTCGACGAGCGCGGTCTCGACGTCGAAGCCTTCCAGCGCCTCTGGAACCGGAACAACCCCTCCGACACGATCGCCGACGACGGTGATTGGGGCCCGGCGACGATGGCGCGCATGAAGAAGTCGCCTGCTTCCGGCTTCAAGACGGGCGCGACCTGCTCGCCGTGAGAGGCGCGCGCGCGTGTCGTTTTTGCGCGTCGGTCGCCGATCACGCAAGCTATGCACGCTCGCCCAGGAGCGACCGAGCGCATCGCGCTGCGGAACGTGCGATTCCAGCGCCTGAGCGCGGGCCGGTGCGCTTGTTGCTAGGTCTAGCGCTCAGCCATGAGCAAGAAAACCGCCCCCAAGGTCGAAGACTTCATGAGCAGGCAGCTCATCACCCTTCGTGAAGGTGACAAGGCGTCGCAGGCTGCGCGCGAGATGGCCATCGCCTCGATTCGTCACGTGCCGGTCGTCGACGCGCACGGAAAGCTGCGAGGCATTCTGTCGAGCCACGATCTCATGAACAGCCTGGGCATGAATGAAGACACGACGCTCGGCGCGGTCATGACGCGTCACGTGCACACGATCGGACCGCACGCGCCCGCCTACGAGGCCGTGGGCATGTTGATCGACTTCAAGATCAACGCCCTCCCCGTGGTGAACGAGAAGGGCGATGTGATCGGGATCATCACTGCGACCGACTTCCTCGTGGTCGCGCACCAGGCGCTGATGGGCGAGAAGCTCGTGCGCACCCCCGAAGAGACTTGAAGTGAGCGTGCGGGCGTCGTCGAGATCGCACAGGACAATGCGCGTCTCGTCGCTCGAGGCGGCGGCGGATTGCGCCTGCCTGAAGACCACCGCGTGTCGACCGAAAGACGCAACGGCTTCACCGGATACGATCGCTCGTGCTTTGGCGAGGAGTTGGGGCTGCCCGAAGTCAATCGGCTCGCGGAGCGCGATCGAGTCGACCACCGAAAGGGAGCCGGCGTCGACCAGCCGTAGCGACGTCCGACCAGGGCGATCGTCGCGTCGTCTGCATCGAAGCTCTCGACGTCGGGGAATGATTGCAGCGAACCGGTCGCGGGATCGAGCACGCGCAGGGAGCCCTGCCCCAAAGCGAATAGGCGGTCCCGCACGAACACCCAGGTGGCGGTGCCCTCGAGCGCATAGGCTGGCTTCGGCCCGTCGACCGTGAGCTCGAAGACGTGCGCGATGCCCGAGCTGCCCTGAAGCGCCCAACGCCCGTTCGCCGAGAGCGTGACCGACTGAGCGTCGGTCGAGGTCTGTGCTTTCGCCTCCATGCGCTCGGCGAGCGACTCGGCGCGCGGGCCGAGGCTTTCACATAGCGAGACAGCCGCTCGGGCGTCTGCAGCTGAGCAGTGCGCCCGTGCCGGCTCAGCGCCGCTCGCCTGCTGCTCGATTTGTTCGAGACGGGAGATGGCGTCGCGACATTCCCTGTCGTCGACAGCCGGAAGCCGCGCGGTGGAGGCCCCGACCGAAACGGTGGCAGCGGATCTGCTTCCACATGCGGCGAGGAGCAACGTGAGCGCGGCCGCTCGGCAGAGACGCCGGGTTTCGCCTTGGGAAGCTCCCCCGTCTCGTCGCTCAAAAGAGACCGTCGATCGCGATCCTAGCTTCACCCTGCCTCGGCCGCGCGCGTTACGAGCGTGACCGAGCTGAAGAGACGGCGCTGTACCGGACGATCCGAGCGCATTGGGAGGAGCTTTGCGAGCATGCGGAGGGAGCGAGCGGGCTACCGCGATTCGTGGTGTGTGAGGTGGAAAGAGTACCTGCGATGCGGGCTCTTGGAGTTTGGCTGCATTCGGGTCGGGTGTGAGCGTTGCGGCCACGAGCACCTCGCGGCGTTCTCGTGCAAGCGGCGCGGGTTCTGCCCGTCGTGTGTCGGGCGGCGGATGTCGGACACGGCGTTGCACCTAATGGAGAAGGTGTTTCCGGAGGTAGCTGTTCGGCAATGGGTGTGCTCGCTATTGTGGAGGTTGCGCGTGCATCTGGATTGCGACAGGAAGCTCTGCGCGGACGTGCTGCAGGCGTTCGTCGTAGAGGTCAGTCGGTCGCTGAAACACCGAGCGAAGAGGGCCCTCGGCCTGACCTCGGCGAAGCAAGTGCTGACGGGAGCGGTGAGCGTGATTCAGCGCGGAGACTCGGCATTGAGGCTCAACGTGCACTTCCACGTCTTGGTGCTCGATGGGGTCTACGTGCGCCAGATGACGAGCGGAGCGCTGGTGTTCCAGGCGCTCTCGGCTCCGACGGAAGAAGCGCTCGCGGAGGTGGCGAAGCGGACGGCGCTTCGCGTGCAGAAGGTGCTCGCTCGGCACGGCCGGAGCCTCGACGGGACGAGCGAGCGCGAGGATCCGAGCCGAGCGGGGAGCAGCTTTCTCTGTCTGCGTTGTGCGCGGCGGCGGCCTCGGGCCAGGGGCTTTTCGGCGAGCGAGCTGGCAAACTCTTGCTGCGCGTCGTGGACCCGAAGCGGGCGAGCGGGTAGGCGAAACAGGGCATCAACGTGCACGCGGAGGTCGTGGTGCCGGCGGGAGACCGAGCTCGTCTCGAGCGGCTGTGTCGCTACGTGTGCCGTCCGCCGATTGCGCAAAACCGTCTCGAGGAGATCCCGGGAGGCAGGCTCAGCTACCTCTTAAAGAAGCCGTGGCGCGACGGTCGTTCGGGTTCAACCGAGCGGGCGCGTCGCTACTGCTTTTGCAGTACGGACGTGATGCGGCTCGCGGGAACGTTTCGGAGACCCTTGCACGCGACGACGGCTTTCTCGGCTTGATCGAAGTTGTCGGGGCGAGGAGCAATTTTCGCAAAGTCGATGCTGAGCCGTGTGCCGTCGAAGGTCGCGCGCAGCGGTCGACCTTGGACCTCGGTCCAGACCTCTTGGCAGCTGTTGCGCGAACGCTCTGAATCGAAGGTCGTGCCGTCGGGCGGGTTCGGGCGAATCTTGTCTTCGACGGCGAACGCCCCGTCTTGGCCTTCGATGGGCGTCAGAATGAAGCGAGCTTCGCCATCGTGGTAGTCTGCCGGAGCGAACTGTTTTGCGTCGTGCACACGAAACTCGACGGAGCCGCCGACGCGCACGGCATCGAATTGGCGTGCCGTCTCGCTCTTCCATTCGCCGACCAGCGAATCGACCGGATCACGTCGTGGCGCGTTCGCCGTCGCCGATGTGGTCGGCGTCGCGGAGACGGTGGGAGCTGCGGAAGGGGCTTCGCTCGACGTGGCGGGAGCGGCCGAATGCACCGTCCGCTTCTTGGGCGGAGGCTGTTGGAGAAAAGCGTAGGCCCCGAACCCGACACCGCCGAGCGCGATCGCGACGAGGCCCACGATCCACCAACGACTCGACGACGAGCGCGCATCGCCGGGGCGCGTGACCCTCGTTCCACGATTCGTTCCGAGGGGCGCAAGGCTCGCGGTGGTCTGGAGGCCGGGCGTGGGAACCGAGCTCGTCGCCGACAAGCGATCGAGCGTCGCGAGAAGCTCGTCGCAGTTCGAAAAGCGCTCCTCGCGCTGCTTGGCGCAAGCCTTTTGCAAGACCTCGTCGACCCACGCGGGCACGTCGGGGCGCTCGGCTCGCACGCTGGGGAAGGGATCTTCGACGTGCTTGCGCATGAGCTCGTAGCTCGAGTTGGCGTCGAACGGGACGTGGGTCGTGAGCAGCTCGTAGAGCACGACTCCGAGCGCGTAGATGTCGAGACGCTTGTCGAGATCGCGTCGCCCGCTGACCTGCTCGGGCGACATGTACCAGAGCGATCCGATGACGCCCTTCGTGTTGCCTTTGCCTTCGCGCGCTTTCTCTTCGGGTTTTGCGATCCCGAAGTCGGTGACCTTGGCGACGCCGTCTTTGCGACGCACGAGGACGTTGCCCGGCTTGATATCGCGGTGGATGACGCCTTCGCGGTGGGCCGCGCCCACGCCCTGGACGATCTGCCGAAAGAGCGCGAGCGCCTCGGGAAAGGGCATGCGTTTGCCCTCGTCGCGAAGTCGCTTGAGCGTCTTGTCGAGGCTCTCGCCGTCGATGTACTGCATCACCAGCCAGAGGCTGTTCTTCTCCGCGACGACGGCGTTCAGATGCACGACATTCGGGTGATCGATCTGCGCGAGAGCGCGGCCTTCGGCGAGCGTGCGCTCGCGGATGTCGGCGCGGTGTGCGAGCTCGGGGCGCACCGCTTTCAGGACGACCTCGTGACCGGTGTGGACGTCTTTGGCGAGAAAGACCACGCCCATGCCACCTTCACCGAGCATCCGCGTGATCTCGTACTTGCCGTCGATGATCTTGCCGAGCTGGTCGGCGTGCGCGCCCATCGCGGCCAGGCCTCTCGGCGCTTCATCGTTGGCCGTCGCGGCGCGCGGTGGGAAAGACTGCCCTCCCGGTGAGAGCGCTTCGGCCACCGGCTCACCGGGTGCCGTGCGGTCGATGGGCACGATCGCAGCCCCGCACGACGTGCACCACGTCGCAGTGTCGTCGACGCTCGCGCCACACTTCACACACCTCACGTCGGCCGCCTCACGTCAGGCTGCCCGATCGCGAGCGACCCATGTCGCGTGATTCAAAGTCGAACGAGCGGCTGCCCATCAATCGAATCATAGGCCCATCCCCCCGCCGTTCGTCAGGTCCAGTGACCTGCGCGAAGAGCTGCCGAGTCGATCGTCTTGATGCGCGGCGCGAGCATTTCGCGGAAGGTCCGCTCGTCGTCGTCGTCGAGGACGGCCTCTCCGAAGCCTGAAGCGATTTCCATCGAGGTCGCGAGGATGCGAAGAAATTGCTGGAGGCTCGACGCGCAGAGCTCGGGCTTGAGGGCGCCGGTTCCGGTCATCGCGCTGAACACGGGGCAGTCGCCCTCGGCGTCGAGCTTCGCGATGTCGATGAAGTAGGGATCGCCCAAGAGCGCGCTTCGACCGATCAGGATCCAGCTCTTTCGAAAGGCCGCGTTGGCCGGGGTTTCGTCGGTGCCAATCGAATATCCGATCTGCTCGTCGGCGATCTTCTCGGCGGGAAAGAATCGAAACCGCTCCACGGGCGTGACCGTCTCCACGTCGAGAGGGTCGGCGGCTACGAGAAACGAACGGTAGCGGGCAGGCACCTTGAGCGTCTTGCGAAGGTTCTCGACCACGGCGACGTCGGCTTTGCCGAAGCTGGCGGAGAGCTTGCGCTGTTCGAAGACACTTTTGAGTGACGAGACTGCCTCGGCAAGATCGCTATCCACCGAAGAATTCCTCGCTTCTTGGAGGGGAAGAGACGACGAGGCGGTGGGGATCCACCGCTCTCGGAACGCTGCCGCCGGGAGCGACCTGTGCGCCCGGCGCACCGCCGGCCACGAGGCATACCGCGCCTAGGCACGCAGAGTGAATAGAAAAAGGGCTCAGACGCTCAGCGGCGTTTATGCCGAGGATTGTGGTGCCCGACGATGCCGAGGTAGTCGATGGGCGCTGGGCGCTCGAAGGCAGGTGCGGGCGCCGTGTCTTTGCGAATGGCTCGAAGCGACTCGACCATCGCCGTGAGCTCGCTCGCGGCGCTCGCTCGACGCTCCGCCAGAAGGGCGCTGAGGCTCGCTTCGATGTCGGGGATGCCCGTGCCCTTCAGGTGACCGCGCCGCAGCAGATCGAGGTAGCTCCGCGCCAAGGCACCCGCCTCGAAATTGTGGGCTACGCAGAGATCGGTGGCGACGTTCAAGACCGCGCGCGCTCCGAGCCGCCCATCTTCGTGCAACACGAAAGCCGCTTGGAGGTAGTTGTAGAAAGGAACGACGAGCGGGCCGTACACGCGAAAATCGTTCGGCGAGCTCTGACGCTCGAGGTGGATGAGGATCCGCTCGACCACTTTGCCGTGCTCGATGTAGCGAGTGAAGCGGATCGCGTCGCGAATCGAGTCTTCGTACGCGCCGCCTTTTCGCAGAATCGCGGCGAGACCCGTCTCGTCGACCACGCCGCTGCACACGTCGGCGTAAAGACAGTAGACGAACGCGTCGGCCTCGGCGTCGTCGCCCAGCAAGACCTCCCGAACGAGCTCGCCGGTGTGGTCGTCTTTCGCCTGGCGTTGCTCGGTTAGCTCTGCGCGCCTCAGGAGGAGCGCGGGCAGCTTGTATCCAAGCTGTCCGCGGAGCGCTCTGAAGCGAAGGCGGAGAATGTTCTGCAAGTTCGGCTTGAGCGTGAGCGACGCCCACTTTGCGCCGTCGAGCCTGAGCTTCTCCTCGATGCGCGATCGCAGCTGCTCGGGGCTTCCCGAAAGAATGTGCGTCTCGACACCCGCGCGACCGAGCTCGCGCAAGAGGGCTGCGGCGCCCGGAACGGTTCTCTTCTGGTCGGGTCGCTCGATCGCCGTGCGAATGAGATCGCGAAGAGTCTCGAAGTCGGTGCGCAGATACGTCTTGTCGAGATCCCACCGCGCGACGAACGGAGGCAGCAGGGGCGACTTGGGCGGCATCGACGCGCGCTGTTCGTGCGTCACGATCGGACTCTCGCCATCGGAGCCCGTGCTGCTCGTCGGGGAGCCCGTCGGGGGGTCCGTCGGGGAGCTCAGCGGGAAGCCCGAAGTATCGGCGGTGCTCGCGGGGGTGAGGTCGGCGCTGGGCTCAGGGCCAGCTTCACCCGTGCTCACGCGAGGTTCCATTCACGTCGTGCTCGCTCGAGCGAATCGACGAGATCGACCTGGAGCTGATCTTTGGCAAGCTCGATGGCCTCGTTCAAATGCTTCTTCGCTTCGGTGGTGCGCGCTCGTTCGCGAGCGACGAACGCGAGCGCACCGAGGACTTGAACGCGATCAGGACCGCTCGGTCCCGTGAGATCGAGCGCCTCTTTGAGGACGCCGCTCGCGTCGCTCAGACTGCCCGCGCGCGCCAGCGCCTCGCCGAGCTTGCGGCTGAAGATGAGCACCGCGCGCACCGGATCATCGATCTCACCGCGGAAGATCTCTCGCCTCGCGAAGTCGAGCGCGCGCCGGAGCGCGAGCACGGCGCCCTGCGTGTCGCCGCGCAGCGTCGCTCGGTTGGCGACCGTCTCGAGCAGCATGAGCGCTTCGAATGCGTTCTGGGCTTGGTAGGCGTGGAGAGCGAGCACTTCGACGGGGAAGGCGCGCTGCTCGCCGTCGTCGTCGACCAACGCTCGCGCGTGGAGATCGCGCTTCACGCCAGCGGGGATCATGGCGAGCACGACGTCGCGGATGAGCGGATGGCTCGTGCTGAGACGAACCCCGCCCACCTCGGAGGAATGACGACGCAGCATCCCCGCCATCACCAAGACCTCGATCACGTCTTCGAACTTGGGATGGGCGGGCTGAGTCGAGGGCTTGGGCAAGCCTGCGAAGCGCACTTTTTGACTCACGGCCGCGCTCGCGGCGGTTGCCTTCATCACCTCTGGGAGGAGCAACGGATCGGCGTCGTCACCCAGCACCGCGAGAGCTTGCAGGGTTCGGCGTGCCTCGGGCGGCAGCCGTTCGATGCGTTGCGCGATGAGATCGCCGAGTCGCGGGGGAGCGTCGCTGCCCCCTTCGGAGGTGAAGCGAATGAGCTGCTCGACGTACATCGGCGAGACCGTCTTCGAATCAGAAGTTCCGGTTCGCGCGGGAGCGACGCCCTTCGCGAGCGCGGCAGCGACGCTCACGGGGATGCCGGCGATGTCGCGTGACGGGCCTTCCCAGCCGGGATTGAAGTCGGGAGAGTGCGTCGCGACGATCAACATGCCGACGAGCGGCGGTTCGCTGATGACGTCGGCGAAGGCGTTGCGGCTCGCGCCATCGACCGCGTGAAGATCGTCGATGGCCAAGATGACGCGATTCTTCTTCGCAGCGTGGTGTGCTTTGGCGATGGCCCAACGCAGCGCTTCGGCGGCCATGAAGCGGCGACCTTCGATCGACAGCTCACCGGTGTCGTTCACCCAAGCGGGAGGAGGAGGTTCGGCCAATCGATCGTTCTTGCCGAAGATTTCTTCGAGCCCGCGGCGTGCTTCGGGCGTCGACGAGCTCCAGTCGCTGGGTCGCCCGCCCGACGGGGGGAGGCCGGCGAGCTGTCGAATGGCCATGCGCAGCGCGTAGTAGCCGACCTCGGACCACCACGGATCGGGTCCGGCACGAACGACGACGTCGCCCGATTCTTCGGCGATCTTCAAGAACTCGAAGAAGAGCCTGCTCTTGCCGACCCCGTGATCGCCGATGACTCGCGCCGTCGCGATCGACGTTCCGAGCTCGAAGCGGCACACGTCGAGCCAATCGAGATCGTCTTCACGAGCAGCGAAGACGAGCGGAAGCCGCGGCGCGGGGCTCGAGCTCCCTTGGGGCGCGACGCGGCTGGCCTCCGCGCCGTTGCTCATGCCGCCGTTGGCCAGCCCGCCGTTCATCATCTCGGGTGCGGTCGGAGCGTTGCGCGCTTGGACTTTGCCGACGCTTTGAATGGCACCCGAAACGTGCGCCGGAGGAAGATTGACTCGCGCGCCGCAATCGCCGCAAAACTTCTGCCCGACCGGGACCAGCGCGGCACAAGAGCCGCATCGCGTGCCCTGATCGGTCCACGCCGTCATCACCCCGTCGGGGATGCTCATGCGGCTGAGCGTGGTCATCGCGCCCTTGAGCGCGGCGGCGAACTCGTCGGCGCTCTGGTAGCGGTCGTTGGCGTTCTTCGCGAGCGCCTTCAGGGTGAGGTCGACGAGCACGTCGGGGATGTCGCGCTCGGGTGCGACGTCGGCCGGATTCGGTGCTGGCACCGACAGATGCATGAGGACGACCTGCGTCGGCGACTCGGCCTCGAAGGGCAGGCGACCGGTCAGGAGCTGGAACAGAATGACACCGCAAGCGTAGAGATCGCTGCGCGCATCGATCGGATCACCGCGGCCCTGCTCCGGCGCCATGTAGTCGGGCGTTCCGCAGACGAGCCCGGGCAAGGTGATGTTGGTCGCGACCGCTTCGGCGCGCATCTTGGCCAAGCCGAAGTCGACGACCTTCACGAAGTCGCCACCCGAGCGCATCGGCTCGAGAACGATGTTCTCGGGCTTCAGATCGCGGTGGATGATGCCGAGGTGGTGGGCTTCGTCGAGCGCGGCGAGCACCTGACAAAGGACGTCGATGATTCGCGTGAACGCGAGGAGACCGTCTTCATACGCGACGCGAGCGAGATCGCGGCCGCGCAAGAACTCCATCACGAGATAGAGCTGACCGCCGTTCTTGCCGAAGTCGATGACGCCGACGGAGTTCGGGTGGTTGAGGCGGCTCGCGGCCCGCGCTTCGGTGATGAACCGAGCCGACGCGTTCTCGTCACCGAGGAGGTGCGGATGAACGATCTTGACCGCGACGGTGCGACCGAGCGCCTTTTGCTCCGCACGGTAGACGCGACCCATCCCGCCGACGCCGACGAGCTCCAAGATGACGTAGCCCCCGGGAAGTGTCGTCCCGATGAGCGGGTCGTCGGTCTTACTGGAGAGCTCAGACACCGGGAAGCCGCACACCGGGCAGAATTTGTGCGACTCCGCACAAGGATGCTCGCACTGCGGGCAGATCACCTCGGCCACGATGCGCCCACCCTACCATGCTCCCGGACGGTTTGAGAGATCTCGCTCGAAAATCCCGACGAGCTTTCAAAACCATGCCCATCCACGGTCGACCCCCCGAAGCGGGCAGGGGCCTCAAGTCGTTGACGTGACTTGCTCGTCTCGTTTTCGCACGCTCAATCGGCTGGTCCGCGAGCGCCGCCAGCAGCGAAGAGCGCGGCGATCTGGGTCTCGTCGAGCCCGCCTTCGCGCAAAATCGTGCGGGTGTCGGCGCCTGCCGGGGCCACGCGAGGGTCTACCCCGTGACGAGGAGTCACGGGGGTGCGCGTCTGGGTGACCGGGCCGTGGGACGTTTCATGATCGAAGAATACGCCGCGAGCGCGAAGGTGCTCGTCTGCCGCGAGCTCGCTCGGGGCGAGGACGGGCTCGATGAGGCAGTCTTTGTCCGCGGCCCAGGCGACCCACTCCCCCGAAGTCTTCTCGGCGAAGATCGCCGCCAGCCGCGCCTTCAGCTCGACCTGGTGAGGACCTGGCATGAGGTCGCTGAGCGAGGGCTCGAGCCCGAAGAGCGCGGCGAGCTTCAGCCAGAACTTCGGCTCGAGGGCGGCGAGCGCGACGGCGCGACCGTCGCGTGTGGGGTAGGTGTTGTAAGGAGCGATCCCGCCCGTGAGCTGTTCTCCACCCGAAACACCTGGAGCACCCGCCATTGCAGCCGCGATGCTCATCACGCCGAAGGCCACGGTGCCTTCGCTCATCGCGATGTCGAGGTGCGCGCCGCTGCCCGATCGGTCGCGTTCGATGAGCGCCCCGAGGATGGCGATGATGGCCCAGAGACCGCCGCTGATGTCTGCGAGTTGGAAGCCCGGGGGTTGCGGCGGCCCAGAGACGGGGCCCGTCGCGCCGAGCACCCCCGAGCGAGCGATGTAGTTGAGGTCGTGCCCAGCGCGCTGCGCGAGAGGGCCTGTTTGACCATAGCCGGTGAGCGAGCAGATGATGAGCTTCGGAAAGCGTCGTCGAAGCATCTCCGGATCGAGCCCGAGTCGGCTCAATACGCCGGGCCTGAACTGTTCGAACAAGACGTCGTAGCGAGGCAACATCGCGAGAACCGCTTCTTGTGCGAGCGGGTTCTTGAGGTCGAGGATGGCGCTCCGCTTGCCCCGGTTCAACGTGGCGAACGCCGCGTTGTCGTCACCGATCTGGGGGGGCATGTGGCGGAGATAGTCGCCGCCCGCGGCGTCCTCGATCTTGTCGATGGTCGCGCCCATGTCAGCCAAGACTCCCGTGGCGAATGGGCCCGGAAGGAGTCGGCTCAGATCGAGCACACGGACGTGGGTCAGCGAGCGCATGCCGATGTTTTCGCCTAGGCCGCGCTTGGTGTCGAGGCACAAAAAGCAGCGAGCCCTCCACGCAGAAGCGGGAGGGCTCTACCGGTGCAACCAAGATTCAGGTGAGAGCGAAAAGCTTCTTCAGCTTCATTGCAAGCATCTGGTTGCCTTGCACCTTGAGCTTGCCCGCGAAGAACAGCTGCATGCCGTTCACTTCGGGGTTCTCGTGGAGCTTCTGGAAGTCTTCGCTCGTGACGCTGATGGTGCAGTCCGCCGTGCCCGGGTTGCCGGCTTCGGCCTTCGGACCCGACGCTGACACGTCGATGAACCATTCGCCGCCACCTTCGCCGGTGACGTTGAGTTGATACTTCGCGCCGATCTCTTTCGCCTCGGCTGCGTTCTTCTCCAGCGCGGCGGGAAGATCGACGTTGAACAATTTCTGGATGTCGACAGCCATGACGCCTCCGAATCGGGGTTGTCTCGTGGTCTTTCACGATGCTTCGAGGGGCAGTCCTCGAAGACCGTTGGGCTGAGTATCTCCTACAGCCTCGGACCGCAAGCGTTTCGTGTGCGAAGGATTGCGCTCCACCACCCGCGTCACGCCGAACCGCTCCGGTGAGCAGTCTGCGGGATCAGGCGTGGCGAATCTCGACCGGTTGTTGCGAGCTTCGTGGCGCCTGATCGAGCGCGATTCGGAACGGCAACATGAACAGACCGTCGACCGCGACGCGCTGTTCGAGGGGAGGAGGCTCGCCGGCCGACGCCTGCATCAGACGCTGGTCGCGCATCGCCGCGAGATCGAGCTCGGGCAAACCGGCAGACTCGAAATCGAGCGGAGACGGATCGAGCACCGACGGAGAAAGCAGTGAGACGAGCACGACCTCGTCGAGGCCTTGGCGAATGTAGGTCCCCTGATAGAGCGTCAGGGCCTGACCGAACGGTTCTTGAAAGAGGAACGAGCGCCACTCGAGCGGGCGACTGAGGTCGAAGTGGTGACCACGCACCTCGAGGTGTTCGCCGTCGAGGAGGAGCGGCGCACCCGTCGGATCGGAGAGAAGAACGCGGCCCGAGCAGCTCGGATCGACCGACTCGAGCGTATCGACCAGCACGCGAAAATCGACACAGGCGAGCTCGACGGGCTTCCCATCGGGGCCGATGGCGTCGAGCGCGACCTCGTCGCTCGAGATGACGGTGGCCCGGGCGAGGAACGCCGCGTGGGTCTTTCGCTCGGCCGTCGACAAACGGCTGCCGACTAGAAAGCAACCCGACGGCGAGGTCACCGCGGCGACGAGGCGATCGCGCTTGCGATTGGAGAGGAGCGTCAGCCCGAAACGGCTCCCGATGTCGGCGAGGTGTTGTCGCTCGATGGCGAACGTTCGACCACGAAGACTGTCTCGCGCGGCGGCCGAACCCTCTTCGGCTCGGGCTGCCACCGAGCGCGCCGCGAACGAACGTGGCCGTGGATGCGAGCTCGAGTGTCGCCTCGATGAGGCCGGGCTCGCTTCGATTTCTCGTCGCCACACGAGCACGAAGCCTTGCCCGTCGAGCTCGATCGCTCGTCGTGGGAGATCGGACGCGACCGCACGCGCGCGCGCGAGACGGCTTCGGAAGAGCAACGACACCGACATCACGGCCAATGCGATGGGCAGCATCGTCCGCAAGATCGCGCCTCGAAGCACGGCGGCCAGCACGAGCGATACGACGAGCAGCAAAATCGCTACGAACGGGGTGGCAGCGCGGGCTTGGGTCGGCATTCCGATCGGCGGATCGGTGAGCAGAAAGGAACGCGGGGCCGTCGTGCTGGCGTACGTGCCGTCGGCGCGAAGGAGCGCCGACGATCGATCACGCTGGGGCACAGAACCTTCCGCCATCGCGTCTCCGAGCTTGCCGAGGTTGCGAGCACTCGAACGAAAGAACAGCGAGAGTCTAGCACCCGGGCCGACGCCGCAAAGCCCTTCTCTCGCGGGACGCGTGTCGTACCTTGGTGCTAGCGCTCTAACCGCGAAGCCAGCCGGCTCGCTGCGCCGCGACCCAGGGCGATACGCCTTCGTGAGGCGCGTCTTCGAATCGATGCTCGCGTGACTCGCGGTGGACGGCGAGCGCGATGGCCGCGGCGATGGCTGGCTCGTCGTCTTCGGCGATCGACGCGTAGCCGAGCAATTCGGGCGCGAATCGCTCGATGAAACCGGTGTCGTAGCGCCCTGCGCGAAACTCCGGGTGCGCCATGAGCTTCTGGTGAAACGAAATGTTCGTCCGGATCCCGGTGACGACGTACTCGGAGAGCGCGCGCTGCATGCGAGCGATCGCTTGCTCCCTGGTGGGAGCCCACACCGAGAGCTTCGAGATCTGAGGGTCGTAGTGGCTCGGCACCTCGGCTCCGGCGTAGTACCCCGAGTCGTCGCGAACCCAAGGTCCCGACGGCGCTCGGAGCGCCTCGATGACGCCGGGGCTCGGGAGAAAACCCGTCGAAGGGTCTTCGGCGTACACGCGACACTCGATCGCTGCGCCGCGCCGGCTGAACGCTTCTTGCTTGTAGCCGCGCTTCTCGCCGTAAGCGACGCGGACCATCTCTGCGACGAGATCGGTACCGGTCGTCCATTCGGTGATCGGGTGCTCGACCTGAAGCCGCGTGTTCATCTCGAGGAAGTAGAACTCGCCATCTTCACCGAGCAGGAACTCGAACGTGCCAGCGGAGAAATAGCCGACCGAGAGCGCTCCTTTCACGGCGACCTCTCCCATTCGGGCGATGAGCTCGGGCGTGGCCGCGGGGCACGGACTCTCCTCGACGACCTTCTGATGGCGTCGCTGGATCGAGCAATCTCGTTCGTAGAGATGCACCAGGTTTCCGTCGCGATCGCCGAGCACTTGAATCTCGACGTGGCGCGGGTTGCCGATGGCTTTCTCGATGTAGACGGTTCCGTTACCGAACGCGCGGAGCGCTTCACTCCGTGCGCGCTCGAGCGAGTGCGGCAGATCGTCGGCGCCGTGAACGAGGCGCATGCCTTTGCCGCCGCCGCCGTGAGCCGCTTTCAGCATGATCGGGTAGCCGACGCGCTTGGCGGTCTCGAGCGCCTCTTCTATCGTGTCGGCGCTCCCCCCGGGCGTCGTCGGAACGCCAGCCGCCTGCATCTTCGCGCGGGCTTCGGGCTTCGATCCCATGACGCGCATCGCGCTCGACGGCGGGCCGATGAAGGCGATGTTCGCCTTCTCGCAGGCCTCGGCGAAGTCGGCGTTCTCGGAGAGAAATCCGTAACCGGGGTGAATCGCTTCGGCCCCCGACTTCTTCGCGGCGTCGAGCACGCGGTCGATGCGGAGATAGCTCTCGGCAGCGGGCGCCGGCCCGATGGGGTAGGCCTCGTCAGCGTGGCGAACGAAGAGCGCGTTGCGATCGGCTTCGCTGTAAATGGCGACCGCGCGAATGCCGAGATCGTGAAGCGACCGAATGATGCGGACCGCGATCTCGCCGCGGTTACTCACGAGTACCTTCTTGAACACGACCGAAAGATTCCTCAGCGCCGACCAAAAGGAAAGGACAACGCGCTCGGAGCGTGGATGGTGCGTGCCTCATCGGGCTCGGGTAGCTATGGTTCGCCCCGGTGCAGGATTCGCGGCGACCTCAAAAGCTCATGCCCTTGTTCCCCGACGAGGCGGGGGAAGGGCCGAGCGGCACGGGCCGGGGACGGCCCATCGATGAACGCGCACCGAGCGAGCGTTCCGATGGCCCCTCCGCCGAGCCGGTCGAAGACGTTCTCACGGTCGCGGAGCTCGACCGTCGGCTGAAGCGCGTGCTCGAGGGCGCGAGCGACGGATTGTCGGTCTCGGGCGAGGTCGCCGGGCTCCGCGAAGTCGCGAGCGGCCACATGTACTTCACCCTCAAAGACGAGTCAGAAGACGCCTCGATCGGTTGTGTGATGTACCGGACGGCGCCGGTTCGATCGCGACGGCTCGTCGTCGACGGTGCGCGTGTCGTGTTGAGCGGACGCGCGACACTCTATGCCCCTCGAGGTCAGCTGCAGCTCGTCGCTGAGCTCGCGCGGCCAGCCGGACGGGGAGCGCTGCTCGTCGCGCTCGAACGTCTGAAGCAGAAGCTGACCGTCGAGGGCCTCTTCGCGAAGGAGCGCAAGCGCCCGCTTCCAGCCGACCCCCACGTCATCGGAGTCGTCACCAGCGCCGATGGTGCCGCTCTCCACGACATCGTGAAGGTCGCGTTTCGAAGAGCGCGCGTGAAGATCGTGCTCGCTCGCGCGCCGGTCCAGGGGCCTCAAGCCGCTCCAGGTCTCATCCGCGCGCTTCGAATGCTCTCACGCCATCCAGAGGTCGAAGCGATCATCTTGGGCCGCGGAGGCGGATCGGTCGACGATCTCTCCGCGTTCAACGACGAGCAGCTCGTGCGCGCCGTCGCCGAGTGCCGAGTGCCGGTCGTCAGCGCCGTAGGCCACGAGATCGACACGACGTTGGTCGACCTCGTGGCCGATGCGCGCGCAGCCACCCCATCCCAAGCGGCCGAGCTGATCGTTCCCGATTGGGCCGCACGCGTGGCGATGTTTCGTCAGCTCACCGGACGACTCCAACGCGCCATGTCTCGTTCGCTCGACGAGCGTGTTGCCTACGTCGACGACGTCGCCGGCAGGCTCGAAAGGCGCATCCAAAAGACGATGGCGCGACGCTTGGAGCTCGCCTCCGCGCTCGAACGGCGACTCGCGCGCAGGCACCCGAGTGCCGTGCTCGCCTCGGCAAAGAGCTCCGTCGGTCCCCTCGAAGCGCGCCTAGCGAGCGCGATGACCCGCGTGCTCGCCCGCGCGTCGCTCGGGCCCACAGAGGTACGCCTCGCGAGCGCGATGGCACGCACCCTCGCGCGTGGGCGCGCGAAGCTCGGAGACCGGGCGTCGCGCCTCGACGCGCTCTCACCGCTCGCCGTGTTGTCGCGCGGCTACGCCATCGCGTCGCGTGACGACGGGACCGCGGTGCGCGCCGCAGAAGAGGCGGTCGTGGGGGAGACGATCGCCATTCGACTTGCACGAGGGAGCCTCCATGCGGTCATCTCGGCCCGACACGTCGAGCCGGGCCCCAGCGCTGGCTCGAGCCAAAGCCCCGAAGAGGAGAACGCCCTGTGAAGCCCCGTCGCTTCGTCTTGCTCGGTCATCCGGTGCGTCACTCGATTTCGGCGGCGCTGTTGACCGCCGCTTTCCGAGAGGCTGGCTTTCCTCATACATACACCCCGATCGACGTGCCCAAGCCAGGAGACCTGGCGCGCATGGTCGGCGAAATGCGGACCGGGCTCCTCGCTGGAGCGAACGTGACGCTGCCTCACAAGCGCGAGGTGTTGAGTCTCGTCGACGTCGTCGACGAGACGGCGCAGTTGGTCGGGGCGGCCAACGTGATCACAGCCGACGAGAACGGGCGCCTCACCGCCTACAACACCGACATGGCGGCGCTCGAAAAAGAGATCGTCGACATCACGACGCATCGTTCCCGCGTCGCCATTCTCGGAGCAGGCGGCGGCGCTGCGGCCGCCATCGCGGCATGCAAAAAGCTTGGGTTCTCGATCATCGGCGTCACCACGCGCTCGTGGGGAGACACCGAGGCGACTTACGATTCCGAGAGCGCGAAGCGCGTACGACGGCTCGGCGGGCTCGCGACACCGTGGCCCGCCGAAGGGGGACGCGTGGTCCCTTCGGGAAAGCTCTCGATGGCGATGCGCCTTCAATGGTCCGAGCTAGCTGAGCAGGCTGATCTGGTGATTCAGGCGACGAGCGCGGGCATGATGGGAGGCGATCTCGGCGAAGACGTCGCGAAGGTCGTCCCATTCGAGAAGATGCCGAAGCACTCGGTCGCGCTCGATCTCGTCTATCGACCCCCGCTCACGCCCTTTCTGATCAAGGCAGAGGCGCACGGTCTGCTAGCTGTCTCCGGGCTCGGTATGCTCGTGCGTCAAGCAGAGGCGACCTACCGGATCTGGATGGGAGGCGAGCCTGTGCCCGGCGTCATGCACCGAGCAGCCGAGGTCATGTTGGCAGGAACTCCGACGACCTGAGACGCTTCGAGCATGGTTGCTCGCGAAGTCGGGCCTCACGTAGGCTGCGCCGGTGATCAAGCTCCCACTGTTCGGCGCCATGGGTCAAGGTGGCGTTCTCGCCATCGCAGTCGGTGTCGCGACCGCCTTCGGTTGCTCTTCGACCGCTCCGGCGACGACCGCCCGAACGACCCCCGCGACCAAGTCGAGCTCGGCACCGTTCGATCCTTGCAAGGAGTCGGGCCCGGTCCCACGCAAGTTCTACGGTCTATTGAAAGACGCGAAGTGCGAGCAAGACATGTTCTTGACCATGGCGAAGATCGCCGGCGATCTCGGGGTCGAGTGCAGCTATTGCCACACCCAAGACAAGACCGATCCCAAGCGCTTCGACTTTCCGCGCATGACCGACAAGAAGCAGGTGGCGCTCTTCATGGGCCACGAATTCATGTCGGGGCTGAAGCGCGCCGACGGCGGAGAGATGCGTTGCAAGAGCTGCCACGTCGACAAGAACGGAAAGCCGTCGGCGAAGTTCCTCGGTACGCCGCGCGACGTCGTCTGGACGACCGAATGGATGAACCTCGTCATGAGCAATCGCTTCGTCCACACCGACGGGACGAAGGTGAAATGCAAAGACTGCCACGCCGGTAACCTCGGAACCGACAAGTTCCAGAAAACCGTCATCTTGCACAGCGAGCAGATGACGCTCCCTGGCGTTCCGCCTTTTCAAAAGTTCCTCGACAACGACCTGCCGCCTGGCGCGCCCGACCCTTACGTCCATCCACCCCAAGCGACGCCTGGCGCCCACTGATCTCGCGATCTCGAAGGGCGCGTTTCGAGGGGCGACTCGCGCATTTCGCAGAGCTCTGCTAGAAGCCCGCCACGATGGCACGCGTCCCCGTCGATACATCCATCGTCAGCCACTGTCGTGAGCTAGCCGGCGCGATCGCGGCCGACGTACAGACCACGATCGACTCGCACACGACCGTCGGTGTCGAGCGAACGGTCGCACGCGCGTACGGAATCGTCGGAGCGAACGCCGAGGGGACCCCTCTCGTCAACGCGCTCATCGACCGCATCCACGACGGCCGCCTGACCGGGTACGGCGTCTCCTATTTCCTCGGCAGAGCGCTGCTCGAAGGAGCGCAGAGCGTTCAGGAAGCGGCCGAGATTCTGGCGTTCGGCGACACGCTCCCGCTCCCCGATCGTGGGCCGAGCGTCGGCGAAGTGAAAGCCGCGTTGGGAGCCGCGACGGCCGAGGCGATCCAGCGCATCGACTCTGCGCGCGACGCTCGAGAGGCTTTCAAGAGCCGGCACCTCGTCGGCGAGATGCCCCTCAAGTACGTCATCGTCGCGACCGGCAACATCTACGACGACGCCGTCCAAGCCAAAGCCGCTCGCTTCGCGGGTGCCGACATCGTGGCGGTCATCCGAGCCACGGCCCAATCACTCCTCGACTACGTCCCAGAGGGGCCGACCACCGAGGGCTACGGCGGGACTTACGCGACCCAGGCGAACTTCCGAATCATCCGCGACGCGGCCGACGAGATCAGCGCGCAGACCGGGAAATACCTCGCCCAAACGAACTACTCGAGCGGCTTGTGCATGAGCGAGATCGCGTGGATGGCCGCGGTCGAGCGGCTCGACATGCTCCTCAACGACGCGATGTACGGGATCCTCTTCCGCGACATCAACATGAAGCGCACCTTCATCGACCAGTACTTCTCGAGGCGGATCATCGCGCGGAGCGGCATCGTCATCAACACGGGCGAAGACAACTACCTCACCACTGCCGACGCAGTGGAGAAGGCTCACACCGTGCTCTCGTCGCAGTTCATCAACGAGGCTTTCGCGCTCAAAGCAGGCCTCCGCGAAGAGCAGATGGGGCTCGGCCACGCCTACGAGATCAACCCCGCTCAAGAAGACAGCATGCTCTTCGAGATCGCTCAGGCACAGCTCATTCGCCAGGTCTTCGACAAGCATCCGATCAAGTGGATGCCGCCCACCAAGTTCAAGACCGGTGACATCTTCCACAGCCACGTTCACGACGCGATGTTCAACCTCGTCGGCGTGCTGACGAACCAGTCGATCGAGCTCCTCGGTATGTTCAGCGAGCAGATCCACACTCCGCTGCTCATGGACCGCTACCTCTCGCTCAAGAGCGCGAGCTACGTCTTTCAGACCGCGAAGCACCTCTCCGAAGAGATTCAGTGGACGCCCGGGGGCCGAATCGAGAGTCGCGCCAAAGAGATCCTCGACAAGGCGCACGCCCTCCTCACCGAAGTGCAGCGCGAGAGCATCTGGACCTCGATCTCGCGGGGAGCGTTCGCAGACGTCAAGCGCACGCTGACGGGCGGCAAGGGGCACGTCGGCGTGGTTCTGCGCGAGCCGTCGTACATGAACCCGATCCTCGACGTACTCGAAGGGAGGTCGGAGTGAGCGAGCCGAACATCCTTCGCGCCTACGGCGACCGCGAGGGCGACGGGATGGTGCAGATGAGCTTCACGCTCCGCATCCTCCCGAGCGATCGCGCCCGTGAGGCTGCCAAGCGGTTCGCCGAAGCCCACGGGCTCAAGAGCGCACTCGTCACGACGATGGAGCAAGCCTCGCCGGAGCACTCCTTCTTCGTCGTCTACGGGCACAGCGTCCACGGGGTCGACATCGACGCCATCCACGTCGAAGAGCTCGGCGCCGAGCAGATCACACGCGAAGAGATCGAGGCGCGCGCGAAGACGCTCGGGCGCAAGATCGTCATCGTCGGGGCGTGCACCGGAAGCGATGCCCACACCGTCGGGATCGACGCGATCCTCAATTACAAGGGCTATGACGGCGACAAAGGGCTCGAGAGCTACAAGGCTTTCGATTCACACAACCTCGGCGCGCAAGTCGAGAACGAGGAGCTCGCACAGCGCGCGCGTGCACTCGGGGCCGACGTCATTCTCGTCAGCCAGATCATCACCCAGAGAGACTGTCACAAGGAGAACGCTGCGGCGCTCGTCGCCTTGCTCGTAGAGCAAGGGTGGCGCGACAAAGTGATCCTCCTCTTGGGCGGCCCACGCATCGACAACAAGCTCGCCCGTGAGCTCGGGTTCGACGCTGGATTCGGACCAGGCACCATCCCGAGCCTCGTCGCGGCGTACATCGTCGGAGAGCTCACGCAGAAGCCCTGACGAGCCAGAAGCCTCGACAGTCCGTCGATTCGTCGCCCTTCGAGATCGTGCCAGCGCTCAGCGAGTCAGAAGCGCGTAGGCAGCCGTGATTCTGGCCAACCGACGCTCGCGCTCGGTTCGTTCGATGGGGTCGCTCGCACGATCGGGGTGGAGCTCCAGAGCCAGTCGTTTGAAGGCCTTGCGAACCTCGTCGACGCCGGCCGTGGGCTCCAGACCGAACAATGAAAAAGCGTCGCGCCGCGCATCGATGGCGAGCGGCTCGCGAGCGCGACGACGCGGTCGTCCGAACAGATAATCGCGCGGTCCGAGCTGCGGCGCACCGAAGGCGGCGCGCAAGGGCAGGGGAACGACCATGTCACCTAGACGCGCGACATGGAAGCGAAGGTCGGCTTGCATCAAACCGAAGAGTCGATCGAGTCGAGCTCGCGTCTGCTCGGCCATCCCGCGCTCGACCGTGGCCATGTCGACCGATCCGAGATCGCACAAGAGCTCGCCTGTGAGACGACCGTCGCCCCGAAGCTTGGCCTCGTGTGCGCTGGAGAGCGCTTCGTCGGTGACGGCTCCGCCGCGCCGCAAGATCTCCCCGAGGGCGGGTCCGTCGCTGACCACCGCGCTCGGTCGTCCCGACGACAGGAAGACGTAGTGCCGCTTTCCAGCGCGCGGTCCACGTCCTTCCCCGAGCTCGAGAAAGCCGGTGGCCCGTCCTCGGAAGAGGGTGCCGAGCACGTCGCCCAGGGTCGATCGGTCGAGCTTGCCAGGAAGCATCATGCCCTTGCCGCTACCACTCCGCCTCGGGCATGGCCTAGAAACGCGGACTCAGGCGGCCGTGAAAGCGAGGATCAAAACGACGAGAAACCGGATCAGTCATGATCCATCTAAAAGCCAATCTGGGCCTCGAGCCGGTCGCCGCTCGCTGAAATGGGCCGAAAATCCGAGGACCGATCGCTTGGCGCGACTGATGATGCTTGGTGCGACATGGTCTCCTCAGCTTCACCTCGAATCGCGTTCGACCCCGGCTCCCGCGTGCGCGTCTGGCGCTCTTCGCTGTCGGCCTACGTCGTGATGGTCGGTCTCGCTTCCGGGGTGTTCGGCTGTGCACCGAGCAGCCCATTCGAAGACGCGGCGACGACCGGCGGTCCGGTCGATGGTCCGAAGCAGAAGAGCGACGGCATCTGCCTCCTCCACAACTGTCACAGCGACTCCGAGTGCGACTCCTGTGATGGCGAGCGCAACACGTGCCTCGTCGAAGAAGGTCGCTGTGTCGCGTGCGATGCGAACACCAACACCGGTTGCCCGAGCGGCCAGACTTGCTCGAGCTGGGGCAACTGCGTCCCCGACGGGCTCGTTTGCCCGACCGACACCCACGAACGATCACAAGGTTTACATGTATTGCGACACGGTCGCGGGTGACTACGGGGTCTGCGCGCCCTGCCCGGGGCTGCTCAACGATTGCGCCGTCGACACGACGACCAGCGGAACCGGACCCGGCAGTACGGGAAGCGGCGGCGGCACGTGCTCTCACGATACCTGCACGTCCAGGACGGCGCTCGACGGTACCTGCGATGCGTGCGCGGCGAGCGTTTGCGCCAACGACTCGTATTGCTGCACCAATGCCTGGGACAGCCAGTGCATCGGTGAAGTACAGACCTATTGCAACAACGACTGTGGAACGACGACGGCCACCGGAAGCACCACCAGCACTGGATCCGGAACGACGACGGGCGGAGGCAATCCCTCCTGTCATGACCAATGCTCCCAAGGCGCTGCGCTCGACGCAACCTGCAACAGCTGCGTGCAGATGGTCTGCGCCCAAGATTCGTATTGTTGCAACACGGCGTGGGACAGCGTCTGCATCGGGCACGTCAACAGTCTCTGCAACCCCACCTGTTTCTGACCGTGCGAGGCATGTGCATCTCGCAGCCCATTGAAAACACTCGTGCCGGCGCTACTGAGGTGGATGGGCTCACCCGCCGAAACGCGATTGACGCTCCCAGTCCAATGGGAGACACCGGGCGCCTCGACATGAAAGACCTGCGCTCGCTGATTCGCTCGATTCCCGATTACCCCAAACCGGGCATTCTGTTTCGAGACGTCACGACGCTGTTCGGTGACCCCGAGGGGTTCAAACAGACCATCGATACCCTCGTCGATCGCTATCGCGGCGAGAAGATCACGAAGGTCGCCGGTATCGATGCTCGCGGCTTCATCCTGGGTGGGGCCATGGCCTACGCGCTCGGAGTCGGGTTCGTTCCCATTCGCAAGCAAGGCAAGCTCCCCCATGCCACGGTCGGCCAAGACTACGCGCTCGAATACGGCACCGACCGAGTCGAGATGCACATCGACGCCGTCGAGCAGCGAGAGCGCGTCGTCCTCGTCGACGATCTGATCGCCACGGGTGGAACCGCCGAAGCGGCCGCGGGGCTCCTGGTCTCTTCGGGAGCGGAGATCGTCGAGATCTGCTTCGTAATCGATCTGGCCGACCTGGGTGGTCGCGCTCGTCTCGAAGGGCACGGCTACAAAGTATTCTCGATGCTCGCGTTCGACGGGCATTGAAGACCGCCCGCGCCCGGGGCCTCGTCAGACGCTCTGCGTTCGCCGCTGCCCTTTGCCGTAGGTCTCGAACTTGCGCAAGAGCTCGACCATTTCTTCGCGCCCGATGATCCCTGGTTCGCCAACGGAGAGCGCTCTCCAATAGATACCGGCCACGCTCTCGATCTCGCGAGCGATACCGAACGCCGTCGCGACGTCTTTCCCGATGGCGATGATTCCGTGGTTTGCGAGGAGACACGCGAGCCGCCCCTCGAGCGCGGCGAGCGCATGACGCGAGAGCTCTTCGGTCCCGAAGGTTGCATAAGGAGCGCACCGAACGTCTTCTCCGCCGGCCACCGCTATCATGTAGTGAACCGCGGGCAAGTCTCGACCCAGACACGCAATGGTCGTCGCGAACGGAGGATGAGCGTGCACGATCCCGTGAGCGTCTTCGCGCGAAGCATAGATGTCTCGATGGATCCGCCATTCGCTCGACGGCTCGTTCTGACCATTGCCAACCGAGCCGTCCATTCCCACGACGACCAGATCGAGCGGTGTCAGCGCGTCGTAGGGAAGGCCGCTCGGTGTGATCACGAATCCCGACTCGACACGCGCGCTGACGTTGCCGCTCGTGCCCTCCGAGAGCCCGGAGGGTGCGAGCTTCGAGGCCGCATCGAGGACGATGCGTCGCGTGGCGTCGAGAGCGGGAGATTCGCTCATCGCGGGCCCTCGCTCATCGAGGGATTCGCAGCCGTCTCTACGGGGAAGAGCGCTCGGAGCCCCGCTTCCGAAGCCATCGCGACCCCTCGTTCGGTGATGATTCCGCTCACGAGCCGAGCGGGCGTCACGTCGAATGCGGGGTTTCTCGCGTTGACCTCGGGGCGCGGAGAGACCTCGCTCGGATCGCGCTCCTCGATCGGAATCGAGCTTTCATCTTCACAATCGAAGTCAATCGTCGAAGCTGGCACGGCAGCATAAAAGGGGATGTCGCAATCGCGCGCCGCGAGCGCTTTGAGGTACGTCCCGATCTTGTTGCATACGTCTCCGCGACGAGTCGTTCGGTCGGAGCCGACGAGGCAGACGTCTACCTCGCCGCGCTGCATGTAATGGCCGCCCGCATTGTCTGCGATCACCGAATGAGGGACGCCATGCCCGCGGAGCTCCCAGGCGGTGAGATAGCCCTGATTGCGTGGGCGTGTCTCGTCGACCCAGACGAAGACGGGAATGCCTTCGTCGAAAAGTCGATAGACGGGAGCGAGCGCCGTTCCGAAATCGACCGTCGCGAGCCAACCTGCATTGCAATGGGTGAGAATTCGGAGCGGCTTTCCATGGCGGGCTCGGGCCAATTCGCGAAGATGGTCCGCTCCGCGCCGTCCGATCTCTTCGCAGGTCGCGACGTCTTCTTCTGCGAGGTCTGACGCGAGCCTCCAAGCCGCTTCGGCCCGGGCGCTCGGAGGGAGGAGGCCAATCACGCGGCTCACTCGATCGAGCGCCCAGCCCAGGTTGACCGCGGTTGGACGCGTCAAGAGCAAGAGTCGCCTGGCATGCTCGAGACCGGCGTCGCTCGAATCTCTTTTGAGCGCGAGGGCCATGCCATAGGCCGCGGTGACACCGATGAGCGGTGCCCCTCTGACCTGCATCGAATGAATCGCGTGAGCCGTCGCTTCGAGATCGGCAAGCCTCACGACCTCGAAGCTGTCGGGCAGGCGCGTTTGATCGATGACGAAGAAGCTTGCCGCGTCTCCGCCGGGCCAGATCGTGCGCTGCGGTTTTCCATCGACGAGCATCGGCTTCGTCTCTCGCAGAGCCGCGGCAGCGGAGCAACCCCGTGCTTCAACAGCCAGTCAAGGCGCGCTCGGGTGTCGAGCCTTGTTCGCGAGACCACGCTTCACCCGGTCGATCGCTTCGGGGCCGAGCGGGCCGTACACGTCGATGACCCGAATGGCGTCGGCTTCGACGGTCACGCTCACACCCGACGACAGATAATGGTGCACCTCGCGGTCGTGCGCCGGGACGAGCTCGCGGAGAAAGCCCTCGCCGAGGGCTCTTTCGATGCACGGAGGGGGTGACAAAAGACCACATCCATTGCCGATCGCCGCACGCTTCGCGCGATCGGGCGTCGCGACGTAAGCCGAAAACCGGATGAGGGCGACCCAACCGTCTTTACCGAAAAGCATGTACACGGGAAGCTCGGGTTGATCGAAAGTCACTGCCTCGTCGAAACCGACCGTGAACGGCAACTCGTCGTCGGGCTCGTAGCCGAGCTCGACCCATTCTCGACGCTCCGTTTCGAGATCGTTGATTTTGGTTTCGCCACCGATCTTCGCGATGGCGGCGTCGATGGGCTCGCCGACGAAGACCCCGAGCAGCCCGTTCACCGATTCGTCGGCGCCTCTCGCTCTTCGCGGCGCGGCGAATGCGGCTGATGCTGGCGCGGCGGGTGGCAACGGCGCGAGGACCATCTCCACAGGTCGTGGGCGCGCGTTGTATCCGCAACCCGCACCGAGGATCGCCAACCCAATCAAGACCCTACTGGCAATCGGCACGGCGTTCCCCTCCGAAGGCCCGAATGGGCTTGCGCTCTGCCTCAGAGTAAAGCACCAAGGGCCCCCTGAGATAGGAGGCCCTATGCCCCGTATGAATCGTGCGATTTGGTTGACCGCTGCAGTCGTGTCCCTCGCGAGCTTCACGGGAGCTTGTAGCTCCGAGCCGCCTCCCGAGGCCTCGACGCCTCAGCCGAGCGCCATGCCGATGCCTTCGGCCGAGCCGATGCTCACCGCGTCGGCCGTGGCCAGCGTCGAGCCCGCGCCGCAGCTGCCTCCGGTCGATCTCGTCGCCGGCAATCCGGCCGCCGCTCCCGACAAGGCGCCTACGGTCGCGATCAAGTCCCCGGCCAAAGACCAGCTCATCGCGGTCGATAAGGTCGCTGATTTCGACGTGAAGCTCGACGTCAAGGGCTGGGACTCGACGGGCGGCAATCACGTTCATCTTTTCATCGACGGGCACGCGTACAAGCGCGTCGATGATGCAAAAGCACCCATCAAGCTGAACAATATCGATCCCAACTACACCCTCGCCGAGGGCCAGCATGTTCTCGCCGCATTCCCGAGCCGACACACGCACGAGTCGGTGAAGCCCGTCGGCAAGGTCTCGCCGCTCGCCGTCGTCACCTTCTACGTCGGAAAGAAGAAGGGCGAAGCGACCTGGAAGCCGACCGATCCCACGCTCGTGTACAGTCGTCCGAAGGGAGCCAACAACGGCCCTCCGCCGGCCGAGGGCATCCTCGTCGATTTCTATCTCGCCAACGTCGAGCTCGGTGACGGAAAGTTCTCCATCGATGCGACCCTCACCGGACCCGGTCTCGAGTCGGGCAAGAAGGTCTCGATCAGAGAGTGGAAGCCGTGGCGCATCCAGAATCCCCGTGACGGTGCGTACAAGCTTCACATGACCCTGCTCGACAAAGACGGCAAGCCCGTGCCGGGCGCGCTCAACGACGTGACCCGCGAGTTCACCGTCGATTCGAAGGCCGAGCCCGATCACTCGCACCCGGTGCCGCCTCCCACGCCCGAGCCGTCCACTCCGACGGGCAAGCCCAGCCCCAAGGCCCCAGCGCCGGTGACTCCGAAGGCGCCCGCACCGAAGACGCCGTCGATGACGTCGACTCCGAAGAAGTGATCCCTGGCTCTCGCGAGCCATGCTCCGAAAGGGTGTGGCTCGCAGGGCTCGCAGGGCTCGCAGGCGGGCGTCGGAGCCCGTTCCCCAAGGTGTCGCGCACTCGAGACGAGCGCGGTGGTGTCGCGGCCGCTCTTGGTGCATTGTCCGTCGTCCGATGACCTCGAAGCGCCTCGTCGTTACCAGCGCCCTGCCGTACGCCAACGGCCACATCCATCTCGGCCACCTCGTCGAGTACACGCAGACCGACATCTTCGTTCGCCACCTCCGGATGGTCGGGCGCGAGGTGCTCTATTTTTGCGCCGACGACACGCATGGCACCGCCATCATGATTCGCGCGCGTCAAGAGAAGCGCAGCGAGGAAGAGGTCATCGGCGACATGAGCATCGCGCACCAGCGCGATTTCGCCGGCTTCCACATTCGTTTCGACCACTACGGAAGCACCCACTCCAAAGCCAACCGCGACTTCTGCAACGAAATCTGGGGTGCGCTCGGCAAGAAGGGGCTCGTCTCCACGAGAGAGGTCACGCAGCTCTTCGACCCCAAAGAAGGCGTCTTCCTCGCCGATCGTTTCGTTCGCGGCAAGTGCCCCAACTGCAAGTCGATCGACCAATACGGCGACAGTTGCGAGAAGTGCGGCGCGACCTACGAAGCCATCGACCTCATCGATCCGAAGAGCACGCTCTCGGGGGCGACTCCAGAGGTGCGAAATGCACCTCATGTCTTCGTGAGCATCGAGCCGTCGCGAGGCTTTCTCACTCAATGGACGCAATGTCCCGGGCACCTTCAGCCCGAGATCGCGAACTTTCTCACGGGGCAATTCCTAGGTGAGCCGCTACGCGATTGGGACGTATCGCGACCTGCGCCCTATTTCGGTTTCGAGATTCCCGACGCCCCGGGCAACTATTGGTATGTCTGGTTCGACGCGCCGGTCGGCTACATCGCCGCGACCCGCGAATGGTGCGACGCGAATGGCCGTTCGTTCGACGACTATTGGCGATCACCCGATACCGAAATCATCCACGTCATCGGCAAAGACATCGTGCGATTTCACACGTTGTTTTGGCCGGCGATCTTGCACAGCGCAGGCTTCAATCTGCCGTCGCGTGTCCAAGTGCACGGTTTTCTCACCGTCAACGGCGAGAAGATGTCGAAGCGCAAAGGCACCTTCATCCTCGGCTCCACCTACCTCGCCCATCTCGACCCGTCGTATCTTCGATACTTCTATGCGAGCAAGCTCTCGTCTCGTGTCGACGACATCGACTTGAGCTTCGAAGAGATGGTGCAGAAGGTCAATTCAGACCTCGTCAACAAGGTCGTCAATCTCGCCAGTCGCTCGGCGAAGTTCGCGTCGAAGTCGGGCCTCGCAGCGAGCTACCCCGACGACGGCGGGCTCTTCGCGAATGGGGCGAAAGAGGGCGACGAAATCTCGGCTGCCTATTCTGAGTTCGATTTCGCCAAGGCGATGCGTCTCACGATGGCATTGGCCGATCGGGCCAACGAATACGTCGATCGTTCGGCGCCTTGGGCCCTCGCCAAGCAATCCGGAAAAGAGAGCGAGGTCCAAGCGATCGTCACCGTCGCGCTCAATCTGTTCCGACAGATCGCGCTTTACCTCGCGCCGGTCCTCCCCAAGCTCGCCGAAGACAGCGGCAAGCTGCTCGGCTGCTCGATGGACCGTTGGGATGCGTCGCGATCTCCTTGGCTCGGAACGCCCGTCGGCACCTACGAGCACCTCATGAAGCGCGTCGACGAGGCGGCGATTCAAAAGCTCATCGAGGAGAGCAAAGAGGCCGACCCGGTCGTGCAAGGCGCAGACGATGCAAGCTCCGACGATCCAGTCGCCGACGACGGCGCCGAGCTCGTGGCCGAACCCCTCGCCGCGGAGTGCACCGTCGACGATTTCGCGAAGGTCGATCTCCGCGTCGCGCGAATCATCGCAGCCGAGGGGATCCCCGAAGCGAAGAAGCTCCTCAAGCTCACCGTTTCGCTGGGAGGCGACGATCGACGGACCGTCTTGGCCGGCATCAAGGCCTACTACAAGCCCGAAGAGCTCGTCGGGCGCCTGGTCGTCGTCTGCGCGAACCTCGCGCCACGCAAGATGAAGTTCGGCACGAGCGAAGGCATGGTGGTCGCTGCTGGAGGCGGTGACGCCGTGTTCGTCTTGTCACCCGATTCCGGCGCGAAGCCGGGTATGCGCATCCATTGAGATGACGTTGCAACGGAGCCCGAAGCGGCTCCGGACGAGGCGCGCGCGAGCGTCGGACAATGCCGAAGGAGCCACCGATGGGACAGCTGTCAGGAAAGGTCGCGATCGTCACCGGGGCAGGCGGCGGAATCGGCAGAGCCGAAGCGTTGCTGTTCGCACGCGAGGGCGCCAAAGTGGTCGTCAACGACGTCGGCGGCGCGCGGGACGGGACCGGCAGCAGCGAAGCGCTCGCCACCGGCGTCGTCGGCGAGATCGAGGCGCTCGGAGGCGAGGCGGTCGCGAGCTTCGCGCCCGTTCACACCGAGGTCGGTGCGGCGTCGATCGTGAAGACCGCGGTCGACGCCTTCGGGCGGGTCGACGTGCTCGTCAACAACGCTGGAATCCTCCGCGACAAGACGCTCCTGAAAATGGACCTCGAGATGTGGCAGAGCGTCATCGACGTTCACCTCACCGGGACGTTCCTCGTCACCCAAGCCGTCGTTCGGCAGATGATGAAGCAAGGGGAGGGGGGCAAGATCGTCAACACCACGAGCATCTCGGGCATGCTCGGCAACTTCGGCCAAGCCAACTACTCCGCGGCCAAGGCGGGCATCTACGGCTTCACGCGGACGTGCGCCATCGAGCTACAGAAGCATCACATCAGTGTCAACGCCATCGCTCCGATCGCGAAGACTCGCATGACCGAAGACCTCCCGATGTTCCAGGGCGTCGACTCGATGACCCCCGACCACGTGGCGCCCGCGGCGCTCTTCCTCGCGTCACCGCTCTCTCTCGATCGGACTGGTCACGTCCTCGCGGTCTCCGGCGCGCAGATGTACGCCTTCAAAGTGAATCAAACTTCAGGGCGTTTCAAAGAAGAGGGCGAGGCCTGGACCGCAGAAGAAATCGCCGAGCACTGGGACGCGATCGTGAAAGGCTGAGCAAGCTGCCGCGAAATCGCGTGCCGCGCCCCTCTTCGACGGCTGGGCCCACCTGCTCGCTGTGTGTCGTGGCCCACTCTCACCTCTCAGTGGGCAGTCAATTCGGGCGCCTCGCGTTGCTGCAGGGCGTCGTGGGTGGTAACTTCGCTCTGCCGCCGATGTCGCGCGAAGTCCAAATTCCCATCTTCCTCTGGGTGTCCGCGGCTCTGGTCGCGCACCTCGTCGCGGGCGGTGGTGCCGAAGGCGTCAAACAGGTGCAAGAGCATCTCGACGCCGACCGCGCATCCATTCGTTCGTTGGTCCAAGGCGTTCGACAGGGAATTGGTGGCTCCGAGACGACCGAGGTCGATCTGCTCGACGACTCGAAGCCTCCCGAGCCCAAGGTCGAGCCTCCGACCGAAGACAAGTCGGCGTCTGAGACCGCTGACGACGACAAGGCGAACGAGGCCGTTCCCGAGAAGAAGGCGCCGCCCAAAGAGGCTGACAGGAAAAGGCCCGAGCCGCCGCCTCCCGAGATCAAGGTTCCCGAGATGACTCCTCCGCCGCCTCCTCCCGAGGTGAAGAAGGAGGAGCCCAAGAAGGAAGAGCCGAAAAAAGAAGAAGAGAAGGTCGAAGCGATTCAGATCCCCGTCGACCCGCTGAAGGCGATCGCGGTCAAGAACAGCGATCCGAACAAGATCGCCAACAACGAAGCGAACCGAATCGCGAACGTTGCGAACAAGGTCGAAGACGAGCATCAGGATCGACTCCGTTCGCTCGATCAGAACGACAAGAAGCCCACTCCAGGGACCAATGCGAGCGGGCCAAGCGACACGATCGGCGACAGCACCCGCGACAAGTCCGGGCAAGCCGAAGCGAAGGCCGGCGATCCCAAGCGCGCCCCAGGAGAAGCCGCCGAGAAGAGCGAGAGCGGATCGCACGAGGCGCCGAAGCCGCCTTCACCTGCGACTGTCGCGCGCTCGAGTGCTCAAGGTGGTGCTGGCGTGCATCCCGTAGCGCCCACGCCCGCGTCGAAGGGAGCCGATGGGGGCGCGGGACCTGCGACGCCCGAGAGTGTCGCGACCAACAGCGGCAATTGGAGCATCGACCCGGCTCACCCCGGCGGAAACGGAACGTCGTCGAAGCCGGGCAAGAAGAGCAAACACAAAGACTTCGTCCCCGGGGTCGTCGGAAGAACCGGCCTGTTCGCGCAGGGTGATTCAGGCGGCCCGATCAACCTCGGGTGGCAGGGCTTCGAGCAGGCCGTCGGACCCGCCAAACTTCAAAAGGAGCGTGAAGCGGTGGGGGTCGCGATTCGCGCCGAGCACGCCGGCCGCTACGACACCAACAAGTTCGAGCGCTGGCGCCCAGCCATCGAGAACTACGATCCAAGCGTGAAGCTCGGCGACGAGACGGCGCTCAACGCTGCAGAAGTGCCGTTCGCCGACTACCTCGTCGGCATCCACAACCGACTTCACCCCATCTTCGGCGATGAGTTTCTCGGATCGGGCGGCGCCGACGCAGAAGGCCTCTCCGACATGACCCTCGTCACGCACGTCGAAGTCGTCCTCGACAAATCCGAAGGCAAGATCGTGCGTCTTGGCGTGGTGAAGCGAAGTGGGAGCACCATCTTTGATGCGGTCGCCCTCGAGGCGCTCGATCGAGCGAGCCCTTTCGGCAAAGCGCCCGATGCGATCGTGTCGCCCGATGGCAACGTCTACCTGCACTGGGAGTTCCACAGAGACCCCTTCGATGCCTGCTCGACTCGTAACGCGAGACCCATTCTCATGAAGCATCCACCGAAGCTGAAGCCGAACGTCCCCCCGCGAAAGAGGCGGCCCACCGGACAACCGGGCCAAGAAGGGGCGGGCCGCGCCGACTTGGGCGATGGGCCGCTTCTGCCGCTCCGAAAGAAATGAGCGCGTGACGACTGAAGCCGAAGGCACGACTTCTGAGACGAAGCCGTCGCCGGCACCCAAAGGTGCATCAGGTCCTGTCTCGAGCGAGCCTACACCCGCCCCGCCTCTGTCGCGTATCGCGCTCGGCTCCGTGCGCTGGCTCGGGCTCGCGATGGTGCTCATCACACTCTTCGCGCGAGCCCTAGCCCCCGCTCTTCATGGTGTCGCCGTCGGTTGGGATCGCTTCACGAACCGAGCACAGCAAGGATCGGAGATCCTCACGCAGTTCCTCGGCGTCACGACGCTGGCCCTTGCGGTGATGCTCGTGATGGACATGACGCGCAGTCGTGCGCCGGCCCACCTCAGAGTGCTTTCCCTGTTGCTCACCGGCATCGGCTGTTTGGTCTTGTTCGCGTCGGTCGGCGGAGAGCGAGCGCCGATGCCTTTCTTGATCGCGTCGTGCGGAGCTTCGTCGACGCTCGCTGTTCTCTCTGGGCTCGACGCGCTTCGCCAACCGGCGGCAGGATCACTCGGAGTCGTCGCCGTCTTGTCGGGGCTCGCGAGCTCGATGCGAGCGATCGCCGTCGTTCTCGCCAACCGCGCCGCTCTTCTGCCTCGCAGCGATGGCGTCGACGGGTCGCGGATCTTCGCGACGATCGCTTTCGGGCTCACCGTGCTCCTCCTGGTCATCGCCACCGGTTGGCTCACGGCTCGCGCGAAGAAGCTCGTGAGCCCCGCCGTCGTGGTCGCGCTCGCGCTGGGCGCAGTGGCTACGCGTCAGATCCTCGTCGAGTCGGCGAGCCCAGGCCCCGTCTATTTTCTCCTCAAGCACGGCGCCGAGCGGCTCTTGACCCGACCGGTCCCCTACGTTCCGTTGGCATTCGAGCTCTTCGCGGTGATCGTGACCCCACTGCTGGCGCTCGCGGCTCTCGCCCAGCGAGGACAAATGCCGGCACTCCTCGGCGCGCTCGCCTTGCTCTTGATGGTGGGTGCAAGCGCCGAAATCCCTCTGAACGGGATCGCGCTCATCGTCGCGTCGTTGACCATGACCTTGGCGAGCCGCGATGCGCGTGGGGTCTGGGCTGCCATCGCGGCCAGAGAGCGTTCTCGCAGCAAGTGACCTCGGCCCATCGAACGCCGCGGCAACTTGCCGCGGCTGATCCACGACTTGTGGCCGCTGGTTTCCTCGGGTAACCAGCGCTTCGCGTAGGATCGCAGGTGACGGCTTCACGAAGCCCCTCGCCAACCCTAGATCCCCCCGTGACAACTTCTTCGAGAGCGCACGCCATGCAACACCCGAGCATCACGGTCGACGACGCCTCATCGACGAACGCGACTTCCAGGCAAGAAAGCGGCGCCGAGGGCTCCGCCGACCCCGACTCGGCATCGGGCGCATCCGGAGCTGCTTCGAGCGCGCGCGCGACACCGAGCCTCGCGCGTGATCTGGTCACCCTCACGAAACCGCGCATCACGATCTCCGTCGCGTTCACGGCGTTTGGTGGCTATTGGCTGGCGTGTCGGCATCTGAGCATCGATCCGCTCTCGCACGGCGTGTTCGCCTGGTCGGGTGCGAAGCTCGGCGCGATGCTTTTCGGCACCGCGCTCGTGGTCTCGGGGGCCAATGCGTTGAACATGTATCTCGAGCGCGACACCGACGCGCTGATGGCACGCACCGCGAATCGTCCGCTCCCGCAGGGACGCATGCAGAGCAGCTTGGCGTTGGGGCTCGGCATGGCGCTCTCGGCGCTGTCGTTGCCGCTCCTCACCTTCGGCGTTCATGCGATCACCGGGCTTCTCGCTGCCATCGCCCTCGTCAGTTACGTTCTTCTCTACACGCCGATGAAGAGGCGTTCGCCCGCCTCACTCGTCGTGGGAGCGGTTCCCGGCGCCATCCCCCCGCTCCTCGGATGGTCGGCCGCGCGCGGTACGCTCGACGGCCCCGGAATCGTGCTCTTCGGAATCCTGTTCCTCTGGCAGATCCCTCACTTTCTCGCGATCGCGACCTTCCGAAAAGAAGACTACCGACGCGCCGGGATGAAGGTGCTCACGGTGGTCTCGGGCGATCGCGTCGCGCGCCACCACGCCGTCAGGTACCTCGCGGCGCTGCTTTTGATGAGCTTCCTGCTGGTGCCCCTCCGCGTCGGTGGAACGGCCTACCTCGCCACGGCGCCCCTCCTGGGAGCGCTCTTCTTCGGTGTCGGCCTCTGGGGTCTTCGTCGTGATGCGGGCGTGCGATGGGCCAAGGGGCTCTTCTTCACCTCGATGATCTACCTCGTCGGAATTTTCGGCGCTTTGACGGTCGGCTGATCGCATCGATGGAAGATCCCCGGACCTCCACCGGTACGAGGTCCCCGAAGCCCTCTCGGCCTCCTCCGACGACGGGGGTGAACCTTCGGCCGCGGTGGCTCTGGGTTCTCTTCGCCGCGGTCGCCATCGGCTTTCCTTTCTTCGTTCTTCTTCGAGACTGCAGCGCGCGCTGAGGGCGATACCGTCATGAAGCCCGACCCGTTCTTGATCCTTGCGATCGCGGCATTCACGAGCGCTTGCGATCGAACGTCGACCGACGCGAGCCAGAAGAGCGTCGTCGTCGCATCCGCTGAACCGGTCGACGTTCGCATCCCGCTGCCTGCTTTTCAGCTCGTCGACGAGCACGGTCGACGCTTCGATTCTGCCGACATGCGCGGCAAAGTCTGGGTGGTCGACTTCATCTTCACGAGCTGCCCGGTCATCTGCCCGAGCCTCACCAAGAAGATGGCAGACCTCGTTCAGAAGACCGAGTCCGACAGCGACCTTCGTTTCCTGTCGGTGTCGGTCGATCCCGAGAACGACACCCCTGCCAAGCTCACTGCGTTCGTCGAGAAGTTCGGCGTCGTCTCTCCCCGTTGGTCGCTCGTGACAGGTGATCCGAAAGTCGTCGAAGACACGGTGCTCCGTGGGTTCAAAGTCGGGATGGGAAAAGACGCTGCAGGTAACCTGTTTCACGGCGAGCACTTCGTCTTGGTCGACAAAGACGGGCGCGCCCGCGGGTTCTTTTTGGCCAACGACGAGGGGACCAAAGCGCTGCTCGAAAAGGCGCGCTCACTGTCGCACTGACGGGCTAGCCGGCTAGGGCAACGTCACGTCGAGGCGCTTCATCATTTTCTGGAGCCCGAAGCGACTCAGCCCGAGAAGCTTGGCGGCTTGCGTCTGGTTGCCACGCGTTCGTTCGAGCGCATCACGCACGAGCATTCCTTCGAGCAAGTCGACCCGCTTGCGGACGTTGAGCCCAGCCTCTGCGACCGGCCCGTTCAGGCCGCCATCGATCTCGGGCGAGATGTGCTCGCGATCGATGACTTCGTCGGCCAGGACGAGCGCTCGCCGGATCTCGTTCTCGAGCTGTCTCACGTTGCCTGGCCAACCGAACGTCGACAGCCGCTGCATGGCGGCTCGTGAAACAGAGATGGTTCGACCCCCCGCATGCTTGTCGATGAGGCGCTTGACCAGAAGCGGAATGTCGCTCGCGCGCTCGCGCAGAGGGGGAACGCGCATCGCGATGATGTTGAGCCGATAGAAGAGGTCTTCGCGGAAGGTGCGCTCGCGCACCATCGCCTCGAGGTCGCGATGTGTGGCGGTAATCACGCGCACGTCGACCTTCCGGGGCTTCTCCGTTCCGAGCGGGCGCACGAGACCATCTTCGAGAACTCTCAAAAGCTTCGTCTGCATCCCGAGGCTCATCTCACCGACTTCGTCGAGAAAGAGCGTGCCACCGTCGGCGGCCTCGAAGAGCCCGACGCGCGGACGATCGGCGCCCGTGAATGCACCGCGCACGTGACCGAACAACGCGCTCTCGAGCAGCCCCTCCGGGATCGCCCCGCAGTTCTCGCTCACGAACGGCTTCTTGGCGCGCGCCCCGCTCGAGTGAATGGCGCGCGCGATGAGCTCTTTGCCGCTACCCGATTCGCCTACGACCAGTACCGGCACGTCGGACGCTGCGACGCGATCGAGGGTCCGCAAGAGCCGCGACATCGGCTCGCTCTCGCCCACGATCTCTTCGTAACGATGTCGCGTTCCGCGGGTGCTGGCCGAGCGCTCGAGCGTTCGCTCCGCTGCGTCGAGCTTCGCCTCGCGATCAGCCAAGGTCTCGGTCAGTCGCTCGTTCGATCGGCGCGCAGCTCGAACCGCGCGTCTCAACAAGACTTGGTCGCGAGCGTCGGCGATCATCGACGACGCGAGCGCTGCGATCGTTCGGGCCCATGCGAGCTCACGCGGACCGAATGCGCCTCGCCGAATCCTGTCGTCGAGGTAGGCGACGCCGAGAGCCTCGCCTCGTGCAACGAGAGGCACGGCGAGCACGCTCCGAAGCCGAAGCGCATGCACGCTTCGGTGTACGTGCGGCAGCTCACCAGCCGCATCGACGGCGACCACCGGCTCGAGGGCTTCGATGGCACGGTGCGCGAGCGACTGAGAGAGTGTCGCTTGCTCCCCGCGCAAATCGTCTCGTGCGAAGTTTCTCGCGGCACGTGGAACGAGTCGGCCGTCGGGAGCCTTCAGAAGGAGGAGCCCTCGCTCGACCCCCGTCCACAGAACGAGCGCGTCGAGGACACGTCTCAAGAGCGGTCCGAGGCGTTCGCCCGTTCCGAGAGAGCGCACCAAATGCTCGAGATCGCGAACCTGCTCGGCGTCCATCGAGATCTCGTCGGTGACGAGGTTCGACGTCACCCAATCAATCTCGGCCGCTCGTCCCGCGAGGTCGGGACCGACCCTTGAAATGAGCGTGCGAGCCGCATCGCGCAAGGCCGGTCGAAGGCGTTCCGCGACATCGCTTCGCCCGCACGCAACCGCGAGACGCGCACCTGCGTGGAGGGCGGGCCCGCGCGCCGAAACGGCCATCGGCGTCGTCGACAGCGCCACCAGAGCGGCCAGAACTACATCGTGTCGTGACAATGTCGGCGTTCCCGTCTCGGCGCGAGAAGCACCATCGACGCGCAAGAGTTGGCGAGCGCGGGCACCCCACCAATCCATTCGAGCGCTCGGCGACGCAGATGCCTTTTCCGCGAGGGCATCGATGGCTCCGAGGTCGTCGGTCGCCCGAAGCCTGCCGTGATCTGCGATCCTCGCCATCACACGCAATCGATCGTCGGTATCGTCGGCCATCGAATCGACGATGGATCGAGCCGATGCCGCCGCCGCTCCGCTGTCGCCCGGGCGCGCCCCACCTCCATCGGCGATGGCCAAGAACCCGTAGGCTTCGGCGCGCGAGTCACCGCCTTCTCGAGCGAGCCTCACCGCACGCATTCCGGAACGAGTCGCTTCGGCCGAGAGTCCGAGCGTCGCGTGCGCTGCGGCCATAGCGAGCACGGCGCGTGCGGCGAGCGCCGGGCGTCCCAGCGACTCCCACAGGAGAGCCGCACGAGCACCGGTAGCAAGTGCTTCGCCCAGGTATCCTTCGTCGACGGCCGTCGCGGCTTCACCTGTGCGGTAGGTGGCTTCTTCCACGACGATCCCGGCGCGCACGGCGTGGTCGACCGCGGTTCGGTACGCCGTCAGCGCAGCAGCCGGCGTGACGTTCGCGAGAATGTATCCGCGCGTCCCGGCCAGCCGCGCGCGGTCCTCGGCGCTGCGCGCGTATGCCTCACCGCGTTCGAGCGACGAGAGCGCCTTGCGAACCTCTCCGAGGCGCGCAAACGCGAGCGCCGCGACTTCTGCGCACGGCGCTCCTGCTTCGCCGTCCACTTGGGCGAGCGCTCCCTCGGCGTCGCCACGGTCGAAGGCGAGCCTACCGAGCACTGCGCGCGAACGCTCGTCGACGTCGTCGTCGAGTGCTCGAGTCGCGCGTTCCGCCGCGCCCTCCAGGTCTCCAGAACGTCTGAGAACCTCCGCGAACAGGCCCCCAGACCCTTCGACCGAGGCCTCGGTCGCTCGAAGCGCCAAGCTCCTCGCACGGCCGAGCTCACCCACGATCCGTAGAGCGTTTGCAGCCTGAATCACCAAAGTCGGTGGAAGCGAAACGTCGTACTCGACGGTGGCGACCGCCGACATCGAAGGGGGGATCGTCGAGAGCTCCATCGACAAGCGAGCGATTCTTTCGACACCGGTCGGAGTCGGCCTCGCGCGCCCCGGGGGGCGGAATGGCCCCAGCACGGCCTGCTCCACTTCGAGGAGCGTGAAGGCACGTGGAGGCAAGCGCGACGCGAGCGTCAACAGACCTTCGGCGATTCGTCGTTCTCCAGCATCTGCGATTCGGCCGAGGGGCCAAGACGATGCTTGCGGACCCACGAGCTGAACGAGCCAGCGATTCACTCCATCGAGATCTAGAAGCGGAAGAATCTCAGATGCAAGACTGCCCTCAGCGTCCGAGCGAAGGGCGTCGATGGCGCGCATCCAGCGCGACGCGGTCGCGAGCCATGGTGCGGCGTCGTCGGCCGCCACCCCCAGCAGCGCACCGCGTCGCGTTCGCAGGTAGCTCGCGCGCACTTGACGGGGCCAGCTGTCGCTCGGAGACCCACTGCCTCGGCCGATCGAGTCGAGGGACATTTCCGAGACCCAACGGGCGTCCGGGCGCGCGTTAGGGCTCGGCGCGAGCAGGGCATCGCAGATCGCGTCGAACGGCGCAGGAAGCGTGGCGGCTCGCGCAGCCGCGATGGGTTTCGTGGCGGCCCGTATCGAAGGATCGCAGCACTCCGCCAAAAGGACACCCAGTGCCAATACGTCCCGAGCGCGCGCATCTCCGAGGTCTGAGTCGTCCGTCGGAAGATAGCGGAGCGTTCCACCCTTCGGCTCTCTCGCGAACACGCTGCAGGCGAGGCCCCAGTCGAGCAGCGTTCCGTTTCCGTCGGTGCCGACGACGATGTTCTCTACTTTGACATCGCCATGGGCGATTCCGACGGCGTGTGCGTCGGCCAGTGCTTCTCCGACGTCGCGCGCGATCGTCAGGGCCTGCGCGGTGGGCGAGCTTCTGTGCGCCTGCTGTGCACACCAATCCAAGATGATGAACGGGCGTGCTTGCCGACTTCGCTCCGCGACCACGAACCGCTGCTTTTCGCGGCGTAGCCATCCGACTGCACGGAGCATCGGCATGCGAGGCGAGAGCGCGAGAGCGAGCACCTCGGCTTCGGTGACGCAGACGTCGGCAGCGCCATCACCGAGCCCGACCTTCACAGCCACCTCGTGACCGTCGAGCCGCGTCCGATACACCTCGGCCGAGCCCCCGGTCGCATGGGGCTCACCGAAGTCGCCGAGATCTCGCCCGAGAGGCGCCATCTCGATCTCTGTCAACTTCGATTGCGCCATGGAGCGCCATTATTCGCTGCTAAATGTGGCCTGTCATCAACTATGTTGGCAGTCGATGCCCCGAGTACGATCGAGGACGAGCTTCAAGGCGTAACCTCGCAGGGCTTGGCGCCGGCACCGCCAGCAATCCAATCGCTGACGATGGTGGCTTCTTTGTGGGTCAGTCCGGGATAGGGCGCCGCGGGCATGGGCATGCCAACTACGAGGCTCCTTCGAAGCCGCTCGGTCTCGCCTGCCGCGAGCGTCGAGCTCTCCGCCCACTGGTCTACCGCAGGGTTCGCGAGGATCTTGTAAATGACGTAGCTGTTGCCCGGATCTCCCGGCTTGATACGCGCCATCGCGACGCCAAAGTGAGGAGGGTTCACGGTCGGCGCATTCGCGTGCCCGCCGAGCTGGGTGCCGTGGGCGACGACGTCATTGGCCGTGAGCCTCACGGCGAGCAACGAGTCGAGCTCGAGCCCCATCGCGGGCGGGGCGGCCGGCTTGACGCTCGCGTCGAACTTGTGACAGTTGCCACCACATTGCTGGTGCAATATCTGTCCAGCGCCGGGATTGTCTTTGGCGGCGTCGACGTACTCGAGGGTCTCGCATCCAAGTCGGCAACGGTTGCAGAACGGGAAATCGGTCGGTGGAGGAGGCGGAACCTGACCCAAGCTCGAGCCGACCTTGAACGATACCGAGAGCCCCTTCGCGGGATCATCGAACACGAGCGGGGTGCCATCGAAGGCCCGAAACCCCTTTCCGCCATTCGCCGCCGAGAACACGGTCAGTGTGTAAACATCGGCACCGGCGCTCTCGAGGACGCCGTTCGGGTAATAAATGACGGTTCGAGTCACGGGATCGTACCGAGGCTCGAGCCTCACGCCTTGCGTGCACTGCTCGAGCTTGGTGATCTGGTCGGTACCCGGTTGAAGGCACACCGATTGGCGCGCGGCGTCGGTGGGCAAGATGTACCGATCGAACTGAATCGTGAACGCTGCGTTCGACTGAACGACCTGGTCGGGGCCGAGCGCGACGGTGATGTCGCCCCAAGAGGCCGTCAGCGCCGTCGCGTGCATCGGCACCCCGACAGGAAGAACGTCGGGGCGTGCCACATCGCAGCTCGCCCCCGATGCCGCCGCCAAAACGCACGCGAGCCCGACCGGTCCGCTGGACTGAAGCACTCGGACACGTCGGCGAGTCGGTGAGATCGAACCAGAGACCGCGTCGAAGATCGTTCTAGTGATCAGCTGTCCGAGTAGATGGAGAGTTGGTCGCGAACGGTCTTTTCGGTGATCCCGTTCGCGATGTGCTCCTTCAAGCAATCGGCCAACGTGATGAGCATGTCGTCCACGCCCTTCTCCTCGATCAGCTTCGCGATGAGTTGACGGGCCTCTTTGCCATCGTCCTCGCGGAGAAAACCTCTCACCGTGTCGAGCGAGATCTCCCCCTGAAAATCCAGGTAGAGGTTCTTGAGGAGGTACTGAACGAGCTCCTTCACGCTTTATCTCCTTGGCCGATGATGTCGAAACGCACCCTCCTCCTTCAACTCCGTCGTGGCTCTGGTCATGCTCTTCGGCCGGTCGGGAACTCCGAGCGACATCGGTGCAGGCCTGGGGGCTCGAGTCGAAACTCGGGCGACCCGTGTGGGCCAGTCTGGTGAAGGGGGTCAACGTGCGAGCCTCTTCGGCGCGCAGCCGTAGGCTATACCGGCCGGGCTCCCCCCGACGCAAGGAAATGTGGTGAGACACCGACTGCTCGCCGATCTCCTCGTCGGTTCGCGGCTCGGCTTCTGGAAGCCCGACGGCGGTTCTTCGCGTCACTGGCAGCTCCCGAGGCTGGCGTCGTTTCCTTCGTGGCAAACGAGACAAGGGCGCGGGTTGCGCGAGAAGGCGTTCTTGCAACTTCGAGCAAATCCGATCGGATGGGGATTCACACCCTGACCGCCGGCAACGCCGCGGGTGGCATGGCAAGTGGTGCAGTCACGCTCCGAATGACAAGCCACGCAGGCGTTGATGTTCTGCTCGGCCTCCCAAGCATGATGCTGTGGGCCACGAGGCGAAGAGCTCCACACACTCGAGGGCGGATGAAATCGCTCGCTCGTGTTCCGGTTGCCCGAAGGGGCGTCGCGCGCGACGCCCACGCGTCGATGACAGTCGGCGCAGAAGGTCTGCTCTTGATGGCAGCTGGTGCAACGCGGATTGTCGAGCCGCGCCGACTCCGCGTGCATCGAAATCCAGTCGTTCGGATGTACGGTTCGGTTGCGTATCCGACCGTCGTGGCAGCTCGCGCAGTAGTCTTCTTTGTGGCAGTTGCCGCAGAAGCGGCTGTCGTTGGCGGCGACCGACTTGTGTCGATCGATCCAATCGGGGGTGTGCTGCGCCAGGTGGAGCCATTGTGGCGGCATCAGCTCCCCCGATGCGAACTCGGTCACCATCTGTCCCGTGGGCTCGGTCAGATGGCACGTCGTGCACGCGCCCTTGGCGACGTCTTCGCCCGCAGAGCTTTGCGAGTGGCACTTGAAGCAGCCAGCCATACGCGGCAGCTGCTCGCGCGTCGCCAGCTCGATGTTTTCCACCCGACCGTGACACTGCGCGCACTGAATGTTTCGATCGAGGTGCTTCTTGTGAGGAAACCGCAGAGCAGGCGCCGGCATGAGGAGCTTCGAGACCTTGCCGTTGCGACCGGCTGCGTCGCCGAGATGGCAGAACGTGCACTGCCCGTTGTCCTCGGTCCCCGCTTTCACGTTCGACGGATCGGCGTGGCTCACGTCGTGGCAGTTGTCACACGTCTGCTCCGGCTTCGGGAGAAGGCGATCGCTCGCGCTCAGGCTGCCATAGGCAGCCGCATGACAGACCTTGCACGTGAGCTTGAATTCGCCGACGTGCTTCTTGTGGTTGAATCGGACCGAGAGCGTCTGGGGTGGGAAGATCTTGTCGCTCGGCTCAGGGCTCTCTTTCGATCCCGGTGGCATCCACTCGAGAGGGACCTCGGCGTTGTTCGGCAGCGGATAGAGCCCGTGAATGAATGGTCCGAGCTTCCGCGCTGGGGCGTTGTCTTGCGTCGGGTCGGCCGATGCGTCGGGCATCACACAAGCGATGGCGAACGCGCCTAGCACGACGAGAAGAAGTGCCCAACCAGGCACGCCGCGCCGCGGCCGACGGAGAAGCAGAGCTCGCTTGCGGGGGGTCGTGTTCATCACTTGATCCACAAGACGTCGAGCATCGCCAGGAGCCGGAAGCGGCTCCCTGCGAGGCGGTTGATGTCGTGCTCCCATTCGATGTTGATGCGCGACAGATCGAGCGGGCGCCAGCCAGCGCCGATGACGTAGCCGAACGAGGTGGCGTCGCGATCTGCCCGCGTCGGATCGTGAAAGTTGTAGAGCGAGACTCGTCCGCCGAGCGCCCACATGCCTCCGACGAAGCTCTTGTCGAGCGACATGTCACCGCCGACGCGCCGTCCGCGGTGGCCTGCCTCCGCCATCGAGCGAAGCTCGACCTTGGCGGTCGACAGACGAAACCGAAGCGCGACTTGGCCCATTCCGTCGGGGAGAATCTTCGTGTTGCGATTGTCTGCGTTCCGAACGTACGCGTTCGTTCCGGTCTTCTTCAGGGTGTCGAAGTTGGTCACTACATCGAAACCGGAGCAGGGCAGGGCGCTTCCGTCGGCGCGGTTTCCGAGCTTCGCAACCGCGCACTCCCCCTTGTAGAACGCGTTCGGATCGCCATCGGTGAAGAAGAACTTTGGTCCGCCCGAAGCCGAGAGCGAGAGACGATCGGTGAAGCGCGCTGCGACGCGTCCCGTCGCAGATATCTGGGGCTCTTTGGTGAACCAGTTCCAGATCGAGTCGGCGTCGAACGTGGGTTGGTAGTAGTCGAAGTCGCCTCCGACCGTGACGCGCTTGCCGAGGTAAGCCTCGACTCCGGCGAAGGCGTGGGGAACGAGCGTGTTGTAGAAGTCGTACGTGAAGCCGCCCTTCAGACCTCCGATCGAACCTTCGCCGATGTTCGCGGCGTAGCCGATTCGGTCGGACGAAACACGCATTCCACTCACGGTTTGATAGCCGCCGGCAGGGTCGGCGAACTGTCGCGACGTCGTATCGCCGATGCTGTAGACTCTTCGATACGATAGGCGTCCGTGAATCCAGTTGGGGCCGTTCGACTCCAGTGCGAAGCCGAATGCGGGAGCTACGCTCGGCTTCTGATACGACGGAAAATCGCTGACTCTAGGCTGGTTCGCCTGGGTGCCGAAGTCGGCGTGGGTTCCGCGCCAGACGCCCTGTTGCTCGTAGCGAGACGTCGACAAGACGAGGCCGCCTCGCTGTTCGAGACCGCCGTAGGCCTCGACCTCCACGAAGAACGGCGTCGTCACTCTGACGAGCCCACCGTCGAAGGACCAAAGACCGAGCACATCGGTCATGTATTGGCGGCCGATTCGGAAACCCAGAAACCCGTGCGCGAGGTTTCGACCTTCGACATAGGCGTACATCATGTCGAGATGAGCGGGCGCGAGCCCTGGGACGTATCGCGACCCGCCGGCCGTGCCGAAGCTCGTCTCTGCGCCAGCTTGCGCGGTGGGAAGGTGCGCGTTGACTCCGACGTCTGCGTCGAGGCGGAACATGACGCGTGCGGAGTAGTCGGCCTTACCCGGAACGTAGTCACCCTGGAGGTGATAGAGGCTGAAGCCGAGCGATTCGGTGATTCGGCGTCGCTCGAGCCTGTAGCTTCCCCACGGATTGGCGACTTCGTAAGCTTGCGCCGCAGTGTTCGCGCTGACCTCCACGTCGGCGGCTCGCGCCGAGGCTGCTCCACCAAAGAGAACCCCGACGCCGAGCGCCGCGGAAAGCGAGCTCGCGCCTAGGACGGATGCAGCGCGTACGAACGCCGCGCGGGCGCGGAGAGCATGACTCACGTGACGTCTCCGACGCTCGACCCACGGAAGGGCGGCGCGCTGCGCGAGCGGATCATGAGCCTGCGCGTTGGGCGCCGAAATCGGCGGCGAGGCGATCGTCGAACGTGTCGGCGACGGCAGCCAAGTGGCGAACCATCTGTTCGATTTCGTCTGAATCGATTCCTGCCGCCGGTCGCTCGCTGACCGCCACCACGCGGCCGTCTAGGAGACCGAATGCCGCGTTCGAGAGCCCTTCGGCGTTGAGCTCGAGAAGCCTTTGGAACAACGCCTGATGTTTGAACGCGTCGCTTGGCAGGAGAATGACGGGCGCCGCGACACGAACGAAGAAATGGCCGTCTGGCGCGCGGCCCACGGCTACCACGACGGTTGCGCTCCCTCGCTTCACGGCGAAAGAGACGTGCTCATCACTCTCGGAGCGCAGCACCTTGGCTGGGTCGAGCCCCAGCTTGGTCACGACGCTCTCGACGAGGGCCCTCAGCGATGCAATCCCCGGTTCACTCACGGGTGGGATGGTCGCCAATGCGACGGGCCTATGTCAATCGACACGGGCCCCGAGCAGCCAAACTAATTTCGCGCTGCGTCGACCGAACAGTCAGGCGATCGTGAAGCCGCCGTAACGAGCGATGGTCCCGTCTTTCGCCAGCGAGTAATCCTCGACGTCGTTGAAGCCTTTGCTCGCCGTCTGAAGGAGATCTGAAGGGATGCGCCACTTTTTCGCGACGAGCCCTTCGCACACTTTGTTCTTGATACGAATCGACTCCTCCGACTCGAGGAGCTTGACGAGCGCAGGAACACACGCGTCGCTTTCTTGAGCGAACGTGGTCTGCACGGCGTGAAACCTCACCGTCTCGTTCGAGTCGTCCAAAAACCGCTCGACAGCCGCGCGAACGTCTTCTCCCCGCACCTCGGCAAGCGCACCGATGACCTGAAGCTTCGGCTCGACGTTGCGGGCGTACTCGGTGTCGAAGGTTTCTGCGAGCGTCAGGAGCTCGGTCTTGAACTCCTCGTCGTCGCAGAGGTCGCGGAGAATTCGAATCGGCCAGGTGAGAACCTCGGCGCGTTCGCAGAATGTGAGAACATGGGGGATGGCGTCTTTTCCGGCAGCGATCACGCCGAGGTACGCAGACTCTTTCTCCTCCTGATCGGTGATCGACGGATCGATCGAGAACGTGAAGCGACGGAGCAGCGCCTCGGCGCCTTCACCCGTCTTCAGGGCAGCGAGGCCCTGAATGGCTTCGGCTCGGTCGTACGTCTGGGCTCGCTTGTCTCCGACGACCTTGGCGAACGATGCGACCTTCTTCGACGAAGCTGTCTTCACCGGAGCGGCGCCGTTTGCGGGCGGGGGATTGGAGCCCTTCTTCAGGAAGTCGAAAATTCCCATGTTCGTCTCTGATCGTCGCGCGGGATCTTCCCGCTAGAATGAACGGTCCCCGCCCGGATCCGCTGAGCGCCCAGCATGGTGCTGCTCACCCGACGGAGCAAGGTGCTCGACCCGTAAAACGGTGTCGAATCGGCTTCTCGCTCTCCAGAACACTTCGCAGAGGAAGGGCTTGGAGAAAGATGAAGCCGTTCGAAACGGCAAAGCCCACGCACCCCAAAGGTTGCGCGGGCTTTCGTGGCCTCGAGCAGCGTGCTGCTCGCCCTTACTCGGAGTCTTTCACCCCAGCTGGCAGGCGGAAGGTGAAGTTCACCGTCATCATGCTGTTGAAGTGAAACTGATGATCTTCGCCGTTGACCTTGTTGTCCGGGAAGGCCTTGTTGGGACCACCGCCCGAGACATCGAAGCCAGACGTGTTCCACGAGAACGGGAGGCCGCGCCACTCGGCGCCGAACCCGAAAAACTTCGTCGGGTAGAAGTTGAGCCCGAGGCCGAAGGTCGGCGCGGGTACGATGCGGCTGGCGAGCGTGTAACTTGCCTGCTTGTCGCACTTCACCTGGCCGGTCGATCCGCACTCTGCGCGCTCTTGGAGACCAACGATCGCGGCGCCGATGAAGATGTTTACATCGGTATCGACGAAGAGCGCCGAGAAGAGCGCCAACTTACCGCGGAACGGAACGAAGCTGACCTGCGGCGCCACGATCCATTGGATTCGCCCGAGCTGGTCGTCTGCGAGGTTCTTGTGCGTGAGGTTGACGGCGGTCAGCTGGCAGGCCGACTGGGCTGAGTTCTTCGCACAAGCACGGTCGTCGACCGCCTTGGTTTGAAGCTCCTCGGAAAGGCCGGTGTTGTACTGAATCCCATAGCCGCCCCAGACACCGAGACCGAACCAGTCGGTGAAGTGATACTGGAGCCGAAGACCCGGAATCAGCGTTCGTCGGTATTCGTCGAGGAGCGTGAACGAGATCGACGGAGCAATCTCGAACCGCCCATCGCGGTGCAGACGGAGCTTGCGAACTGCGGGTGCGCCGGCGAGCGGGCCCGTGATCTGAATCTCTTGCGCCTCGGCGCTTTTTTCGAATGCAGTGAGCCCGAGGCCCACCGCAGCGATGGATCCGAGAAGAACAGCCGCGTTACGAAGGTGCATGGTCACTTTCCCCGTGTTCATCTTCACGTTCCCTTCTCTCATCGCGGCTTGTGGTATTCCCACGAGAAGGGGAGGAAGAGCGACAGACCAACCTGCGCTTGCACGTTGTTCGTGATGCTCGTGTTGGGCGAGGTCCAGGTGTCTGGGTTCTGGGCGTTCGGCCTGCCCTTCGAGTCGAGGCCCTTGGCAATGCCAGGGTTCTCGAGATCTTCGGGGAAGATGTAGTCTCGAACCTCAGCCGTCAGCGCGAGCCAACGGTTGAAGAAGATGCGGAGACCGCCGCCGATGTTGAAGGTGATTCGCGGCGAGTAGCTGAACGTGCGATTGTCGGGATCGACGACCGCGATGGGTCGTGTCGACGTGGCACCGATGCCGCCTACCAAGTAGAAGTCGTAGTGGAAGATGAAGTCGCTGAATCCAGCGAACTTTCCGTAGGCCGCCACGTACGTGAAGTTCGCGTTGGCATTCCACTGATACTCGGTGATGGGCTCACCTACGCGGGCTGCGCGGCTCGTCTGGAAGTTGAATCCAGAGGCCGAGTTTCCGTAGATGTTGCCGTTGATACCAACTGCGATGGCGTTGGTGATGTAGTAGTTGACCGCGAGGCCGCCCGCCGGATGACTGACGAACTGATCGTTCATCGTCAACGCGAAGTACGGGTTCACCTCGAAGCGGTGTTGATGCAGCACGTATCGCTGCTGCATCGCATACATCTCGGGCTTCAGCGGGCGAGCCGCTGCCTTGTCGATGTCCAGGGTTGGACACGCTTCAGGCGAGATTTTGCAAATATCTGCAAGGCCTTCGCCTTCGGGTTGGTCGCCACTCGGCTGATCGCCGGCGGGCACGACTGGTTGATCTGCGGGCTGGTCGGCTGCGGGCTGGTCAGCTCCGGGTTGAACACCCGTTGCTGGACCTTGACCAGCGCCTTTGGCGCCAGCCTTGTCACCTTTGCTATCCACCGGTTTTGCTGCTGCTGCCGCTTTTGCGGGCTGGGCTGCTGCGGTCAGCGGCACCGCCATCAGCGCGACCGCAACGAGGAGCCCCACGCGAGCCTGGTTCATCGCCATCCCTTCCACATCCACAGGGGCTGCCCCGCGAACAGAGATTCCAATCGTGCGACGCGAGCAATCCCCTGGGACTTGCTTCCCTTGAGACGTTTGCTCCGCTTACAGAAGAACAGCTTACAGAAAAACAGCTTTACCGCGGCACTGCGTTGCAACGCGAGCTTCCACAATGCAGCAGCAGTATTAGGTAAGTGATTGAATTTGCAGCGGAATTAAAGCTGCTAGAAAGAGGCCCGCACTATAGCACGCAGAAAATCCATGAATCAACATCGAAAAGGAGTGCGTGCTCAGTAAGCAGTCCGGAGGGTCAAGTTGCGGCCGAGGTTAATGGGCGAAGAGGCATCTGCACACCGAAAAAAAAGATCCGGTGCCGATTTTCACGCCGCCTCCTCCGCCGTCTCTTGTGCAGAGCCTAGGAGAGCCTCCACGAACTCTTCCGGGTGAAAGTCTCTAAGGTCTTCTGCCCGCTCGCCGATCCCGATGTAGCGGACGGGGAGCTCTTGCTCGGCACAGATCCCGAGGATGACGCCGCCCTTGGCGGTGCCGTCGAGCTTGGTGAGCACGATGCCCGAGAGCGGGAGGGCTTCTTTGAAGAGCGCGGCCTGCTGGCTGGCGTTCTGTCCGTTCGTCGCGTCGAGGACGAGCAGCGTCTCGTGCGGCGCGCCATCGAGCGCCTTGCCCATGGTGCGCTGAATCTTCTTCAGCTCTTCCATGAGGTTGGTCTTGGTGTGCAGCCGACCGGCCGTATCAGCCAGCACGACGTCAGCACCGATCTCCTTCGCCTTCTGGATCGCATCGAAGATGACGGCGCCGGCATTGGCGCCCTCGGCGCCGCTGACGACCTCGCAGCCGACGCGCTTGCCCCAAACGTTGAGCTGCTGGACGGCGGCGGCGCGGAACGTGTCGCCCGCCGCGAGCACGACCTTCTTGCCTTGCTGCTGCAATCGCGTTGCAAGCTTTCCGATCGTGGTGGTCTTCCCGACGCCGTTCACTCCGACGACCATGACGACCGTGGGTTTTCCGGTGAGCGAGATGCCACCTCCACCGATGCTGAGGATCTCGGTGGCCTCGGCGCGCAAGGCTTCCCACACACGAGCCTCGTCTTTGAGCTCGTTCTTCGCGAGGGCGTCTTTGATGGTGTCGACGAGCATCTGGGTCGTCTTCACGCCTACGTCGCTCGCGAGAAGGACCTCTTCGATCTGCTCGACGATCTGTGGATCGAGCTCCTTCTTGCCGACGAAGAGCGCCTTGAGACGACCGAAGAATCCTTCGCTTTCGCGGGCCTTGGAGAGACCTTTGCGGAGCCCGGCCACGTCTTTCGCCCGACGGCTCGTCGGCGGCGCGCTCACGCGCGGCGTGCGACCTTCTTTCGGCGGTTCTGCCGCGAGATCGGCGGCGACCTCGATCTCCTCGTCGTCAGCCTCACCGGGCGTGGGGCGCGCCGATTCGGCTTTCTTAGGCGGCTCGGCGGCCTTGGTCGGCTTGACGCTGATCTTCTCCTTCGCAGGCTCGGCCTTCGCCGCCGGCTCGCGCTCTTTTTTCACCGGAGCTGCAGAAGTAACTTTGGTGGAAAGAGCCTTCTGGGCCTTGTCTTCGCTTCCTTCGATCGCTTCGGGCTCCTCCTTCTTGCGGAGGAACAGGAACCAGATGATCCCGAGGACGGCGATGACGGCGAGCCCGATGTAGAGGTTGTTCACAATCGCTCCTCGAAGGTTTCCTGGAGGCCCCGGCAACCTTTGCCCGACCCTCCTTGGATCCGCGCCCGGCGGATCCGCACATCATGATTCGGTGCCGCTCGGCTGATCCTGCGGCGCTGAAGAACAGAGTGTCCGGCTCGTGGCGGCACGGACAGTGACCCGGCCGGAGCCGAGACGAGTGGCGACTATATGTATGGCGGCTTTCGCGTCAACGTGCCGGTTGTCTTCCTGGCTGTGGTTCGGGTCCCGGGAGGACTCGGTCGGGGAGGGGAATGGCTCGGGGCTCGGCATGCTGAACCTCGTCTTCGACCGCCCGAGTGACCGGGTCCGGACCGAAAGCCGCGTGTTCGACACGTCTCGCCCAGGCCTCGACGTCTTGGGTGGCGGCGCGTGAAGCCACTCGACGGACGTGTCCGGGGGTTGGCTCTTTCGCCCCATCGAATGCTCCCCCGCGCGTTCGTGCCCACTTGACGAGTCGGTCGAGCAAGGCTCGGCGACGTGTGACGAGCGCGACTCGGATGAGGCTGGGGGGCGGGAGCGCTTGTTCGTACGTGGCGTGAAGGTCTCCCTCGACGAGGAGTCGAGCGCCTTGGGTCGGTGCTTCGTCCAACACGAACGAGCCGACCTCGTCGGTGGTCACCTGGGCGAGGATTCGATCGCCGTCGAATCCTGCGCTCATGATCTTCAGGCTGACGCCGCCGAGTGGGTAGCCTTCGTGTGCGTCCGTGACCGTTCCCTTCCAACCGCGAAGCCCCGAGGGGCGATCGACGACGACGATTTCGGGCCTGCCCGATGGCGGAGGCAAGCTCGGTGACTCGGGGCGAACCGTCTCCGGCGAGCGGCGCCACTTGGCGACGATCCACCCCGTCAGGCATGCCACGAGAGCGCCCAACAGCAGGTGGCGCCAGAGGCTCGGCCCCGCGACACCTGCGATGACCTGAATGTCTCGGCCTGCCCTCCACCATGGCGCGGAGGGGATGTATCGGAGAGTGAGCGCCAGCTCGCCGCGATGACCTCCCACGAAGCTCGCGACGACGTGCGCCTTGCCCTTGCTCACGCTCCCCGTGCCCACGCTGTCCGTGCCGAGGCGCGCCTCGACGATGCCGCCATCGACCTCGCCGTGGTCGCTCGAGACATCGACGTCGACCGGAATGCCTGCCTCCGGATCGCCTCGCTCGGGATCCTTCGCCGTCAGGTGAACCACGGCGGTTCTCATGACCGGCGTCGAGGTCGACGAGGGCGCGAGAGATCCTTCGCCAGCGAACTGTGCTTTGAGCTCGCCGTTGCCAGGGCTTCCGAGCACTTTCGATTTCAACTCGAAGCGCGCCCGTCCATCGCCACCCGTGGTGGACTTACCCAATTCACCGCCGCGCTCGTCTTTGAGCATGACGCTCAAACCTTCGCGTCGCATTCCTCCAAGAGGCGCCAGACGTTCGGCGTCGGCGCGGTCGATTTTGAGCGAGACGACGACGTTGATGGTTTCTCGTTCGAGGTCCATCTCGCTCGGAGGACTCTCGAACCGGAGGATCGTTCGCGCTCGCTGCTCCGACTCGGGGGCGGCGTTTGCTTTGGTCTCGGTTTCGTCGAAGAAGTTGTTACCGACGAAGCGCGCGCGAAAACCGATCCCTTGCGCGTCGCCGGGTTTCTTCGCGCAAAAGTCGCCGCGTTCATTCGTCGTGACGATGTATGCATCGCCGTCGCTGCGAACCAATCCAGCGTCTTCGGAGACGCACGCCGATCCAGAGGGGAGGTGGACCACGCGTCCGTCGGCATCGACGGCTTCGATACGCACCGTCGCTTTGCCGAGCGAAGCACCGACGTCGTCGGCGACTTGGCCCCTCAGCGTCACGTCGGCGACGCCCTGCGTCGCGATGAGGTCGATGGTCGCGCCTCCACGTACGCGCACGGGAACCGCAAGCGCGGGAAATGCCACGAACACAAGCGCGAGCGAGGCGAGCACCCGCATCAACCAAGAAGCTCGCGGCAATGCAGCTTTCGGAAAAGCCGACGCCGATGGCGTCCCCGCGTCGTTCGTCGCTTCGCCGTCAGCGAGGGGCATGTCGGATGTCCGTCGCATCGATGGAAAGAGCATCTCGCATTGCCACCGTTAGCGCAACGCCTCGAGCGCACGATGTCACCTCGGCTCCCACCGAACTCACCTAAACATTGAAGTCGTGGTCGCCTCGACCGTCAGAAGATCTCGAGCCTGCTCGGAGCGCCAGGCAAGCCGAGAGTCGCCGATGTTCGGTGCCGCGCGGTTCGACAGGTGCGAACGCCGACCCACCTCGGAGCGCCCCGATCGCTCGAAGGCCTGAGGGCTTCGACGGGCCGGCCCGAGCTTCGACTGCGAGCGTGAACGACTTCGTCGGCGCGGTGTCTCCATAGGTTCGACTGCCCGATGCCCCGTCGTCGGTGGGGCAAGTGTGTGTCTCGAACGGCTCGGAAACGGCGCCAAAGAAAGGAAGGCTTCGTGTATGGTGAGAAAATGGCCGGTCGACTGCTGACCCCGTCGAAGACGCCCGCCTCGCCGCGACGGTCGCTCGCCCTTTTCCTGGTGCCCTCTTGCCTCGTCGCGCTCATGGTTGCGTCGTCGGCGAGCGCTGATCCGAGGACCGAGTTCTTCATCAAGCAGCTGAAGACGAGCGATGACTTCAAGGTCCGCACGCAGGCTGCGCTTGCGCTCGGAGCCTCTGGCGACACCGCCGCGGTCGCGCCTCTTTGCGGCGGCCTCGGCGACGCGAACAACTCCGTCAAGGTCGCTGCCGCCGCTGCACTCGGCAAGCTTGGAAAGGGCGAGGGCGCTGGCTGTCTCAAGACGGCGAAGAAGCAGGAGAAAGACAGCAGCGTGATCGCCCAGATCGACCAATCTCTCCAGAAGTTGGCGGGAGGCGGCGGTGACGATCCGCCGGCGATCGGCGGCGAGACGAAATTCTACGTGGCGATCCAAGTTACGAACAAGACCACGCGCTCCGATGGAGAGATCGACCGAGTCGTGCGCGGTGCAGCACAAGCGAGGATCCTCAACGCGACCGGCTACGCCGTGGCGCCGCGGAGCGAGAGCACGAGCAAAGCCGCCGAGCTTCTCAAGGGTAACAAGAAGCTGAAAGGCCTTCTTCTCATCACGTCGATCGACACGCCGGTTTACAGCGGTGGCAAAGTGAGTATCTCGGTCAACTCGACGATCTGGACCTATCCGGACAAGTCGCTGAAGGCCACGATCAACGCAAAACGCAGCACCGAGGCAGCCGGGACCTCCGATGTCGAAGGCGAAAATCTCCTCATCCAGGCCGCCTCCGAAGACGCTGCCCTGAAGCTCATCGCGGCGGCCGCGAAGCTCTGAGAAAAATCGCGCGGGCTCGATGCCGAACGTCGGTCTCGCTCGTAAAACAGGTCAGCAAGGTCGGAGCGTTTCCGAGAGATATTTGCGCGTCGCCTCACGCGACGCCTACCATGTCGCTTTGCCTGCCGAGTGCGTATGAGCCAACCCCCCAAATACAAGCGAAGCGCCCGGAACTACCTCCTCGATCCGCAGTTCCAGCTCAAATACACCGGCCTGCTGGTGGCCATCGCGCTCGTCTTGGCGGTTGGGCTCGGCGTCCTCCTCTGGAAGACGAGCTCCCAGGTCGTGGCTCAGAGCCAAAACACCGTCGAGCAGGGCAAAGAGACGGTCCGGCAGGGCAAAGTCACCGTCGAACGTGGCAAACAGGTCATCGAGCAGTCGCGCAAAGTGAGCCAGGTCGTCTCGATGAACATCGAGAAGAACTACGGCGACCAACCCGAGCTCGCCAAGACATTCAAAGACGAAGCCGACAAAGACGATGCGAAGCTCATCGACGAGCAGAAGCGGCTCGAAAACGACGCGACGTTCTTGACGAAGCAGTCGGCCGACCTCGAGCAGCAAGCGCAGGCCGTTCGGGATGGACAACGAAATCTTTTCATCGGACTCGTGACTGCGATGGTCGCTCTCGTCGTCGGTATCGGCATCGCCGGGATCGTCTTCACTCACAAGATCGCTGGTCCCATTTTCAAGATGAAGCGGCTGATGCGCGAGCTGGCCACGGGAAAGCTCGTGCTGCGCGAGAAGCTCCGCAAGGGCGACGAGCTCCAACATTTCTTCGACGCCTTCGAACAAATGGTCGAGACGATGCGCGGTCAGCAACGCAAAGAGATCGGCCGAGTCGACACGATCTTGGAGACGCTCGAGAAAGATCCCGAAGCTGGCGTGGCCAAGCTGAAGGAGCTGCGGCACGACATGCAAGACCACCTCGAGGCGTGAGCGTCGGATGTCACGGCGCCCGCTCGGCAGAGCTCAGAACGCGGCGCGCACGTGCTCGAACGAAGGACGCCCGCCCTCGTCGAAGGTGACCGCTAAAATGTCGAAGCGCATTCGTTCTACAGTCGCGTCCTTCTTGTAAGCGCGTTGCCACAGACGCTCCCCTGCACGACGGAGTCGCTTCTGTTTCTCGCGGTCGACGCTCGCCAGAGCCTTGACCCAGGCACCTGGCCCGCGCATCCGCACCTCGACGATCACGACGACTTCGCCCTCGCGCAGGACCAGGTCCACCTCGAGATTGCCGACTCGTATGTTGCGCCCGACGACGAGGAAGCCGCTCGCCTCGAAATACGAAGCGGCGGCTTCTTCTGCCTCGCGTCCAGCTGCTTGCGGAGCGCGAGGATCGATCACCGAATGACCCAGCGAGCTTTCAGGGAGCCGGTGCCGCCACGGACTGGGTTCCGGCGCAGGTGATGGTCGCTCCGGTGGTGGTGCCGACGACGGCGCCGCACTTCGCGCTGGCTTCTGAGGCCGTGGTCTTCGAGCCGTTCTTGATGCAGTACTTACCGGACAGCTGCTTGTCGCCGATTCCGATGTCGCGCCGAATCTGTTCGCACGCGAAACCATCGGGGCAATCGCAGAAGTGGAAGTTCGGCTCGGCCGCAGCACCGTCGGCAACACCGCAACGGCACGAGCAGTAGACCGCATCGGCTGCGTCGCGCTGACCGCCCTTGTCACATTGTCCGCAGACGCCGCCGGCAACGGGGGTGTCGCTTCCGGGGACGCAGCAAGCCTTGTCCTTGTTTGCCGAAGCGCTCGCAGAGGAATCTTGGCAATTGCCCGCCGTGTGACAGACGAAGCTCTTGCACTGCTTCGTAGCCGCGTCGCACGTGAAGCCCCCGTTGGTCGTCGGACATTTGTCAGCCGCCGGATCGCACGCGCAATAGTTTCCTTGCTCGTTCGAGTCCTTGTTCAGGATCTGGCAGGTGAACCCATCGGGGCAAGGCTTCTTTGCATCGCAATAGGGGGCAAACGTGGCCGCCTCGACGCAAGCTCCGGCCGTGCACGAGGTCGTGTCGCCGGTCCCCTTGCAGCTCTTCGGAGCTTCCTGACCGAGCGGGCAGGAAGCACGCCCCTGGAAGTGGTTCACGAGGCAGATGCGGCTCTCGCACTGAAACGAGCGCGACTCGATGTTGTCTTCGGTCACCTTGAAGCCACCGAAGAGCGGGTTGTACTCGTCTTCCGGCGTGCACGGGTCGCCGATGCCCGAGCTTTGGCAAGCTGTCGGGAGCAGGCCGAGGGCGGCAACGCTGGCCACTGCAAACAGGCCGGTGAGAATCGATCGCGTTCGCGTCATCTTGGGTGAGCTCCTTCGCTCTGAGGCTCAGGGCGGGCAACCCCGACGAAGGTCGGGGCCGGCGCAGGGGTCCGCCATCGGGACAGGGGCAGTCGAGAGGGGCAGTCGGGACAGGGGCAGTCGGGACAGGGACGTGGGTAAGGGATGGCCGCCCGAAGAAGTGGTTCCTCGAAGACCGTCGGAGAAACGATCGCCCGAGAAAAGCGTGTGCTGGGGAGTGCATCTGCTGGCTCTTCGAGGAAGAGACGTCTGATAAAGCAGTCCTCGAGTCAAGCCGAGGCACTCAAGCGAACGTACTACTCAGAGCAGAATCCAAAAGAAAAAAAAGCCTAGATCGACCGGGGTGCCAGCTACGAACCACCATCGCCCGCGGCCCGCGACCCTAGTCGAAACCGCGTGTTACCGTCAACACCGTCTCGGGGCTGTCCCGCGCATTTCGTAGGCTCGGTCGGCAGCGAGCAACTGGAGTCACCTCGGAGTCGACCTAGCCCTCGGACCACATCCGTGCCGAGGTCGATTCCCTTTGAAGAGGCGAGCCGTCTTTAGGCGCTGGTGCGTCCCTTCATGACAGCCTCCGGCAAGCTCTTCTCGTACTCGCCCCCACATCATCGTCGCAGGCGCGATCAAAAGCCCTGCTTGACAATGTATTGAAGCCCTTATTACCATCCGCGCGTCGTAAGTAACATCTCACGATTCTCATTGGGTTTTTTCGGCAGACACCTGAACTTCGTTCAGCCTGGGGCCGCCCGAATCCTGTAACTTCCGGTCCGACCGGAGCGCGCCGCCGCTTTACGGAGTGGTTTTTCCACTCGCTGGCACGCCCACTCTGTCCCGACTCTTCCGACTCTTCCGACTCTTCCGACTCTTCCGACTCTTCCGACTTGCCCGACTTGCCCGAGCAGCCCGCCGCGCTTCCAGCGCTCGGTGCTTCTCCGGCCCTTTCGACGCTTTTGCTCTCTGTGATGGTCGTCTGAGTCGATGTAGCAATGCTCGAACGAGATCGCTCGAACGAGAACGCTCGAACGAGAACGCTCGAACGAGCAATGGCGTCGACCTCGACGAGCCACTCACCGCAGCACCCCCCCCGACCCCGCAGTTCCCGGACATCCGGACCCGAGTCGCTGAAAGCGAGGAACGACGATGCGTAAACGGTTGGCCAGCCTGACACTCGCGGCCTCTCTCTTCACTGCGTTCCTGGCAACGCCTCACACCGAAGTTCTCGGGCAGCCCAAGCAGGCCCCGAAAACCGGCAAGGCTGGCGACGCCAAAGCGGGCGATGCCAAAGCTGGAGACGCCAAAGACGCCAAAGGTGGCGACAAGAAAGGCGGCGACAAGAAGGGCGGCAAGGGCGGCAAGGGCGGCAAAGAGGTCATCGACCTCGATGACGACGAAAAGGGCGGCAAGAAGGCCGCCGACGACGGCCCCGTCACTGCCGGACAGATGACCGAAGAAGCCGCGCAAGCGAAGCGCCTTTTCGACAACGGCAAGTGGGCTCAGGCCGCGCTCGCGTTGAAGAAGGTCACCGGCGGCGAGACCGGCGACGACGAGGGAAACAAGCAGATCGCGCAGTATCACCTCGCGATCGCCCTCTACAATCTCAAGTTCTATCAAGCGAGCTACGCGCTCTTCAGCGAGATCGCCGAGAAGCCGAACCACCAGAAGTTCGGCGAGACGCTCCTTTGGCTGGCCCGCCTCGCGACGCAGCTCCCCGAGCCTGCGAACATCGTCGAGCGCGTCGGCAAGTACGACGCCGAGCAGATCGCGCGCTTCAACAATGCGCAGCAGAAGAATCTCTACTGGCAGCTCAACTACCTGCTTGGTCGATACAAGTACAACGCACGTGATTACGACACCGCGTTGCAACTGTTCGAGAAGGTCGACAAGTCGAGCCCGTTCTTCGTGCAAGCGAAGTTCTTCAGCGGCATTTCTTACGTCCAGCGCCGCCAGTCGGTTCCGGCGGTGAAAGCTTTCCAGGCCGTCATCGACGCGCTCGATGCCGGCGGTGTCGAAGGCGTCGAAGACGAAGCGCGCATGCGCGACCTCGCTTACATCTCGATGGCGCGAACCTACTACTCCGCTTCGGTTCGCCTCGACGACCAGAACATCCCCAAGATCGATCCGACCAAGCTGTCGGCCGCGGTCAAGTACTGGAACCGAGTCAACGTCTCGAGCGAGTACTGGCTCGACTCTCTCTTCGAGGAGTCGTGGGCGTACTTCATGGCAGGCGACTACCCGCACGCCCTCGGCAACATCCACACGCTGGAGTCGCCGTACTTCCCGAACGCCTTCTACCCCGAAGCCAGCATCATCAAGGCCATCATCGCCTTCACGATCTGCCAGTACGACGATGCGACCACGATCGTGGCCCGCATGCGCAAGAAGTACGAGCCGATCAAGAAGGAGCTGACGGTCATCCTCGATCGCTACAAGGGCGACACCGCCGACGAGCAGTTCTTCGACTTCTTGAAAAAAGTTCGCGACGGCAAGGCTGACCTCAAGCCCGAGATCAAACCGGTCGTCGAGAACGCGCTCAGCGATCGCCAGCTGCTCCGCAACATCGAATACGTCCGCGTTCTCGACAAAGAGCGCGATCTGTTCAAGTCGCAGGACGCGGGCTTCAAGAGCTCCGACCTCGGTAACGACATCACCGACGCACTCGACCTCGCTCGCGAAGTCGCAGTTCGAAAAGCGGGCACGCTCGCACGCGATCGCTATCAGCGTTACCTCGACGAGCTGAACGAGCATCTTCGCGACTCGCAGAAGATCCTCATCGACATCACGGCCGCCGAGCGAAACAAGATCGACACGCAGGCCCTTGGCATCATGACGAAGGAAGAGACGGACATCTACGGCGTCGTCGAGCAAGACGACGAGCACGAGCTCTGGCCATTCAACGGTGAGTATTGGCGCGACGAGCTCGGTTTCTACCGACAAGTCGTCGTGTCCAAGTGCGGCAAGGCCGGCGCGAAGAAGTAGCCGAAGGGCGACACCGCCGGAGCTGTCTCCGGCGGTCGGGGGATGAGGTCGCGGATTGCGAGGCCAGGGCCTCTCGACGACCAGTGCGGGACACCCGCCCAGTTTTGATCCAAGGCGCTCGCTTCGAGAGCGTCTGAGGGGACGGAGACGAATGATGAAGCATTCGAAGTTGGGTGTATCTGAAGTGGTCCGATTCACGCTTTGCGCTCTCGGCGTCACAGCCGGTGCCGTTGCCGTAGGGTCGAGCGCAGTCGATTCGGCTTTTGCCGCAGAGGCCTGCGTTTCGCCAGCCGCGAAAGCCGCGCTGAGCGAGTGCCCGGCAGGGGCAATCAAAGCCGTGGGCATGAAAAAGCCCGAGGTGAAGTTCGGTGCTCCGCCACCGGTCAACCCGAAGACGGGTAAAGACAACACGAAGCCGGTGAATCCCACCGACTCGATGAACGCCGCCCAACGTGACGACCGCAAGTCGCGCCTTCAGGCCCGTTCGCGAACCCTCCTCGTCACGGAGATTCAAGGTCTCGAGACCCTCTTCGCAGACACGAAGAAGAACGCCCCCGATCGTCCGAAGCTCGCGCGCCGCCTCGCAGAAGGCTACGTCGAGCTCGAGTCCGCCGCGATCCGCGAGGCGACCGAGAACGACATCAAGGCCAGCGACGCAAAGAAGAAGGGCAAGGCTGCCGACGCGACGGCAGCGACCCAGGCTTCTGCGACCTCGAAGAAGGTCGTCGATGCGGCTCGCAAGAACGGCATCAAGTACTACACCCTCCTCAAGGACCAGTACCCGAAGTGGTGCCAGCTCCCGAACGCGTCCGACCCTTCGAAGAGCCAGGGCTGCGGAGACGAGGTTCTCTACTATCTCGCGTACGAGTACGAGCAGGCCAAAGACTACGACCACGCGCGCAAGGTCTACTTCGAGCTCATTCAAAATTGGGCAAAGTCGAAGTACATCCCCAACGCGTACCTCGCGTTCGGAGAGCTCTTCTTTCAAGACGCACAAGGCGACCCGAGCAAGTGGTCCTTCGCCGAGCAGTCGTACAACGAGGTCATCAAGTACCCGCCGCCCGACAACAAGGTGTTCGGCTACGCGCACTACAAGCTCGGGTACGTCTACTGGAACGAAGGTGATTTCGGCAAGGCGATGACTTCGTTCAAGAACGTCATCGACTACGGAAACAAGTTCGCTCAGCTGCCGAACGCGACGCAGCTCGCGACCTCGGCCCGCCGCGACATCGTTCCCGTCTACGCGCTTTCGGGCGATCCGAAGAAAGCCTACGGCTTCTTCCACCCCCTCAGCGGTGATGACGGAAGCGCCAACGACAAGACCTTCCACATGATGGATGAGCTCGGCCTCAACTTTCTCGACACAGGTCACTACCCCGAGGCCATCGCGCTCTACCAAGACCTGATGACCCGCGACAAGGGCGCGAAGTGGTGCCAGTACCAGGGCCACGTGACCGAGGCGACGCTCGCCATGAAGTCGGGCGACAAAGACTCGATCATGAAGGAGCTCAACAAGCAGACCGACGTCTACAAAGAGTTCTTAACCGGCAACAACTCCGCCGACGACAAGCTCAAATGCGGCAACACCACCGCCGACCTCCAAGCCGAAACCGCCATGGCATGGCATCTCGAGGCTGTCGGGTCGAACGGCGTTCGCGGCACCGGCGATGTGAAGACGATGAAGCTCGCGGCCGACCTCTACGAGAAGGTCGTCGGCACGTTCAAGCAAGAAGACTTCGCCAAGTTCACCTTTCCGCGCATCGTGAAGGAAGACTGGCCGAACATTCTCAAGATCAAGTACGCGATGGCCGACTTGCTCTACTTCCAGAAAGACTGGAAGCGCTGCGGTCCGGCATTCGACTCGGTCGTCGCAGAAGACCCGAAAGGCCCGCAGGCTGCCGAAGCCGCGTTCGCCTCGGTGCTCTGCTACCAGAACATCTACACCGAGACGCACAAAGACGGCTCGGACAAGAAAGGCACCGGCAACCTGCCGGGCGGCGACGACGAGAAGCCCGGCAAGGGCGGCAAGGGCGGCAAGAGCGGAAAAGCAGCGGCTCCCGGAGTGCAAGACAACGCCAAGTTTGCGCCGAAGGAGTTCACGTCCGAGCAGAAGGGCATGCTCCAGGCCTTCAACCGCTACGTTTGCTACATCCAGCCGAAAGACGGCGACAAGGAAGCCGCCACCCAGTACGCCGAGGTAAAATACGCCCGCGCGCGCACCTACTTCGAAGCGCGTCATTGGGAAGAAGCCGCCACGGCCTTCCGCGACGTCGCGATGACCCATTCGAGCGAAGAGGTCGGCATCTTTGCCTCTCAGCTCTACCTCGAGTCGCTCAACATCGTCGGAACCCACTCGGATCCCAGCCGTCCGAGCTGCTTCGACGACATGGCGACCGACGTGCCGCAGTTCATCAAGCTCTACTGTGAGGGTGCGAAGAAGTCGCAGAACGAGGAGCAGTGCATGACACTCCTCCGCATTCAGCGCGACATCGAGCGTCTCGCCGCGCAGAAGCTGGTGGAGTCTCTCGACAAGAATCCCAATGCACCTGACGCGCTCGCGGGCTACCGCACCGCCGGCCAGCGCTACCTCGACCTCTGGGAGAAGTACGGTCGGGAGGCTTGTGAGAAGAACAACAAAGATGCCTGCGCTCGCAACGACGAGGTTCTCTACAACGCTGCACGCGCCTTCCAGGCGGCTCGCCTCATCGCCAAGTCGATCGCGGTTCGCAAGATCCTGATCGACCCCAAGTACAACCTCGCCGACACCGAGAACGCTCAGAAAGCGATGTACGAAATTGGCGGAAACTACCAGGCGATCGCGGTCTACGAAGAGGCTGCCAAGTGGTACGAGAAGTTCGCCGACAAGAACCCGAAGTCGGAGCAAGCGCCCCAAGCGCTGAGCGATGCCACGGTTCTCCGCCTCGGCCTCGGTCAAGAAGACCAGGCCATCAAGAACGCCGATACGTTCAACAAGAACTACGGCGCCAAGAAGCAGGCTGAAGCGGCGCAGATTGCGTTCGCCATTGGCGCCCACTACGCCGACCGAGAAGATTGGGGCAACGCTCGCAAGCGCCTCTCCAGCGCTCTCGGGCAGGTCGACCGCAACGCCACCCTCGACGTCCAGATCCAAGCTCACGCGCTCATGGGTCAGGTCAACTCGAAGGTCGGAACGCAAGCTCAGGCTCGGACCGAATACGACAAGGTCCGCAGCATGTGGAAGAACCCGCAGGAGATGGTCGGCAAGTTGAACGCCATCGGTGGCGACGAGAACGCGCAAGCGCGCCGCCTCGGCAAGGTCCTGACCTCGGTGGGCGAGGCCTACTTCTTCTTCGCAGAAGAGAAGCGCGCCGCCGTCGATAAGATCGTCTTCCCCGAGTACAAGGGGACCGGCGAAAAAGACGAAGTTCTCAAGTTCGTCAAGACCAAGGTCGCCGACTGGATCAACAAGAAGAAGCCCGCCATCGCTGACGCTGAGAAGGAGTATCTCAAGATCGTTCAGCTCGAGCCGGTTCCTCCTCCGCGTTGGGTCATCGCCGCCGGTTCTCGCGTCGGTCAAATGAAGGGTAAGTTCGTCGCCGAGTTCCGTGCCGCTCCGATTCCGGCGGACTGGAAGAAGAATGGCCCGAGCCCCTACGGCGACCTGATGTGGGAAGAAATTCGCGGCACCTACTACGACTCTCTCGACGGTGCCAGCGAGCCCATCAAGCAGGAGGCCAAGTCGGCCTACAAGACCTGCCTCGATTACTCGGTCAAGTACCAATACTTCGACGAATACTCCCGCACTTGCGAGAAGTGGCTCTCGAAGAACTACCCTGCCGAATACCATCTCATCGACGAGTTCCGCGGCGCGCCCAGCCGAGTCGGTTCGGGCCTCAACGAGCGACCTGCTCCGTTGAATGCGGATGGCTCACCGGTGGTCGACGCCCCTCCCGTCACCGCAGGCGACACGAAGCCTGCATCGTCGGGCAACGACAAGCCTGCTGACAAGCCGGCCGATACCAAAGCTGCTGCCGACAAGCCTGCCGACAAACCGGCTGGCAAGAAGGGCAGCAAAGAAGACGATGCGCTCGGCAAGGCCAAGAGGAAGTGAGGAGCCGACCCATGAAAATCGCAAGCAAGCTCACTACGGTCGCTTTCGCGCTCGTCCTAGGAACTGCGGGTTTGGGCAGCGTCGGCTGCGGAAGCTCGCAGGAAGATGCCAAGCACGCAGGTGGCGGAGGCAAGGGCGGCTCGGGGCCCAAGCTGAACGAAGTCACCAAAGCCAAGTACGACGGCGGGCTCGCCGAGATGGCCCGCCTCGACAAGTCGAACGGTTGGAACGACGAAAGCTGCAAAGCCACAGCCAAGATCTTCTTGGACGCGGCCGAGAGCCACGAGGGCTTTCTCGCCCCCGCGGTGTATAACGCGGGCGTTGCGTATCAGCGTTGCAACAACCGCGCAGAGGCTTCGAAGCTCTACAAGCAAGTGCTCGAGAAGGACCCCAAGTTCCATCGCGCACGAGTTCCGCTCGCACTCTTTGCGTTCGCAGACTCGAACGAAGCTGCGGTCGATCCCGCCATCAGCGAGCTCTCGCGCGCGGTGCTCGATTCCGACTACCAGAACGTCGAGGCTCTGGTGAACCTGGCTCGCTTGCAGATGCGTCGTGGCAACGCCGTCTCCGATGGTGACGGGGCCAACGACTACGATCGTGCGAAGAAGAACCTTCAGCGCTCGCTCGCAGTCGACGACGCCTACATGCCCGCCTTCAACCAGCTCGCGATTTACTACCTCGAGACGGCGAAGCGCCAAGCGGGTCAAAAGTCGACGACGGTGGCGCGGGGAGCCAAGTCGGGCAAGGTCGACACGCAAGCGCTCGACTTAGCTCTACTCGTCACGTCGCAAGCCATTCGCAAGAACGCGAACTTCGCTGCAATTTACAACACCGCGGGCCTCATCGCGGTGGAGCAGGCGAACTTGAACCAGGCGGTTCAGTCGTTCGGCATCGCGCGCTCGAAGGATCCGAACTTCTTCGAGGCGCACATGAACTTCGCGGCCGTCAACATGCAGTTCCGCGGATTCGACAAGGCCGAAGAGGCTTACCGCGCGGCCCTCAAGCTCAAGCCGAACGACTACGACGCCCATCTCGGGCTCGGGCTAGCGCTGCGTGGCCAGATCAACGACTCGAACTTCGACGCGAAGCTCAAGGACTCGGACGCCGAGCTCGAAGCCGCCAAGAAGATCGACGACAATCGCCCGGAAGCGTACTTCAATCAGGCGATCCTGACCCAGGAGTACAAGGCCAAGAGCGGTGACGACAAGTCGAACCAGTCGCTCGCGGCGGCGATCGGCCTTTACGAAGGCTTCGTCAAGCGAGCGACGGGCAAGCCCGAGTTTGCCGACGCGCTCGAAGACGTCACGGCCGTGGCCACCAAGCCGGATGCGCAGTGCATCGGGCCCAAGGCCAAGAACGACAAGGCGTGCAAGAAGGGTCGAATCTCCAACTTGAAGGAGATCATCGAGTTCAACAAGCAGAGCGCCGTTGACCGCAAGAAGATGGAACAAGAGAAGAAGCAAAACGACGCCGCCAACGAAGCCTCAGCTGGCTCCGATGCGGGAGCAGCGCCTGCATCCGAAGGCGAGAAGAAGTGAGCTGACGCTCGGCTCTGAAAAGGCGCTGGAACCCCGAATTCATCGGCTGGGACCGGCGTTTTTTCGTTTCCGGAGCTTCCTTGGGTCGCGACGCAGCTTTTCTTCAGTCCTCGGGGAACCGCCCCCACTTACCGATGTCACTCAGTACGGTTCGATTCAAGACCGGCTAGGCATCGGCGGGAACGTCAGACACACGTGCTCGCAGGCTCTTCTCCAGAGAAGGGTTTGACGAGACGAAACGAAGGGCGGTACGCTGAAGGCCCTCGTGATCCGTGAGCTTCTTTGGAGGCGCGGTCTCACGAGCAATCTCAGCAAACTTCCCTCGGTTACGGCAAAACTCTCTCTGCTTCGGCAGAGCGTGCGGAGGCAGCAATGAAAACCCGAACGATGATCGGCCTTGTGGCAGCGGCTGGGGTGTTGTTTGTGAGCTCGGCCGCATTTGCTCAGGATGGCGCTGCATCGGCGCCCGCTCCAGGGGCAGGCGCGGGAGCCAAGTCCGCTGATGATTCAGGGGGTTACGGCTACGAGTTCTCCGATGACCCGCTGAACGCGGGCGGATTCGGTCCCAACGACGCGACGATTCGCGTTCGCCCCGGACCGGTTCGCACCACCCTGATCCGCCCGCGGACGTCCTTCGTCCCGGAGATGCTGAAGTCGGTCGAGAATCTCTGAGGAGCGGTATCCGACGCGTGGTCGACGGCATCTTGGGTGTCGTGGTCTTCGCGTCGACAATCGAGCGACGTGAGGAAGCTCGCTTCGCCGCATGGCAGAGCGACGCTGGAACGAGCGGTTCCGGTGCTCGCGAGAGTCTCCGCAATCACGTCGTGAGGAAGGCTGGATGACGATGGAAGGCAAGCAGAAGGTCGCTCTCACATTCGGGCTCTACCAGAACGATGCGCTCGTTCGCCGGGAGACCGTGTCGCAAGACATTGTCAAGGTCGGCAAGGACGCGAAGAGTCATCTTCGTGTCGAGGACGAGCAGGCTTCGCGCATGCACGCCGTCATCGAGGTGGCTGGCGCCGACGACATCACTCTCATCGATCTCGGCAACGAGCCGGGCACGCTAGTGAATGGCGCTCGCGTCAACAAGTGCAAGATCTCGGTCGGAGATCAGATTCAAATTGGTGGAACGCGCATCGTCCTCGAGAAGGCTGAGCCTCTCGCGGTCGCAGCTGCCGCTCCTGCTTCTGCGCCGCCGCCGGCAGCTCAACCTGCGGTTGCCGCCGGGGCGAGCCCGTTCGGTGCCCCTGCCGCGCCGTTCGCCGCAGCGAATCCCTTCGGCGGTGGTGGAGCGGCCAACCCGTTCGGGGCAGCCTCGGCGAATCCGTTCGCCGCGGCCGCAGACCCCTTCGGAATGAACACGCCCTTCGCACCGGAGCCTCCGGCCGACGAGGTCTCACACGACGCGCCCGAGGGCTCGTACACCTACTCGATGCTGAAGAGCGGCCCTGCCGTTTCCGACATCGAGACCGAGTCGGCAGCGGTGTCGGTCGAGGTGATGGTCCTCTGGGATCAGTCGGTGCTCCACGTCTCGCACCACACGCCGCCGCGTTCGTTCTACGTCGGCGAAGAGATGTGCGATTACTACGTTCCGACCGAGAAGCTCGGCACGACGCGCGCTCCGATCGTCCTCGCCGACGCGAACAGCGTCAACGTGGTTCTGCTTCCGCGGGCCACGGGCACCATCGAAATCGGCGGTCAGAAGATGACCATCGAAGAAGCCATCCAGGGCGGACGCACCCAGCCTTGCGCAGAGCTTTCTGGTGCAATGCAGATGCAGTTGCCTGTCAATGGCAAGGCGAAGATCATTCTCGACAACGGGCTCACGTTCCAGGTGTCGACGGTCAATGCGGGGCGCGTGGTCGCCGGTCACATGGCGCTCGAAGGCGCCGCGATTCTCTACGTTCTTCTCTCGCTCCTCGTGCACAGCGGTCTTCTCGCTGCGATGTTCTTCTTCATGCCGGCCACGCAAGGTACCGACGATGGCGAGATGAGCGCCGATCAGCAGGCCATGATTCAGCAGATGCTGAAGGCAGCCGCCGAGAAGGAGATGGAAGAGAAGGAGACCGAGCAGGTCACCGAAGACAAGGCCGACAACAAAGAGGGCGGCACCGGCACCCGCGCCAAGGGTGAAGAGGGTTCGATGGGCAACCCCAACACCACGAAGACTGGCCAGCGCTACGGCGTGAAGGGTCCTCAAGACAATCCCGATCCGCACATCGCGCGCGCCGCGGCTCTCCGCGACGCAGCCGAGTTCGGTATGATCGGTCTCCTCAACTCTGGAGCCGGTGGTGACCCCGACGCACCCACGGCCCCGTGGGGACGTGACGAGTCGCTCGGTAACGATCCACTCAGTGCTCGCGGCAACATGTGGGGTGACGCGATCGGTGACTCGTTCGGTGCAGGCGGCCTCGGCCTCTCGGGCATCGGCGAAGGCGGCGGCGGTCGTGGCGAAGGCATCGGCCTCGGCTCGATTGGCACCATGGGTCACGGCGCTGGTCTCGGCAACGGACAGGGCTTCGGCAACGGCAACGGTCGTCTCGGTGGTTCGCACCGGACCAAGCCTCCGTCGGTCCGCATGGGCGCCACCAGCGTCAGCGGTCGCCTGCCGCCCGAGGTCATCCAGCGTATCGTTCGCCAGAACTTCGGTCGCTTCCGTATGTGCTACGAGAACGGCCTGAAAGCCAACCCCAACCTCACGGGTCGCGTTTCGGTCAGCTTCGTCATCGGCGTCGACGGCTCGGTCAGCAGCGTCGGTAACGGCGGCTCGGACCTTCCCGATTCGGGTGTCGTCTCCTGCGTCGTTCGCTCGTTCGGCGGTCTCTCGTTCCCGCAGCCCGAAGGCGGCGTCGTCAAGGTGACCTACCCGATCATGTTCAGCCCCGGCGGCTGAGCGTCAGACGGCTGCGCCGTCGGACGGCTCGACCTCAGACAGCTCGACCTCAGACAGCTCGACCTCAGACAGCGCAACCAAGACACGGCCCCTCCGGGGAGCTTCTCAGAAAAGCTTCTCGGAGAGGCAAAACAGGCGGGAGAGTCGAAAGGCTCTCCCGCTTCGCTTTTGTACGTTCGTTCGATGTCGGCGTACGCTGAGCGGGCTCACCGGTGTGAGAGCTTTGCGCACAGTAATCGCTCAACTCAATCCCTCTAGAACCCTGCGCTCCATCCTCGCGACTTACCCTGGACTTTCCTGCACGACGACGCCTATTCTCCCGTCGCTTCGTCGTGTTCTCGTGTCATGGAAGGCCGCTGATTCGGATTTTTGCTGCGGCCACATGCAGCCCAACCCACAAGGCGAGGGCGCTGTGGACTCACTTCGCAAGTGTCCCGAGCCCCCACGTCCGAGTGCTTTTTTTGCCGCTTAAATCGACATTGAGCGCCGACCTTTCGACGGTCGCGCGCCGCGCAGTTTGAATCGGAACGATACGGAGGGAGCTCGCCCTCCCGAATGGAAAGAGAGCTGTTTCGATGAAGCTTCGGAGAGTCCTAGTCGCAGGTGCATTTGTCCTCGGTCTTGCTGGATGCAATCGCAACCGACAAGACGCCATTCTCCTCGCGAACGAGGCCGACAAGAGTGTGAAGGTCGATCCCGAGGCCGCGATCCAAAAGTACGACGAGGCCACGAAGCTCGATCCCCAGAACCATCAGGTCTGGAACAAGCTCGGGCAGGCCTATCGTGCTCGCGAGAAGTGGCCCGAGATGGCAGAGGCGCTGGGCCGCGCAATCAAGGCCGAAGAAGCGCAACACGGCAAGTCCACGTTCGCGAACTACTACGCGCAGCGCGGCTACGCCCTCGAGATGCAGGCGAAGAAAAAGGCCATCGCCTACGAGGAGGCCAAAGAGCCGTACCTCTCGTGCATCAAGATCGATCCGAACTACGCCGATTGCTACCATCAGCTCGGCAACGTCTATCTCTGGACCGACGACGAGCAGAACGCGCTGAAATACTATTCGCAAGCGATCGAACACGACCCGACGCAAACCAAGTACTACTTCCCGTTGGCACAACTGTATCTCAGTCTCGGATACACCAAGGAAGCCGACTCGGTGTTGAAGGAGGCGAAGAGCTTCGCCAACCCGAGCACCACCGACGTCGACGCGAAGAGGTCGCTCGCGAACATTCACGTCCTCGCGGCCCAGGTCGCGCAGGATCAGAACAACACTGCTGAGCAGGTGAAAGAGCTCGAGGCTGCACGTGCAGTCGCTCCAGCCGACAGCCCCGAGGCCGTCACGATCCTGTACAGCTTGGGTAGCACCTACGCCGCGCTCGACCCGCCGAAGAAGCAGGAAGCGATCGAGATGTTGAAGGGGTTCAGCGCCCGCGCCTGCAAGAGCCAGAAGAAGATCAACTTCGCGGTTCAGTGCGAGACAGCTCGAACGATGGTCACATCCCTCGGAGGAACGCTGCAGTGATCGGCTGCTCACCAAGTCGTGAGCAGCAACACGCGCGGGGCGGGGCCTTCCTCGAATACCCCGCGTTCCGAGGGTAATCTCAGTCCAGGCCGAAGGCCGAGGGATCCATGGATCTTGCGCAACGAGTGAGTCTTCTCGAAACCGTTCACGACTGGAACACGCTCGCCGAGGAGCTCCAGCAGGTCATCGAAAGTGGGGCCGACGCCGCTCAGAAAGCGGCGGCGCACTTGCGCCTGGGGCAGCTCCTCGATGAGAAGTTCCTGCAAGGGGTTAAGGCGCTCAAGCATTTCCAGGATGCTTACAAGCTGAACCCCGCGCTTGGTGAATCGCTCGAGCAGGCCAGAGGGATCTACTGGGAGCTCGGCAAGACCAACATGGTCCAGAAGCTCCTGGAGCTTCAGCTGAAGTCGATCGAAGGAGCCGACGCGGTTCCGCTCTTCATCGAGCTCGGCGATGTCCTGGCTGACTCGGGAGATGTCGAACGCGCGACCGCGACCTACGCGAGAGCGCTCGGTGCATCGAACGGAGAGAGCGACCTCGCGCGTGACGGTCTCGGCGACGCACAGGTCGACGCAGACACGTGGACCGAGCGCGTCGGTGCGCTCGTCGGCGAGGCTCGGTCGCAGCAAGGTAGCGAGGCAGCGAGGCTTTATCTCCGCGCAGCTCGAATCGCTCGTCGCTTCGATCCCTCGAGTGTCGAGGCGCTCCTGCAGAATGCGTACAGCTCGCAGCCGCTCGATCGTCAGGCTGCGGCCGCGTACGAAGGCTTGCTCGTCAGCTCCGATCGAAGCGCGCACCTCTCCGAGGTGCAGCGGAGCTTCCTCGAAAACCTGACGCCTCGTCCTCGCGCTCGGGTGGCCTTCCGACTCGGAAGCCGATGGGCGACCCGACACCAAAATGTCGAGATGGGTGTTCGATACCTCGAAGAAGCCTTCACGCTCGATGCTTCGCAAGAGGCAGCGTTCTCGTTCTTGCGTGAAGTTTGGGGCACCAAAGAAGGCAATTGGGACCGCGTGCTCGGCCTGATCGAGCGCGCGGCGTCCAACGACGTCTCGCCCTTCTTGCTCGCCCAAGCTGGGCTCGTGGCGTGGCGGCAGATGGGGAACCTCATCCGAGCTCGCCAGTGGTTCGACAAGCTCGTCCAGGTTGCTCCGGAACACCCTTCGGTCGCGGCCTTCGAGACCCAGATTGGCGAGCGTCTCAGCGGAGCTGCGTCCGCAGCTCATCCCGAGCCCAAGCAGCTTGAGCAGCTCGAGCCTGCCGCGGGAGAGGGCTACGCTGCAGAGTCACACGCAGAGCCACACGCAGAGCCACACGCAGAGTCACACGCAGAGCTACACGCAGAGGCACATGAAGTGTCGCCCACGGAGTCTCTGGAAGAGTCGCCGGGAGAGTCTGCGGCACAGCAAGCGGAAGACCACGACGCCCCGCCCGCGGAGCAAGAAGTCGAAGCGCATCGCGCGGAGCCGCCGCTTCACGTCGCCGCGCCGCATGAGGCCGAGGTTCAGGTTGAGGAGCACGGCGCCGCCGCCGACCTCGAGCATGCCCCGGTCTCGGTCGCTCCTGCCTCTGCACCGGCAGCCGTTCGCGCAGCGCCTGCTCAGGCAGCCGCTCCGAGCGGCGCACCTGCCGTGGCCGACGACGCCAAGATCGCCGATCTTCGCGGCAAGCTCGAGAAGCTGCAAGCCGCGAAGCGGATGACCGAATACGTCAAGACGCTCGTAGAGCTTGCCGACACGGTCGTCGATTCCGACGAGAAGGTCGCGCTCTATCTCGAAGCGGCCGACCTCTACACGACCAAGTTTCCGAACGCCGCCGAAGCCGTGAAGTGCTTCGAAGCCGTGCTCGCGATCGACGAATCGAACGATCTCGCCATCCAGCATCTGCGAGCGACTTACGAGAAGCGCCGCGATTGGGAGAAGCTCATCGGGCTCATGAAGCGCGAAGCTCAAGGGCTTCCGTACGGCTCCGACCGCAGCGCGAAGTTTTTGGAGATCGCGAAGCTCGCGAACGAGCGCGTCAAGAAGCCCGAGGTCTGCATCGAGCTCTGGCGCGAAGTTCTCGACAACGACGCGGAGAACGTCGAGGCGCTGGGCGCGCTCGCTGGCCTCTACGAACGCTCCAAGGAGTGGAGCGAGCTCGTCGGTGTGCTCGAGAAGCAAGCCGCCGTCACGTTCGATTCTGCGCTGCAAGAGCAGATCTACGGCAAGCTCGGCCAGCTCTACGGAGAGCGACTCAACGACGACAACGCGGCGGTCGAAGCTTGGCGCAAGCTGCTCGCGCTCAACCCGAACGACCGCAAAGCCCAAGAGGCGCTCAAGAAGAAGTACCTCGCGCTCGGGCTCTGGGACGATCTCGAGGTCTTCTACGCAGAGAGCGGAAAGTGGGATGAGTTCATTCGGCTCCTCGAGGCCCAAGAGGCCAAGGAGACCGATGACCAGGCCAAGATCCGCCTGCTCGTAAAGACGGCTGAGCTGTGGGTCACCCAGAAGGGCAAGCTCGATCGCGCGGCTCGCGCCTACGAGAAGGTGCTTTCGATCGATCCCGCGCATCTCGGTGCGGCTGAAGCGCTCATCCCGATCTACACCCAGGCGAACAATGCCAAGGGGCTCGCGACGGCGATCGAGGTCAAGCTCGGTCACGACATCGAAGGCGAGGAGCGTCTCGCTCTCTTGCGAGAAGTCGCCGGGCTCTACGAGACGAAGCTGCGCGAGCCGCAGCAAGCCTTCGAACGGTATCTCGCTGCCTTCGAGCTGGGCCCCGAGGATCCGCAGTGCGTCGACGACGTTGAACGTGCCGCTCGCGCCACGTCTTCGTGGGACGCCTTGAACGTGGCGTATCGTCGCAGCATCGCGAAGGGCGAAGAGAACGCGGACCGCGACCTCAGCGTCGCTCTTCGTCTACGTCTCGGGCGCGTTCTCCTCGACGAGATGAACCGTGTCGACGAGGCGCTCGAGCAGTTCCGCGCCGTCTACGACACCGACCCCGAGAACGAAGCCGCCATCGGTGCGCTCGAGCGTCTCTACCGCGACACCGGTCGCTTCGAAGAGCTACTCGGAATCTACGAAAAGAAGCGCGATCTCACCTCGAGCGCAGACGACCGCAAGGTCATCTTGTTCGCGATCGCAGAGCTCTACGAGAAGGAGCTCAAGAATCCGAGAGCGGCGATCGACACCTATCGCCAGGTGCTCGACGAGGCGGCGATGGAGCCCGGAGCGCTCGTTGCTCTCGACAAGCTCTACCGTGAGCTCGAAGACTGGGAGCCGTACGTCGAGATCTTGCGTAGCCGTATCGAGCTCGACAACACCGAAGAGCAGCTCATCGATCTCAAGTATCGACTCGGCTCGACCCTCGAGAAGCACCTCGGCGATCCCGCCGGCGCGCTCGAGAGCTACCGCGAGATCCTGTTCCTCGACCCTGTCAACGATCCGGCGCGGATCGCGCTCGAGAGCCTTCTCGAGAATCCGTCACTGCGCGCCGAGACCGCCGGGATTCTTCAAGAGATTTACGAGAGCCGCGGAGACTTCCAGAAGCTCATCGGCGTGCTCGAGATTCTCGCCGAGACCGAGACCGACACGCACAAGCGCGTTTCCTTGCTCCGCAAGGTGGCACGCGTCGCGGCCGAAAATCTCGAAGATCTCCCCGGCGCGATCGACGCCCAGGCGCGAGCGCTGAAGGAAGATCCGTCGAACGTCGAAACACGCGCGGAGCTCGAGCAACTCGCCGCGCACGCCGAGGCCTGGGGCAAGCTCGATCAGATCTTCAGCGACATCGCTGGCTCTCTCAGCGACGCGCAGCTCGCGCGGGACTATTGGATGCGCCTCGGCGCCATTCACGAGCGTCTCGGCAAGGTCGACGAAGCCGCCGCTGGGTACGAGCGGGTGCTCGGCATCGATCCTGCGGACGTCGAGGCGCTCGCCGCCATGGATGCGCTTTATCGACGGACCGAGCGTTGGGAAGACCTCGTTCGAGTCTTCCGACGTCGAATCGATCTCGCCGAAGACGTCGGCGAACGCGAGGCCCTGTACGGACAGATGGCCGGGGTCTACGAAGAGCGGCTCGCGAAGCCCGAAGAAGCCATCGCGGCGTACCGCGAAGTGCTCTCCTTCGAGCCGAACAGTCTGCTCGCACTGACGGCGCTCGATGGCCTCTTCACCCGACAGGGCAAGTGGGAAGAGCTGGCCGAGAACCTCGAATCACAGCTCGCGCTTGCGCAGACCGAGGAGGAGCAGACTCTGCTGATGTTGCGCCTCGGCGCGCTCCGTGAGTCGCGCATGAACCAGGTCGAGTCGGCGATCGACACGTACCGACAGGTTCTCGATCGTGAGCCCGAGAACATCGAGGCACTCGCGGCGCTCGAACGTCTCGGTCAACTGCCGGAGCACGAGCTCGGTATCTCAGAAATTCTCGAGCCCCTCTACCGACAATCGGGCGACTACCAGAAGCTCATCGGGGTCTACGAGGTTCAGGTTCGCAAGAGCGATGACCCGACCCGACGAGTCGAGCTCCTGCATCAGATCTCGTCGCTCCACGAAGATGCAGGTGGCGATCTCGAGTCGGCGTTCGCGACGCACGCTCGTGCCCTCGCCGAAGATCCTGCTTCAGACGACACCAAGGGTGGGCTCGATAGGCTCGCTCGCGCGACCGGCGCGTTCGCCGAGCTCGCTCGTGTCTTCGAGACGTTGGCTGCACAGTCGCTCGCCGCCGAGCAACCCGAGCCGACAGTGGCCGTCGATCTCTTCTCGATGGCAGCGCGCGTCTACGAGAACGATCTCGGCGCTTCCGATCCGAGCTCGCTCGATCGCGCCGTCGCTCACTACCGCAAGGTTCTCGAGATCGATCCGCAGAATCTCGAAGCGGCCGATTCACTCGAGCGCATCTTCCGCGCAGCCGAACGCTACGAGGAGCTCGCGCGAATCCTCGAGCAGAAGGCCGAGATCTTCGAAAATCTCGCCGATAAGAAGAACGCGCTCTTCATGGCCGCGAACATCGAGGAAGACGTCCTCGAGCGGCCGGAAGCAGCCGTGGCGGTTTATCGCAAGGTGCTCGAGCTCGACGGCGAAGATCTTCGCGCCATCGATTCGCTCATCAAGCTCTACCTGAGCCAGTCGCGGTGGAGCGAGCTGCTCGGTGTCTACACGCACAAGGCCGATCTGGTCGGCGATCCCGACGAGAAGAAGGGCATCTACTATCAGGTCGGCGCAGTCTACGAGCGTGAGCTCTCCGACGTTCCCGCGTCGATCGAGACCTACCAGCGGATCCTCGAGATCGACCCCGACGACGCGCAGGCGCTGTCGCGGCTCGACGTTCTCTATCAGACCGCCCAGAACTGGCCCGAGCTGCTCACGGTGCTCCAGCACGAGTCGGAGCTCGCCGCCGATCCCGCCGAAGGGATCAGCTACCAGTATCGAATCGCCGAGCTCTACGAGAAGAAGCTCGACGACGTTCCGCGCGCGCTCGAGCTCTACCGTGAGCTGCTCCAGCAGATGTCGGATCATCTCCCGACGCTCGAGGCTCTCGAAGGAATCAAGAACGGCCAGACGCTCGAGTCCGCTCTCGGCGCGTCGCTCGTGCTCGAGCCCGTCTACGACGCAACTGGCGAGTGGAAGAAGCTCGTCAGCGTTCTCGAGGTCCAGGTCCGGGCCGCCGAGGATCCGTTCTCCAAGGTCGATCTCCTCCACCGCATCGCGCGGCTCGAAGAAGAGATGCTCAACGATCATCACGCTGCGTTCGCGGTCTACGCGCGCGCCGTGCCGATCGACGTCACCAACGAAGAGTCGCTCGCGAGCTTCGAGCGCCTCGCGATGGCCGTGGGTCGCTGGACCGAGGTCGCAGCTCTATACGATGTCGAGCTGGGCAAGCTACGCGAAGACCCGCCGCGCTTCGTCGACCTCGGCCTGAGGCTCGCTCAGATCTTCGAGACACAGCTCGAAGACGTGGAGAACGCAGTCCTTCGCTATCGAAGCGTTCTCGAGATCGACGTCGAGAACCAAGAAGCGATCAAATCACTCGATCGTCTCTTCGTGATGACCGGGCGTTGGAGCGATCTCGTTCCGGTGTTGGCCCGCGAGGCCGAGATCGGCGAGACGCCCGAAGACATTCTCACCTTCAAGTATCGGCTCGGTCAGGTTCATCAGCTCCACCTGAACGACCTTCCGGCAGCCATCAACAGCTACCGTGAGGTGCTCGCGGCAGCACCCGAGCACACCCCGACGCTCGAGGCCCTCGAAAGTCTCTTTGCTCAGGGCGTTCACCAGATCGAGATCGGCGAGATCTTGGAGCCGCTTTACCAGTCGGCAGGCGACTGGGAGAAGCTCATCAGCGTTCTCGAAGCCGAGCTCGCTCACAAGAAGGAACCTGAAGAGCGGCTCGCGATGTATTACCGCATCGCGGAGCTCCACGAAGAGAAGCTTCTCGCGAGCGAGGGCGCTCTTCAGGTCTACGTCAGGACGCTCAAGGAATATCCTGCCGACGAGAAGGCTCTCGACGAGGTCGAGCGCCTCGCTGGTATCGTCGACGGCGGCTGGGAACAGCTCGCGAACGCCTACGCCGACGTCCTGGGGACGCACGAAGTCCAGACCGTCCAGACTTCGGTCGGTCGACGTCTCGCTCGCGTCTTCGAAGAAGAGCTCGGCGACATCACCAAGGCCGAGGAGACCTACCGCTACGTTCTCGGTGTCGACGAGCTCGAGCCCGACGCATTGGCTCAGCTCGATCGTATCTACACTTCGGTCGAGCAATACGCTGAGCTCGCGCAAGTGCTCGAGCAGCGCGTTCGCGCCACGCAAGAGAAGTTCGAGCTCGTCGATCTTCATCTGCGACTCGGACAGGTCTACGAGGAGCGCCTCATTGACGAGAATGCCGTTGGGCAGCTCGACGACTCCGTGCGCGTGTTCCGTCGCGTGTTCGACGAGCTCGATCCGGCCAATGAGGCTGCAATCGACGCGCTCGAGCGCATCTACAACCAGAAGAGCGCGTGGACCGATCTCAAGGTGGTCCTCGAGCGTCAGCTCGAGAACGCCACCGGCGACAGCCAAGAGGCCGACATTCGCTCGAAGATGGCGCATCTCCTGGCCGATCGGCTCGCCGATGTGCCGCGAGCGATCGAGACTTGGAAGCGAGTGCTCGATCTTCGTGGCGACGATCCCGAGGCGCTCCACGGTCTCGCGAATCTCTACGACCGAGAGAGCCAGTGGGCCGAGCTCACCGACGTTCTCGGTCGGCACTACGACATCGCGCAGGAAGACACCGAGCGCGTCTCGGTTCTGCTCCGCAGAGCGCGGCTGTTTGAAGGCCAGCTGAAACAAGACGACCAGGCGCTCGAGGACTACGAGCGCATCCTCGACATCGAGTACAACAACGTCGACGCGCTCTACGCCATCGCCGACATTTGGCGTCGCCGCGGCGATTCCCAGCACCTCGTCGACGCGCTCCACCAGAGCGCCGACCGAGCTGAGGCGCTGCTCCAACCGGAGAATCTCGTCGCTCTCTACCGCGAGCTCGGCAT
>JAYUUB010000161.1:0-32209 GCA_043755175.1 Polyangiaceae bacterium | reverse complement strand
AACAAGGCCTTCACGTCGGGCGACGATCTCTGGGTGAAGAGGGCGCGTCTCGTGGTCTTGCTTCTGTCGGATGCGATCGACGTGGCTTCCGATTGGAGCTCGAAGGCACCTCGCTTCGCCATCACCGAAGCCGAGGGAGGTCGCTACATCAAGACGGCGATCGACGGATGGATTCCCTATCCCGGTGTCGGTGACACCTTCGCCGCCTCCTTTTCGGCGTACAGAGGGCTCACGAGCAAGGGGAAAGACTTTTTGACGAGTACCGCAGGTACGACTGCACTGAGGCAGGTCCTTTCAGGCTTGGGGCTCTTTTTCGGGAGCGACACCTCGGGAAAGATCGAAGGCGCCGAGCTGCTCACGATGCTCGCGCCCGAAAAGGGCAAACCCGAGGCTGAGCTCGTGCCGGTCTTGATCGACGTGTCCCGATCGCTCTACGCCCAGGGGAAGGCCAAGCAGGCGGACATGCTGCTCCTCTCGACGCTGGTGGTGGCGGGTGTTCGGAAGGTGCCTCCGCCCGACGCTGCGATCGATCTCGCGATCGCGAACCACAGTCGCGCCGCGTGGGCACTCGAATTCGCGCGTGAGGTCGGCGCGGGGTCGCGCGGCGAACAGATGCGACCCGAACGGTTCGTCCCGGATCTGAAGCACGCCGTCGCCGAATCGTGCGGCATGGCGAGCGTCGACGAGCTCTCGAGCGTCCTTCAGGGCATCGAAGACTTTCGCGCGGGAAAGCGGAAAGAGGGGCGCAGCGCCCTCGAGGCGTTCGCCGCCCAGGCCCAGCAAAAAGCCGTGAGCCTGCCTCGCTTCTCTTTCGCCTTCCAACAAGAGACGCGCACTCGCGCGCTCGCCCTGACGATCGAGTTCGGTCTCGGCAGCGGTGTCATCTCCGGCGCCAACAGCTTCAGCGTGGGAGCCGGAGCGAAGAGCCCGGGCGATCCGCTCCTCAAGCTCGCCGTGACGATCGACGGTCCCGATGGCAAACGCGCGATGGACGATACCGCACGCTTCTTCATCGCCACGAGCGCGCTCGCCGGCGTCTATCACTTCCTCGACGGCGACAAAGAGGCGGGCGAGATCGCCGCCGCGCGAACCCTCGGAGCCGCGACGCAGCGCACGTGGCTCGGTGTACCCGGCGTCACCGACGATCCGCTGACTTGGTCTGCCGACGCGCGCGGAACCGTGGCGGTGCTCGCCGAGCTCGCCGCCGAAAACGGGCGGCCCCTCTTGGCCGGCGACCTCTTCAGTCTCGTGAAGGCGTCGCTCGGCGCCGGCGCCGACAAGGCGAAGGTCGACTCGCTGCTCGATCCGCTTCCGCTGGGTCTCGTGGGTCTGAAAGACGTCGCTCCGCTCGTCGAGCGCACCAAGACCTCGGTCAAAGCGCTGGTGGCAGGCCTCTCGTGCATCCACGGGAAAGACATGACCGCGACGTACGAGCGCGCTCCGTGCGAAGACTATCCCATCGCGCTCGCGCTGCGCGTCTCGGACTCGCTCCACGTATTGCCCGTGTTGACCGCTGGGCCAAAGGGTCAAGGCGGCGCCTGCCCCGATCTCGCGGCGCTCGACGGGTTCTTGGTACCCGCGCAAAAGCAGACCTACGAGCCCGACAAGTTCATCGAGGCAGTGACCAAGCTCATGGAGGCTGGCAAGACCTACGACGCCGCGATCCTCCTCACGAAGCATCGTCGACCCGATCACTGCAGCGCAGCCGTCACCGAGAAGCTCTCGGCCGTCGCCGACCGAATGAAGGGCGCGCCGACCACCCGTGCCGACCTCTTGAGCGCGCTCGTGAATTGTTCGACCGGGGCGCCGCCCGTCGAGCTCGCACGCGCTCTATCGGCGCTCGACGACGAGCTGCTCCGCGTGGGCGACCCGGTGCGATCTGCGCAGCTTGCCTTGTTCGCGACCAGCCTCACCGTGAAGACCGACGCCATCGAGCCACTCGCCGCGATCGCGCTACGCCCCGACTTCGTCGATCGGTGGCGTCACCAGAATCCCGAAATTTTGGGCGCTGCGCTCGCGCTCGATCACGCTGCGTCGATCCTCTCGGGAAAGCCCGTGCGCGTCGAAGAGACCGCGAAGGAGTACAATTTGCTCTGCGCCGACATGCCTCCGAAGGAGCGAGCCCAGCTCTGCCAGCTCGTCGAGAGCCTTCGCGGAAAGACCACGCCGCCCGATGTACGCAAGAAAGCAGCGCGCGACGTGTTGAGCTCGCTGGTCAGCGGATCGCACTGACGCGAGGGCTCGACTTGGCGACGCTCTCGAGCCGATTTCGAGCTCATCGCCGTCGGCTTCAATCGAGTGATCGAGCGGGGCCCTCGGTCATTTTTTGCTCGACGAGAACGATCCCTGCGCTTGTTGTTGGGGCTGCGGCTCGGGAGCCTGCTGAGCCGGCTGCGGGGCTTGCGGCTGCGGGGCTTGCGGCTGCGGTGGTTGCGGCTGCGGAGCCGCGTTGGCCTGCGGTGCGGCCTTCGGCTTCCCCGGCGACGAGTCGAGGCTTCCGAAATTCCCGCTCGGGTCGGAGCTCAGGCTCTTTTTCTTACTGGGCGCGGAGGGCTTGCTGCTCGGCGGTCCCGTCTTCGAGGGCGTTCCGGTGGGCGTCGATTGCCCATTGGGCGGCACGGCCGAAGGCGCGGGGACGGGGCCCTTCTGCCCCTTGATCGAACCATCGCTCTTCAGGCTCGGCGCCTGGTTGTCGAGCCCCTTTTTGTCGAGCGTGTTGTTGTTGTTGGGACCGTTGTCCGTCGGGCCATCGCTCGTCGGGCCATCGCTCGTCGGGCCATCATTGGTCTGAGGCACCTTGCTCGGCCCTTGCTTCTCGGTCTCGAGGGCCTTCTTCGCGCCCTGACGCGCTTCGTTCACCTCGGGTGAGCTGTCACCCGCGGGGTCGAGCTCTTTGGCTCGATCGAGCTGCTCCAGGCACGGGCCGAACTCGGCACGCTTGCAGGCCTCGAGAGCGCCTCGACGAAGCGCAACGGCGCGTTCGATCGGCGACTTGTTCGGCGTTCCACTCGCGATCGGCTCAGGCACCACCTCGACCGACGGAGTCTTGAGCCAACGCCACACGAAGAAGCCCGCGAGCGCGAGCATCGCGACGGCGGCGAGCTCCGCGAGCCAGCGCTCTTTCATCCAGCGCCTCATTCGCGAGACGCGTTGACGCACCGTCGCAGCCTCGACCTTCTCCTCGGCCGCGATCTGTTCGAGCTTCTCGCCTTCGCCTTCGCGCGCCATCCAGCGAAGGGTTCGTTCGGCGTCTTTCGATTGCTTCGCCTGCTCCTCGGCCCACTCGGCCATCTGTCGCTCCTCGACCGGAGCGGGCGGACTCTCGATGTCGGGGAGCTCGCTCGGTTGCTCACGACCCGCCTTGCGATGGAGGTCGGCGATCTTGTGGCGAGCGATGCCGGTCAGCCAGCGGCGCATCTCGGTGTTGGTGTCCGGAATTCGGGCGGCCTGGAGTGCGTCACAAAGCACCGTCTGGACGACGTCGTCGGCGTCGCTCGCGTTCACGCGACGCTTCACGAAGTCGTTCAGGAAGCGCCGTGTTTCGGGCGCGCTCAAGAGGGCGTCGGGCCGATCGTCGGACATCGTCGGGGTCATCGAAAGCCTATCGAGCATCGGCCCCGGAGTGTGACTCGTCTCGAAACGAATTCGTGCGCGCGTCGAATCGCCCGCAATTTGCGTGAATCTCGGCACGAGATGGGTGCGGCTCGCGCCCGCCCGATCATCAGCGGTTGGTGCTATGGTCCCGCCGTGCCCAAAACCGCAGCGCACTACTGGCTCATGAAGAGCGAGCCCAACAAATATTCCTTCGCGCAGCTCGAGAAGGATGGACGCACTTCTTGGGACGGGGTGCGCAACTTCGAGGCGCGAAACAACCTTCGGGCGATGAAGAAGGGCGACCTGATCCTTTTCTACCACTCGAACGAGGGCAAAGAGATCGTCGGAATCGCGAAGGTCGTTGGCGAAGCGCGCCCCGACCCCACGGCACCCGAAGAAGACTGGAGCGTGGTCGACATCGCGCCCGTCAAGACCGTGAAGGAGCCCGTACCGCTCGACGTGGTCAAGAGCGATCCCGATCTCGCCGACATCGCCCTGCTCAAGCGGTCGAGGCTCAGCGTCGTGCCCATCTCGAAGGAGCACTTCGACCACATCCTGAAGCTCGGCAAGACCAAGGTCTGAGCTCGACCGGGTCCGTCCGCCGCCGCCGCCACGCTCGTCGGCACGCGCTACACCAAGAGTCACTTGACCCGACGGCTCACGTCGAAGACTCTCCGCGCGTGCTTTCCCGTCTCGGCCTCGTCGCCTTCCTCGCCAGCTCTTTTCTCGTCGCCTGCGATGGTCCCTCGGCCGCGTCGGTGGTCGAAGGTGAGCTTAATTGCCCCGATTTCCAGCTCGGAGCGGCACGCACCAAGATGCATGGAGGACTCCGGCAGCCCATCCAGATGAAGGTGATGAGCGGCCGAACGGCCATCGCTCAGCTCGTCCTCACCGGCCAGCCCTCGGCCACCTCCGAGCCGACGCGGTTTCTCCTTCCCGACGGCAACGATGAGTACTCGGTCGAGTGGGCTCAATGCCCGAACGAGCGCGCCACCACTCCAGCCGACGTCGGAACACGAAAAGCCTCCGACGCCACGCACTACATCTGCGGAGACACGAAGCCCTACAAGACCGAAAAGCTCATCACCAAGCGCAGCGATCCTTCGAGCCGAAAAGTCACCGTGCCGGCGCCGCCCACCACGACCTGCTGGACCGACGAGACGCCCGATCCGGTCGCCAGCGCCTCGGCGAGCGCAGAGCCCGTACCGAGCAGCATCCCCTCGACCGACGCGAGCGCATCGGCCGCTCCCAGCGCATCGGCCGCTCCCAGCGCAGCTCCCAGCGCATCGGCGATGCCGTCGGCGCACCCACCCGCGAAGTGAGCTTCCACGAAAAGCATTGAGCCGCGAGGTGCCTTCGCACTTCTCGCGGCTCGTCGTCGCAGCTCGAGGTCGAGGCTCGAGCGCCGACTCATGCGGCTTGTACGACGCGCCGAGCGAGCTCTGCGCGTCCGGCTTCAACCTCGGCTTTGGTAGGCGGAAGCGTCAGCGGCAAGCTCGGCGTGACCGTCGCGGGGTTCAGCACGTTCGCTCGCTTGTGGTGGTTCGCGTGCATGTAAATGCCGAAGAGCGCCTTGTTGCCGAACTTGTAAAAGCCGTGGTTCAGGTTGACCGGCTTGAAGTCGTGGGTCGGCGAGAAAGCGTTGTGCGTACTCCAGTTGAAGTGCACGAGCTGGAAGAAACCGAGCACGAACGACGGGAGGAAGAAGACGAAGAACGCGATCTTGCCGAGCGCGATGTACCAAGTCGCCACGAGGAGGACGCCGGTGAAGAAGCTCACGACGGAGCGAATCTTCTCGATGCGTCGGTTCTCGGGTGTGTCGCCGTACAGATCGAATACCGCCTGATGCAGGAGCGGCTCGAGCCCGGAGAGATGGTGCCAGCAGAACTTGAGGTAGCTGGGGTCGAGCGGATGGGGATCTTTCTCGACGTCGTCGGAGTAGCGGTGGTGGCGCTGATGAAGCACCTCCCACGACGCGAATCGCGTGAGGACGACCAGGCCACAGAGCTCACCGACCAGGCGATTCCACCCGCGGGGCAAGCTGTTGTGCGTACAGACGTGAACGAACACGTTGCACAAGATGCCGAGGTAGCAAATGGCCGGGACGAGCGCGAGGTAGCTAGAGCTCCACTCGTGAATGATCCCGGTGTAGCCGGTCGTTTTCAGCACTGCGATGAGGGCAACGCACAGGGCTGCGTAAAACCCGTCGTAGTAGAAGTAAAAGTACCGGTTTCGCCGCAGCTGCGTGAACGGGAGTGACGTGAACATCGAGACGAGAGCTGTCACCGCGATCCTCCCATCGGCCACCCGACCGACTCTGGTGGGCACCTTTACGGCTCGGAGCGTTATCCCACCTCGGCTTGCGCGTCCAGCTCGAGGCGTTGAAATTTCGTCACTCGCGCCTGACGCAAGCACCAGGACCTGAGTTTTCCAGGCGGAACCCAGGGATGCACGAACCCTTTTTCACGAGCACGTTATTGGCAAGGGTCGTGCTTCTGATTCGACCGCCGAGAATTGCCAGGACGCCGAACCTTGGGTAGAGACGATGGTGTGCCGAGTCGGATGCGACCGCGCAACAAAAGAGCAGTCTGTCGATCGCAATCGCCAGGCGGCAAGCAGAACCCGATCGGCGGAGGCGGCGAGCCCCCGCGGGACGAGCAACCGTGGCCGTAGCAGCAGTCGAAAAGAGGGCCGGAAGCGCAAGTGGGTCCGAGCCGTGGCTCGTGAAGCACCCCGCGGAGTGGCGTCAGGTCGGGATCGTGACGACCTACTGGGCGCTCCTCGGCGCAATGTACTTCGTGCCGGTCTGTCGGAACGTCTTGTTCTTCGGTGCAGCCTGTTGCTTCAGCTTCCTCAATGCTGTGGTGATTCACAATCACATGCATCAGGGAGTCTTCAAGAGCCGCACGCTCAACCTCGCGTGGCGACGCGTCTTGTCGTTCGGGGCGCTGTACCCGGCGACAGTGAACATCCCGTCGCACAACTTGGTGCACCATCACTTCGACGACGACGGGCAGCCCGATTGGGCGGCGCCCGAGCACGTTTCGTTTGAGTGGAACCTCCTGAATCTGCTCCACTTCCCCAACGTCGCAGGGCCGAACACGTTCAATGGCGTGCAGCGCTGGGCAGCCGTCGGGGGCCGAGAAGATTTCAAGCGCCAGTACCTCTACGACAACGGCTTCGCGTTCGGGCTCACCTTCGTGCTGATGATCTTCGACTTCTGGACGACGCTCTTCTTCATCGTTCTTCCGCAGCTTTACGGCGCGCGCAGCATTCTTCGTATCAACATCATCCAGCACGATCGCTGCGATGTTTCGACCGAGTGGAACCACTCGCGAAACTTCGTGGGCCGGTCCTTCAACTGGATCATGTGCAACAACGGCTACCACACGATCCACCACAACCGAGCCGGCCTCCATTGGTCGGTGCTCGACGAAGCGCACGCTCGCGAGGTCAAACCCCGCATCGATCTGTCGCTCGACGAGCCGAGCATGGTGCTCTACCTACTGCGCACGTACGTGTTGAACCAGCAGCGACCCGCCGTGCCCACGGGGCTGGGGCTGAGCGAGGCCCGGCCGGCGAGCGTCTCGAGCATCATTTCGGGTGGGCCGAACGCCGGGCCGCCGGTGAAGCTCGCTCCGCGACACCAGCGGAGAGCCGAGGCAGCCCGCGATGCCGGCCTCGCCGAAGAGATCGCCCCCGACGATCGCGCGCGACCTGCAAAAGCGCCCGAAGCCGACGAGGCCGCGGCCTTCACAGGTGCCTCCCGAGCCGGAGTCTGAGCCGTGCTGACGAACTCGCTGATGGGGGTTCTCGCCCTCGGAATCCTTTGGATCAATGACCTCCTGGTCGCTCTGGCTGCGTACCAACGTCTGCGTGCGCTCAGCGTCCGCAACGCGAGGCTTCGGCCCATCGGCAGCGTCGAGGTCGGCCAGGTCGGCCTCCTTCGCGGAAAGCTTCGAAGCGACGAGGGCGAACGAAACGTGGCTCGGACCCTCGTAGAGCAGCACGGGCGATACGGCACGGGGGCTGCGCGGAGCATTCTCTGGCACGACCGGCGCTACGGGTCCGAGAGCCTCGGAGGCTCGATCGTCGTCGACGGCAAGTCGCTGCGGATCGAGGCCGATGCGCGCGCCGAGGTGTGGCCCGAATTGGACGCGCTCGAGAAAGCTTCTGTTTGCCCTTCGGCCACGGCGTTCGACGAAGCCTTCACGCACGCGCGCAAAGCCAAAGGGTTCGTTCGCACGGTCGAGACCACGCTCGGAGACGGCGACGAGGTCTGGGTGTACGGCGAGATCGCGAAGAGCTCCGCCGGGCTTTGCGTTCGAGCGAACGCCGACGCTCCGTTGCTCATTTCGGCGATCGATCCCGGCGCATGGTGTCGTCGGCAGGTTCTCTATCTCGGAGGGCTCGTCATCCCCTTGGTCGTCGGAGCGGCCGCCGTGTGCACGGTGCTCGCGCTGACGCGGCCATTCTTCGGCCCGGTGAGCATGGTCGGGGGAGGCTTGGGCTTTCTCTATTTCTTGCTCGTGCTCCCCGCGGGAACGGCCGCACGAGACGCCGTTCGCGAGCCGCACCGACGAATCTTGCGAGGCAAGTGGGAAGACCCGGCGCCTCTTCGGAAGACTGCCGCCCGCGAAACAAGCACCGTCTGACGAGAAGGCTCTTTCTTCCCGTCTTGGGGTTTTCTGCTTCATCTCCTCTGGATGCCCCAACATCGCAACCCTCTCCGTCGCGGCACCCTCAGCTAAAGGCAATTCCGCTTCCGCCTGACGCAAGCGACTAGCAGGAGCAGCGCGGACCTGTGCGGGGCGCCGCCCCACGCGGAATGAAAGAAAGCGCCCGATCGCCCCGGATTCGAGCCCGTGAGAGAGGCCGGCGCCGAAAATACAACGCCTGTCCGTGGACCGACTTGGTCTATACCGCTCATAGTCCCACTCACGTCTTCGACGACGGAGCGAACCACTGCCCCCCGATCCGCCTCCGAACGAATTCTCGATTCCGCGCCCCCCTTCGGTTCCGAAGGAGCTGCGCATCGAAATCGAGATGCCGCCGCCGTCCGAGCCGGCCCCGCCCTCGCGTCGTGCCGCGGCCTTTTTCGGCGCGCTCACGCGGTTGCAGGTGTTGAAGCCGTTTCACGTTCTGGCGGTCAGTCTGCTCATCACCGTGTTCACCGGGGCTCTCGCGACGCGCTTGCGCGTCCTGACCGGGTTCGAGAACCTCCTCCCCGAAGATCGGGCGAGCGTGAAAGAGCTCTCGCGCGTCGCGGCGCAAACAGCCGGCGTGTCGATGATGTTCGTGGTCTTGCGCGTTCCAGCCGACGTCTCGCCACCCCCGACCGAAGCGCTGCGAAAAGCCGCCGATCAAATCGTGCCCGAGGTGAAGAAGCTCGGTGCACCGTGGGTCGGGAGCGCCGAGAGCGGCATCCACGATGCCATCACCTACCTCTCGCCCCGCGCCGGGCTGTACGCCGAGCGAGAGAAGCTCGAAAAGCTCCGGTCCGACATCGACGCTCGTTACGTGTACGAGGTCAACAAGGCCTCGGGAGCCGACCTCGGCTTCGACGACGAGGTTCCGCCCGAGATCAACCTGAAGCGCGTCGAGGAGACCTTCGGTGTCGACCGCGTCGCAGGCGACCGCTACCCCGACGGGTATTACCAGTCGAAAGACGGGCGCGTCGTCGTGGTCGCGATTCGGTCGAAGATCGCCGGCGGCGATCTCGAGCACGGGACCGAGGCAATCAAGAAGGTGCGCGAGGTCGTCGATCGGGTGAACCCGAGCTCGTTCGATGCGCGAATCACCTACGGGCTCTCGGGCGATCTCGTGACGGCGGTGAGTGAGTACAGCGCCATCAACAACGACCTTCGAGACGTGGGTCTTTTCGGAGCGTTCCTCATCACGGCCGTCGTCCTCGTCTACTACCTCCGCCTCCGGACGCTGGTTGCGATGGTGACGACGATGATCATCGGCGTCACTTGGACGTTCGGTCTGACCCAGGTGACCGTCGGCCACCTGAACCTCGCGACCGGATTCCTCTTCACGATCATCGCGGGCAACGGGATCAACGCCGGCATCATCTTCATGGCTCGCTACCTCGAGCTCAGACGCGGAGGCGCTCGGCTCGCCGATGCGATCGAGACCTCGCATCGCGAGACCTGGCTCCCCACGATCACCGCAGCGGCGGCGGCGAGCGTGTCGTTCGCTTCTTTGATGGTCACCGAGTTTCGTGGCTTCCGAGACTTCGGATTCATCGGTGGGTTCGGCATGATGATCTGCTGGGTCGCGACCTATTGGTCGCTCCCGGCCATTCTCGCCGTCACCGAGAAGGTCGCCCCGCTCGACGGTCGAGGCATCGTCGGCACGGGTCCCCTCGCCCGATTTCGACGGCAGGGTGGCATCGCTTTCGGACGCCCCTTCGCGGCGATCGTCGCTCGCGTTCCGCGGGCCGTCACCGTGGTCGGGTTGATCTTCGGCGCGGTCGGGATCGCAGCCGGCGTTTTCTACGTGAAGCGCGATCCGATGGAGTACGACCTCAGGCAGCTCAGGACCGATCCACACGCCCGCGCCAAGGAAATCGAGCTCACGACCCTGGCCGATTCGATCACGGGTCATGTCGGTGCAGACGGGATGGCCATTCTCGTGGAGCGAACCGAGCAAGTACCTCTCCTCGAGAAAGCGCTTCGCGCGCGGCGCGACGCGGCGCCACCCGATAGCAAGCCTTTTGCAGACGTACATGCGTTGCAAGACTTCGTCCCCAGCGAGCAGGCCGAGAAGATCCCGACGCTTCTCGCCATCAAAGAAAAGGTCTTGAAGTCGCACAGGAAGGGCTTGTTCAAAGAAGACGAGTGGAAAGAAATCGAGCGCTTCATCCCGCCCGACGATCTTCATCCCTTCACCATCGACGATCTCCCCGAAGAGATCGCGCGCGTGTTCACTGAGAGCGACGGTCGCCGTGGTCGAGTCGTGTTCATCAGCCCGACCGACGCGAAGCTCGTCGACGACGCGCACTATCTGTTCCGTTGGGCCGACTCGTACCGAGAGACCAAGCTCTCCGACGGCAGCGTCGTCCTCGGCTCGGGGCGCGCGGTGATTTACGCCGACATGTGGAGCGCCATCATCAACGACGTGCCGAAGGCGGTGCTCTGCTCGCTCATCACCGTCGTCGCTGCCGTCCTCATCGCGTTCCGCGCCGGACGCCCCGCGCTCGCCGTTCTCGCGGGCCTCGGCGTCGGCGTCGCGTGGATGGCCCTCGCCCTCGTTCTCTTGGGGGTCCGGCTGAACTTCTTGAACTTCATCGCGCTGCCGATCACGTTCGGAATCGGCGTCGACTATGCGGTCAACATCGTCCAGCGCTACGTGCGCGACGGCGTCGGCAGCGCGCTCAACGTGGTGCGCGAGACCGGCGGGGCCGTCATCCTCTGCAGCATGACGACGACGCTCGGCTACCTCGCGCTCGTCGGCTCGTCGAACTACGGCGTGAGGAGCCTTGGGGTCGCCGCGGTCGTCGGCGAGGTCTGTTGCATGCTCGCAGCCGTGTTGGTCGTGCCTGCTGCCTTCGTGTGGATCGATGGGAAGCGAAAAGCCGGAGAAAAGAGCGCTTTCTCGGTTCGACCGCCGAGGCCGAGCAAGGCCCCTTCGATGCGACCACCGCCCGTCTAGTTCGAGCCGCGCGTGTCGACCAGAGCCGCGCGTATCGGTGAGGGCGGATCAGAGCGAAGGACTTGCCTTCGAGTCCATGCAACAGCGAATGCCGGTCGAGTAGTCGGCGTAGTCGATACCATGGTTCACGACACGCGATTGGCATCCGTCTTTCTTCGAGCGCGCGTAGAACCCTCCGACGAACGTGCCCTCGGGGTCGTCGATCCATTCGTCGATGTTGCCGACCATGTCGTAAATCGCGTCAGCGCCCCATCGACTCGCGCAGGTCTTCGTCGCGCCGGTTCGTCGCAGAAGCGGCGAGCCCTTGAATTTGACGACGTTCATCCGCGGATCGGTGTGGTTGATCGTCGGATCGTCCCACAGCAAAATCCCTGGGTGCGCCGGTCCGAAGATGTTGCACACACCTCCCTGGTATTTGTCTCCATAGGGAAAATCGCGGGCCTCCTCACCTCGACACGCCGTGCGCCACTCGTCCTGCGAGCAGAGGCGCTTGCCCGCGTTCTTGCAGGCGCGCTCGGCGTCGTGCCCAGTTGCATACCCCTGAGGCACGGCGCCTTCGCGTGACAACGCCTTGGGCTCGAGCTTCTTCTCTCGTTCCCACGCGGGGAGATTCGGGAGCGGCGTCTTCTGCTCGAGCTCGGTGCCGGTGCCTCTCTTGTCGGCCCAGATCCGAAGAAACATCTTCGCCTTGTCGCTGTCGGGCGGATAGTACGGGGTAATCGGGGCGTTGCTCGAAGCATCGACGAGCGTCGCTTCGTAGCGGTCGACGCAATACGGCCCGTGCGACGCGCCGGCGTCGGTGGCTTGCTCGCGTGGCGTGACGACGACCATGTCGTCGGGACACGGCCGCGGTGGTGGCGGAGCCGATGAGGCCGTGGGCTCGACGCTCGGAGCCGCGGAAGAACTCGTCGCGCTCGGTGTCGGCGATGGCGTGTCGGTCGTTGCGGCAGCCGAGGCGCTCGTGGATTGCCCCGCCATGGGCCTGTCGCAACCGCGGCACGCGGAGCCAAGAACGCTACCGAGAGCGATGAACGCGAAGCGAGAGACTTTCAAGGGCGCGACACATTCCACCACCGCGCGTCGTGCATGGGAAAAAACTTCAGGACGCGAGAGGTTGGACTTTCCGACGGACTGCTACGGTCATCCCGTGAGTCACCCCAAGAGACCGACCCGAGAAGAAATCTTCGCCGCGACGACGCCGATCGTCTCACAGGAGCGGAGCGTCCGCTTCCAAGAGGTCGACGCTGCCGGAACCATCTATTTCCCGCGCGTGCTCGAGTACTTCGCCGACGCCTACCTCGAAGTGCTCTCACGCTCCGGGGTCGATCTCGCCGCGATATTGCGAGACCGCGTTTGGGCCGCACCGCTCGCGCACGCCGAGGCTGACTTCGTGCGCCCACTCTTCTTCGGAGACCGGGTCCGCGTCGAGGTCGCGCTCGCGGTTGTGGGAAGCTCCTCGGCGACGTTCGGATACCGAATCCGTGGTGCAGACGACGCCATCCGCAGCTTCGGCTCGACGGTGCACGTCTTCGTCGATGGCAAGAGCTTCAAGCCGATCGATGTGCCCGCCGCGCTACGAGCGTTCCTCGCGAAAGTCGACAGCTGAAGACGCTCCGCGCTGGCACGAGCCCTCGGACGATCGGCATTCGCGAAAGGTTCGTGGCCCTCGACCGGGCTTTTCCGTAGCATCGAGCGGCGGATGTCGACACTCACGGTCGGAAGCTACGAGCTCGTCAAGCTCCTCGGAGAGGGCGGGATGGGATCGGTCTACGAGGGGCGTCATCGCGAGACGGGTCAGCGCGTCGCGGTGAAGCTCATCAACGCCGACGTGGCGGCGCACTCGAGCGTCCTCGCACGTTTCGAGATCGAGGCTCGCGCGGCCGCAGCGATTCAGTCACCGCACGTGACGAAGGTCCTCGACTTTGGCCGAGCCGATGGCGCCCCGTACCTCGTGATGGAGATGCTCGATGGCAAAGACCTCGAGACCGTCTTCGGCGAGTACCGGGTCCTCTCGCCCGATCTGGTGATCCGGTTCGGCGCGCAATGCTGCGCCGGACTCGAGCTCGCGCACGATCGCGGCATCGTCCATCGCGACATCAAGCCCGCGAACCTCATTCTCGCCGAGCGCGACGGCTCGGACGAGCTGATCCTCAAGGTGCTCGACTTCGGGATCGCCAAGGTTCGCGCCGACGAGTGGCAGGCCCTGTCCGAAGAGCCGCTGACGCGCACCGGATCGCTCCTCGGCTCTCCTCGATACATGTCTCCCGAACAAGCCCGTGGCTACAAGACCATCGATCATCGAACCGATCTATTCTCGCTCGCGGTCGTCATGTATCAGGGCTTGGTCGGCCACACGCCGCACCACAAGGTCGAAGCAATGGGCGACCTCATCGTCACGCTCTGCTCCGAGCCCGCGCCGAAGCTCCGGTCACTCGCGCATTGGATCGATCCGCGCCTCGAGAAGATCATCAGCCGCGCATTGGCCATCAACGTCGCAGAGCGCTACGCGTCGGCGAGCGACATGGCGCGTGATCTGAACGGGCTCTTCGACGCACGCGTCACGATGAAGCGCGCCGACCTCCGAACGTTCGTGCCGCCGCCGCTGGTGATCGGCGTGACGGCTACCCTGCCCCTCCCCATCGATTCGCCCCGCGCTCCCGAAGCAACGGCCCAACCGATTGGTTCGACGCAGTTGAGCGAGGGCTCGGATGCGAGCGCGACGAAGGCGAGCGCGACGAAGGCGGTCGATCTCCGAACACAGGTCCCTTCGCCTGCAAAGGCGGCGACCCACATCGGTCTCGAGCGCGAAGATGCCGACTCCGATCCGTTCCCGGTGATCTGGGTCGCAGCAGGAATCCTCTTGTCGCTGGTCGTCGGGATTGGCTCGGTCGCCGCCGGTGTCATCCCGTTGCCGCTGCGCGCGACGCCGCCCGACGCATCGGCGATGGCGAGCGAAGCCGGGTCGGCGAGCGGATCAGCGCGAGCGGCGGAGGATGGCCCGAGCCGTGTCGCGCCTGCTGCATCGAGCGATGTTTTCGTGGCGAAGCCCGACAAGACGGGCGCGGTGGTCGCCTCACCTCCACCGTCAGCGGCCGCCTCCGCGACGACGACGAGCGCGCCATCGGCCAAGCCAGCGCTCACCGGACACATGCCCTCGGCGCGTCCGCCGCAACCGAGCGGCCCCACCGGCGAGCCCAAGACGCCGACGCCGGCGGTGCCTCCCCCGCAGCCCGGGCCCGCCGTGCTACCGCCCGACAGCCCGCTTTGAGCTGGCGGGGTGGTGCTCTCGCTCGACGTTGCCAACTGGACGACGGTGGAGTGCGAGCGCTAGGCTTCACCGAACATGCTTAGGTCACTGAGGCACGGTCTTGCTCTGATGTTGGCGGGGTCCACGCTCGCGGTCAGCACCGAGGCCTGTTCGCTCACGCTCGGTCTCGGCGAAGACCAGTGCACGACGACCGCCGACTGCACCAAGCGCGGGTTCGCGGGCTCCCATTGCGAGCAGCACGTGTGTGTCTCCGACTCGACCACCCAATCGTCGAGCTCGAGCGGCACCGGTGGCGCTGGCGGCTCCGACCCAGCCTGGTCGTGCCTCCCTGGGTTCATGACCCCCGTCGCGGCTGTGAAGTACCCTGTCGAGTTCCAAATCGTGATGGCTGTCGGCGGCGCACTCCCCAGCGATTTGGTGGTCAAGCAGTGCTCGAGCTTCGACTCCGCATGTACGGCCCCGATCGATTCGAACGTGATGCTCGACGTCGATGGCAAACACACTTTCATGGTCGATGCGAGCTTCGGAAACGGCTTTTTGCAGATCACGAGCCCAAGCGAAGCGACGTACCCGACCCTCGCTTTCTTCGGAGCTCCGACCACGATCCCTCCGGCGATCGAGATCATCCGACTGACGACCCCGGCGCAGCTCAACGGTCTGTTGACGCTCACGAATATCAGCCAAGATCCGAACCACGGGATCTCGATCGTGCTGACGAGCAATTGCCTCGATCAACGGACCGACGGCGTCACGCTGAAGAGCACTGCTGGGAGCGACGCATTGACGGTCGGCTTCTACTTCAATGGGCAATATCCGAACGTGATGGCGACCCAGACCGACGCCGAGGGCGCGGGCGGGTTCGTCAACTTGAAGCCTGGCATCGTGACCATCGAATCGGGCCGCTTCTCGACCGGCGAGTTCATCGGCAAGGTCTCGTTCCAAGTCAGACCGAAGACGATCAGCTACGTCCCACTCGCGCCGACGACGCAGCTCTGAGACTCGACGACTCGTTGACGCTCGCCAAACGGGTCGGCGCCACCGAATTGGCGCTGAGGACCCTGTTTTGCCCACCTAAACGCGGAACGGCGGGTTTTGCGCGTTCCTACCTCACTAGAACTTCGCAGGCACGATGGTTGCTCAAGCCCATCTCGAACCGCATCGAGGCCGCGTCGGCCCGCGATAGCTGGTTCGAAAGGTCATCAGGATCACGATGAACGCAACGGCAACCGTTTGGGACCTCGAAGAGGAATTCGAAGACCTCGTCGACATGATGCCGCAGAGCTCGATTCCCGCTCGCGACAGCGGGATCATTCGGCGCCGCCGAACCTCGTCGAGCTCCCCGCTCGAGCGATGCCTCGAAGATTGCGCCCGCCACGGAGACAGCGTCGTCATCATCGAAGACAGCCAAGCGAACACGTTCTTCGAGGCCGAGAATGCAGGCGAGATCGAGATCCTCGAGATCGTCGTCAGCGGCCGCGAGCACCCGGCTTCGAGTGGAAAGCGCGCAAAGATCCAGATCTTGAGCCGCAAGGCTTCGAACAACGGATCGCACGCCCGGTGAATCCATCGCCCTACGCCCGAGCCTCTCGTGTCAGCTGCCCGTCTCCATCGAGCAGACGGCACGAAGGTCCGGGCGCGGACGAGGATCGTCGTGGACGTGAAACCAAAAGGGCCGCCATGCTAGCTCCGTCGTGTGCGCGTCCATCTAGTCCGACACGGTGAGGTCGAGAATCCACGGAAGATCCGCTACGGCCGACTTCCGGGCTTTCGACTGAGCGAACGAGGACGTCTCGAGATGACTCGGGCCGCCCACGCGCTCCGAGAGGCGGCACGCGCTGGAAGCCTCGCCGAGATCGTCGTGAGCCCGCTCGAACGGGCCCGAGAGTCCGCCGAAATCGTCCGACAGATCGCCGGCGGCCCCGAAGCGCGAATCGATTTACGTCTCACCGAAGCGTCGGAGTGGCGAGAGGGTCTGCCTCGAACGTTCGCGCTCGGGCCCACGCTCGGACGCCTCGTCTTCGACCGCAGATGGGGCGCGTTCGAATTTTCGTGGGCCATCGCTGCGCGCGTCTCCTCCGTCATCGAGGAGTGTGTCCGAGCGAGCCGCGGAGCCGACACCGACGTCGCCATCGTGAGTCATCAGACGCCGATCCGACTCGGACGCTTCGCGCTCGAGCGATCGACCGGAGAACGAACGAAGCTCCGTCGACTTTTTCCGTGGTTTGGCTTTCGCCATCCCTGCGCCACGGCGTCGATCACGACCCTGCACTTCGTCCACGACACCTTCGTTCGAGCCGACTACCAACCCCTCAGCGCCCTCTGAGACAGCGTTTCTCGAGGCGTCGCTTCGACGCTTGCATCCGGAGACTGCGCCTGAGAACGTGCCCCGCATGGCCAGGACCTTCGCGATCGGCGACATCCACGGCGACCTCTTGGCGCTCGAGCGGGTTCTGTCGCGTCTGCCCAAGCTACGTGGCACCGACACGCTCGTCTTCGTCGGTGACTACCTCGATCGTGGACCGTATTCGGCCGAGGTCGTCGCGCTCCTCCGCGCCCTCCCCGAAAAGACGCCGGCGAAGGTCGTGTGTCTTCGAGGCAACCACGAGGACGCCTGGCTCCAAGTGATCGACGCCGGATGGACCGACTTCGTCGTGCCTCGCGGAAACGGATGCCTCGAGACGCTTCGATCGTTCAAAGGCCAACCGATGCCCAAAGAAGACGACGGCGTCGAGATCCCCGAGCTGAAAGAGCTCGCAGCGGCGAAGTTCTTTCCGTCCGAAGTGGTCGCGTGGATGCGGAGCTTGCCCTTCTTTTACGAGGACCAGCACGCGGTGTACGTCCACGCAGGGCTCCCCCGAAAGAAGGCTCCCGAGGCGACGCCCGAGGCCGAGGTCCCCTTCGCGCACCCATCGGAGGTCGATCCGCAGCGCATCCTTCTCTGGCTTCGCGATCGCGATTTCTTCGCGAACTACCGCGGAAAGCTGGTCGTGTTCGGGCACACCACCACCAAGCAGCTCCCTCCCGAGCTCTCTTCGTACACGCCCGACGACCCGGCCGATCTGTTCGCGGGCCCCGCTGTGGCAGGGCTCGACACGGGCGCCGGAAAGGGCGGATTTCTGACGGCCATCGAACTGCCTGCGCGGCGCGTGTACGAGTCTCGCTGACCAATCGCGTCAGGAGTCCTTGCGGAAGGGGCCTCGGCCCGCTAACTGCTCCGCTAAGATGATTCGGTTAGACGCGATTGGCCATCAGCACGGACGAAAGATCCTTTTTTACGAGGCCTCGGCGGCCGTGAACAAGGGCGAGAAGATCGGCCTCGTGGGTCCCAACGGATCCGGAAAGACGACGCTCTTCCGCATGATCCTGGGGCAAGAAGAGCCCGATGCTGGCCGGGTGAACATCGATCGCGGCACGACCATCGGCTACTTCAGCCAAGACGTCGGTGAGATGAGCGGTCGCACGGTGGTCGAAGAGACCATGGCGGGCGCGGGTGAGGTCGCGACGGCGATGCACGATCTGGTCGAGATCCAGGCAGGGCTCGCCGATCCCGAACGCGCCGACGAGCTCGACGATCTTCTGAGCCGACTCGGCGATGCGCAAGCGCGCTTCGAGCAGCTCGGCGGCTACGCGCTCGAGGCTGGCGCGCGCGAGATCCTCGCCGGTCTCGGCTTCGAGCAAAAGGTCATGGACCACGACGTCGGCACGCTCTCCGGCGGCTGGAAGATGCGCGTCGCGCTCTCGCAAATTCTCCTGCAGTCGCCCGATTGCCTGCTGCTCGACGAGCCCACCAACCATCTCGATCTCGAGTCGATTTTGTGGCTCGAGAACTACCTTCGCAACTTCGACGGCGCCATCGTCATGACGTCGCACGACCGCGCGTTCATGAACCGCATCGTCTCGAAGATCTTCGAGATCGATGCCGGTGACGTCACGACGTACAACGGCAACTACGACTTCTACGTCACGCAACGCGCGCTCGCCGAAGAGCAGGCACAAGCGGCCTTCGAGCGGCAGCAAGCGATGCTGGCCAAGGAGCAACGCTTCATCGACCGGTTCAAGGCTCAAGCCGCCAAAGCGGCCCAGGTGCAGTCGCGTGTGAAAAAGCTCGACAAGATCGAGAAGGTCGAGCCGCCACAGACGGTGCGAAAGCTGAAGTTCGACTTTCGCACTCCCCCGCGCTCGGGCGAAGACGTCGCGTCTCTCGAGCACGTGAAGAAGGCGTGGGGCGATCGGGCGATCTACGACGACTTCGATCTCTTGATCCGGCACCGCGAACGTTGGTGCGTCATGGGCCAGAACGGCGCCGGCAAGAGCACGCTCCTCAAGCTCATCGCGGGCGTCGCATTGGCTGATTCGGGCGAGGTCCGCGTCGGCGCGAGCGTGAAGCTCGGCTACTTCTCACAGCACGCGATGGATGTTCTCGACGCCGAGATGACGCCTTGGGAGTCAGCCGTCGCGCGCTTCCCGACGGCCTCGGTCGGCGCGTTGCGTACGCTCCTCGGTGTGTTCGGCTTCTCGGGAGACGACGCGGACAAGCCCGTTCGTGTCCTCTCCGGCGGTGAGAAGGCCCGTCTCGTTTTGGCGTTGATGCTCTACGATCCCCCGAACTTCCTGGTGCTCGACGAGCCCACCAACCATCTCGATCTCACGACCAAAGAGATGCTGATCGAGGCACTGTCGACCTTCGAAGGGACGATGCTCTTCGTCTCGCACGATCGACATTTCTTGGCGGCCCTTTCGAACCGCGTGCTCGAGGTCGGAGCCGGGCTTCCGCCGCGCCTCTATGGCGGTGGATATTCGGCGTACGTCGAGCAGACCGGCCGCGAAGCCCCTGGAATGCGTGTCTGATGGCTTGCGCGCGCTCGGGCTGTCCAGGCCTGGACGCGCGGAGCTTTGCAAAACGGTGCCGAGCTGAGATCCTCCGGCGAGATGGCGCCCTCCCCGCTCCTCCGGTGCGCGTTCGTCCCCGCGCTCGCCATGTGGGCGATGGCCGCGTGCGCCGAGCGCCCCGTCGACGCGCCTTCGGGCCCGCCTGGAGCGCTCGTCACCGAGCTTTCGCGTTCGGCCGCGCCCGGCCCTTCGGTGCGCTCGGTGCCTGCGTTGAGCGGCCCGCCCATCGAGGCCGCCCGGCGAGAGCTCCTCGCCCGGGTACCGTCGTCGCTGCCGCCGAGCAGTGACTCTCCGAGCCTTCTCGGAACCGATACCCACGAGCCGCTGGTCGATGGTGGAGAGGAGACGTCTCCAGCCGCGAAAGACGGGGGCGCGAAGATGGAGTCGCACGTCTCGATGGTCGCTCGGCCAGGGCGTCCCGGGGCCGCGGTCGAGAAGCTTCTTCGCGCGACGGTCTACTTCGACCTCGTGAACCGATGCCGAGACAAGTCGGGCGCCATTCTCCCGCCCGAAGCGATCGTTGTCGGCTTCGAGGTCGATGCGAACGGAGCCATCATCGACGGTACGATTCAAGCCGCGCCGAAAGATCCAAACTACGAAGCTGCCGCCGAGTGCATGATTCGTGAGCTGACGGCTTCGAGCTTCCGCGCACCGCCTGCGACGAAGGGCGAATCGACGACCGTCACCATGCCCGTGCCCTCGGTCGACTGAAGGTTCTTCGCGGTCGCCCGACGGTTCTCGGCCATTCGCGGGGTCTACTGGGCGACGCCCACGTCGAGCCAGCGAATCACGGGTCGACAGGTCGAGCGCTCTCGGCGATTCTGCTCAGCCAATGACCGAGGCCCTCCCGGCAGAAGAGACGCTCGACCCGGCCGACCCGTCGGCGGCGCCGAACTTGCTCGAATTCTCGGAGCAAGTTGCTCCGGCGAATTCGCGGCACCGCGCCGTACGCAAGCTCTTCGAACGGCTGAGCGGGGTGAACCCACGCGCCGATCTCCAAGCGCGCGAGCTCATGATGATCGATCTCGCCGCGTGGGTCCGAACCACCGGCGACGTGCCTGTCGGTGAAGGCGGGTTCGCCGCGAGACGGTCGCAACACAAGCGGCTCGCCCTCCTCGTTTGCGCGCTCGAGTTGTTCCCGTACTTTCGTCAACGCGTCTCACGACTGTTGCAGACCGTGCTCGTCGAGCATTCGGCGCTGGGTCTCTGTGCCCGCGTAGGCATTCCCGGCGACCGCGGCCTCTTCTCGGAGACCGTCGATCGGCTCTCGCGCGGTCTCATGCCGCAGCCGCTCGACGAAGAAGACCTCACGCAGCTCATCGCTCGCATGTTCCCGCGACGGCTCGACGAAGACTGGCTCGCCGACCTCGATCCGAAGCTCGCCGCGTGGTTCGTCCGCATCCTGAAGTCACCGCATGCGAGCGACGACGCACGGCCGATGTCGAATCCATCGATGGCCGATCTTCCGCTCGGAGCGATGCCATCGATCCCCGACGTGCGCCTCTCGCTGCCTCCGACCGCGAAGCACTTTAGCGTTTGGGCGCCGCTCACCGGAGCGATGCTCGACGCGATTCTCTTGATCTCTTCACGTGTCTCGGCAGCGGGTCTCACCGACGCGATTCGCGCACGAAGCCCGAAGGGGCCGCTGCGGGAATCGCCGTTCTTCAAGCTCCCGAGGAGCATCGACGCCTTTCTCGCGACGCCTCGCCACGATCTCGAGAGCGCGAGCGGATGGGCCGAAGAGTGTCGCGGTCTCATCGCCGATTGTCGCAGCACCTGGTCGGCGGTTCTCGAGCGGCTCGAGCGCCAGGGGGTCAGCGTCGACATGGTCTATCGGCTCGAGCTCATCGATCGAAGTCTCAAACGCATCGAGCTCTTGCTCGAGCTGCTCATTCCGCAAAAGGCCGAGGAGGCCGCCGGAAAGGCCGCTCGCTTTTGCTCGGCGCTCCTTCGCGAGAAGCGGCGCGACGGATCGCTCACCGACATCGTTCGTACCAACACGCGCCTGCTCGCGCGCAAGATCATCGAGCGCGCGGGCGAGACGGGCGAGCACTACATCACCGTGTCGCCGCGTGACTACGCGATGATGCTCGTCTCGGCGGGAGGCGGCGGTATCCTCACCGGAGGCACGGTCGCTGCCAAGTTCTTCATCGTCGGGCTCCATCGACCTCTGTTTCAAGAGGGCATGCTGAGCGCGGTGAACTACGCCGGAAGCTTTCTTCTCATGCAAGCGCTCGGTTGCACGCTCGCGACCAAGCAGCCGAGCATGACGGCCGCGGCCCTCGCCGGATCCCTCCAGAGCGGCGGAGATCAGGCCGGTATCGTCAACACGATCGCGCGGGTCACCCGCTCGCAGCTCGCAGCCGCCATCGGCAACGTCGGTCTCGTGATCCCCGCGTGTTACGTGCTCGATCGAGTGTGGCGGATGACGCATGGCACGTCGTTCCTCGATCACGAACAAGCGCATCACATGATCGAATCGCTCCACCCTACCGAGAGCGGCACCATCCCGTACGCTGCGTTGACCGGCGTGCTCCTCTGGCTGTCGAGCCTCGCCGCTGGATGGATCGAAAACTGGGCCGTGTATCGGCGCCTCCCCGAGGCGATCGCCGAGCATCGGATTCGGTGGCTCGTCGGTGAGCGCGCGACGCGATGGGCCTCGCGCGTCTTCTCGCGGAACATCTCTGGCATCGGGGGCAACTCGACCCTCGGTGTCATGCTCGCGATGACCCCCATCCTCGGGAAATTCATAGGAGCGCCGCTCGACGTGAGGCACGTGACCTTGTCGACCGGAGCGCTCACCTTGGCGGTTCTGTCGATGGGCACCGACTCGCTCTCTTCGCCCGACGTGCGCGCGGCGATGCTCGGCATCGGCATCATCGGCGTGCTGAACTTCGGCGTGAGCTTCTTCCTCGCGCTCACCCTCGCTGCGCGCGCGCGTGACGTGAGCTTCTGGCAGCTCATGCGGCTCCTCGTCGCTCTCTTCGCGGGCTTCTTGAAGTCCCCGTTCCGCTTCTTTTTACCGGTCGAAAAGAACGCCCAGGTCACCTCCCGCGGCCACGCGCACTGAGAGGAGTCAGCGCGGTGCCCATTCGGATCGCACCGCGACGCGCACTGAAAGGAGCACCCCTCGACCACCGAGCCTGAGGGGCTCCAAGCGCTCGCTTCTCGAGCTTGGCTCAGTTCGCAATCGGTGCACCGGGAAGGAAGTCGATGTCGGGGAGCGCAGACAAGGTCCCACATGCCCCGCCGCCTACGCCGAGAACGGAGCCGTCGAGCAGCGTAACGGCCGTCCATTCCGTGTTCGCGTTCGGAAGGGTTGCGAATGTCGTCACCTTGCCGGCGATGGGATCGATCTGGTCGACCGTGTCGGTCAGCGAGGCACAGCTCCCGGGGAGCGTGTAGCCACCCATCGCGAGAATCGTACCGTCGCGCACGAGTGCGCTCGCGTGCCAGGTGCGGCCGATGCTGAGCGCGTAGGGCGCCGTCGACCACGTGTTCGTTTGGGGGTCGAATGCCTCGATTGAGGTCAGCGGGTCATTCACTGCACCCGCTGAAATGCTCGATCCGCCGATGACCAGGACCCGCCCGTCGGGAAGGGTGTGTGCCGTCAGCATCGAGCGTCCCTGGCTCATTGGCCCTGTCGCAGTGATCATGTTCGTATCGGGATCGAAGATTTCGACGCTCGTGTTGCTCCCGTCTCCTCCGCCAAAGAGCGCGCGGCCGTCGCGGAGGAGCACCATGAAGCCGAACACATGCGCTCCCGTGTGCGGGACGACCGTGAACGTATCCGTATCGGGATCGAAGAGCTCGAGGGTTGGATCGTTCTGAGAGGAAATCAGCACACGTCCATCGGGCAAGAGGGTCGAGCGCGTGAAGCTTCGCGGAAGGTTCAGGGGTGACGTGGTCGGCTTGAAAGTGTTCGTGGCGGGATCAAAAAGGTCGGCTGCCAGGGGGTCGCCGCAGGTGCCGTCGATGCACGCCGTGCCGACGACGAGGACGCGGCCGTCGAGCAAAGTGACCGCACTCGAGTGCCACCTTTTGGAGCTCATCAGGTTCGCGGCCGGGGTGACCACGTCCGTCTCGCGCGTGTAGATCTCCGCAGTGTCGAGCGCCAACATGTTGTTGTCGGGGACGGTGGTTCCTCCCGCGACGAGGACGCGGCCGTCCTGCATGACGGCGAGACCTGGACTCTCGCCGCGAACGGTCTGCATGGGCTTCTGTTCCCAAGGGGTCATGAGGCCCGCGGACTTGTAGATGAAGCCCCCTTTCATGGTCGCGCCTTGTCCGCCGACCTCGATGCGAACGTCGGTCGCGCCGAGAGGGCCGGGCGGAGTCTTGACCCGCGCCGTCTGCCCGTCGAGGACCTTCACGGCGCCTCGCCCATCGCCGAGGTGGACCCGCATGCCGGGGGCGAACCCTGCGCCGTGCAGCACGATGTAGTCGCCACCGCTCTGCCATCCGGCGCCCTGGAGAATCGAGTCGATGTGCGACACCGAAAGCGCGCAGCTCGCCGTCTCGTTGCAGGCGGCACCACAGCATTGCGCGTTCGCGCCGCAAGCGTTTCCGCACGCACCGCAGTTCATTGAATCGGTCTGGAGGTCGACACAAGCCTCGCCGCACTGGCTGTTGCTGCAGCTGCCCGTCCCGGTGGAACCAGAGCTCTTCGACGAGGTCGAGGACGAACCTCCTGTTCCATCGGACGTCGTCGAAGAACATCCGAGAGACGTGATGAGAGAACCAGCAAGCAAGGCCCAGCTTCGACGCGATCGCTTCATCTTGTGAGTAAACCACGCCAATGGTTGCAACGGATCTCCCAGAGGAAGATCCCAGCGACGCGCACCGTCATCGTCAAGGAGGCAAGGGCCAGACAGCGAGCTTCGGGGGGCCCAAAGACCGACATGATGGCTTACCGGCAGCCCTGGCCACGTGCCCGAGGTCCGTTCTTGAGGGGGATCCATGGGATCGTGCCGACGACGCCGAGCCGTGACAAGTCGGGCCAACGCCGGATCACGACGCTGGACGGCCGCGCGGTCGAGGACGCCCAAGACGCAGTGGGCCGCGAGACGAGCGTGAGATCTCGGGCGGAGACCTCTTCGAGTCACTCCTCGATTCGATGGGCCGGCTCTCGAGAGCGTCGCGCGATCACCCCCTTTCGACGCGGCCGGCATCCATCAGCCGGCGTGGGTCGGCGGACAGCCACGCGGCGTCACCGCCCACAAGGGCTTTCAAGTACGACCTCGACGACGAGCTGACCGACACGTAAGATGCAAACGCCGCCGTTGCATGCAGCGTTGCACCGAGGCGCTCCGGACGAGGCGGCGACCCAATTCGCTGAGAGATTCGAGCGAAGGCTCCCTGCGTCAGCTTGGCGCGCGGCGTGCAAAACAGTTGACGAACGTCACCGGAGAAGAAAGAACATGCCTACCAAGCTCATTGCCACCTTCTCACTTCTCGGGCTCCAAGCGCTAAGTGCATGGGCCCTCGCTGCACTCGCCGCGACTCGGCCAGACGGAGTGACGATGGCCGTGACTCTGGGGTTCATCGGATTGGTCCAAGTCCTATTCATCTGGGGGCTGTCGCGCGGAAAAGATGGAGTCCGGGGCCTCGTCGCGGTGCTCAGCGCGATGAGCGCTGCGGGTCAGTTGGTTTGCGTGGCGGCCGTCCTCTCGCACTTCAATAGCAAGTACGGTCAGGCCTCGGACCTGACTCTCGGAATCCAGCTCGGAATAGGCTGCGCGCTGAACCTGGTCGTGACGTGGTCGCTCACGCGGCGCGACGTGAAGCAATGGATGGCGGAGAAGTCGATGCCCGGCGCCGAGATCGACGCGATCGAGGGATGAGGCAGGAGCGCGCGCGACGTGATCAGTTGACGGGAGGCTCCTTCTCGTAGGGGGCGAGAACACCTTCCCAGCGTTATCACGACCGAAGCGAGACCGTTGCCCGTGAGATTGATGGTCGAGCGTGCCATATCCATGATCTCGGCGACCGCGAGGATCATCGCGACGCCAGCCTCCCCGGGAATGCCGAACAATACAGACAGCGTCGAGCCGTCGAGGTTGAACGAGTACCCTGTCAGAATGACGAAGCTTGCCACCCGTCGCGGAACGCCGAATCCCTCCATCTCCTCGAGCAAGCGCGGGAGCGCGGCCTCGCTCGACGCCGTGCTGAACGCAGTGAGGGCCGGCCCGCGAATGTGCCGCAAGAAGCGCAGTACGTTGATTCGCGCGATGAACATGATGGGCAGAAACACCACGAAGAAGGGGAGGATCAGCGAGCCGTAGAGGCTCATCACGAGCACCGCGTAGCTCCGGAGCAAGTGGAAGACGGCTCCGTGGACTCGAGTCAGATCGCTTTCGACGTCTCTTTGATCGTCGGCGAAAATTTCGCACTCGATCACATCGGGCCCGAAGCCTACGACGCCGTCGTGAAGCGCGTCGAGTCGGCACCTTCGTCCTGTCTCGCCGCTTCCGTGGCGCAAGCGAAAGGCTTCTCGCGCACCAGGCTCTCCGATTCGTACGTTCAAGCACTCCTCACGAGGGCGAAGCCTCTGACGCCGGAGGCCGTTCGAAGTGCGGCGACCTAGCCTTTACCGATCCATCGAACCGCGGAGTCTGCGGCGGTCAAAGCGCCAAACGATCCCTCCGAGCCGAGTCGCCCGCAAGAACGCGTCCGCGATCTCGAGTCGTTGATCCGATGAAGCCCGCACCAACCTCGAAGAGAGCAGATCGTAAACTGATCGCGTACTCTTTCGGTGTGCCCACCTCCAAACGCGCGTCCTACATCCCATGCATTCGACGCCTGCACGTCTCGCGAGCGTTCGTCGGTTGGGCCGTCGTCTGGCTCGCAGCTTCTGGATGCGAGCATCCCTCCTCACCCACTCCGAGCCCGTCGATTTCTGCCTCTTCGAGTTCGCGGTCGGTCGCGTCGTCGTCTTCGACTGCCCCGCCCACAGCCCCCGCGACGGCGGCGCCTTTGCCTAGCGAATACACGCTCACCGTGAACTGCAAAGACGAAGGAGCGGCGCTCGTGGAAGGTCAGACCACCTTGGAGATGCCCTCCGGCCACGTGACCGTCACCGACGGACGGGCCGTCGTCGGAGATGCATTCGTCGATGCGTCCGATCTCGAGCCCGTCCGCGCAGTGCTCGGTGATTCGACCTTCGAGAGCTTCATGGCCGAGAAGCTCAGCGGCGAGCTCGCGGGGGAAGGCCACGTGTGCGTGTTGAGGTTGGTCAGCGGAGGTCACGTTCGTCAGCAGCAATGGTCGAGCTACGACAAGATGTCGCCCATGGCTTCGGAGGTCACGCGCAAGATCGGCAATTCCCTTGGCGGGGTCGCCAACAAGGTGAAGGCCACGACTTACGGGGGTAATTGCGCGAACGACGGCGATTGCCGTACAGCGCAAGGCCCTGACTGCAAATGCGTCGCGGCCGGCCCAGCCCCAATGACCGGATTGGATAAGTGCGTAGCCAATCCTTGCTCGAAAGATCGAAAGGCCCGTTGCGAAGCGACGACGCATCACTGCGTGTTCCTGAGCCCGTGAATTCGACTTCCCACTAGCGCAACGCTATTCGATGGTTGCGCCGACGAGTGGCCCCGTCAGTCGCGCTCGAATGCGGAGAGCGCCGGGGGCAGCCCGCGGATCCCGTCGAACAAGCGGTATCGATCACTCTCGGCGAGCGAGTGAAACGTGAGACCCAGGCAGCGGCCCCGATCGCCGTCTCTGCGACCGTGCACGACGCGCGCGACGGTCGCCTCGAGATCGAACCACGCGTTGGTCTTCGGCGCTCGAAAGCTCACGATGAGCGGCTCGCCTGTGAGCACGCGCTCGCCCGTGAGCACGAGCGCGCCGTCGGTCGACAGATCGAAGGCGACGCTCGACGCGAGCCGAAAGTCGCGCTCGCGTACCACTTGGCAGCCCATGAGGACCTGTCGCCGGAAGCTTCGTCTGTGAACCTTGCGGGAGAGAATGGTGCTGACGTAGGGCTTCATGATCGAAGAAGCGTATGGACACCCTGGAAAGCGGGCCAAAGAAACCACAGCGCGAGAGTGTCTCGACTCCCGACGAGCGTCGCGCCGCCGCGAGATGCGATGTAGCGTCGGCGACATGGGCACATTCGCGATCGTCACGGGAGCTTCTGCTGGTTTGGGGAAAGAGTTTGCCAAGCTCTTCGCGGCAGAGGGTCATGGGCTCGTTCTCGTGGCGAGGCGCAGAGCCGAGCTCGAGGCGTTGAAGAGCGAGCTCGAGGCTGCGCACAAGGTCGACGTGACCGTCATCGCGTGCGATCTCGGAGACCCAGCCGCACCGCGACAGATCGAAGAGACCCTGAAGGACCACGACGTCGAGTTTCTCGTCAACAACGCGGGATTCGGATCGAACGGAAACTTCTGGGAGCTCGACGAAGCGCGCGAGCTCGGCATGGTCGCTCTCAACGTGACCGCGCTCGTGGCGCTCACCCGCGTGTTCCTCCCGGCCATGGTCGCCAAGAAGCGCGGACGAATCCTCAACATCGGCTCGACGGCTGGCTTTCAGCCTGGGCCCTTCATGGCGACGTACTACGCTACCAAAGCCTTCGTGAACTCGTTCACCGAGGCCCTCGCCTTCGAGCTCAAGGGAACGGGGGTCACGGCGACCGTGAGCTGCCCCGGAGCGACGGCGACCGAGTTCTCGGCCACGTCGGGGATCGAGGGCTCGGCGCTCTTCAAGGCGGGTGTGGCCACGGCCGAGTCGGTCGCGCTCTCCGCCTACCAGGCGATGAAAGCGGGCAAGCCGCGCGTCGTTCACGGCTTCAAGAACAAGGCGGGCGTCCAAGCACTCCGTCTGAGCCCGCGCTCCGCCGTCGTCGCGATCGCAGCCAACCTCAATCGCCCCACGCGCGGGTGATCTCCCGAACAGCTTCTACAGCAGGCTAGTTCTTCAAGAGCAGTCGGCCGTCTTTGACTCTCAGGTTCGACGCGGCGGTTCCGAGGTGCGTGGCGAGGGCCTCGCCCAGCGGTAAGACGACTGCGCGATCGACCCCTTCGATGTCGGGGCTGTAGGCGAGAAGCGATCCCTCGTCGTCCCACCATGCGAAGCGCGTGAGCCCGTCGTGCGGCGAGCTGAGAACGATCTCGCGACGCGCCAGATCGAGCACGCTCACGCGATCGGCCGCTGCCAAGACGAGCGAGCCTCGATCGCGTGTCGGAGCGATGTCTTGCCACAGGGTCGTTCCCGAGCCTTCGACCACGCGCTCGACGACCCCGGTCGCGCGAACGATCGCGATCCCGGTCGCGTCGGCATACGTCACTTCGCGCTCACCAGGGCCGTCGGCGATCGCGGTCGCGTAGGGCGTGGCATACGAGAGAACGCGTACCGAATCGTCGGACTCGTCGATGCGTGCGACCGCCCCGCTCGAGAGCGCGATGACGAGCCCTGGATGCGTCGCCGCCGTCTCGCCGACGCTCGCCTTCGCATCGAAGACGAACCCGTCGAGCTTGGCGATGGCCTTAGACTTCGACGCACCGTCGAGCGCGTGCGCGCGGAGCGTTCCATCGAGATCTTCGGTGTAGAGCGTTCCGCATCCCGGAGCGAGGCCGACGATGAGCCCTGGCGTTCGCGGAACGTCGGCGATGTGTGTCGCTTCACGCACGTCGAAGACCTCGTACGTGGCAGCCTTCGCTCCGCGCTTCCAGGCGAGGATCCGGCCCTTGGGGCACGCTCCCAAGAGATGCCCCTCGGAGGACTGTCTCCTCACTCCGTCGACGGCTCCGATGATCGAGAGACCGAGCGGCCTCTCGATGGCCACCAGATCGGCCACGCGCACCACGTTGACGAACGTGTCGCGCGGCTCGCCGCGCTTGGGCTCTCCCGTGCGCGTTCGTTCTTGAAAGCCGATGAGTCGCTCGATCGAGTCGTCGGTCGCCGACATCATCAAGAGCGAGCGCGAGAGGTACCGATCCCTCGGCAAGCGAAAGCCCCCGTGGCTGAGGTGGGTTCCGAGAGATCGTTGCGCGAGCGGTCCGAAGCCGTCTCGATCGCGGATGGGCTCCGGGGCGCTCTCGGGTCGATTCGTACAACCCCCCGAAGGCGGAGGCGGATCGCCCTTCGCGCGCCCCCCTCGACGAAGGTAGTGCCAGCTCGGCGAGCCGTAAAGACTGCAGACCGCGAGATCGAGGCCGGCTGGGTCCCAGCGCACCGCCGTCGGCTGTTCGAAGCTCTCTCCGCTCGCGACGAGCTTGGGATCGAATCGAGGCGCCGCGCCGGCCGAGACCACCTCGAAGCCGCCCGCACCCACGAGCGCGAGCGCGCGCTCTCTCGGGCTCCACGCGGCCAATACGATGGTTCGCTTCGCTGCGAAGGTCTCTTTCGTTCCATCGCGAGGACGCCAGAAGAGCGCATGCCCCGAGGCCCAAGCGACGACGTCGCTCCCATCGGGCGAGAGCGCGAGACCACTGGCCGGATAGGGTTCTTGCCAAGTCTTGCCGTCGCGCAGGTCCCACAGCGCGAGCCCGGTGGCCGTGGTGCAACCGACGACCGGCGCGCGCGCCGCGAGAGCCAGCTTTCCAGCACACTTGATCGATGGCGCCGCTGCGAGCGCCACGGTGCCGTCTTCGCGCAGGCGGATCACGCGGACCTCGCCCGAGACGCTCCGTGTGACGAGCGAAGTGTCGAACGCGAACGCCTCGAGCTCGACCATCGTGTCGGCGTGCGGCATCACCTCGATGACTTTGGGACGGCGCGCCAACGCCGAGGCGCTCTCGGGATCGAAGTCGATGTCGACCTGTTCGACCACGTCGGGCTCGACCTTGGTCGGCTTCAGATCGATGACTACCAGCGAGCCTGCGCGGCCGTGGCCCACGAGCCATCGATCGTCCCAAGGAAAGTCGACGTCTTTGACGTTGTCGAGCGTGAGGACGCGCGCCGGGGCGAGGTGCTCGGCTGCGTCGAACAGCTCGACACCGAGCGACGGCTCCTTCGCCCCTGCGCGCATCGCCTCGACGACGAACGCGACCTTCACGTACGGGTCGGGGCTTCGTCGCGCGCGGGCGATGATGCCGGAGACGTACGCGTCGTGCTGCGCGATTCGTTCGTTGGCTTCGGCCGACTGACGCCGCTCTTCGAGCGCGCGTCGCCCAGCGAAGATCGCGACGACGAACGCGACGCCGAGAATCACGACGGCGCCCGAAACGATTCTTCGACGCTTGCGCGCACGACGGCTCGCTCGAACGAAGTCGCTCTCGGCGAGCGACAGCTTGGCGACGCCCGCTTCGTGCACAGCGAGATCGCCGAGCAGTGCGCCGCGGTCGAGGTACTCCTTGCGCTGGCCCGAGCGCTCCCACGCCATCGCGGCTTCTCGGAGTCGCTCACGAAAGGCGAGCCGGTCCATGGCAGATAGACGCGCCGTCTCGAGGCGGGGCCAGCTCGCGAGCGCTTCGCTCGAAACCCGAACCACGCCGCTCCGGATGACGACGAGGTGACGTCGTACGAGCTCTTCGAGCACGCGCGTCGTCGTCTCTTCGTCGCCGACGAGCTCGCCCATCTCCACGATCGATCGCTCGACGAGGGTTCCGTCGGTCGCCGTCAGGGTGAGGAGGGCCTCGGTGAAGGCGACCTGCTCGTCGACCGAAAGCGACTTGTGAGCCGACTCCGCCGCTTCGAGCACAGCTCCCTTCACGCCGCCGAGCGCGAGGAAACGCGCGCCCGAAAGGCCCGCCTTCGCAGTGTCGGCGTCGCTCCACCAACGTGCGAGCGCCGCTTGGATGAACGGGAGGACGGGCGTCTCGCGCTTGAGCTCGTCTTCGACGGCTCGCACCACGAGCTCGCCTTCTTTGACGACCACTTTGAGCAGCCGCGCCGGGCCGAGCGCGACGTCGGTCGCGTCTGACGTGCTGGGCGGCCCCAAGTAACGAAGAGAGCTGCGCAGCGGTACGTCGACACCGAGTAGATCGACCACGGCTTGCGTCGATTCTTCGTCGAGGCATCCGACGACTCGGAAGCCTTCTCGTTTGCTCGCTCCGAGCAGCGCGGCGACGAGACTCGAGAGCTCGTTCAAAGCTTCACCCGGAAGGGCAATCCGCGATTCGCGATCGCCGGTCGCCTTCGGTCGCGTGGTGGCGGCGTGGGCGACGAGCGCGTCGAGCGGATCAATCACGACGACGACGCCGATGTCGTCGGGCAGCGAAGCGAGCGCCTCGGCGATGGTTCGCGGACCGGTGGGCTCCGCATCCGAGCGGGCTTCGACCGAGTCGTCGGAAACGCTGGGTTCGCTCTCGAGGATCCGTCGCGCGACCGCCGCCTCGGTGCGATCTGGTTCGAGCCGCGGATCGATGAGAACGACGCGCCAGTCTTCTTTGCCGTCGACTCGGGCCTTCGCGAGGCCTGGCACCAAGCCTGCGACAGCGAGCGAAGTCTTTCCGGCGCCGCGTGCGCCTTGAATGACCAGCGTGGGCTCGAAGGTGAGATCGCGGAGCATGCGCGCAGTGTCGCCGTCACGCCCTGGTAGCGTCCCTTCGCGCGTCGCATCGAACGGTGTGAGGCCGGGATACGGGTCGCGCGCGACACCGTAGGGTCGTGCCCACACTTCGCGCACCTGCGCCGCGAGCGAGCCAGGTGGACAGCCGCGCGCCTCGGGATCGACCGAGAGCAGACGCTTCGTGAGCGCCGAGAGGCCCTTCGGGATCCCGCCTTCAGCGAGGTCACGGATGTGTCCGCGGAGCGTCGCCTCGCGAAGCTCGAGCCACCACGAACGAACCGTCTCGGGGTTCGTCCAATCGCTCGGTTCCTCACTGACCGCGTGCGGCAGGCGCCCCGTCACGA
>JAYUUB010000160.1:0-11683 GCA_043755175.1 Polyangiaceae bacterium | reverse complement strand
CTTCGCCGTTGCGTCTCGTTTCGACGCGGTACCCAGCCCACTCCAACCACTGGCTGGACCGTTCCAGGATGTCCGAAGAATCGTCGACGATGAGTATGTTTGCCATTCGAGTCTCCCGGATCAGCCGCAGCGCAGGCTTTGCACTTTCCGTGCTCGAGCATCACGTCAGTCGGCGCGCACGTAGCGGTGACGCGATGCCCCAGTTGCGACTTTTTGCGGCGCGTTGGGTCGGTGCCTTTCGACCTCTTTTGCAAGAATTTTCCGGGCATGTCGCTTGCTTGGCGTGGATCGACGTCAGTTTCACTTCCCCGGCGTTGCGGTGCTCGAAGCAAGCGAGCGTCAAAGCAAAAGGCGTGGTGTCCCGTTGAAGATTTTGTTCTGCGCCGTGAGCGACGAGGTTCGAGCTCTTGCTCGAAGCGTTCTCTTCGGAAACCCGGGCTCGCAAGTCATCACCGCCGACGATGCGTCAGCGGCCCTGTCTCTCATCGCACGTGAATCCCCTTCGGTGGTGGTCGTCGGGGGCAGCTCCCCGCGGATCGTCGCGGAAAGCTGCGAGCGCATCCGCGCAGCCGACCGCGCGAACGATCTCTTGATTCTCGCGACGTCGAGCGGTGAGAATGCCGACGCACGGACTCTCCTGGAGGCGGGGGCTGACGATCTCCTGCTCGAGCCTACGACGGAGAGTGCGCTCAGATGTCGGCTTTTGGTGGCGCGCCGAGCGCTGGTGGTCATCGAGACACGTCGCACGGCGCTCGCCGTTCACTTGGCGACCGAAGAGGCGCTCGAGCGCTCGACTGAGAGTCTCGCCACGATGCTCGACAGCATCGGAGACGGCGTCGTAGCGACCGACACGAGCGGCCTCATCGTGCGAATGAACCCGATCGCCGAAAGACTGACCGGCTGGACCTTCGAACAAGCACGACGTCGACCGCTCGCGGAGGTGCTCCCCCTCGTGAACGAAGATACGCGGATCAGCGTGGCCAACCCTACCGACCAACCTCTTCGAGAGGGCATTAGCGTCTCCCTCGCGCGTCGCACGCTTCTGATTCGGCGCGACGGCGTCGAGGTCCCGGTTGCCGACAGCTGCGCGCCGATCAAGTCGAAGCGCGGTGAGATCACAGGGGCGGTGCTGGTTTTTCGCGATCTCAAGGTTCAACGCGAAGCGGAGACAGCACAGGCGAAGTCTCAGGAGCAATTGGTATTTGCAGATCGAATGGCTTCGGTCGGTACGCTCGCAGCTGGCATCGCGCACGAGATCAACAACCCACTGACGTACGTCGCGGCCAACATCGACGTCGCCGTCGAGGAGCTGCGCGGCCATGGCGAGACGCGCTCGGTGCGCCTACGAGAGCTCGAGAACATGCTGATCGACGCGCGCGAAGGGACCGTCCGAATCGCGAAGATCGTTCGGGGATTGAAGTTGCTGACGAGGATCGACGAGTCGAAGCCAGTGACCATCGACCTTTTACCCGTGATTCAGCTCTCGCTCGATACCGTCGCCAACGAGATGCGACACCACGCCACGGTGATGTGCGAGCTCGGCCAGACGCCGCTCGTCGTCGCCGACGGCGCTCGTTTGGCTCAGGTATTCATCAATCTATTGGTGAATGCGTCTCACGCATTCGAAGAGGGTCCTTCGGAAACGAACGAGATTCACGTCACGACTTCGACCGACAACCGAGGACGCGCCGCCATCGAGATTCGCGACAATGGAATGGGAATACCCGAAGAGCGCTTGGGGCGCATCTTCGACCCTTTCTTCACGACCAAACCGGTCGGCGTCGGAACGGGACTGGGCCTCGCGATCAGCCTCGGAATTCTCAATGCCATCGGTGGAGACATCGCAGTTCGAAGCGCCGTCGGACATGGAACCACTTTCCGCGTGACCCTGCCCCCCTCGATGATGACCCGCGCGTCGGAGCAGGTTCGGAGGGGCGACTCGGTTCCTGCATCGAAGCGTTCCGCGAGGGTGCTGGTCGTCGACGACGAGCCGGCGGTCGGCAACGCGATTCGGCGCGTTCTGCGCCAGCACGATGTCACCGTCGTCACCAGCGCACAGCAGGCGCTCGACGTGATCGACACGCGAGCGCCGTTCGACGTCGTCTTGTCCGACCTCATGATGCCTGGAGCTTCGGGCATGGATCTCCATCGACAGCTCGTCGAGCTCCACCCCGAGACCGCGGCGAAGATGGTGTTCATCACGGGCGGCGCCTTCACTCCAGAAGCCTCTGCGTTCTTGCACCGGGTCGTGAACCGACACATCGAGAAGCCGTTCAACTTCGATCACCTGAGAACCCTGGTTCTCGAGCTCGCGAGCTGAGGCAGGTCGAGCGAGCGGCCAATCCCCCCCGAGGAGTTTCATGCACGTTCATCTGAAGCTGGCTCACGAGCGGTTCATCTCGATGCGCAAGATCGACACATGCGTCCGCCGCGCCTTCGCGTCGATCGACGCGCCTCCGTCGACGACGGCAGGGCCGAGAAAGTAGTGGGCCTCGTCGAGGCGACGCTCGCGGCATGGGGGACGGCGGTCGGATGGGCGCTCGCACCGCTCTTTGGACTCACGAGCCTCCTCCGCCACGCGCGAACCTTTCACCCACGCGGGCCGGTCTACCACGCCATGATCGCGCGCCACCCCGCCGCGACGCCGGATCGACAACTGCTCGCCGAGCGCCTCGAAGGCCCCGCGCTCGTGCGATGGTCGGGCGCGTTGTGGAAGCGCAGCCACGGGCTCCCCGACGTCCTCGGCTGCGCGATCCGTTTTCGGCGGAGCCATGACGACACGGCGACGCCGTCGACCGACGACCAAGACTTGCTCTTCGCGACCATTCTGCGCCCGTGGACGATGCCTTCTGCGCCCTTCACCACGAACGTGCGCGACTACCTCGTCAACACCTTTTACGCCGTCTCGCCGTTCGACGTGGGCGAGCGCCGCCGCGTCTACTTTCGAATGCGACCCGTGATGCCTGGCCACGGCGGCACCGCCACCGGCACCCGCGACGAGCGCCTGAAGGTTGCGACCGAGCGCGGCGAGGCGATGCTCGACATCGGTCTCTCGACGGGGCCGTTCGGTCCGTGGGCTCCGCTGCTGCAGCTTCGACTCCTCCGCGAAGCGAACGTGGACGGCGAGGCGCTTCGGTTCGATCCCTTTCGCGACGGACGTGGTGTGCGACCTCGAGGCTTCATCCATGCGCTGCGCCGCGGGGTGTACAGCATGAGTCAGCGCGCGCGTCCGTCGCAGGGGGACGGCGCTCGCAACGGCGTGCCTCGTTGACCGCCCACCGGCCCGAAGGGAAAAGTCCGAAGGTTCACGCACACCGCAAAACCGTCGGCACCCCGAATCAACGCATGTATCTTGTCGGGAGCGTGCAATTCAGCGCCCGAAAAAAGATCCATGAAGCGATCTCGAAGCACACAGCAGCAACCGCAGCAGTCATCCGACGTTCATGTCGGACGATTCTCTCTCGGTGGAGATGAGTATCTGGTCGTCAGCCGACCTTTCGAAGTCGTGGCCAACGAGCTGAGTGAAGCGGAGCTCCGAGTGGCCGAGCTCATTGCCCGAGGCCACTCGAACGAGCAAGTGGCGATGCTTCGTTCGACCTCGGTTCGTACGGTCGCCAATCAAGTGGCAGAGGTTTTGCGAAAGCTCGAGGTGCCCTCGAGGCATCACGTCGCTCAGAAAATCGGTTCACGCTGAGGCCCGAATATGATTGAGTCGGCGCCATTCGCGTGAAACCCGATCTCCTAGGCATCGTCGAGGCAGCCTATGCCGACGTCTCGAGCCGCACCGCGTGGCAATCGACGTTGCTCGATGCCTGCCGCGTCATGGACGAGGGCAGTGGCGTCATTCTCAGCACCGCCCTGCTCAATCCGACGGGGCTCGAATACCGCGAACCGACGGGCACGGTCACGAGACCGCTGCTCGAAGCCTTTTGCGGAGGCGCGCTGAGCATCGATCCTCCCGCTGCGCGACGCGCGTTCGCCGACGGGACGGGAAAGACCGGCTCGATGGTCATGGGCGCCGAGCGCTTTACGGAGCAGTACGCGCCGGCGATGAAGGGCTTCGGTATCGCCGACTGCATCGCCATCCATGGGGCCGTCGATGCGTCGACGAACTTCGGCCTCTATGTTCTGCTCTCCAAGGTTCGCACTCATCCGAAGTCGATCGTCGAGCGGCTGTCGCTCATCGGCATTCACCTCGCGACCGCGAGGCGGCGATTCACGGTCGATGGTCGCGAAGAAGCTTGGATCGATCCGAGCGGCAAAGTCATCGATGCCACCGGTGATGCTCGCGACGACGTCTCGGCATTCTCGTTGCGCGCCAAAGCGATCGACATGGCACGGACCCGAAAAGGGAGAAGCGACATCGACTCGGCCCTTGGCGTTTGGAAGTGCCTCGTCGCCGGGAATTGGTCGCTCATCGAGCGGTTCGAGAGTGACGGGCGACGCTACCTCGTCGCCAAACGCAATGCGCCCGATCTTGGTCGTAAGCTCCGTCTCACGCAGGGCGAAGAGCAAGTCGCGAAGCTCTGCGCCATGGGCCACAGTCAGAAGTACGTCGCGTACGCGCTGGGCAAATCACAGGCGATGGTGAGTGCTCACCTCGCGTCGGCGATGCTGAAGCTCCGCGTGCGAACACGAAGCGAGCTTCTTTCGATGTGCTCCGGTCTTCTCGACTCTTAGGGCCTTAGGGCCCGCCCTGAGGGCCCACCCTGAGGGCCCGCCCTGAGGGCCCGCCCTCAGAACCTGCGGCGCTCGATACCGAGCCATGTCAGGTTCGCTTTCGCGGTCGTGGCATTTCGTAGAGGCCAAGACGTGAAACGAGTGTGCGTCTCGCCATGCCGAGGATCTCGGCCGCCGCAGTCTGGTTGCCGCGACAAGCATCGAGCGCTTCTGCGATGCGGCGACGCTCCAGCGCGACCATTTCGTTGCGGAGCAGCGGGGTCGATGCCGGTGGCGGAGTGACCTGCTCGCGCATGACCGAGACCGCCGGGATCATGGGGCTCGGGCTCACCGAATTGGCACGCACCTCGCCGAGCTTCGACGGAAGGTCGTTCGCGTCGACGAGAGACCCGGTCGTCAGAACGGCAGCGCGCTCGATGGCGTTCTTCAGCTCGCGAATGTTTCCGGGCCACGCGTACCGCGTGAGGAGGGCCGCGGCGTCGGCGGTCAACGTCGGTGTGTCACGGCCGAGCTTCGCGCAGGCATTCGCCAAGAAGCGATGGGCGAGCGGGACGATCTCGCTCGTCCGCTCACGCAAGGGTGGAATCGATAGAGTGATGCCATTCAATCGGAAGTACAAATCTTCTCGAAAGACCCCCCGCGCGACCTCGGCCTCCAAGTCGCGGTTCGTCGCCGCAACGAAGCGGACGTCGACGTCGATGGGTGTTCGCCCGCCCACCCGCAGCACCCGACGCTCCTCGATCACGCGCAGGAGCTTCACTTGCACACTCATCGGTATCTCGCCGACTTCGTCGAGAAACACCGTCCCGCCCTCAGCGCTCTCGAACAGACCTTTTCGCATCGATTCAGCGCCGGTGAACGCACCTCGCTCACTGCCGAAGAGCTCGCCTTCGAGGAGCGTCTCACTGAGCGCGGAGCAATTCAGCGCAAGGAACATTCGGTCTCGTCGCGGCGAGAGCTCGTGAATGCTCTGCGCGAGGATCTCTTTTCCGACGCCGGTCTCGCCTAAAATGAGCACGCTGATCGACGCAGACGCCGCCTTGGCGGCTTGGTCGTAGATCGACCGCATGTCGTCGTCGCAAACGATGACGTCGGCGAGCGCTGTGCCGGAAGTAGCGCCGTGTGGGGGCGAGAACGTGGAAGACTGCGACCCGACTCGACGATTGGAAGACCCCGCCGATCGAGTCGACGTCGGCGCTCCTCGTCGCTCGATTCGACAGCGAACCGCTTCGAGCAACTCGATTCGGGTGAAGGGCTTCGTGAGGTAGTCGTCGGCCCCGAGGTTCATCCCTTGCCGCACGTCGTCTCGATCGGCGGCGGCCGAGACGAAGATGAAGGGGATCGAGACCGTCTCGGGCGAGTCGCGCAGCGCACGCAGAACGCCGAATCCGTCGAGCAGCGGCATTCGGACGTCGCACAGGATGAACGACGGGAGCTCACGCCGCGCGAGCTCCAAGCCGGTTCGGCCGTTCTCCGCGCAGATCAGCTCGAAGCCCTCTTCGCTGAGGAGCTCGCAGATGTTCGCGCGGACCGCCGCGTCATCTTCGATGACGAGTGCCTTCTTCAATGTCTTTCGAAACCGCTCGTGGTCACGGCTTCACGCCGAAGGATGGCCAGCGAGTCAGATCACCCATTTGCTGAGACTCCCACGCCACTGCATGGTCTGACCATGGTCATTGCTTCAGCGAAAGCAGGGTCGTGCCGGTCCCGTCCCGGGGTCTCGAACCGGGCTGCGGAGCTGCTGCGACGCTCACCCGCAGCGGTTCGACTCGGTAGCTTCAGACGCCGCTGCCCAGCTCCCGTAGAGCGAAATGAGATCGCTCAGGGTGTGGATTCCCAGCTTGAGTAGCGCTGCGCCCAGATAGTGGCTCACCATCGAAGGCGAGAGCCCGAGCGAATAGCCTACCGACTTCTGACTGTGCACCGTGGCGCAGTACGTGGCGACGCGTTCTTCGCTGGCTGAGAGCCGAAGTGTTCGGCCGACCTCGGGCGCGTTGCGCTTCGCGACCCAAACGCGGCGCCCATCGCTCTCGAAACGCTCGACGAGAGACCACGTCCCAGCGACGAGTCCCTTCCACACCGACAACGCTCCGTCGATGTCGCCGCGTCGGCTTCGCGTGCGGACGGCCTCGATGGCGCGAACCCGAAGCGACAATGCGTGCCGTTGCTCACGCGCCATCCCCGTCGCGTCGACCACCTCGCCTGAAGGGTCGACCCACGCCTCGTCGTCGGCGGCACGAGACCACCTTCGCCGCCCCGCTCCCAGATGAACACCGACATACGAAAGACGCCGAACCCACAATCGAGACTGCTGGCGCTGCGCGGGCAGAGGAACGAAGAGGCCGAACGAGATGGCTTCGTCGACCATACCGATCGTCCCGACACAATCGGAGACACCGGGGGGCATCTTCAGATTCTCGTACAACGATCGAGCCCCTTCGCATCCGAAGAGCATCGACGTAGTATTTCCGGACGCTGCTTCGAGAAACCGAAGGTTGGCCGCTATCGACGGAACGCACTCGAGCGGCTTGGAGACGAGCAACGCGATGACTCCTCCGGTCGACCCTGCGCGGCGAAACGCCTCGACCGCGGGTGGCGTCGAAGTGCCTACGATCTCGTTGCAATCGAGGCCGGCGTCGCTCGCTGCCGACAGACTGAGAAGCACGCCCAACCCCTCGTCGAGACTTCCACACGCTTCGAGCAACCGGGCACGCCACGATGTGTAATCGGGCGCGTCCGAGTAGGCTGCTTCGACGATGCCGAGCAAATCGCGCAAGAACAATCCTTCTCGTGAGCGCGAGACGCTACGCACCCCATGCGTGGGGTCAAGCAATCTAGAGCGCGCAGAACAAATGACCATGGCACGCTTCGCTTCGTCGGTCGGGGTCGTCGGCCGCGCATCGACGCCATCGGCCACAGGGTTGCAAGAGCTTCGTCGTCGCCTCGTCGCCTCGTCGGCGTAGGATGCGCCGATGGCACAGCTCACTTTTCGGGATTTCGCAGGCGCGGTCATGGGCGGCGACACGGCGCGCGCCGCCGAAGTGCTCGCCGAGCTGCTCGGGCTCGAGAGCGCAGTCGCGACCGCAGCGGCAAAGCACTTCGATGCTGCGATGAAGGCCGACCCCAGCTTCATGTCGAAAGCGATGGGCCTGCGCGCGGCGGTGACGGGCGGGAGCGACGGCGACGTCGCGGCGCTCCTCGGCGACTGCTTCGGGCTCAGCGGCGCCGCAGTGCCCTCGGCCGTCGCGAACTTACGCAAGCAATACCCGGCGACCTGACGCGACCCCATGATGCGTGTTGCACTGCTGCTCGTTTCGACCGTTTGCGCCTGCGCATCACCGGCGGCTTCGTCCCGAGGTCCGTCGCCCGCTACGTCGCAATGGCTCCCGACGCACTGGAGACGCGTGGTGTTCGCGGAACCTGGGGTATCCATCGAGACTCCCGGCGAGCGCGATCCGGAGCATGATCCGAACGAGAACGACACCGTTCTCAACGATCGCATCCCCCACGTCGCGTTCTCCGTTTTCGTGGGAAGGGGCGTGAGACTCGCCGAGTGGAAAGCACACGGGCATGGTGCTCCTGGAACGCCCGTATCCGGGCGCGCGAGGATCTGCAATGAGGCCGTCGAGACATTCGTCGCTGCGCAGCCGGCGCAGAACGTCGAGGTCTTCGGTCCCGCCAATCACCACGAGGGTATCGTGGGCTCCACCACCGTGACCGTCGCGTTCACGCACGCCGGGGTCGGTGTGATTGCCCAGTGGGCAGTCGACACCGATGAGCGCGACACGCTCCGCGCGGCGGAGGCGCGATTCTTTTCATCGATACGCTGCCCGTGATCCGCTCGCGTTCGAAGCTTCGAACGTGTCTTCATCGACGAAGCACGTCGCTGAACGCCCGAGCGGTTGGCTGTTGCGCAGTGACGCGCTTTCACTGTGTTAGCGGCGGCGCGACGCAATGGCCCTCCTTGGCCCTGCACCAACCGAATCGCTCGCACACGGTGCTCTGCTGGCACTCGCCGTCGGTCGATGCTCGACAGACGTTCAAATTGTATTGGAGGACGATCGAGCAAGCACCGAGCTCCTTGCACACCGGAAGACGCTTGCAGTCGTTCAGGCCGAGCTGGCAAGAGCGGTTTACGAACGTACACTTGCCGTCGGTCGCGCAAGCGGACGTGGCCGCACAGTCCTCGTCGCTCGTGAGCCCGCAATGCCCTTCGGTGGGCGTGCATTCGCCGCGCATGTGACACACCTCGGCATCTTTGCAGTCGCTGGGCAGACGGGCCACGCAGCTCCCCCCATCGGCGGAGCATCTTCCGCCGTGGCGGCACAGCTCGGTCTTCTTGCAATCGGCGTCCCTGGTCGTGCAGACGCCATCGGCGAGCGAGCAGCGCGCTTCGTATTTGCAGGCGTCCGACTTCCGGCAATCGGCTTCCGAGGCGACGACGCATCCGCCTTTGCCAGGGGTGCATGCGCCGCGCGTTCGGCACGCCTCCGACGTCTCGCAGCTCGCCGCGCACTCGTCGCCGAAGCGCTTGCACGCGCCGGTCGTCTGACATCGCGCGGACCGGGCACAGTCCGCGTCGGACCGAGCCGTGCAGAGCGGACTCGGGCTACAACGCCCGTGCACTCGGCACGCGTCGGATTCGGCGCATGTCCTGCTGCCGTCGGATTCGCAGTTGCCGGCCTTCAACGAGCAACTCCGGATGTCGGCGCAAGATTGGCTCTGGCGACAATCCTCCACGCTTGCCGCTTCGCACAGGCCAATCGCGTCTGCCTTGCATCTGCCACTCTCGATGCAGCTGGGCGCCGCGCGGCACTGTTCGTCGCTCTTCCTGCAGCGCTCCTCACCCGCAGCGCACTCGCCCGACTCCTCGCAGACGCTCGCGTGGGCACAGTCCTCGTCGCGAGCCGCGATGCACCGTCCCTCGCGCGCCGAGCACGTCCCGCGCTCTCGACAGCCAGGGGTTCCTTGGCAATCCGCGTCCGTCGAAGCAACGCAAACCCCGTTCTTCGCAGAGCACATGCCGTAGGCCCGACACAGAGAACCCTTCTTGCAATCCGCGTCTTTCGCGATGACGCAGCCGTGCTCCGAGGCCGAGCAATTGCCTTCTTGACACGCAAGCGAAAGCGCGCAGTCCTGGTCGCGAATTGCCGAGCATCCGCCTTCGACCAAAGAGCAATAGCCCCGCTCCACACAAAGCGATGATTGAGTGCACTCCGCTTGGCTGTGCGCCGTCAGGGCGAAGAGGTGCCCGCGGAGCATCTCTTTGAAGGCTTTCAAGCCCTCCCAGCGAATCGTGGAGTCGACGTGGCACCGCCCCCGGAAGCGGCACTCTTCGATCCGGTTCTGAGCCGCGTGGTCGTAGTCGGCCGCAAAGACCCAGGCGGGAAAGAGGCCCAGAAGCGCCGCGACGATCGTCTGGGCGTTCCAGAGAACCGCACGACGACCGACGGAGGGCGCCGGCGGCGATACCGCCACGATGCGCGAGTAGCCGTTTTCGGGGGTGGGCTCGAGCACGCTTCGCGTGGCACCTTCGCGGTACTTGCCAGTTGCGCTCCCGTCCTCGGCCTCCTCGCGCTGAGCGCCGAGAATCCAGACCTCGTCTCCGTCGACGACCCGGCTCGTGACATCGAACCGCTTGTGGTGGTCGACGAAGCTGGGTTTGCCGGACATGACGACCACCGAGCCGCTCTCGACTGCGACCGGGCCCTCGATTCGGGCCCGTCCTTTCTCCGTCTCGAGCCAGAGCGTCTCTGCGCGCTCGTTCGTGGAAGAGAGCGCCTCGGAGCGCCAAAGCCGCCGAAACGAACCCCAATGCGTGCGCGCCGCGACCGTGGCTGCGCCGTCACCGGGCTCGGGAACGCAGGGCGTGCCTTCGACGACGAGCCTCCCACGGAGGAGCACGACGCCGTCTCCGCCTTGGGCGGCCCGCGCCTCGAGCTCGGCCCGAATGCGACGATGGTCGGCTCGCGCGCGAAGCCGAGTCCGAACGACGAGCGCGAGCGCGGAGAGGAGCGCGAACAAGATCGGCACTGACAGAAAGACGAGGACGATCATTGCGCTATCTCATTTCCGTCGAGTGGGCTCGACTCCGAGTCGTGGGGTCTGCGTTTGTATCACCCCATCCGGTTCCGACGCATCCCACTCGGAGCACCGGGCTGAAAGGCCGGCCGGAACGGCGGATTGCACGACCCATTCCACGCCTCTAATCGAAGCGATGACCTCGTTTCGCAGCGAATACCTCTTTCGACGGCCCACCGCCCGCGAGGTGCAGCGTTGCATGCAACTCCGTCGAGAAGCCGATCCTGAGGTCGGTGTGGCGCTCCCGTCCCGGTGGATCCCAACACCATCCTCTTTTCGGTCCATATTCGACTGAGGTGTTCGTGAGCAGGGCGCGCGTCTTGGCTCAACCGGAATCGCGCGGCCCGTTGCCTCTCATTGCTGAGCGCTCGGTGGTCGTGGTCCGTCGGGCGAGTTTGGGCCCGCGTATGAATGAGTTGGCGCTATTCCGCCGACACCCTCGTGAGACAGGCGGCCTCGTCTCTGCGCAACTCAGCCTACAAAAGCAGTTTTCCGGCGCTCGTTCCGCAGGCAAAAGGCTCACTTCGGTCTCGCCGGAATATCGATCGACACACTTTGTACGCAGACGCTAACCCCTCGACTTCGCGATCCGTTCCAGCTCCACCGCGACTCAAGCCTTGTCGATGCGGCTCTCAGCGACGCCCATCGTCAGCTCGTAAAGGGCGTCGGAAGGTTGGTCGATGCTGATGCCGTTCACGTCGAGGACGACGAGCGTCGGAGCTCACTTGGCTAGCTTCCGCAGGGTCTCCTCGTGGACCTTCATCATTCGCTCCGTCGACGCACGAATGCGTTCATTCGCGCCGAGCCTCGCAGGTCGAATGATGAGCGAGGGGCGCCCGGTGGTCGTGGTCCCTCGGGCGACTTACTTCACGGCGGAGAGCAGGTCGGCGGCCCATTGGTGGAGGACCTCGAGCTCTTTCCG
>JAYUUB010000159.1:0-32403 GCA_043755175.1 Polyangiaceae bacterium | reverse complement strand
GACGCACCAACGCGCCTTCTGCAGACCGGTTCACGTCGCAAAAGCAGCGAGCTTGCAGAGCCCTAGAAAGCCTCGCTCGAGGAATGTGGGGTGCGGTGAAGGGTTCGTGAAGGCCCGGCGCTTCGTCGATCTCAAGCCGCCGGTAGGCGTGCCCTGAAGCGAACTTCGGGTGGACCGAAGGCGATGCACTCGGCGGTCCCTCCGTGTGCTTCTGCGACCGCGCGCACGATCGCGAGCCCCAGACCCGACCCACCTCGATCAGGGCGTGTCGTCACGAAGCGGCGGAAGATGCGCTTCTTGACGTGCTCGCCGATCACGCCGTCGTTGGTGACGACCAACGTCACGTCGTGGCCCTTGCGACTGAGCTCGATCGCGATGTTCGAAGCTGGCTTTCCGTGGGTGCGTGCGTTCTCCACGAGGTTCTCGACGAGACGAGCGAGCCAGAAGCGGTCGCCCTTCACGCTCTGGCTCGAAGCTGTGACCCGTACGTCGATGCCATCTCCTGCAGCGCGCTTGGCGACGTCGCGCACGATCTCTTCCAGGTCGACCGTCTCCGACTCTTCGACGCCACGCGCTTCGATTCGCGCCAAACTGAGAAGCTCGCTCAGGAGCGCCTCGATCCGCGTCGTGGCCTCTTGGATGCGACCGACGAAACGCGCAGCCTCGATGGGCTCTTCGAGCGCGCCGTCGGCCAGCACCTCGGCGCTCGCTCGAATCGCCGCGACCGGGTTCTTGAGCTCGTGCGAAAGATCGGCGGCGAAGGCCTCGACGAAGGGGCGCCCCTCGAGCTCGCGGCGCATCGAGTCGAGCGCCCGCGACAGACGCTGAACTTCGCGACCCGACGCCGGTGGCGGTGCGGCCCGTCGCTCACCCTCGCTGACGCGCACCGCGAACTCCGTGAGCATCTCGATGGGTGACGCGATCTGCCTGCCGATGAGCGCCGCCGAGACAGCCGCTGCACCACCGAGCACGACGCTCAGAATCAATATCGTAGGGGCGAAGTCGGCGAGCATCCGCTGAATGACGATGGTCGGCTTCACGACGCGAACCCATCCGACTTCACGTCCGCGGGCGTGAATTGGTGAGGTGACGCTCACCGTTCCTGGCGTATCGATTCGCGCGTTGCGCGCATACACTTCGTGTCCGTCGGGCGAGAGCAGAGCGAGCTGCATTGCGCCCGATGCACCGCCGAGATCGCGGCCGACCTCTTCGAGCGAGCGTCCTTTCACCTCGATCTCGTTGCCGACGATCGCTGCGACCGCGGAGGCCTCGGCGCGCGCCGACTCTTCCGCAAGGAGCGTGGCTCTGGCCTTCACGCGATCGATGACGAGCAGACCCAGACCGAGCGCGAACGCTCCGACGATCGCTGCGAGCGCGATGAAGATCTGCATCCGGATGCTCATCCCCGCGGTGCGAGAGCGAAGCAGCCGTGCGGCGACGAACGCGACGAACAGGATGAGCGCGATGCCGCCCCCGGCGAACAGAAGGAGCTCGATCACGGAGGCTCGTCGGTGGGGCGATCGCTCACGCGGTAACCCACGCCACGTACCGTTTCGATGAGGTTCGCGTCGCCGCCTCCGCCTTCGACCTTTCGCCGGAGGGCCTTCACGTGCGAGTCGATCGTGCGGTCGGAGATGGCGAATCCGTCACCCCAGACCCGATCGATGAGCTGGGCCCGAGTGAACACGCGACCTGGAGCCGAGAGCAGACAGCCCAGCAGATCGAACTCCACGCGTGTCAGCTCGATCGTCTTGCCGTGGACGGTCGCACGCCTCGTCGCTTCGTCGACGGTGAGCGACAGCGGTCGGTCGGTCACCCGCCGGCTCGTGCCCTCGTCGGTCTTCGGCGTGGTCTGCGCGCGACGCAACACGGCTCGTACGCGCGCGACGATCTCGCGCGGGGAAAAGGGTTTGGTGACGTAATCGTCGGCGCCGGTCTCGAGCGCGGCGACGCGGTCGGCTTCACCGTCTCGGCTCGAGAGAACGATGATCGCAGGCACGCGCTCGGCCCGCCTCGCCCTGCCGATGATCTCGAAGCCGCTCCCGTCGGGCAGCATCAGATCCAACAAGACGAGATCGGCTCCGGCCAGCTCCTCGATCGCGGCGCCGACCGTCGAGGCGACTGCGACGGTGAATCCGTCGCGACGGAGCGCATAGGAGAGCGACTCGGCGATGGCAGGCTCGTCTTCGACGACGAGGATGGTCGGCATGCTATCGCCTGCCCGTCGCAGCAGACGCGATGTCGAGGACGACGCGCATCAACATGTCGTAGTGGTCGGGACGAGGCGCGAGGCCGTCGTAGTGCACGATGAAGCCGCCCGGGCGGATCTCGAGGTGCCCCTTGAAACCCCGCGCGCGGAGGAGGTCTCGGAGCGGCTTCGGAAACGCCGCGAGAGCTTCGCTCTGAGACGCGGCGAACGTCGAGACGTTCTCGTCCCAAATCTTGTCGCCGATCGTGACCTTGGGAGGAGGCGGGCTCTCGAGAAACGTGACGCGCGTGAGAAAGGGCTCGCCGACACGCATGGCTGCGCGCCGACCGAATCCCCGGTGAGTGACGTAGGCGAGCAGGGTGCGCTCGAGTGGCTCGATGCCTTCGCCCGCCGCCCACGGCTCGACGATGACCACGCTTCCGGCAGGGAGGTTGATCGTGCAGGCGTTGAAGAAGTGCTCCGGCGCGATCATCGTGTCGTGTGGCTCCCACTGGCGGAACCAGGTTTCTTCGGGCCGCACGGAGTAAAAACAGCCACGCAATCTTGCCCAGTGAGCAATCTGATCGGAGCCGTTCGGCACCCAGGGGCGAGCTTCGGGTTCGGTCACGTGGGCAATCCTAGCCTCTCGCGACCCGGAAGGGATCGAGCGCTTCTGTGGCTGGCACTCCAGCGAACGGGTCGTGGGTCGGGTAACGCTTCAGCGTGCCGCGCGCTTCCGCTTTCGAGCGAAGGCGGCGAGCGCGAGCAGCGTCATCGTGCCGAGGGAGAGGGCATTCGACGAGCCTTCATCGGCCACACGGCAACCGCAGACGGTTCCTTGGAGGTTCGGATCGTCTTGATTGCCAGCTCCACCCGAAGCGCCGGCGCCGCCCGCGCCCGAAACGAGCCCGCCCGAGCCGACTCCGCTCGTGACGCCTGACCCGCCCGTCTGTCCGGTCGATCCCACGCTGCTTCCACCTGCGCCGCCCGCGCCGCCCATGCCCGGGTTGTCGATGCAAAGAGTGGTGTGCACCGTGCGATGGTTCACGCAATCGGTGGGCGAGGCGCACGTCGGCTCGGGCAGCGCGCCAGGTGCACTTGAGTTACCGATGCTGGAGAGCTTCGGATACGCGAGCGCGACGCTCGGCCATTGCCCGTTCGACGGATGCTCGATCCAACCGAAGACCTTCTCTTCGTAAGGCGCGGCGTTGTTGACCGATGGATCGTAGACGCCTCGGTCTGAAGCGTAGTTCGGGTTGTTCGGGTTGTTGATGTACGCGAGACCGTTGTACGCCCAAGTGGCCGTGTACCAGTCTTCGACGATCGTCGGCTGGTTGTCGCCGACGCAGTTGGTCGCGGCCCATTTGCCGGCGAGGATGCGTGTCCCCGTCGCAAGGTTGTAGGTCGGATCGCTCGCGACTTTCTGTCGGTCGAAGCTCGGATTCTCACCGGAGTGCATACCGCTCGTGACCTGCCCGACGCCATAGCCACAATCGAACGAGATGATCGTACGCGACGGTCCACCCACCTGATCGGAGGGCGTCGACGGGATGCAGAACTGCCGCCATCCCGACTCGACCTTCGCGATCGACTTCAGGAGCTCACATGGAAACCGCGCAGGCACCTGATGATTCGCTTCGGGCTTGCCGCAACCTTGGCCGATGTCGCTCACCGTCGGGCCTTGGTTTCCCCATGCGGCGGGTCCCTTCGACACCAGATCGAAGATATTCGCCCACTCCGCGTTCGTCGGGTTCGTCCCGTTGACCGCGTTGATTCCGCAGTTGTGAGAGTTGTTCGGGCTCGATGCCGTGTAGCAGGGGCAATATTGGGCGTCGGCGGTTGCGGCGACGAGCAGCGTCGAGAGAGCCGCGGCCGCGCCGAGCGCAAGTCGCGCTCTCTGGTCATGCTTTCGTCGAGCGATGGTGCTCACGGGAGCTCCTTCGGAGCCACGCCGGGGACGAACCCAGCGACGATCGCCCGCGACCCGGGGGGCACGTGGACGAAGCGTGCAGTCTTCGTTTTTAGGTCGAGCACGTACGGTCTTCCGAGCTCGCCAGGAAGATTGGTCACGCCCGTGACGAAGACGCCATCGGAGGAGAGCTCTGCGACGTGCGCCACACCCTGACCGAGCGGGAGCGGCGGGCCGAACAAGGTCGACGCACCCTTGGCCGGATCGAGCGTGACGAGCACGTCGCCTCCGGGCAGCGCGAAGGGGACGAGCGCCATCGACGGCCCGCGATGAAGCTCCGTCGCGGTGTTCGATTTCAGATCGATTCGCGTCACGGCCCAGAGATCGGCCGCATCGTCCCCCGACGGCTTGTCGGTGAAGGTCAGCACGCGCTTTTCGGGATCGAGCGAGAAGTCGCGCGCGAGGTTTGGCGTGTGGGCCGTGATGACGCGCACCTTCTTGGTGTCGAGATCGACCGCCACGAAGTCGGAGCCTCCGGGGGCGACGCGATAGACCAGCATCTCGGGACCGCTCGTGCCGATGACGTAGAGCAAATAGGCCTCTGCCGAGAGCAGAGTCCGGGCATCGCGGGTGTCTGGATCGATCGCGTCGATCCAGAGCACGTCGACCCGCGGAACACCCGCGCCGGGATCGGGGCCCACTTCACCACGCGCGACGAGGATCTTCCCGTCGGGTCCCACGATCGGGTGGCTCGCGTGGACGACGCGATCGGCGAGAGCTTTCGGACTTTCGCCCGCCCGCAGGCGAAAGAGGGACGCGCCGAAAGACAGGTCTTTGTCGTCGTCGACGACGTCGGCTACGGCGAAGACGGTCGCGGGCGCGTCGGGGCTCGTGACTGCGGCGACGGCAGCACCGCGGAGGTGCGCGAGCTTCGCGACGGGCGCGCCCAAAGAGGCTTCGGAAAGGCTCGTGTCGACGTCGTCTGCGACGAAATGGAGCTCGGTCGTGGTGCCAAGCGGCTCTCCGACGAGGATCGCCACCGCGGGCGAGCCGACGCGTGCGGCAACCGAGGTCGACTTGGGAGCGGCGCCCGTCGGATCGGGGCGCGCGCCGACCCACGAGAGTGCCGCGAGCGCAGCCATCACAGCGTAACGAAGCCTCATCGTCCCATCTTATCGCGAGAGGGCCACCAGGTCGCGTTCGCCGTCGCACGTGCGAAGCGAAGCCGCACAGTGTTAGCCTCGGCCTTCGATGCAAGCCCTCGACGAAGCGCCACTGGGGCAAGACCCCAACAAAGACCGCTTGCTCTACGCCGTGATTCGCGAGGACCCGCGCCTCGAGGGCGACCTCGTGAACCGCATTCGCGCCAAGCGCGTCTTGTGCGTCGCATCGGGAGGCTGCGTCGCGCTATCGCTCGCCAGTCGATTTCCTCACCTCCACGTGACGGCCTTCGACAAGAGCCGGGCGCAGCTCGGGCACGTGGCCGAGAAGGCCGCGGCTGCCGGACGTCGCGAGCTCACGCTGCTCAACGTCGAGGACGCGAACGCAGAGGGTTTGAATCAACGCGGCGAGCTCGAGCGCGCCTTCCGAGTCCTACGAAAGTTCTTCGAGGAGCTCATCGCTCCGCATGGTGAGCTGCTCGCCTTCTTCACGCGAAGCGCTCCGCTCCACATCCTCGATTCGATGGTGAGGCGATGGACCTCGTCGAGGTACTGGGCGGCAGCTTTCCAGTCATGCTTCAGCGACGAGCTGTTGAGGACCACGATGGGGCCGCGCCTCCTCAGGCACGCCGAGGCAGGCTCCTTCCCGCTCTATTTTCAGAAGGCGTTCGAGCGTGGATTGCGTCGTGATGCCGCACCCGAAAATCCATTCTTGCAGCACGTCTTTCTCGGGGGATACCGGCGCGGCTGCGAGCCTCACTACATCCGCTACGGCGCCCGCCTCGGCGGAGAGATCGGTCGGCGGATCAAGCTCGTTCACGGTTCGCTCGACGCCGTGACCGATCTCGAGACCTACGACGTCGTCAGTCTCTCGAATCTGTTCGACGGTCTCGACGACGACGAGGTCTTGGCCTTCGCCGAAATCCTCGCCAAGCGTCTGAAGAAAGGGGCCGCGCTCCTCGTTCGACACATGAACACGAAGCGCTCCGTTCGACCGTTTCTCGCGAGCCAAGTGAGCTTCGACACGCAGCTCGGTCGCAGCTACTTCTTGCGCGATCGAAGCCTGTTTTACGGCTTTTTCGACGTCGGTTTTCGCTGACCCGAACCCTCTGATCCCGAGGGCGAATCACGTCGCTCGAGCATCTTGCCTTGGAGGAGGCGCGTAGGTCACGGACCGAGAAGGGTTCGGAGTCGCGGCGCCAAATAGGCCACTGCTCCGTCTCCCTTGATTCCACCTTCGACGCGGCGATCGGAGCATCGGCCATCGGTGCTGGGCAACGCGAAGAGCGGAATGAGCTTCGAATCGCACCAGAGCGCCGAGAGAGCGGCTGCGTCTTCGTCGTGATCGAGATCGATGAATCGGACGTCGCCGAACGCCGCGTCGAGCGCGTGTGATTCGGCGGCTTCGTGGAAATGCCGGCAAGGTTCGCACCACGATGCTCCGACGAAGAGCACGAGCTTCTTCTTGTCGCCCAGCGCCCTCGCCATCTCACTCACGACGAAGTTCGAAGGGTCTTTGCCCGCTGGGATCTTCACCCACTCGACCTGAGCGGCCGAGCGCGCATTGCCCGGAGCGTGCGTCGGAGATGGGTCAGGCGTGGGCGTAGAGTGGCCGCCACCGTTGCACGAAGTCGAGAGGACGAGCGCCAGCGCACACGCAGCTCGCAAGCCCACTTTGCTGCGCGCGGATTGCTCGATGGCCTTCGCCGCGAGCAGTGCCGTTCGACTACGAGGTCGGGGCAACGAGCTCATCGAGCGCATGGTTGGGTCCTCAGAATCGACCCGAGATCACAGCTCCGGCGAGCCTGGGCGAAACGCTCGGCGTCACCGTCACGGCCGGACCTGCGCTCGGCGCGGCGCTGGGTTTCATGCCGTTCGCTGCGAGCTGCCAGACGAGGCTGCCGATCGTGAGCGCACCGCCACCGGCGACGAGCCCGATGCCGGCGCCCGTGAGCGTGTTGCCGCCGTTACCGAGGTCTTGCGTCTTCTGATCGCAGCCCTTGTGGGTCGGGCATGCCTTCTCGGCGTCGCTGACGTTGCCGTGGCCGACGATCAGCAGCGAGACGCCGGCCACGAGAGTCGCGCCACCGATGCCGAAGGTGATCCACGGAACAGGGCCGAACGGACGATGCCCTTCTGTGGGCTTCGTCGGCTTGTTGTCGTCTGCTTTAGGACCGGGCCCCAACGGGTGGTCGTTCAAACCCTTCGAAGGGCTCGGATGCTCGCTCGCGATGGCGGCCCGTAGATTCTCGATCTTCGCCTGCAGAGTGGATTTGTCGGCGTCGGGATCGCGCTGGACTGCGAGCTCGAGGACGGCGACCGTCATCGCCTTGTCGCCGCTTCGTTCGTAAGCGTTGCCGAGGTTGTAGAACACGCTCGGACGTGAGCAGTCGAAGCCGTAAGCGTCGTGCCAAGATTCGATGGCCTTGTCGTAGGCGCCTCGCTCGAGGAACTCTTTCGCCGCGGTGTGAGAGCCTTTGGCTCCTTTCAAATCGGCGTCGCTCGGCTTCTTGTTGCAAGTCGGATAGAGCGTCGCCGCCTTGGCTCGCGCCTCGTCGATGCGGGCCTCGGCGCGCGCCGAGGAGGAAGCGACGGCGTCACCCGACTTCTGGGTCGCCGTGTCTGCGTGCGCGATCGTGGGTGACGCGAGCGCAGCCGACAAAGAAACGCACGCGAGGAGCACGGTCGCGAGAGACGCCGTCGCGCTCGAACGCTCGTCGTCGGAATCGGATCGTCTCGTCGCTGGCGTGCTTCGGAACCGCGTCATGTGTGCCTCACTCTTCCAACACCGTTGTGCCTCGCCGTACTTCTGCGGGCTCGAGAACGAAAGCACGTCTCCGGAGAGGCGCGCAAGTCCTGCGCCTCAGCGGGTGGAGGGACATGGTAGCATCGCCACCGTGATACCCCCCGAGCGCAAGCAGATCTTGGTCGTCGACGACGAGGCGAACTTGAGGCGAGTGCTTGCTGCACAGCTCACGCGTGACGGTTACGAGGTCCACGTGGCTGAAGATGGGGAGGTCGGCCTCGCATTTCTTCGAGAGCATCACATCGATCTCGTCATCACCGATCTGCGGATGCCCAAGCTCGACGGTATGGACCTCCTGCGCGCCGCGCTCCGAGACGACCCATCGCGCCCCGTCGTCATGATCACGGCCCACGGCACGGTCGACAACGCCGTCGAGGCGCTGAAGACCGGAGCCTTCGATTACATCACCAAGCCCTTCGATCAGAACGAAGTGCGCATCATCGTGAAGAAGGCCCTGCGTACCAAAGACCTCGCCAGCGCCGACGCGACCGCACAGAGCGGCGTCGGCGAGACGCCCGGTGACAAGACCGCTCCCGAGGTCGACGGGAAGTTCGGGATCATCGGGCAGAGCCAGCCGATTCTCGACCTCTACACGGTGCTCGAGCGCGTCGCAGACACGCCGACGACGGTCATCGTCACCGGCGAGAGCGGCACGGGGAAAGAGCTCGTCGCCCGCGCGCTCCACGAGAACTCGAGCCGACGCGATCGCTCCTTCATCAAGGTGAACTGCGCGGCGATTCCGAAAGACTTGATGGAGGCCGAGCTCTTCGGTCACGAGCGCGGGGCGTTCACCGGTGCGATCGCGTCGAAGCCCGGGCGCTTCGAGCTCGCATCGGGCGGAACGCTCTTTCTCGACGAAATCGGCGAGCTCCCGAACGACATGCAGGTCAAGCTTCTCCGCGTCTTGCAGGAGAGCGAGTTCGAACGCGTCGGCGGCATCAAGACCATGAAAGTCGACGTGCGGCTCGTGGCGGCCACCAACCGCGATCTCAAGCGCGAGATCGCCGCCGGCAACTTCCGCGAAGACTTGTTCTATCGCCTCAACGTCGTGCCCATCGCTCTGCCAGCGCTCCGCGAGCGACGCAGCGACGTACCACTTTTGGTGAGCCACTTCGTCGCCAAGTTCAACGCGCGCTTGAAGAAGAGCGTCGCGTCGGTCGACGACGCCGCGATGGAGAAGCTCACCGGCTACGCATGGCCCGGCAACATTCGCGAGCTCGAGAACGTGATCGAACGCGCCGTCCTTTTCGCCGACGGCGCCAGCATCACGGTCGGCGATCTTCCCGAAGACGTTCGTGGCGCCCGCGAAGACGGGCTGCGACCCAAGTCGGATCCGGCGATCGATCACGCCCGCGAGTCGCACGACTCGTCTCCCCACTCCGACGGCACGCCGGCGCCTTCCGATGGGCTCAAAGAGCAGGTGAAGGCGGCGATGAGCCGCCTCGAGAAAGATCTCATCGACCGAGCCCTGAGGCAGACTCAGGGCAACGTCACGCACGCGGCGAGGCTCCTTAAGATTTCGCGGAAGGGTCTCCAACTCAAGATGAAGGAGCTTGGGCTCCGGGAGCGTGAGGGAGACTGATCCCCGACGACCCGAGCCTTTCCGAGGCTCACGAGGTGCGCTCGTCCGAGAGCTCACCCCACCCGTTCGACCGATTGCCGATGAACCGCGCCATGGATGCCGTAGCCGACGTCTTCCGTCGGGCCCTCGAGGGGGCGCGGCGATTCGTCGTCGGCATCGCAGCCGCGGTCCTCGCGATTACTGCCGCGTTTGGCGTCGTCGGCTGTCGCGACAAGAGCGGTACACCGGGCGGCTCCGACAGCGCTCCGCCATGGGCGTCGGGCGCCGAGGTCGTCACTCCACGATCAGGGATGATGTGGATCCCGAAAGGGTCGCTCGTGGTCGGTACGCCTCTCGATCGCATTCCACGCGTGCCCGACGCCGAGATGGCTGGCGAACAGATCGTGCTCGGCGGTTTCTACATCGACCTCTACCCGTTTCCGAACGAGGTCGGCGCGATTCCGCAGACCAACGTGACGCGTGGTGAAGCGAAGACACTATGCGAGAGTGACGGCAAACGGCTCTGCACCGAGCTCGAGCTCGAGCGCGCATGTAAGGGCCCCGGCAACACGATTTATCCCTACGGCAACGACTACCGCGCGATGTTTTGCGCCACCGGAGACAAGCGCGGCGTCGTCCCGAACGGCTTCAATGCGATGTGCAAGAGCGGCTTCGGCGTGCTCGACATGGCCGGCTCGGTGTGGGTATGGACCGCGAGTGACTGGGGCAGGGGCACCGACGGGCTCGTGGCCCAACGAAGTGGAAACGGACCCTCGGGCGAGCTCCTCGCGCGCTGCGCGAATGGTCGTGGCCAGAAGCCGGACGTCCGCGCCGTCGACGTCGGTGTTCGATGCTGTGCCGGCCCGGCCAACCCGTTCCAAGTCACGGTCGCGGTCACGCGCGCCGAGCCGCTCCACTACCGGCGCGACGACGACGAGATGGCACAGCGGGTCCAAAAGACCACGCGCTCCATTCCCAACCTCGCCGAGGGGCTCCTCGGAAGCAGCCGCGATCCATCGAATCCCGGGATCAGCGTCACGAACAAAGAGACCTTCGTGGCAGAGCGAAGCTGGACTTGGCACCCCGTCGGGAACGAGGAGCTCTTGCTCGGTGGAGGTTGTACGCGGCCCGGCGACGACAAGTCCTGCGGCGTGTTGGTCGCGCGCGCATCGGAGGGAACCCTCGACCCGCTCGCGTGGGTGTCGACGGATCATTGGCAGCCGACGATCGCCGAGACCGAGACGTCGCGGATCGTCTGGATCTACGGAGGCGACGACTACGGGGCCTTCCGCAAGCGCGTGAGCTACGACTGGGGGCGCATCGGAATCGGCGAGAAAGAACGAAAGAAGAAGCGCGGTAAAAAGTACTACTTCGACTGAGATGTCACTGCATCTCGTGTGTTAGTTCGAGCGAGCTCGTCCTCGAGATCTTCGAGCGGGTGGCTGTGGTTCAAGGGGCCGTGTCCGCCACCGAGCCCGGGTGCCGTTCGAATGGCTCGTTGGACGTACGTGTGGGCCCGCTCGACCGCCTCCGTCAGCTCGAGTCCCCGAGCGAGCCCGGTCGCGATGGCGGAGGCGAGCGTGCATCCGGTCCCGTGGGTCGAGCGGGTGTCGATGCGGTCTGCGACGAAGCGATGGACGTCTCCCTCACGGGTCTTCAATAGATCGACGAGCCCCGGGCCCTCGAGGTGGCCGCCCTTGATGAGGACCGCCCGCGCTCCGAGGTCGAGCAACCGATCGGCTGCCGTCTCGAGGTCGCGCTCGTACCTGACCTCGTGGCCGGTCAGCGCTTCGGCCTCCACGGTGTTGGGCGTGAGCAGGGTGGCCCTCGGAACGAGCTCGGCGAGCAACGCCTCGCGGGCCTCGTCTTCGAGCAGCTTCGCTCCCCCTTTGGCGACCATCACCGGATCGACGACCAAGCGCACGTCGGGCGCGAGCGCCGTCAGGACCCGCGCCACGCGACGCACCGTCGCAGCACCGACGAGCATGCCCGTCTTGACGCAATCGACGCCCAGATCGATCCACACGGCCCGTATCTGCGCTTCGACGAAATCGGGATCGACTGCGACGATCCCAGTCACTCCATGCGTATTTTGCGCCGTGAGCGCCGTGACCGCGGTCATGGCGTAGCCACCGAGCATCGTGACGGTCTTGATGTCGGCTTGAATCCCGGCGCCTCCGCCAGAATCGGAACCAGCCACGATGAGAACGCGCCCTCTCACGACAGTGAAGCCTACGCCGTTATCGACGCGCATGCTCGACGCACTTATTCATGCCTCGAGCCCATTGGGACCTTAGCGAACGACCGTGATTTGGCTATAACTCCACGCGTGTCTGCTGTTGCCAAGCCGCCCGAGAAGAGTGACGACCTCGGCCGAGGGACGCTCGGGCAGGTCGACCCGGCTCGCTCGAGTGGCGCACCGAGGGCAGGAGCGCCGCGCGCGGCGATGCGTTCCACCGACGCGAGTCGACGAGCTTTCCGCGCGCTCGTGGCGCTTCTCTCGATGCGCCTACGCAAGGTCGGGGCTGTGCGCTTCGGGCGATTCGCGGCGCTCGCCGTGGGCGTCGTCGCGGCTGCTTTGGCGCTAGGTCTTCGGTCGATCGACGGTTCGTCGGCCGCCGTCGAAGGCTTCGTCGTCGGTGCCGCACGCTGGTCGGCCTGGCTCGGGGCTGGCAGCGTCGCGCTCGGCGCCGCGAACCGGCGTGCTTCCATCGATAGGCGTGACGGGCTCGAAATTCTCGCTCTCGCCCGAGGTGCGTCGACGCGCTCGCTCGCCGCGGCCCGCGCCTTCGCGACTTCGTTCGTCGCGACACGCGCCGTCCTCGTCCCGTCGCTCTTGGTCGCTTTCGTCGCGCTCGCGTCGGCGGGAACGGGTCGCGTGGCAGCGACGCGGGCCATGTTGATTCTCGTCGTCGCCGCCTTCGGGGCCATCGTGGGAGTCACGCTCGGCTCGCTCGCGACCCTGGCCGATCGACTTCGTCCGAGCGGCGGTCGCGGCCTCTTTCTCGCGCTCGTGATCGCTCCTTGGGCTGCGCTCGATCTGATCGGGCGCGGCGCATTCAGCATTCCGGGTGCGCTCGGTTCGGTCTTGTCGCTGGGGCTCGACGCGATCGGTCTCGGGAGACTCGTTTGAGCGTCGCGTCTCCGCTCCACGCAGGCTCGGGCCCCGCGACCCTCGCCGCGAACCCGAAGACCCTGATGCTGCAGTCGGTCTGGGGAAGCGATCGCACAGGCCCCCGCGGGGCCGCGCGCGGAGCTGTCAAAAACCTTCTTCTCCACCGCGGACCTGGCGTGCTCGCGATCCTCGGCGCTCCCGAAGACGGAACGCTCGCGCTCGCGGAGCTGTTGTCGGGCCAACGGAGGCCCGAGCGCGGCCGTGTGCTGGTCTCGGGCCGCGAGCCGCACCGCGACGCGGCGCTACGCGCACGAATCGGAGCGCTCGGGCTCGTTCCAGAGCTTTCGCCTGGGCGAACCACACTCGCTTCGGTGGCTCTCGCGCTCGCCGCGCGATGGGACGACATCACGCGTCCCGAAGCGGTTCTCGAGCAGGCGGGGCTCGCGGCGCTCGACCCCCGCGCGCTCTCGTCGCTCTCGTTCGCCGAGGCCCGGGCGGTCGATCTGGCGCTCGCCTTGGCGGTTTCAGACCCGTGGCTGCTCGTGCTCTCCGACCCGTTCTCCGAAATCGCATCGGTGTCGACTTCGTTCATTCTCGAGCGTATTCGCGTGCTCTCCGAGGTCTGCCCCGTCGTCGTGCTGACGTCATCGCCACGCGATGCTCGACGCGTGACGTCCGGTCGCGACAGCGACCTGGTGCTCGTCCTACATCGCGGAGTCTTCGCGCGAGCCGGTGATGCAGAAGGGCGTCTATCGTATCCGCGTCGCGCTGAGATCTGCGCGTGGGCGAGCGGCCGCCTGCGTGAGTTGGTCAAGCGGCTCGGCGACGATCCCGCGGTCCTCGGGCTCTCGTGGGAGCCGACGGCGATGACCGACGATGGCGAGGCTGGTGTGGTTCGAGTCGCGGGTGTCGATCCGAGCGCCCTCGCGTTGGCCATCGCCGATGCGGCGACCGAGACGGGTGCACCCATCGTCGGGATCACCGAGGTCGAGCCTACGCTCGCCGAGGTTCGCACGACCACCGAATGGATTCGCCACGCGTCCCACGTCGCAGCGAGCGCGGTATCCCGCGCTCCGGGGCCAGGTGCCGTCGAGGTCCCAGCGAGTCTCGCTCCGACCGCCGCGCCCCAGTTGCCCGACGCGCTCGTCACCGCTCCCACAGGCGACGGCGCGAGCGTGAGCCTCCCGGCTCAGCCCGTGCTCGTACCGAACGATCCCTCCGCTCGCCTCGATGCTGCCCCTGACGCGCTCGTCACGGCACCCCGCGACGCTCCTGCCGGCCGCGACGATTCACGCCGAGGTGATCCCGATGCCGCCGAAAAGCGGCGAGGTGAGATTTGACCGCCGCCCCGCTTGATGTCGCTCCGTTGTCGTCGGGTCTCCGCGGGGGCGCGAGCATCGCGTGGGCCCGGCTCTGGTCGCGGAGCTTCGGGCTCTCGTTCGGGCTCGCGCTCGCGCTCACCGTCGTCGGCGCACTCGTCGAACGCCACGTGAGCACGTTCACCGCCGTCGATCGCTCGCTCGGGCTGGTCTTTTCTTGGGTCATTCCGTTGCTCACGCTCGCCATTCTCTCGGTCGTCGTCGGTCCGCGGTCGTTGCGCGATGCCACGTGGCCCGTCGCGCGTTTCGGCGCGACGCGGGCAGGGTGTGCGCTCGGAATGATCGGCGCGACCATGCTGGTGTGCGCCGCGGCCTCGGTCGTTCTCTCGTCGGTCGCCGTCGCGGTGGGCCACACCCCGAGCTCGCCGCCTCTCGCCGGCGATGTGCTCACGAGCGCGTGGATCGCGGCGCTGACGGGCGCATCCTATGGCGCTCTCTACTCGTTCGGCGCCACGCTCGGGCGCGCCGGGGGCGGACGCAGCGTCCTATTGGCGCTCGATTTCGTGCTCGGACGAACCGAGCTCTTCGGATCCCTTCTTCCTCGCGGCAACGCAGCCAATCTGATCGGCGTCGCGTCACCCCTCGAAGCGAGCCAGCGGACGAGCTCGATTGTGTTGGTCGGAGTCACGCTCCTCGTTGCGCTCATTGCCACGTGGCGCAGTCGTGACTAACGACTGGGTCGATGGTCACCTCACTCGGGTTCGATGCCTCTCAGTCAACGCTCGTCATCGAGACCCGCGCGAAGGGGATGCTCGCCAAGCTAGCTCACGATCTCTCGATCAAGGCGACGGCGCTCACGGCCACCGCGTCGCTCGACGAGGGGCGGCTCTCGCTCGAGCTACTCGTCGCGGTCTCGGGGCTGCGGGTCGACGGCGTTCTCAAGGCCAGCGTCCTCGACAAGAGCGTTCTCTCGACGTCTGACCGAAGCGACATCGAAAAGAAGATTCGTGGCGAGGTCCTCCGAGCCGATCGAGTGGTGGTGAAGGTCTCTTGCGATGCTCCCTCCGGGCTGCTCGAGCCCGGTAAGCACGAGCTTTCGGCGCAGGTCGTCGTCGAGCTCGGCCGAGCGCGTGCCGAGGTGAAGACGCGGGCGTCCGTCGACGCGACCGATGCTCGCGTGACCGCAAAAGGGCGCGCCACGGTGACGCTCCCGACGCTCGGCATCGCGCCCATCAAAGGCCCGCTCGGCGCTTTCCGCGTCGATGACGACGTGGTGATCGTCTACGAGCTCACCTTCACGCGCTGAGCCTTCGAGGCGCGGTCTTGGCTGTGCCGACGCGACGAAGCGTCACCGCTCGCGCTTCTCCTTCGAGTCGAAGCGCGCGGGCTGCGAGGAGCCTCATCACGCAGAGGAGCTTTCTGAGCGTCGCGCACCACGCTCGCCCAGCTCAGCTCGCCGTCACGCTCTTCTTGCGCAGCCTCAGCCAGAGCCCGGTCTTCGGCTCGGGCGGGATGCGGTCGAAGCGAAGCGACCTGTCTTGCTCCGGTAACGTGAAGGTGTAGTCGGTGACGAGAATGGCTGCGAAGAGCTGCATAAACACCGTCGATAGATCGTAGCCGGCGCACTTGTGACCCATCTGCTTGCCGGCTCCCTGCGGGATGAACGCGTTCGGGCTCTTCTCGTGCTCCGAGCGAGGCGGCGCATATCTTTCGGGATCGAACTTCTCGGGGCTCTCGAACGAGCTCGTGCTGAGGTTGTTCTCGAAGGTCGCCATGAAGACGAACCAACCCGCGGGGACCGTCGCGCCGTTGAACGTGAACTCACGCTTGGCTTTGCCGAAGCTCACGGGCACGTTCGGACAGGTGCGCTTCACCTCCATGACGAAGTGGAGCAGGTAGGTCGACTTCGCGAGATCGTCGAGCGTGTAGTCTCGCGTCTTGCCTGAGCTCTCGAGCTCTTCGACGAGTCGCCTTCGTATCGCGGGGTGGTCGGCGAGCGCACCGATGGTCGCGGCGAATTCGGCGAAGATGATGAGGCCGGCGAGCATCGAGTGATGCAGCTCGAGAACGAGGCCGGCGTCTTCGAGCGTGGCTCCGTCTTTCGTCCGTGCGGCGATGATCCTCGAAATGCCGTCTTCGCCGGGGCTCTTGCGACGCTCGGCGATGAGCTTCTCGATTCGCCCGAGGATCCGGTCGCGCGCCTCGAGCGCTTGGTAGTACGCGGTACCGGGAAAGCGGATGGGGAGCCCCGTGAACCCGAGCGCCACCTTCTCGTAGTCGACGAGGAGCTCTTGCACGAGGGCGTCGTCGGAGACGCCGAAGACGCTCCGGGCGATCCCTTCGATGGCCAGTCGCTTCAATCCGGGAAGCGCCATCACGGGCGGCACATCCTTCGAACCGCCGGCCTCGCTCTCGAGGGCGGCCCATCGGTCGAGCGTGGCGCGCGTGGTCTCTTCCAAAATGGGAACGTAGGCAGCGAGCCCCGCGCGATTGAACGCCGACATCACCAGCTCTTTGCGCGTTCGGTGCACCGAGCCGTCGAGCAGCGGCAAGCTCTTGCCCCCGAAGAGCTGCTCGATGTTGTCGGGGAACGAGCCACCGCGCTGGATGATGTCTTCGTCGAGCCAGATCTCGCAGGCTGCTGGACCCGTGAGAAACACCGTCGGGTTTCCGAGGAGCGACGTGCGGAAGATCGGTCCGTGCTCCTTCACGCGGCTCGAGACGAACCCGAACGTGTCGCGAAGGAACGCGAAGGTTTCGCCGATCAGTGGAAGGCCAGTGGTGCCGGGCGGAGCTGACATGGATCCTCGTTACGCTCGACCTGGCGTCGCGGATCGCTCGTGCGTCACGAGGCTCGGGGACCACCCGTCGAGTGAGGCGTCACGTCTGGCGCTCCATCGCCGCGGTCGGTCGGACCCGATACTTGGTAGGGGGTTCCGGTCAACCGCTTGGCGAGCGTCTTGGCGCGCCACTCGAGGTACGCGACGTTGAAGGGCACGGCGTTCTTCGGATCGAGGATCGGGTTCTGCACGTCGCTCAGCGCGCAGAGCAACAACACCTGCTCCGCGACACTGACCGGGCACCCAGCGAGACGGATGGGCTCGTCCTTGTTCTTGAAGGCGATCTTCGCGGTCGTCGTGATCATCTTCTCGAACACGTCGTCGTGCTTCGCGTGGTGCGGATCTTTCGTCGAACGATCGCGGTACAGACTCTCGATCTTGACGAGCTTGTCTCCGACGGTCCCTTCGAACTTCGCGCAGTCACCGATGAAGACCACCGTCTCGCCCGGCTTGGCGTCTATGAGGCCCTCGTAAGCTCCGAAGACGACGTGCGTGCGATGGAGCTTCTTGTCGCAGTCGGCGTCGAACTGTCTCAATATTTCGATGGCCTCTTCGATCGCACCTGGGCAACCCCCCCAGCAGTAGTCGGTCCGCTCGGGCTCGGGGGGAGGGCCCGCGTAGGCGGTGATGTTGGTCCCTTCGAAGTACTTCTCGACCCGCACGAGGCCGACCTTGAAGCCCTTCGCTCGGCCGCGTGCTTCGTCGAGCGTGACGTCGCCCGAGATCGCGATCTGCTCGAGGTCGATCGGTCCGAACCCCGCCTCCGACGCGAGGCGGAGGTGGTCCACCGTCTTGGGGTCGACGCCGATGATGTTGCAGCACACCGCGTCGAACGCCGTCTGACAGTTGCCCATGATGATGAGCCCGAGCTTCCGCGGAATGGGTGTGAGCATGCGACCCTCGCCCGCCATGATCGCGTCGATCGCGATGAATTTCGGCTGAACGATGAACTGGAGATCGCGGATCTTCTCGTCGAGCCGATGGTCGTGATCGATGAGGCGATGACGGTCGTCTTGGATGCCGATGTAGTTCTTGATCGAGAACGTCACCGTGGTCCACGGGTGCGACTTGAACTTCGGACAATTGACGAAGAAGTCGGCCTTCGCCACCGGCTCGGGCGTGAAGAGGTAGTCGCGCAACCGACCGGGGTGGGAGAGCGGGATCTCGACCTGCTGCTCCTCTTCGAAGTGGTAGTGCTTCGCACCGGTGCGCTTGAACATCGGGTAATAGTCGGCCTGCCCGAATGCCGCGCGCGTGGGCAACGTGATCCCGCAGCGCTCACCGACCGCGAGCTCGGTCATGCGTTCGCCCCCCCGATCTCGCAGCGCCATGAGGACGCCTTCGACGAACTCGGGCCGGGTGTACGCATGAGGGAACTGGGGGCCGGATGCGACCACGTTCGGCTTCACCAACGTGCGGCCCGAAGGTCGAAGGTCGAGCTCTTCGAGCCCTTCACGGATGATCTGGCGAATCCGCCCCGGCTCGTACTCGTCGCAGTGTCGAATGATGACGCGCGGCCGCTCGGGGATCTTCATTCGCACAAGGGTAGGAGGCGAGTACGCGCTCGACAAGGCACGCAAGCCGACGCCATGTAAGATCAACCGGGTCTCGGGCGTTCTTGAAGCAACCATGCGTTTGCCAGTTCGAAAGACGTCACCCTTCCCGCTCGTGCGGTCGACGACTGCGCCGGTCTCGCTTCGTCCGGTCAATCGAGCGTCGCTGCTCGCACAGGCTTCGCTCATCGCCGCCGCGGCGACTCTCCTTTCGTGCGGTGCAAGCCAACCACAGGCGGCGCAAACGCATCCGGGTTGCAATCGCCCGGGTCAGATCGATCCTCAGATTAACCCCCAAGCGGTGCCGGGAGGGGTGATGCCAGCCCAGCAGCCCATCCGCCTTGAGAGCCCGCCCATGCTCCCCGGCGAGCCACCTGCGCCGAACCCTCAACCGGCCGCGACCGCTGCTGTGCCGCCTACCGCCACGATCGCGCAGTAAATCTCCGTGGAACGCCGAAAGACGACCCAGTGCCGCCCGTGACCGCAGCGCCTCGATCGAGCCGGGAAGCGGTGTATGCTCGCGCCTCATCATGCACAAGCACCCCACCCTCTCCGCGTGGCATCGCGAAGAAGACGGCAGCTACAAGGCCGACATCGAGGGCTTCGCCCTGACCGTCACCTGGCGGCCCGAATCGAAAGAAGCACGACGAGGGTTCTCGTGGTCTGCCGCGAGCCCGGAGGGTCGCGTGTTCGCGGCTGAAGACGTGTCCGAAGAAATCGAAGCCGCGATGGGGACCGCCGAAGAAGCCGTGCGCCTCGTGCTTCATCCCGAGCTCCTCTAGAGACTCAGTCGCTCCGTCTCGCCCGTCTGGGTAGTCGAGAGCGGCGCGCCGTCTCGCACCGAGCGCGCCGCCAAAAGAAGAAAGGCGCCCGCGATGTCGGACGCCTCTCCATCCGTCCTTGGGCGTCGCTCAGGTGTGCGTGCCGACCGTGGACGACATGACGCTCCAGCGGAAGTTGTCGAGCAGAACGAGCGAATCGTAGATGTGATCGGTGACGTCGAAGATGACGAACTCGATCGTCATCGTCTCGCCCGGAACGACCGGCGCGTCGGTCGTCAGCCACTCGGTCGCTCCACCGTTGACTTGATCCATGCCGGTGCCGACGAGCGCTCCAGTGCCTCCCGGGCAAGCAGCGCAGTTCTTTGCGTTGCCGCCGCAGTCTTGGAAGAACCCGTTGTTCACGGAGACGGCGTTGTTGTTCGCGTCGAACGAGATGTTGTGGTCGGCTGGGATCATCGCCGCGCCCGTTTGGAGCATGGCGAGGTAGTAGTCGTTGTACGCCGTGCACTGGAAGCCCTGGTATTCCCCAGAGAAGAAGCGGAAATCGTAGTGCATCGAGAGCGCGTTGGTCGGCACCCGGATCTGGATTCGCGCGTTGACCGAGTCGTTCGCTCCGGTGCCGACGTCGCATGGAGTGCCTCCGCATTGACCCGGGAGCAGGTTGTTCGAGTGGTTGGCTAGGTAGGTCCCGAGCGGCGCACCGGGGAGCGGATTGAACGCGATGGCGCTCGCGAATGCGGTTCCAACAACCGGTTTGACGAAGCCCGTGTCGCCCGCGTCACGCATGCGACCCGAGGAGAGACCAGCCATGGTCGTTCCGAATTTGGGGACCACACCGCCGGTACCGAAGTCGGTGAGCACGGCCGTTTGGAAATTCTGAATGTTGGTCAGATCGGCTCCTGCGGGGACGGCGCCGTTCGCGAGCAAGAGCTGAGCGCTCAGCACACCCCACTTCTTCGTGGGGAGCGGTGCGTTCGCCGTGGTCGTCTGGCAGAGGTCGATGGCGTTGGCCACGTCGGTCGCGGTCACGCCGGTGAATTTCGACGCCGAGCTACAGGTGCCGAGGGTGTTGTCGACCGTGCCGTCGCAATCGTCGTCGACCATGTTGCCGCCGACCTCGAACGCGCCGGGATTCACGAGCGCCGGGTTCGAGCAGGTGCCGCCGGCGACGTCGCAGCAATCGCCATTGCAAGTCGTCCACCCGTCACCGTCGAGGTCGGGGACGTTGTCGACGTTGCCGTCGCAGTCGTCGTCGACGTTGTTGGCACAGAGCTCGGTGATCGGGAGGACCTCGCCGCCGCACGGGCCCCATCCGGTGCCGGTGGCGTTGCAAGTCTGCATGCCTCCGACGCAAGGGCCGACGCCTTGCGTCCCCATCGCGCCGTCGTAGCAGGCCTGTGTTGCGCCTGGTGTACAACTACAAGCGCTTTGCGACTCGCAGCCGTTGTCTTTGTTGCCGTCGCAATCGAAGAATGCGCTGTCGCAAGCGCCGAAGGTGCAGTTGCCGTTGCAACCGACGGCGATGTGAGCGGGCATCGCGCAGGCTCCGTCGCATGCGCCGCAGTGCGCGGGATCGGTCGCCGTATCGACGCAGCTGCCGCTGCAGCAGCTCTTGCCGGCGTTGCAGCCGTGAGCAGGGTCGCAGCCCGGGACGCAGGTGCCTTGTTGACAGAGCGATCCCGCTGCGCAGTCGGGGATGCATGCCCCCGACGAGCCGGTCGAGGTCTGCATCGAGCCGGTGCTTCCGGTGCCGCTCGCGTTGCCGCCGCTTCCGGTGACTTCGCTGGTTCCGGATGAGTTTCCAGCCCCCGAGCCACCACTGCCTGTTCCGGTGTTCGAGCTACAGGCGCCCGCGCTCGCGACGGCGACGATCGAGATGACGACGAGAGCCTTCAAGTGGTCTTTACGGAGCATGCGGTGTCCTCCGGAGTCTTCCGACCCGCGATGGGATCGTGCAGTGCTTGCTGATCCTTCGCGCGAAACGGATTCAAGAAATGAAAACAGTGCCGAGCTTTAAACGTATCGCTCAAGCTCATCACTCGGCAAGAGAGCAGCGCCGCTCGAGGGAAGCTTCACCTTCCGCACACGTCGGGAAGCAAGCGTCATCGCGCCCGAATGGTCATCGAGCCCGAAGGGTCTTCGCGCCCGAATGCGGGCGACCCGCTCACTCCGAAGGAGAGGCGCGATCGGGTTCGATGGCACGAGACTCTGCCAATTCGGGCGTTTCGAGCAGGAGCCCGAGCTCGGCGCGCAGGACGCGCGTGGCATCGAGCAGGCGGCCCTCGAGGGTGAAGACGAGCCCGTCACCCTCGTCGCATTTGCGACAGCGATGCACTTTCATCCGTACCTGACTGCCGCTCGCGAGCACTCCGACCGGTCGCGATCCAGGCGCTCCAGGCTTGCTCGAACGAACGGTGACGTTCTCGCCGTCGAGCTTGACGAGCCGTGCGCGGCCATCGCGCTCCCACTCGAAGATCGTCGTCGACATCAGTATTTCCGCCCCCGCGTCATGGCCTGCTTGGCTTCGCGCTCGGCGTCTTTTTCTTTCAAGCTCTCGCGCTTGTCGCCCTTCTTCTTGCCTCGAGCGAGCGCCACTTCGACCTTCACTAGGCTTCCTTTGAAGTACATCTTCGTGGCCGTCACGGTCATGCCTTCGCGTTCGACCGATCGTCTGATCGTGTCGAGCTCGCGTTCGTGGAGGAGCAGCTTTCGCGTTCGCTTCGGCTCGTGCGAAAAAGGGCTGTGGTCGAGGGGCGGTATGTTCACGCCACGCAGCCAGGCCTCGCCGCGCTCGACCATCACCCACGAGTCCGAGAGGTCGGCCTTGCCGGCACGAAGCATTTTGACCTCGCTACCGAGGAGAGAAATACCCGCTTCGAACTTCTCGCCGAGCTCGTAGTCGAAGCTCGCTCGTCTGTTCAGGGCGATGACACGGTCTTTGCCGTCGGTGCTCCCCGACATGGGCGGACCATACTCGACGCTGCGGGATCCCGCTCTCTTTTCGATCGCTCACCCGATGAAGCGCGCGGGCTGCGGGCTCTTCATCGGATTTCGAGCCCAGCCGCGCGGCATGCTTTAGAGTTGTCCGACTGGGTCCTCCTCTCGGAGACCCGAACAGGAGCCTCGTCGCCAAGCGCGCCCATGCAGGCTTTCGCACCATCGCCGTACGTCCTCGGGCGGCCCGGCCTCGTCGTCGCTGGCCGCTACCAGCTCGTCTCGCCGCTCGGTCAAGGCGCCATGGGAGAGGTCTGGAGTGCCGTGCACACGAGCCTTGGGACGATGATGGCCGTCAAGCTGGTCGCCGCGCGCGCCGGCGACGAGGAGTCGGGCGCGAGGTTTTCGCAAGAGGCTCGAGCGGCCGCCTCGCTGAAAAGTCGGCATGTCGTCGGCGTCTTCGATCACGGCTCCGAGGGAGCGCTTCATTACTTGGTGATGGAGCTGCTCGAAGGTGAAACCCTCGGCGAAAGGCTCACCCGCCTCGGGCGCCTCGCCGAGCCCGATGCCGCTCGAATCATCCAGGAGATGGCCCGGGGGGTCGGACGGGCGCATCAGCTCGGCGTCGTCCACCGCGATCTCAAGCCGGCCAACGTCTTTCTCGCAAGGAGCGACGATGGCGAGGTCGCGAAGATCCTCGACTTCGGCATCGCGAAGCTCGCCTCGACCCACGGCGGCTTTCAGACCCGGTCTGGCGAGAGCATGGGTACCCCTGCCTACATGAGCCCGGAGCAAGTCATGGGCACCGAGGTCGATCACCGCTCCGACCTCTGGCAAGTCGCGATCGTTGCGTTCGAGTGTCTGACCGGAAAGCTCCCGTACGTGGCGTCGACGACCGGAGAGCTCTTGTCGCAGATCGCGACGCGGAGGCTGCGCGCGCCCACCGACCTCTTGCCGCAGCTGCCGCGGGCCGTCGACATTTGGTTCGCGCGAGCGACGGCGCTCGACAAGAACAAGCGCTACGACTCGGCAGAGCGTCTCGCGGAGGCGTTCGCGCGAAGCCTCGGAGCTCCTTCTCAGATCGTTCTACCGAAGGGCTCTACTGCAACCAAGAAACAACAGCAGCTCCTTGTCGCAGTCGTGGCGGGGCTCGGGTGCTTGGCGGTCGGGCTCCTGATCTTCGTAGGCATCGCGGTGAGCCGGATGGGCAAGCCCGGGCCGAGCCCATCGGCAACGATCGCCCGAGTTTCCGAAGGGTCGGGTTCGGCGCTCGCGGTGACAGCGACGGCGCCTTCGGTGACTCAGTCGAACCCTCCGAGCCCGCCGGGGTCTGCTTCCTCGTCGGCCCGTGCCCCCATCGCGTCGGCGACGGTGGCCCCTTCGGCGTCAGCGGCCAAGCCTCCGCGACGCGGCGCCGATCCCTGGGGCTTCTGACGCCGCCTCGAACCTCGCTCACCAGCATCGAACGCCGATGTTTCCTGCGCCGCAATGGGCACGAAGCATCGTGGGTCGACCGACGCGTCGTCGTAGCAAACGGCGTTTCGCCCGGAGTGAGGTAGGCTGACGGCTCGTGCCAGCGCGGTCGCTCTTTCCCCTCGTCATTTTCGCAACGCTCTCGCTTTGTCCTGCGCTCGCCTGGGCGCAGACAGAACGGCCGACGAGCGATCACGCGCCTGATCCGGCCGAGCGCCGAGCCGCACGGATCCTCGCCGACGAAGGCCTCTCGCTTTTCCAGAAGGGCGATTACCGGGCGGCGCTCGGTAAGTTCGAGCAGGCCGAAAAGCTGGTACCTGCGCCCACGATCGCGCTCGAGCACGCACGCTGCCTCGAAAAGCTCGGTCGCTACCTCGAGGCCCGCGAACGCTACGAGGCCATCGTCGCCACGGAGCTTCCGGCGACGGCACCGTTCGTGATGCACAAAGCCCAAGACGACGCGGGTCGCGAGGTCGAGGCTCTGAAGCCGCGGATCCCCAGTCTGTCGCTCAACCTCGACGGTCCCCGGGACGACTCCCTAGAGCTCTACGTCGATGACGAGCGCGAGACCGTCGCGGCTTTCGAGGGAGTCGATCGGGCCATCGATCCTGGTGCACACACCATCGAGCTTCGCCGCAACGACACGAGCGTTTCGCGCGCCGTGAAGGTCGCGGAGGGCGAGCATGCGAAGGTACGAATCGTGCTGCCGCCGATGGGGACCGCCAAGCTCACTCGGGAGGAGGCGCAATCCCGCTCCGAGCTCATGCGCGGCCTCGCCTATCTCTCCTTCGGTCTCGGGGGCGCGAGCCTCCTCGCGGGGACGGTCACTGGCATCTCTGCTGCATCGGCGCGCGGCGATCTGAAAGCCGAATGTCCGAAGAACGCGTGCAGGCCCGGCATGTGGGACGAAGTCGATCGATATGACGCCCTTCGAGCGGCGACCACGGCGACCCTGATACTCGGCGTGGCCGGCATCGCGACTGGAACGACCCTCGTCTTCGTGGCGCCTCGGTCGAACAAGCAGAGCGTCGCGATTCGATCGTCGCTCGGACCCGGTCGTGCCACGATCGCCGTGGATTTTTGACGATGCGGTTTGCGTTTGCCACGGCGGTCTTGATTGCGGGGCTCCTTGCGTCGATGGCAAGCTGCGCGCTGTCGGGCTTCGACAAAGTGCCTTATGGGAGCGGAGGCGGAGGGGCGAGCGATGGCTGCAATCACGCCGGCGCACCCTCGAGACCGACCATCGCCGACGCCGGAGGCTCGCTCGATTTGGTGTTTGCAATGCATAGCGTCGATTTCGGTGAAGACCAGCCGCTCGCCGATCGACCAGGCCTCGACCTCGACGCCGCTTGCACTTGCGAAGACGCGATGGCTTCGCAATGCGTTCTACCGACCTATGCGGTCGCCGACATGCGCTGCGATTCTGCCGACGGGCGCGACAATGCGACCGCGGATCTCATCGGATTCATCAAGAAGAATACCGGCTCCGGATCGAAGCAATTCTCGGACTCGATGGCCGTCGGGAAGTGGTCCATCTTGATCCGCGTCACGGGCTACGACGGGACACCGAACGATAGCAAAGTGACCGTCGCGCTCTACATGACGCCGGGGTTTTCGCCAGCCGTCCCCACTTGGGACGGACAAGATGCGTGGCCCGTTCGAGCCGAGTCGTTCTCGGCGACCGACCCCGTCATCATCGACAAAGAAGCGTATGTCGCGAACGGTGAGCTCGTGTCGCTCGTCACGGGAGAGCTCCGACTCGACGGCGATCTCCGCGTCCGGATCGGGAGCGGCCGAGTGATGGCGAAGCTCGTTCACGAGGGCACCGCTTGGAAGCTGAACGACGGTCTCATCGCCGGGACCTGGGAGGCTCGCGATGCTCTCGCGGGTATCGGAAACCTTCTCTATCTCGGGATGAAGGTCTGCGACACGTTCGTCTACCCCGGCGCGCATTCGGCCATATGCGATCGCGTCGACATCGCCTCCGCGCCTTCGCTTCCGTGCGACTCCCTGTCGTTCGGCATGCGGTTTGCGGCCGACGCGGCACAGTTGGGTATGACACTTCCTGCCGACGTCGTTCCGCCTCCCTGCAAGGTCGACCAATGCGGTTAGGGCACTTAGGGCCCGCGTATCAACAAGTCGGTGCTATTCCGCCGATACCATCGCGAGGCACGCGGCCTCGTCTCTGCGCTCCTCAGCCTACGAAAGTAGGCTTCCGGTGCTCGTTCCTCGGACGCCCGTCTTGCTTCGGTCTCGACGGAATATCGATCGACTTGTTGATATGCGGGCCCTTAGCCGTCGTTCCTGCTCGAATGCATCAATGAGCGCGCGTCTTCACACAGTCGTGCTCTCCGACGTCCACCTCAGTCAGGCTCATCCCGACGACGAGGTCGATCCGAAGTGGATGCGATACCGGCGTCGCGCCTACCATCCCGATCGTGAATTCGCTGGCCTGATCGATCTCTTGCTCGACGCGTGCCCCGATTCGGACCGCGACAGGATCGAGCTTTGTTTCAATGGCGACGTCTTCGACTTCGATGCGCCTTGGGTCAAAGACGGAGACAGCTCGTTCGACGAATTCCCATCGACGGAGCAAGGTTGTAAAGAGCAGGTTCGGCGAATCATCGACGATCACGACGTTTGGTTTCGCGCAGTCGCGCGGCTCGTCGACGCGGGGCATCGCGTCCTCTTCGTCTCGGGCAATCACGATATCGAGCTTTGCTTCGAGGGTACGCGACGCGCCGTTCGCGACGAGATCGCCGCCCGCGCATCTCGAGGCTCGGTATCCGAGGAGTCGGTCCGATTTCGACGCTGGTTTCACGTGGGCGAAGGCGGTGTGTACCTCGAGCACGGGAGCCAATACGATTTTCTCAACAACGTGCAGCACGCGATGCTGCCGGTCTTGCGATCGAGAGACCAAATTCACCCGATTTGCGGAAAGCTCGCGTTCAAACGGACCGGGTCTCGGATGGGGTATTTCAATCCCTATTACGAAGAGACCTTCTTCATGGGCGTGCGCGAGCATCTCACCCATTTCGCGAGCTACTACGCCTTTTCGCGGCATCGTCACATCGCGCGAACATGGGTGAAGGGCGCCATCGAGACGTGTCTCGAGATCGCTCGCGAGCGTCACGTGGGAGACGACGAAGCCTGGATCGAAGAGGGACATCGTCTCGCGGCTCGCGAAACCGGAGCGACCCTCGACGCGATCGAGAAGACCTTCGCGCTAGGCGAGCCGAGCGCAGAGCGCACCATGCTACCCATCTTGCGCGAGCTTTGGCTCGACCGTGTCGCTTGGTTCACCGTCGTCCCCGCAGTGGTCGGCGGCGCGGCGGTGCTCGGCGGACGTAGATCGGCTGGCGTCTTTGCGATCGGCGCTGCCCTCGGAGTCGCCGCGTACGAGGTATTGACGCCCAAACCCGATGTCCGAACGTACGACTCGGCGCCGAAGCGAATCGACGCGTTGTTCGACATTCACGGCGTTCGCGCCATCGCGATGGGCCACACGCACAGGCCGTTCGGGCGCTGGGAAAATGGTCGCTTCTCAGGAAACAGCGGGACGTGGTGTCCCGCGTTCATCGACGTCGAATGCACCTCGCCCGTGCTCGACGGACGCCCATTCCTGTGGCTCGTCACCGACGGACCTTCGCTGACGGGCGGGCTACGGTGGCTCCGGCACGGTCAGATCGTGCCCGAGTGAGGGCGCCTGAGTCGGATCCGCGCGAGCCCGGCTCAAGTCAGATCGCCGTCGAAGGCTTTCTCGAAGACCAACTGTAACTCCTCGAGCGTGCAGGGCTTGGGGTTCGACCCGAGCGACGGATCGATCGCGGCGAGATGGGCGAGCTCTTTGCCGAGCCCACGGTGAATCTTGGGGAGACCCGAGAGTGTGTGCGGGAGACCGAGGTCGCTCCGGAGCGCCAGCATCCATTCGAGGACGCCGTCGAATCCAGCCTTCGGGAGCTCGAGGTGGCGTGCGAGCCTATCCATCGCAGAGCCGATGACTGCCTTGTTGTAGACCATCACGTAAGGCAGAAAGATCGCGTTCGCGGTCCCGTGGTGGAGACCCGTCGCTCCGCCGAGCGGATGCGACCAAGCATGAACGAGGCCGAGTCCCTTCTGGAACGCCGTTGCGCCCATCGATGCGGCCATGAGCATGTGGGTGCGCGCCGTGATGTTGCTCCCGTCTCGGAAGACGACTGGGAGGTTCTCTTTCACGAGGCGCATTCCTTCGAGGGCGATACCGTCTGCCATCGGGTGATAGCCGGGTGCACAGAGCGCTTCGAAACAATGGGCGAGAGCGTCCATGCCGGTGGCGGCGGTCATCACCGGCGGCAAGCCCACGGTGAGCTCGGGATCGGCGATGACGAGCGACGGCTGCATTCGTGCGTGGAAAATGATCTTCTTCGAATGGTCACGGTCGTCGGTGATCACCGACGCGCGGCCCACCTCGGAGCCGGTGCCCGCGGTGCTCGGAATCGCGATCATCTTGACGACTTTCGATGGATCGGCGCGCTTCCAATTGTCGCCGACGTCTTCGTAGTCGAAGACCGTGCCGGGGTTGTCTGCCAAGAGGGCGACGCATTTGCCGACATCCATGGCCGAGCCACCGCCGACGAGGATGATGCCCGAGTGCTTGCCCTCGCGGTAGAGACGGAGGCCTTCGTTCACGTTCCGCTCGGTCGGGTTCGGATCGACGTCGCTGAACACCGAAGGCTCGAGCCCCGCGCTCGACAGCGAAGCGAGCACACGCTCGAACCAACCGAGCTTCACGACGCCCGGATCGGTGATCACCAGGGGTCGGTCGAGACCGAGATCGCGGCAAGCTTGACCGAGCTCGCTCACGCGGCCGGCGCCAATGCGGTAGCTCGTGGGGTAGTTGAAGTTTCCTCGAATGGGGCTCGACATGGGGCGACCTCGCAGACTGGTTTGGCTCGCACCATAGTCGTTTTTCGCGTTCGGGTGTCGATGGACAGGCAAGCTTGCGCCATGCGATCCTCGCGGGCGATGTCGAGATACGAAGCAAGTGGCTCGCGCCGAGGTGAGCGTTCGTCGCACGTCGCGGCGCTTGGGCTCGCTCTCACCGTTGGCCTCTCGGCGGCGCTCCTCGCCGTCGGGTGCGATGCGACGCCGACCGGGCCGAAGCCCTGCAACGAAGATCCGTTTCAGTGCGTGAACGGCGAGACGTGCTGGCCCAACAAAGGCTCCACTGGATTCGAGTGCTTGGGTGGAGGCGCGGGCCAGGTCGGCGACACCTGTCAGCTCGTCGCAGGCGCCCCGACCTGCGGCCAACGACTGATCTGTATCATGCAGCAGGAGTCGACGACCGGCGTCTGCGCGCAGTACTGCGATCCGCCCGCGGTCAACCGCGCATGCCTCGGGGGCGACGTCTGTGCCGCGTTCATTCTCGCCGAGAGCGGCATGCCGATCAAAGCGTGCGTGGCTCCCGCGGCAGGCTCGACGGGGACGGGCAAGTAGCCGCCCCCCACGCCGATCAACAGCCTTGGGTGCAGACCCAGCGCTTGGTGAACGCCGCCGATGCCTTGTCGTAGGTGCTCGGTAGCTTCCCGCCGGGGCTTTGGTGAATGAAGCCCATGAACGCCTCGACCTGCTTCACCTCGGAGCCGTCGCCGCCCGTGAAGGTGCGCTTCACGATGAGATTCGGAACGGTCGCTGCGTTGCCAGTGTCGTCTTTGGGCGTCACGCCTGCGTCTCCGGCGAACTGGGCGATGTAGCTCGAAGTGATGAGGCTGTAGAGAATGGAGTTGTCGCCAATCATCATCACGCGATCGTAAATGACCGAGTCGAACTGCTCGTACCCGTCGGCGTGATTGGTGTCGAGCAGGAGACGCATGACCTGCCCCTTGGTGTCGTCGAACAAATCGGCCTTGCCGAGGACAGGGGGGCGCGACTTGTCGAATTCGACTTTGAGGCCCGCGAGACCGAGGTCGTAGTCGCTATTGGTCGCGCCTTGAGCCAGGGCAAACTCGACGACTGCGCGCAGCTCGAACAGCGACACCTTCGCGCGAACCAAGGGATTGCCGATGGAGCCGTCGACGGGGCTTCGTCCGAGCGGAACGACGTTGAACGCGTCAGCGGCCGAGATCGTCCCAGTCTTGCCTTTGAGAAGGACCGACCGAATGACACCGGCCGATTCGACGCCCATGTCGGTCGCCGGGAGCGAGCCGCTCGCCTTCAACGCATCGGCTTCGGCGAGCATCGCATCGGCGGAGAGCCAGTTGAGAGCGTGGGTGTCGGTGATGTCGAAGTCGGTCGCACCGAGCTTGTGGAAGTAGAGATCTCCGATCGTGTTCGGATCGTCGACGAGCGACATCCCTTGTGCGTGTGACAAGAGCTTTCCGAGCGTGGAGCCGCCGGTACCGGTGGCCTCGATGCCTTTCACATAGCCGTCGAGCTTCGAGGCGAGCATCGGCTCGGGGAGGGTCGTGTCGTCGACCGGAACGAGCGCTTGGGTGGCCGTGTCCCAGGTGACGCCCTTCTGGAGATCTCTCGGCACGGTGAAATCGACGCGACCGACCTCTTTCCCGAACGCGCCGGCGTTGAGGACCAAACAAGGCTTCTGCGTCGACGCGTTTGCCACTTTGATGGGTTTCGGATCATGGCTGTGAGCATGTCCACTCACGATGAGATCGATGCCGCTCACGTTGAGACAGACCTGCGGGTCTTCGCCGGCGAGCGTGCTGGCTTCGGTGGAGCCGTCTTGAATGCCTGCATGGGAAAGCGCGACGACCAGGTCGACTTTCTCTTCGTTTCGGAGCTTGTCGACGATGGGCTGGAGATCGCCGAAGAGCGCAGGAAGATTGGCGGCGATGTCACCGTCTTTCTTCGAATCGACCGGTGCCGAGAATGCGACGGGGGTCTTGTTCGGAGCGACGTGCGCTGCATTGATTCCGACGTAGCCGAAGACGCCGATCTTGAGCCCGCTCGCGGTCGTGACGACGCGATAAGGGTGCACTGGCTTGTCGTCGGTGACGGTCGTGCTGTAAAGCGCGGCGAGCTCGTCGTCGGCGCTGTCGGTGTCGGAGAAGTGAACGTTCGATGCCACGATGGCCGGGAGCCCCGCACCAGCCTGCGCCGCGTGAATCGAATTCGCGAGAGCCTTCGGGCCGAAGTCGAATTCGTGGTTGCCGAACGTCGTCACGTCGTATCCGAGGGTCTTCATCGTCCCGTAGTCGATTGAATCAGACTCGAAAGCGAGGTGGGGCAGACAGCCCATTTGGTTGTCACCCGAGCTCACGAGAATCGAATCTTTGCCGGCATCGGCAGCAGCCTTCCGCTCTTTCGCCAGCACCGAGGCGCGACGCGCGACGCCGCCCACGAGCTTGCCCTGACCTGGCGCCGTCGCCGTCGGGTAGTCGTCGAGCTCGGGGCTGAACGAGAACAGGTGCGAATGCTCGTCGGAGGTGAACAGAACGACGACGTGACGATCGGCGCCCGCTCCACCCGCACCGCCCGTGCCGCCGTGACCTCCGGTGCCGCCAGAGCCGCCCGCGCCCGAGCTGTCGGTGCAGCCCGCGAGCGTGGCGAGCGAACCGACGGCGGCGCCGAGCCAAGCCGCCCAAGGCCTCGGAAGGAGACCCGACCGAGCCGACGCTCCCCCACACCGCGTGTCGCCGAAGCGCATCGAAGATCGGATCATGCGTCGACTTTAGCAGTCGACGCGGTCGCGGCCCACAGGTCGATGGCCCCATCCACTCTTGTCCCGTGACGCCACACGGCTCGGCGACGGCCGGCGCGCTGACGAAGCGCTCTTCGCTCGACCCGCAGGGCCGGAGGAAACAGACGCAACAGGCCGGATGTCGCTAGCGTTCGCGCTCTCGATCGCGGACGGCTGGATGCCGCCACACGACTCGGCTAACGACGACTCCGATGTCGCTTTTGCCTCGTCTCCAACTCTTCGAATTCAACGACCAGCCTTGGGTTCCAGCCGCCTTGCGCGACACCATCGTCGAATCGTTGACCCGAACACTGCAATGGGGCCGCATCCTCGACAATTTGCTGGATCCCCTCTTGGCCTTTCTCGAGAAGGCTGGCACCGAGCGAATCCTCGATCTCGGCTCGGGCGCAGGGGGTCCTGCCGACGCCCTCGCGATGGCTGCCGCCCGCCACGGTCGGCCGCTGCACATCGTTCTGACCGACCTCTTCCCACGGGTGGAGACCTGGCGACGAATCTGCCTGTCGCATCCAGGGGTGATGGAGCTCGTCGACCAGCCCGTCGACGCTACGCGTATCCCACGCGATCTGTCCGAAGGCCGCGCGCGCGTCATCATCAACACGTTTCACCATTTCCCGGCCCCCGTCGCGCGTGCCGTGATCGCCGACGCCATCGCGAGCCGCGCGCCGTTCTTCATGGCCGAAGGTTTCGAGCGCAATCCGCTGGGGTTCGCTGCGTTCGTCCCGGCCGGGCTGCCATCGCTCGCACTTTCACCGTTCTATGGGCGCGACATGCACCTCGCCCGCGCAGCGCTCGTGTGGGCGTCACCCATTGCCCTTCTCGCGAGCGTGTGGGATGGGCTCGTCAGCACCCTCCGCGTTTACACCGAAGACGAGCTTCGCGCGATGGTGAGCCACGACGACAGCTACGATTGGACGTACGGCACTTACGACTTCGCACCGTTCGGCCGAGGGTACTATTTTCACGGGCTCCCTAGGTGAGTGTTCGAGTCGATCGACGCTCCGTTGCCCGACGCTCCGTTGCCCGACGCTCCGTTGCCCGACGCTCCGTTGCCCGACGCTCCGTTGCCC
>JAYUUB010000158.1:0-11739 GCA_043755175.1 Polyangiaceae bacterium | reverse complement strand
CCAAACCGTACTACTTGCTCCAAATGGATCCGGTTCGCGGCACCGGTCATCTCCGGACCCCCATCGCGCGTGGGATCGAGATCATGGAGGCACTGCAGGGCCGCCTCACCGGCATCGCGCTCCCGAAGCTCATCGTCGACACGCCTGGCGGGCTCGGTAAGGTTCCGGTGGGTCCCGACTACGTCGTCGCTCGCGGTGATGGAGTGACGCGCCTTCGCACCCACCGCGGCGTCGAGGTCGACTACTTCGACCCCCACTGATCGACCATTCTGTTCGACCACTCTGTTCGACCACTCTGTTCGACTACAGACAAACAAACGAAATTCGGGAGTGAGACGCGTGTGCGTCCCGCTCCCGATCGGCGCTCGAGCCTTTCGCGAGGGCGAGTGCGTGACCTCTAGGGTCCGCCCTTTTTCAGCTCGGTGAGCACGAGCTTCGCGACGGCCTTCAGCGTGTCGAAGACGCCGACGCCCGTGCGTGCGCAAGCCTCGTACTCCGGCACCACGGTCGGGTTGAGGAGCTCGCGGAGCTCTTCGACCGTTGCGATGTCGGGCATGTCGCGCTTGTTGTACTGCATGACGTACGGAAGCTTGTCGAGCGCATAGCCCTGCTCGGCGAGGTTCGTTCGAAGGTTCTCGACCGACTCCTGGTTCGCCTCCATGCGGGCGATTTGCGAGTCGGCCACGAACACCACGCCGTCGACACCCTTGAGGATGAGCTTGCGGCTCGCGTCGTAGAAGACCTGACCGGGCACGGTGTAGAGGTAGAAGCGCGTCTTGAAGCCGCGGATCTCACCGAGCGCGAGGGGTAGAAAGTCGAAGAAGAGCGTTCGATCGGTCTCGGTCGCGAGAGAGATCATCTTCCCCTTCGCTTCGGGATTCGTTCGCTCGTAGATGTACTGAAGGTTGGTCGTTTTGCCGCAGAGACCTGGACCGTAGTAGACGATCTTGCAGTTGATCTCGCGCGCCATGTAGTTGATGAAGCTCATCGGGGGGCGCGCTCCTTAATCATTGAAGAGGTTGTCGATGTCCTCATCGGTGATCTCGGCGAACGGCGAGTCGGCGCCGGGCTCAGCCACCTTCTTGAGGAGGGTCTCGAAGATGGTGTTGAGCTCTTCGCTCGCCTTGCGCACCCGGAGGCGCACGAGACCGAGGCTCGACTTCGAGTCGAAGATCACGACTAGAATGACGCGGTTACCCACCAACTGAATGTGGATGTTCGCGTTCTCGCCTTCGTGGAACTGCGTGGCGAACTCGTTCTCTTTCAGTAGCTTCGCCATGCCTCCCGTCGCGGCGATGTTGCCCGCGGTGAGAGAGGCGAGCGACGTGGTGTCGAGGTTCTCGACGTCTCCACTCGCTGCGATGAGCTGCCCGTTCTTGTCGACGATGAAGACGACCTTCGCGTTGGCGCTCTTGACGAGGTGATCCACGCACGTCTGGATCAGCGTGAACTCCTCCTCGTACATGACCATCTGCGGATTGACCATCATCCCTCCGGAGCGCACTCTACCGAGTCCGTCGTCGGCCTTCGCCAGTGAGCCGTAGAGGCTATCACGTCGCAAGGGGCTCGTGGCGGTGCAGGTCTCTCTGTGACGAGGCAGCCTGCTTCGACTGGGTGCTCTTGGTTTCGAATTCTTGGGTGCGTGTGTTGTCGCGAAAACTTGATGCGTGACGGGTGTGCCGGCCAGAGCCTTGCGGACCGTGCCTGGAGCGTGATGCTTCGGGTCTTCGACCTTCTGCTTCGAGCTCGCATCTTCGCGTGCCGTCGAGACCCATCAGTTTGCAGGATGTCTCAAGCTCGCGTCGAGTGCCAAGCTGGTTTCTATCCGATTGCATGCCAGCCTCGCAATCGGATGCTTGGGTTTCTTCGGTCGAGCCTTCTTCGGCGGGCCCATTTGGGGTTGACCGTGGCCCCGACGCACGGGATACGCGTCTCATGCTGTCGATCGCCGGTGGGCAAAGTGGCCAGCAACGGGGGAACGGCGGCGCCAATCGCCCGACGTCGCCACCAGCGACCGGGTGCAAATCGAAGAAACGCGGTGGCACCACGGCTCGGGCGGCCGCGCTCGGACTCGTGGCATCGATATTCCTCGTCGGACCTCGCGCGCACGCCGAGCCGAGCGCGATCGACCCCGAGATCGCGCGCCGAGTCGCCGACTTCGACCAGGCCAAAGGTCCGCGCGTTTACGCTGCGTCGAGGGCTCTCTTCGAGCTTTGGGACCTCGCCGACCCGACCCAAGTAGAGGCAGCGCTGTCTGCCGCATCGGAGCGCGACACGCTGGCCGCTCCAGTCAAGGTCTACGCGCGGATGTTGGTCGCCGAGGCGCGAAAGCGTCGAGGTGATGCCGCGGGCGCCGCGGCCATCGCGCAGAAGCTCGGTTTCGTCGACAAATGGCTCTTCGTCGGGCCCTTCGACAACGAGAATCGAGGCGGCTTCGGTCGCGCGTTCCAGCCCGAGCAAGAGCTCGATCAGCCCATCGTCCCTGGGCGAGCCTACGATGGCAAAGAGCGACCAGTCCGCTTCCGCGACGCGCCCGGCGCCGGCGCCACGGTGTTCGACTTCGGTGCCTTCTTGAGGCCCCGCGAGAACGTGTGCGGCTACGCGACGACCTTCGTCACGGCGAAGCCGCGCTCGAAGGTGCCGCGGCAGGTGAGCCTTTGGGTCGGCTCGACGGGAGCAGTGAAGGTCTTTCAGGGCGCATCGCTCGTGCTCGCAGACGAGGCTTATCGCGAGCTCGACGTCGATCGCGTCGCGACGACGATCACGCTCGGCAAGGGCGTCAACCGTCTCACCGTGAAGGTTTGTAGCGACGCGAGCGCGCCGAAGTTCGCCCTGCGCATCGGCGACGAAAAAGGTGCCCCCGATCTCGATGTCGACGTGAGCGCCGATCCGGCCCTCTCCACCGATGCCGGCGCCTCGGAAACCTCACCTTCCGGACCCGCTGCGAAGCCGAGCGGCGGCAAGCCCGACTCGAACACGAAGCCCGACACGTCGAAGCGGCCTCCGCCCAAGCCTCCGACCGCAGGTCAAGAAATCCCCAAGGCTCTGGCGCCGATCGGGTCGAAGCCCGCCGCGAAGACGTTTTCACGTGGCGCGCTCGACGGACCCATTCAAGCCTTCGAAAAAGCTTCTTCCGCGAGCGGTGTGGGCGCTGCGACGCTCGAAGCGTACGCGCGGTATTTGGTGTCGACTGCCGGCGATCCGCGCGGCGAGCACCGAGCCCGCGAGCTCGCGCAACGCGCGGCCGACGTCGAGCCGACGGTGAAGCGGCTTCTCTTGGTCGGCGAGCTTTCAGAAGATCGCAACCAAATGCGCACCTGGATCGATCGGGTTCGTGCGCTTCCGGGACCGGTCTCGGTCGACGTGCTCCTCGCCGAAGCCCGCCTTGCGCGAACGGGGATCCAGTGGCGAGACGCGGTGCCCTTCTACGAGAAGGTGCTCGCGCTCGACCCCGACAACCTCATCGGCACGCTCGGCCGCGTCGACCTCTATGTCCAGGCCGGTCTCCCCCGGACGGCGCTCGCGACCCTCCAGACGTCCGTCGAGCGGAGGCCGCGCACCGTCGCGCTGCTCAAGGCATATGCACTGCAACTGCATCTCGTCGGGCGGGAGACCGAGGCGAACGAGATCGACGCGCGGTGGTTTGCGTTTCGCTCGGACGACAGCGGTTTTGCGAGCAGGCAGATCGATGGCGCGGTGGCTCGCCGCGACGCTCCCACCGCCGAGCGCTGGCTTCGTCGTTTTCTCGCGAACGAAGGCGACGCCGTGTTTGCCGGCAGCATGGCCGCGCGGACGTATCGTGCCCTCGGCCAGAAAGACAAAGCGCGTCGTGCGCTCGAGCTCTCGCTCGAGACCGCGCCCGAAGACCTCGGAACGCTTCGAGCGCTCGCCGATCTCGCCGGTCAAGATGATCGCCGTGAAGAGCAGCTCCGTCTGCTCCGAAAGATTCTCGCGCTGTCTCCTCAGGCCAAAGAGGTGCGCGAATACGTGGAGCACATCGAGCCCGCGAAGCCTCGCGACGACGAAGCGTACGCCTGGGACAAGGACCGGTTCCTCAAGCTGCGCGACGGTGGCTCGAAGCAAGTTCCGCGGCGCACGATTCGCAACTTGAGCGTCACGACGGTGTTTCCGAACGGGCTCGCCAGCCATTTCCACCAGCTCGTCTTCCAGCCGCTGACCGACGAAGGAGCGGCGCAAGCGCGTCAGTATTCGTTCTCGTTCCACGGCGAGAAACAACAGGTCGAGCTTCGATCGGCACGCGTCTATCGAGCCGACGGCACGGTCGCAGAAGCCGTCGAGAGCGGGGAAGGGGCGGCGAACGATCCATCCATCGCGATGTACACGTCCGAGCGCACGTTCTACGTCCAGTTCCCCCGTCTGTCGCCGGGCGATGTCGTCGAGCTTCGCTACCGCGTCGACGACGTCGCCCAGGCAAACGACGTCGGCGATGCGTTCGGCGAAATCGAGTATCTCCAGGCAGACGAGCCAGTTGGCGAGAGCGAGTACGTCGTCATCGCACCCAAATCGAAGAAGCTTTCGACGTGGGTGTCTGGCTTGCCAGGGCTCAAACAAGAGACGACCGACAAGGGGGACCAGCGGATCTACCACTTCACCGCGACCGACATTCCGCCGCTCCTCCCCGAGCCGGCGATGCCCCCGTGGACTGAAGTCCTCGGCCAGGTCCACGTTTCGACCTTCGGATCGTGGGAGGAGCTCGGGTCCTGGTACTGGGGCCTCGCACGCGATCAGTTCGACGTCGACGAAGAGGTTCGCAAGAAGGTCCGCGAGGTCACGCAGCGCCTCACCGACGACACGACGAAAGTTCGTGCCATTTATCGCTACGTCACGAACCTCCGCTACGTCGCGCTCGAGCTCGGTATCGAAGGCATCAAACCTCGTCGCTGCGCGCTCACGCTCGCTCGCGGCTGGGGCGACTGCAAAGACAAGGCGACGATGATCGTGACCATGCTTCGCGAGCTCGGCATTCCCTCGACGATCGTCATCGTCCGGACCGGTATGCGCGGCGATCTCCCGAAGGGCGCACCGGCCAACATCGCCGCCTTCGACCACGCGATCGCCTACGTTCCTTCGCTCGATCTCTATCTCGACGGCACGGCCGACGGCGCCGGTTCGACAGAGCTTCCGAGCATGGATCGGTTGGCGGTTGCGCTTCAGATCAACGAAGGAAAAGCGAAGCTCGTTCGCCTTCCCGATCCGGGCCCCGAAGCATCACCACACGATCGACACATCACCCTCGGCCTCGGCGTCGACGGCAGCGCCGACTTCAGCTTCGACATGACGGTCCGAGGCGCCAACGCCATCGCGTGGCGCGCTCGCTATCACGGAGACGGAACACAGAGAGACCGAGCCACCCGCGATCTCTCGGGCATTCTGGGGCCCGTGGAGCTCGCGAAGGGCGACGCGGCGCTCTCCGTGCGCGACGCCGACGACGTAGAAAAGCCCCTCGCGCTATCGGCGAAGGGCAGAGCAACGGCCTACGCCCGTCGCGAAGGCGATCGATTGAGTGTCCCGGTGGCGGCGTCGCTCGATCTCATCAAGACGCTCGCGTCGCTGTCGAGCCGCAAGCTCGACCTCGTCGTGGGTCCGCTCACGACGTCGATCGATGAACGCACCATCAAGCTGCCGGCCGGAATGAAGGTCGAGACTCTCCCCGATGCGGTGAAGCTCGACACGCCCTTCGGCAAGGTCGAGCTCAAGGCCGAGTCGCAAGCCGGCAAGGTGGTCGTGAGAAGCCGCATCGTCCTCACGAAATCACGCGTTTCGCCGAGCGAATACGCCGGATTTCGCGCCTTCTGCGAAGCCGCCGACAATGCGCTCGGGCAGCGTCTCATTCTCGCTCCCCAGCAGTGAGGGGCCCGCGTATCAATGTGTCGGCGCCATTCCGCCGATACCATCGTGAGACAGGCGGCCTCGTCTCTGCGCTCCTCAGCCTACAAGAGTAGGCTGCCGGTGCTCGTTCCTCGGGCAAAAGGCTCACGAAGGTTGAAGCGGAAGATCGATCGACTTACCCGTACGCGGGCCCTGAGCCGCGAAGCGTCAGTCTTTTTCACTACGCCGTCATTTCCGAGAAAGTCATTCTCCAACGATCGAGGCGAGCCTCTCCTCGGTAGCTACGAGCTCGGCAAGCCCGACATGGGCGCCAAAGTCGACGCGGGCCACTGAGGCTCGCGCAGGCGCAGTCGATCGAGGACGCTGGTCTTCAGCGCGCGATTTCTTCGTGCCACTCCTGGACGCTCTTCACGGTCGGCGGGTGACCAGCGAGCGCTTCGATCGCGTCGACGGCGGCGAGAGCGGCGGCGACCGTGGTGAACACGGGAACGTTCGAGAGGAGCGCCTGACGCCGAATCGAATAGCTGTCGCGAATCGATTTGGCACCGACGGTCGTGTTGACGACGAGCGCGATTTTGCCCTCACGAATGAAGTCGACGATGTGCGGCGAGCCCTCGCGAACCTTGTTCACGATCGTCGCTGGGATGTGCGCTCGCTCGAGGACCTCTGCCGTCCCGCCTGTGGCGATCACTTCGAAGCCGAGGCTCACGAGGTGCCGCGCGGCGACACAGGCCGACTGCTTGTCGCCCTCTTTGACCGAGATGAACGCCCGCCCACGCGTCGGCAAGTTCGTTCCCGCTCCCACCTGCGCTTTGCCGAAGGCCACCGCGAGCGTGCTCGCGATCCCCATGACCTCTCCGGTCGACCGCATCTCGGGCCCGAGCTGCGTGTCGACGCCGGGGAACTTCGAGAACGGGAACACCGACTCTTTGACCGACACGTGATCGGTGCGCTTCACGTCGCGAACACCCTGCGACTTGAGCGACTGACCCAACATCGCTCGGACCGCGATCTTCGCGAGCGGCCTGCCCGTCGCTTTGGAGACGAACGGTACGGTGCGTGACGCACGTGGGTTCACCTCGATCACGTACGGAACGCCGTTCCGAATAGCGAACTGCACGTTCATCAGACCGACGACGCCGATCTCGAGGCCGAGCTGCCTCGTCTGCTCTTCGATCGTGGCGACCACGTCACGCGGCAGCGAGTGGGGCGGTAGCACGCTCGCCGAATCACCCGAGTGGATGCCCGCCTCTTCGATGTGTTGCATGACGCCGCCGATGATCATCTCGGTCCCGTCGCCGACGGCGTCGACGTCGACCTCGATGGAGTCGCACAAGAACTCGTCGACGAGGATGCTCTGCGTTCCGGCTTCACGCGCGGCCTCGACAGCTAGGTGGATGTACGCCTTGAGGTCGGTGCGATCGTGGCAGATCATCATGGCTCGGCCGCCGAGGACGTACGAAGGACGGACGACGACCGGGTAGCCGATGTCTTCGGCCGCGCGGAACGCGTCTTCGATGCCCTTCGCGATGGCTCCGCGAGGACGCTTCTGACCTAGCTTCTGCAAAAGATCTTCGAACCGTCCGCGGTCTTCGGCCCGGTCGATCGCGTCGGCGCTCGTCCCGAGAATGGGAACGCCGTTCTTGGCGAGCCCCTGCGCGAGCTTCAGCGGAGTCTGGCCACCGTATTGAACGAGGACCCCCAAGAGCTCGCCGCGTTGCCGCTCTTCGTCGACGATCGCGAGAACGTCTTCGAGCGTCAGCGGCTCGAAGTAGAGGCGGTCGGAGGTGTCGTAGTCGGTCGACACCGTCTCCGGATTGCAGTTGACCATGATGGTCTCGATGCCCGCTTCGCGGAGAGCCATGGCCGCGTGCACGCAGCAGTAATCGAACTCGATGCCTTGTCCGATTCGATTGGGCCCGCCGCCGAGGATGATGACCTTCTTCCGGTCGGTCGGGAGCGCTTCGCTGGTCGTCTCGTAGGTGGAGTAGAGGTAGGGCGTCTCGGCAGGGAACTCGGCGGCGCAGGTGTCGACGCGCGCGTACACCGGGCGAATGCCGAAGCGAGACCGCGCGTGTCGCACCGAGTCTTCGTCGGTCCCCGACAGACGCGCGATTCGCTTGTCGGAGAGCCCGAAGCGCTTCAAAGCGCGCAATCGCGCGGCATCGTCGAGCACCGACTTCTCGACGGTGCGCTCGACCTCGATGATTCGCTCGAGCTGCGCGATGAACCAAGGATCGATCGAGGTAGCGGCGAGAACGGCCTCTCGCGAGACGCCGACCCGCAGCGCATCGGCGACGTAGAAAAGTCGGTCGGCTCCCGGCACGGCCGACAACGCGAGCAACGTCTCTGCGAGCTCCGCGCCCTCGAGCTGCGCGTCGCTCGGCTCGATGGGCTCGGCAGGCGCGTCCATCACCAGATCGCGCTCGGTATTCGGATCGGCTCCGAGCGCTTTGTAGTCGGCGATTCCGATGAGCGAAGTGAGTCCGTCACGGCCTGTCTCGAGCGATCGAGCGGCCTTTTCGAGCGCTTCGATGAACGTCCGGCCGATGGCCATGGCCTCGCCGACGCTCTTCATTTGCGTGCCGAGGCGACGATCTGCGCCCGGAAACTTCTCGAAGGCGAAGCGCGGCCACTTCACGACGACGTAGTCGATGGTCGGTTCGAAGGCGGCGCTCGTGCCGGTGATGTCATTCGTGAGCTCGTCGAGTCGGTAGCCGACGGCCAGCTTGGTCGCGATCTTCGCGATGGGGTAGCCGGTGGCCTTCGAGGCCAGCGCGCTCGATCGAGAGACGCGTGGGTTCATCTCGATGACGACGAACCGTCCGTCTTTCGGGTTCACCGCGAACTGGACGTTCGAGCCGCCCGTCTCGACCCCGATCTCGGTCATGACGGCGCGAGCGGCGTCGCGAAGGCGCTGGTATTCCCGGTCGGTCAGGGTCATCGAAGGGGCGACCGTGATCGAATCGCCCGTGTGAACGCCCATCGGATCGAGGTTTTCGATCGAGCAAACGACGATGAAGTTGTCGGCCTTATCGCGGATGACCTCGAGCTCGAACTCTTTCCAACCGAGAATGCTCTCTTCGATCAGCACCTCGGGCGACTTCGATTGATCGAGCGCCCAGGCAAGCTTCTGGCGCAGATCTTCTCGGTCGTACGCGATGCCTCCGCCTGTTCCGCCGAGCGTGAAGCTCGGACGAACGATGACCGGATACCCCGTCTTACCATCCGACTCTTCGGTGCCTCGTTCGACGATCTCGAGCGCGTCTTCGAAGCTTCGTGCGTAGCCCGAGCGCGGGCATTCGAGGCCGATCTTCTTCATCGCCATCTTGAAGAGCTTGCGATCTTCGGCCTTGCGAATCGAAGCAGGGCTCGCGCCGAGTAGCTCGATCCCGAGACGCGCGAGCGTCCCATCGTCGTGCAGCGCGAGCGCCAGGTTCAGCGCAGTCTGTCCGCCGAGCGTGGGCAAGATGGCCTGGGGCCGCTCTCGTTCGAGAATCGCCCGAAGCGTCGCCGGGTCGAGCGGCTCGATGTACGTCCGGTCGGCGAGCTCCGGATCGGTCATGATCGTGGCCGGATTCGAGTTGACCAGGATCACCTCGTAGCCTTCCGCGCGGAGCGCCTTCGCCCCCTGGACGCCCGAGTAATCGAACTCGCAGGCCTGTCCGATGACGATGGGTCCGGAACCGATGAGAAGAATCTTACGGAGGTCGTCGCGCCGCGGCATCGCGAGCGGTTGCTAGCACCGGCGCGTCGTCACGTCAGCTGTCGGCTGCGCGTGGCTTCGCTGAAGGCCAACCCCCGCCTTTCCAAGCAGTTTGCTACAGTGATTCGATGCTCGCCGGCGACGAAGACCTCGACCTTCTCCAGCATTGGGCGCTCGACCCTGGAGTCACGCACCTCAACCACGGCTCGTTCGGGGCGTGCCCCCGCGTCGTCATCCAGGCTCAACGCGACCTCCAAGACCGACTCGAGTCGAACCCGATGCAGTTCTTCGTCCGCGAGCTCGAAGCCATGCTCGACGAAGCGCGTGCCGAGCTCGCCCGATTCGTGCAGGCCGACGCCGACGATCTCGCGTTCGTCCCCAACGCTTCGACGGGGGTGAACACGGTCTTGCGTTCGATCGAGTGGGCGAGGGACGACGAGCTTTTGGTGACCGACCACGCCTACAACGCGTGTCGAAATGCGCTCGACTTCATCGCCGCGCGATCGGGTGCTCGCGTCCTCGTCGCCAAGATCCCGTTTCCGATCGACAGCCCGGAGCGAGTCATGGCGGCGATCGTCGAAGCCGCCACTCCTCGCACCAAGCTCGCTCTCATCGATCACGTCACCAGTCCGACTGCGCTCGTGTTTCCGATCGAAGCCATCGTTCGCTGTCTCGAAGAACGTGGCATCGACACTCTCGTCGATGGGGCGCACGCGCCGGGCATGCTTCCACTCGCGCTCTCGAATCTCGGCGCGGCCTACTACACCGGCAACTGCCACAAGTGGCTGTGCGCTCCGAAAGGCAGCGCGTTCCTCCATGTCCGCCGCGACAAGCAGGAGGCGATCCGTCCGCTGGTGATCAGCCACGGAGCCAACACCCATCGCCCATCGCGGTCCCGTTTCCGTGTCGAGCTCGATTGGACCGGCACGTGCGATCCGACTCCTTTCCTTTGTGTCCCTCATGCCATTCGTTTTTTGGCGAAGGTCTGGCCCGATGGGCACACGGCCCTCATGGCCCGCAACCGCGCTCTAGCGGTCAGAGCTCAGCTCGCTCTGTCCGTCGTCTCGGGCCACCCCGCTCCATCGCCGCCAGAAATGGTCGGCTCGATCGCGAGCGTCATCCTGCCACCTGGTGCTGCGCGCCCGCTCTCGGCATTCGACCCCGAGCCGCTGCAGGCATCGCTCGCCGCTCGGGCTCGAATCGAGACGCCCGTCTTCTCTTGGGGTACGAGCGACCCCCTGCGTCTCATCCGCGTCTCGGCCCATGCCTACACCCGCTGGTCGGACGTGCAGCGCCTCGTCGAAGTCTTACCCACCCACCTTCGCGACACGGCTTGACAACGCTTCGGCTTCTCAGCATAACTCGCGGCCCGCTTCTCCTGGGCTTCGAACGACGCGCCGGTGGTCGGCCGCGTGGCCTGAGGGAGAGCGCACCAAGAGGGCATCTCATGCCGAAGATGAAGACGAACCGCGCCGCCGCCAAGCGCTTCAAGGTGACTGGCTCGGGTCGAATCCGCCGCTCGAAGGGTGGCCTCAATCACTGCATGCAAGAGAAGAGCCGCAAGCGCTGTCGCCGGCTCCGCAAGAACGACATGGTCGACAAGACCATGGAGAAACGCGTCAAGCTCATGCTGCCCTACGGCTGATCAGGGGTAAGGAAAAACTATGCCCCGCGCTAAACGTGGTTTTAAAGCCCGCCGCCGACGCAACCGCGTCCTGAACCAGACCGAGGGATATTTCCTCGGACGAAAGAACCGATTCCGCCAAGCGGTCGAGGTTCTTCGCCACGCCTGGGAATACGGCTACATCAGCCGCCGCTTGAAGAAGCGAGACTTCCGACGCCTGTGGATCACGCGCATCAACGCTGCTGCTCGCATCTCGGGCCTCAGCTACTCGCGCTTCATCGCAGGCCTCCGCAAGGCGAACATTTCACTCGATCGTAAGATCTTGAGCGAAATCGCCATCCACGACCCGGCAGCCTTCGTGTCGGTCGCCAAGCTCGCGGGCGCAGCCTGACGCGCGACTGAGCGCGGCGCCCCCGTTGGCAAGCCCCTGTCGGGCTGCCCTGTTGGCCCCGCCGTGTTGGCGCTGCCACTGCATCACGGCCACTGCATCACGGCCACTGCATCACGGCCACTGCATCACGGCCACTGCATCACGGCCACTGCATCACGGCCACTGCAT
>JAYUUB010000157.1:0-77382 GCA_043755175.1 Polyangiaceae bacterium | reverse complement strand
GCGCCATGCGTCGTTCTGCCGCCGGCGCCGACGAATACCGATCGGGATGCAGAGCACGGGAGAGGTCGCGGTGCCTCTCGGCGAGCATCTTGGGGTCGAGGTCGAAGCGCGCCTCGACCCCCATCGTGGAAAATGGGTTACCGCTCATTCTGCTTCGTCACGCGACGGTGAACGAGTGTCCGCAGCCGCACTTCGACGCCTCTTGGGGGTTCTTGAATTTGTACCCCTGGTACATGAGCGTCTTCTCGTAATCGAGCACCGAGCCGCCGAGGTAGATGATGCTCTTCTTGTCGCAGAAGACGCGGACCTTGCTCTTTTCGTCTTCGGTGAACTCGAGAACGAGATCTCCCTGACGGGGAAGCTCGTCGGCGAACTCGATCACGTACGAGAACCCCGAGCATCCGCCGCCCTTGATTCCGACGCGCAGCGCCGAGTCGGGCGTTCCACGCTTCGCGAGTGACGCGCGAATCGCTTCGACGGCCTTGGGCGACACGGCGAGCGTGGTCTTCGCCACGCCGGTGTCGGTCTTCTCGACCGGCTTGAACGCCGACTTCTGTGCTTCGGTCATCTCAACCATTGGACACGTCTCTTTCGTCTACGACTCGAAACCGATCTTCAGTGCGCTTCTGCCTGAGCGGCCGCCACAGCGGCGACGGGGGCATCGGTCTTCTCACCGACGACCGAGCGCTTGGCGGCCTGCTTGGCTCTGAAGTCTTGAATGGCGCTCTTGATGGCGTCTTCGGCGAGCACCGAGCAATGAATCTTCACGGGAGGCAGGTTGAGCTCCTCGGCGATCATGCTGTTCTTGATCGTCTCGGCCTCTTCGATGCTCTTGCCTTTCAGCCACTCGGTCGCGAGCGACGAAGAGGCGATGGCCGAGCCGCATCCGAAGGTCTTGAACTTGGCATCTTGAATCACGCCGTCGTCGCCGACCTTGATCTGCAGGCGCATGACGTCGCCGCAGGCCGGAGCCCCGACGAGACCGGTTCCGACTGAATCGTCGTTCTTGTCGAGCGTGCCCACGTTGCGCGGGTTCTCGGTGTGCTCGATGACTTTTTCGCTGTACGCCATGGCTACTCTCCTACGGTCTTCAATGGGCGGCCCACTGGACGCTGTTCAAGTCGATTCCCTCTTTGTGCATCTCGTACAAGGGGGACATTTCACGAAGCTTCTCGACCTTCGCGGCCACGAGCTCGGCCACGTAATCGACCTCTTCTTCGGTCGTGTAGCGACCGAGGCCGAAGCGAATCGACGAGTGGGCGAGATCGTCGCCGATGCCCATCGCGTGGAGAACGTACGACGGCTCGAGGCTCGCGCTCGTGCACGCCGATCCGCTCGAGCAGGCGACGTCTTTGATCGCCATCATGAGCGCTTCGCCTTCGACGAACGCGAACGACAGGTTGAGGTTGCCAGGCAAGCGCTTGTCGGCCGACCCGTTGAGCTTCACGCTGTCGAGGCGAGCGACGAGCTTTTGGTGAAGACGATCGCGGAGCGCGGCGATGTGCTTCGACTCGGCTTCCCACTCGTTCTTCATGATCTCGGCGGCCATGCCGAATCCGACGATTCCAGGGACGTTGAGCGTGCCCGAGCGCATCCCGAACTCGTGACCTCCGCCGTCGAGCTGCGCCGTGATGCGAACGCGCGGCTTCGAACGACGCACGTAGAGAGCGCCCACGCCCTTCGGGCCGTACATCTTGTGCGCGGTGATCGACGCGAGATCGACGTTCATCGCCTCGACGTCGAAGAAGGTCTTGCCGATGCCTTGCACCGCGTCGGTGTGGAACAAAACCCCCTTCTCTCGGGTGATTTTACCGATCTCGGCGATGGGCTGAATCGAGCCGACCTCGTTGTTCGCGAGCATGATCGACACGAGGATGGTCTTGTCGGTGATGGCCTTGCGAACGTCTTCGGGATCGACGAGGCCTTCGGTGCTCACCGGGAGATAGGTGACCTCGAAGCCCTCTTTCTCGAGGCGCTTGCAGGTGTCGAGCACGGCCTTGTGCTCGATGACCGACGTGATGATGTGATTGCCCTTCTCTCGATAGAACTCGGCCACGCCTTTGATGGCGAGGTTGTCGGATTCGGTCGCCCCCGAGGTGAGGACGATCTCTTTCGTGTTCTTCGCGCCGATGAGCGCGGCGACGCGCTCACGCGCGATGTTCACCGCTTCTTCGGCGGTCCAACCGAACGCGTGACTCCGGCTCGCGGCGTTACCGAACTTCGTCGAGAAGTACGGGAGCATCGCCTCGATGACGCGCGGGTCGCACGGCGTCGTCGCGTGGTAGTCCATGTAGATCGGAAATTGGAGAGACATCTATTCACCTACGCTGCGAGAAGGCTTGCCTGCAGACACTTTGAGCGATGACGGCTTGCCACTAGACGGCTTGCCTCGGGCAGCAGACGGCTTGCCGCCCGCTGGCTTGACCCCGACTTGTTCCCCTACCGTCGACGCGCTCGAAGGACGCGCTCGCGGCACGTTCCCTCGCGCCGCGACATCGGCGCCGGCCTGCTCGATTGAGTGGTGGTCGATCGAGTGGTGAACGATTGGGTAGTGATGAATGCCAGCGACGAGCTCCGGCTCGTTTTCGCGCTCGCGCATCGCGCACGAAGCGCACGACCCGACTTCGGGCGCGCTCTCGGCATCGCCGGTGGTGCTCGTCGGATGCGAATGCATGTGGCTCGTCTCGGCGATCTGCGGGAGGCGTCGCACCACCGCGACCGAAAAGTCGGGGATCGGTGCCTCGTCGCTGAGCGACGAATCGCACGTCTCACACGTGTCGAGGTAGTCGATGCTCTCGGTCAGCTCGCGCTCGAGATCTCGAAGGCGGGCGATCTGTGCTCGCGTCTCCTCGAGCTTGCTCACGTAGATGCTGCGCACCTTCGACATCGCGCGACCCGCCGAGGGTGCGCCTTCCCATTCGGCTACGACTTCTTGGATCCGCGAGAGCGACATGCCGAGGTCGTGGAGCTTGCCAATCCACCTCACGCGCGTGACCGCCTGCGGATCGTAGAGACGGAATCGACCCTTGGATCGAGCGTCGGGTCGGAGGAGCCCGAGCTCTTCGTAGAGATGAATCGCCCGAACGGTCTTCCCGGCGGCGGCGGCGAGCTCACCGACTTGAAGGAGCTTTTCGCCCAAGCCCGACTCTCGTACGACGCCCGAGGCCAACCCAGCAACCAGACCACCCGGAACGAGGCCCTCGGGGCGGAGCGCATTCGATGCGACCCCACCATCGGCGATGGCTCGGCCCACGATCTTGCCTTCGCCGCGAGGGGCGCCGGTGACAGGCATCTGGAGTTGGCTTACGGTGCGCATGTCGAACCCTTACGTATGGGTGAGAGTTAGTCCCAGGGTGACGTTTCGTCAACCATCGATTGCCCTGCGCCTCGGTTATTGACCTGTTTTCGCCTCGCCGGCCCAGCCCACGAACCCCATGCGCTATCTCCCGGTCGCACATCGCTCGCTCGCCCACAGCCTCTCCCTCGGTCCTGTGCTCGTCGATCTCACCGAACGCAGCGCGGTGCCGGTCTGCACGGTGTCGTCTTTCTCCGGTGAAGCGATCATCCTCGGTGCTCTCCAAGTGGCAGGCCGCGTTCTCGTCGAGCCGCTCCCATCGATGGTGGCTCGTCGCACGACGAGCGGAACGGCTGCCTACTTCGCGCGTGGGGGGCTCGTCGTTTCTCTGGCGCTTCCCAGCCTCGATTGCATCTTCAGAGACGCGACTCCAGCCACGATCTTGAACCGCAACCTTCGACTGTTGCTCGCGGGCTTCGCCCACGCGTCGATCCCGACCGCGTATTTCGGAAGAGAGTGGCTCTCGCATCGACACAGACCGATCGCGCTCGTGGGGCTCGACGTGTCGCCGAGCGGCGTCCTTCTCGTGGAGGTGCTTGCCTCGCTCGAAGGGTCCTTCGCGCTGCCGCGAGAGCTCGTCACCGACCTCGAGGCGTCGTGCGATCGCTACCGCTCCAAGGTCCCGCTCGGGCTCGCCGAGGCCAGCTCACTCGCTCCACTCGAGATCGCCGAGCACCTGCTCGAAGGGATCGCCGAGCGTGTGGGAAGTGAGCTCGTCGAGATCGCCGAGCCCGATCCGTTCATCGAAAAGGAGCACGCCGTCCTCGACGGTTCGAGCCCTTTGCCGACAGGCAGCCAGCTCGAAACGCCCATCGCGATTCCCATCGGCTACCTCGATCGCGCGACCGACCCGACCGGCCGGCGCTTTGTCGGAGGGGATGCGCTCGGACCCGTTCACGCCATGGGTTTCGGCGCCGACCGAGCCACGCAGACAGCTCCGATCGTCGGAGCGACCTGGGCCGATATCGCATCTTCAATGCAAAAGAACCGCAACATCTATTGATGTTCTAGTTCCACAGCGCCTCAAAGCGCGAGCGCTGACGTGATGCGTCACTGGGTCGTCCGAGCCACCGAAGCCACGGCTCCGACTTCGACTTCGACGAACGGCGCGCGTTTTCGGGGCGACGAAGAACCCCCTTCGACGTACGATGGGGCACCTCGCAGCGGAAGGGTCGTGCTTATGCGTTATCTGATCGGTGTTCTCGGTCCAGCTTCCTTGGGCGCAGCTGTTCTGATCGGAGCAGGTTGCAGTGCTGGCACGGCGGCCGACCTCGGCACCGGCGGAACCGGAGGCACGAGCGCCAACGGCCCCAGCACCGGTACGGGCTTCGGCAGCGGCGGCGGAAGCACAGGCTCGGGGCCCGCATGCACCGACCCGAACTGCGTCGGAAACATGCCGCAGGGCGGATGCGACACCGGGCTCGCCATCGACAGCGCCAACGCCATGGACGGCGCAAAGGCCATCGGTCTCTGCAAGCAATACTCGGCCGGTGGATGGGGTGTCGTACAGGCCGACTGGGTAAGCCCTGATGGTACGCCGCTCAGTTCCGCCGATGAGCTTTTGGGGAAGGGGATCCTTACCCACTTCGGCAACGTGATCTCACCGCGCGAGGGCGGTACTCTCCTTGCTCTCTCGAGCGGCACTGCTCGAAACCCAGGCGATCCTGGGTATCAGGACGTCAAAGGGTTCGACAAAAAGGTTGTGGACAATTACCCCGCGGGGGCGTGGCCGAAAGAATCTCCTGCCTGCCCGCAAGCGATGACCGGAGACCCTCACGACTCCGCCGGTCTTCGGCTCAAAGTTCACACTCCCAAAGACGCGAAATCGATCAGCTTCGCTTCCAACTTCTACACCTACGAGTTCCCAGGCTTCATCTGCAGCACGTTCAACGACTTCTTCGTTGCGCTGATGAACCCGCCGCCGGCCGATTCGATCGACGGAAACATCTCGTTCGACACCATGCACAACCTGATCAGCGTCAACGCCGGCTTCCTCACGGTTTGCCAGTCGCAGGTCGCGAGCAACGGCGTCAACTTCCCATGCGCCGCCGGACCAGGAGAGCTCGCCGGAACGGGCTTCGACACGCAGGTCGCCTTCGACATGAACTTCAACCAAACCGAGGGCAGCGCTGCCACGGGTTGGCTCGAGACGAAGGCACCGGTCGCCGCCGACACCGAGATCACTCTTCAATTCTCGATCTGGGACTCCGGCGACGGCGTCCTCGACTCGACCGTGCTCATAGACAACTTCAAGTTCGAGCTCGGTCAGGCGACGACCGGGACGGCTCCGATCCCTAAGTGATCTGAGTCCGGTTCGCTCGTCCGAACCTTCGATCTCAGGGATCCACCTCGAGCACGAACGCATCGGCGCCGCCCATTCCAACGACGGGGCCGAGTCCGAAATCGACGCTCGATCCCGTGAAAGAGCCCACGACCAGGAGCTGTTGTTTCGCATTGTGGTCAACGGCGGCTCCGCTACTTGTCCCTCCGGTGGCCAGGAGCCTCGACCACAAAGCGTTCCCACCAGCATCGAACTTTGCGAGGAACCCACTCGTGCTCGTGGAGTTGAACACGTTCGGCCCGATCACGACGTTTCCGGTGACGTTTCCGGTCACCGTTGCGACTCCCGTTGCCTCGACCGTGACCCCCCAGATCCGCTCGGGTCCAACGGCATTGCCTTGCTGCTTGCTCCAACCATAGGCGCCGCTGTTCCCGAACTTTGCGATGAACATCCCACCGCCAACGCTGTTGAGGGTCGCTCCTTGATTCAAGGTCAGCGTTCCGCCCACGGTGCCAATGATCGTCGCTCCGCCTGACGAATCCACCGCGATTCCGTTGGCTGTCGAGTCGCCCACGCCGCCGAACGCCTTCTTCCACAGGATCGAAGTGCCGTCGTGCTTTACCTTCACGAGGATCGGATCGCGGTCTGAAGCCGGTAGTGCACTGCCATGAAAGTCTGTGTTCGAGGAGATGGAACCCGTGATGAGCACATCGTCTGCGAAGTCCACATCCACGCCTGTGACTTTCGACTGACTGGTGCCAAAATACCGATGCGACCAAGTGTGCTGACCCGACGGATTGAACTTCGCCAAGACGATGTCGCCTGCGTTCGAACCCGGAAGTAGGCCTCCTCCACAATCGATGGACCCCGCGACGTTCGCACCCACCAAGATGTTGCCAGCGCTGTCGAGCACGATCGCTCCCGGGGGATTCGGAATGTAGCTTCCTGCGATTGCCAAGTCTCGACCCCAAGTGAGGTCCCCGGCAGGGCTGAACTTGGCGATGAACAGCGGACCGCTAGGTTGAGTTCCGAGGTCAACGTGCTGTCCTGAAGAGGAACCGCCGAACACAACAAGCCCCGACGCATCTGCGTCAATGCCGTGAACGTAGTCGACCTCGATCGATCCGAAAGCCTTTGCCCACAGCGGAGTTCCGTCCGGAGCGAGCTTGGCGATGAAGATGTCAGTTGCTCCGTGGTTCCCCAACAACATGGTGTTGCCGATGTTGAGGACCCCACTGAATTGGCCAGCGAAGTAGACGTTTCCGTCGGGGTCCACCGCAACGTTCGTCGCCGCTTGGCCAGATGGGTCTCCAAACGTCTTCACCCAGACAGATTCGCTGCATGACATGCCGTCGCAATTCTCGTCCCCCTTCTGAGCGCAGTCTTCAATCTGGGGAACGACCTGACCCATGCAGCCGGTGTGGCTCACGTGATCCTGCAAGCAGATGTGCGTTCCGGAGACGCATGTGCCGACATCCGCAGTGCCGGGCTTGCCTTCGTAGCAAGTCGACACCACTCCCGGCTCACACCCCGACGGCCCACCCGCTCCGCTCGTTGACGACGATGTCGAGCTCGAGGTCGCGAGCCCCGCGCCCGTCCCGGCCGTGGCTCCAGCCCCGCCTTTTCCCTCGGTGTAGTCACCCAGCCCGAGCACTTGGTAGCAGCCGGTGAGTGCGAGTAGCGGGAGCAACGGTAACGTTTTCGCGAGCTTCATGAGCGGATTCCCCTGGGACGAAGCGGATTCGAACGCCGCGCGTCTGGCGGCATTCTCAAGAGTCATCGGCGCGAGTGATGGGTGGCCAGAAATCTACACGCCCCTTGGCGAATCCTCTGCAAAAGCAAAGGCCCACCCATTTTCACAGGTGAGCCTTCCGAACGCGAGCTCGCTCTCGACTAGGCGTTGAGCGACTTCGACTTCTTAGTCGCCTTCTTCTGCGGGCCCTTCTTCGCGTGCCCGTTCGACTTGCTCGTTCCGTTGACCAAGGTGGCCGAGGGGCGCGAGAGATCGTCGGCCATCTTCGCGGCGCGGGTCGTCTTCTCCCACGTGAACTCGGGGCGCCCGAAGTGACCGTACGCCGCAGTGGCGTAGTAGACCGGCTTCAGGAGATCGAGCTCGTCGATGAGCGCCTTCGGGCGCATGTCGAAGTTCTCGAGAATGTACTTCTCGAGGATCTCGTCTGCGATGCGCCCCGTTCCGAACGTGTTCACGAACACGCCGACCGGCTGCGCGACGCCGATCGCGTAAGCGATCTGGACCTCGCACTTGGCCGCGAGCTTCGCAGCGACGACGTTCTTGGCGACGTAGCGCGCGTAGTAGCAAGCCGAGCGATCGACCTTGCTTGGGTCTTTGCCGCTGAAGGCGCCGCCGCCGTGGCGGCCCATGCCGCCGTAGGTGTCGACGATGATCTTGCGGCCCGTGAGGCCCGCGTCGCCGTTCGGTCCGCCGATGACGAAGCGACCGGTGGGGTTCACGTAGATCTTGGTGGCCTTGTCGATGAGCTTCGACGGGATGACCTTGTCGATCACGAGGGCGCGCATCGTGTCGACGATCTCCTTGTGCTTCACGCGCTCGTGATGCTGCGTCGAGAGCACGATCGCTTGGCAGCGAACGGGCTTGTCGTTGTCGTACTCGACCGTGACCTGCGTCTTACCGTCGGGACGGAGCCAATCGACCTTCTTCTGCTTCCGGACGTCGGCGAGGCGACGCGCCAACTGGTGCGCGTAGCTGATCGGGGCCGGCATGAGCTCGGGCGTCTCGTCGGTCGCGTAGCCGAACATGAGACCCTGGTCGCCAGCGCCTTGCTCCTTGTGGAGCCCCTGACCCTCGGTCACGCCTTGCGCGATGTCGGGCGACTGCTGCTCGATGGCGGTGAGGATGGCGCAGGTGTGGCCATCGAAGCCCATCGACGAGTCGGTGTATCCGATGTCTTGGATGGTCCGACGAATGATCGAGGGATAATCCAGGTGGCAGGTCGTCGTGATCTCGCCGGCGACGACCGCGTAGCCGGTCTTTACCATCGTCTCGCACGCCACGCGGGCGCGGGGATCCTCGGTGAGGATCGCGTCGAGGACGGCGTCTGAGATCTTGTCGCAGACCTTATCGGGATGTCCTTCGGTCACCGACTCGGAAGTGAACGTGTAGCGTCGCATCGCTGCTCCTGGAATAAGGATCGCCCCTCCCATGAGAGGCGGGGCAGGAGGCTTACGCTTCAACGGTCGAGTCGTCAATTGCCCGTGGGTTCCGAGCACAAAACGAAAGCGAGCCAGCTCTCGCCGGCTCGCTTCGATCTCGTCGACCTCGGTGTCGCGACCCTACGGTCGGGTACCGAGCTTTCGGAGACGATCAGATTCCCGCGATACCCTCGATCTTGGAGATCAAGTCGGCATCGAACGTCCCTTGCGCGAGGCGCTTGCGGGTCGTCTTGAAGGCATTGCTCCAAGCGGTCTTCTCGTCGGCGCTGTATTGAACGACGTCGAGCTTGCCGCCCGAGTACTTGTTGGTGGTGGGGTCTTTCTTCCCAGCGAGACGGCCGAACGCGGCGGTGTCTTCGTCGATGACCTTCTTGCCGAGTGCCTTCGACGCGATCGCGCCCGTGTCGAGCAGGATCGTGCGAAGGTCGCCGGGGAGCGATTCCATGCGCTTGCTCGACATCACGATGGCGCCGATGGCGCAACCGGTCGGGTCTTCTCCGACAGATGCGAGCTCGCCGCCCCACTGGAGCTGCTCGACCGCGAGCGACGGTGCGTTGAGCGCATCGACGTTGCCGGTCTTGAGCTGCGGCAGCACCTCGGGAACGTTGAGCGGAACCGGGGTCGCGCCGACCACCTGGTAGAACACGGGGCTGATGTTGTCGTCGCGCCACATGTACGGCTTGCGCGACTTCAAATCGCCGGGGAGATGAACCTTGTCTTTGCCCCTCGTGAAGAAGTGGGCCTGACCGACGTTGCCCCAGCCGAGGAGATCGAAGCCGCCGTCTTTGAGGCCTTTCTCGAACTGCCCCTTGAGCTGATCTTGCGCCTTGGCGAGCTTGTCCCAGCTGGTGAGGGCTCCGGGAAGCTGCAGCGCGAGGATGGGCTTGTAGATCTTGCTGAGGCCGACGGCGGTGATGGCGGCGCCGTCGAGCTGGCCGGCCTTCATCTTGCCGACCATGGCGGCTTCATCACCTTGTTGGCCGTTGTAGAAGAATTGCAACACCAACTTGTCGCCGCTCTTCTTCGCCACGGCTTTCGCCCAGATGTCGAAGACGCCGCCCCAGATGCTCTGTTGCGGTGCGAGCGTACCGATTTTCAGTGTCTCGGCTGCTCCGGCCTCCTTCGGGAGGACCCCCACGAGAATGGCGAAGGCCCCCAGGACCGACACCAGTGCTTTGCGAAACTCCATGAACGTTCCTCCTGTCCGGACTGCGCGCCGTATACCGGATGTGCTGCCCTGCGGGTAGCTGAAGCTGGGAAGATCGAGCCCATGCCCGTCCCAGGTCGCGACCCAGGTGGACGGCTCGACCCGGCCGTTATTCACCCGGCCCGAATCCAGGCTCGATGGCGCCTCTCAATACCGACGAAGGTTGCGGATGAGAAGCTCGCCGACCGGCTTGCGCTCGGCCGTCTTCGCGCTGATCACGCGCGCGGCCTGGATGGGCTCGAGGTGAAAACCCTTGTACAGGCGGCGGACCTCAGGGGTGTCGCTGTTCGAGAGGGCCAGAAGGCAGCCGCGCTCATCGAGCTTTCTGAACACCTGCACCAGACGCTCTTGGTCGTCGGGTCCGAACGCCCCGTCGGAGTACGACGCGAAGCTCGCAGTTTTGGAGAGCGGCACGTACGGAGGATCGAGGTAGACGACGTCGCCTCGCTCGGCGCACTCGGCGAGGTGATCGAACGGGCGATGTCGGAGCTCGACGCTCGCGAGCACGCGCGCCGCGGCAGCCATCCGAGCGCGATCGACGATGCGCGGGTTCTTGAACCGGCCGATCGGGACGTTGAACACCCCTTCGCGATTCGTTCGAAAGAGCCCGTTGAAACAAGTCTTGTTGAGGTAGATGAGCCACGTCGCCCGATCGAGCGCCGAGGCGCTCCGCTCTCGATTGAAGCGCTCGCGGACCTCGTAGTACGCCTCGGTCGAGTGGCTGTCGCGCATCCCCTCCAGGCGTTCGATGAGCGCCCGCGTCTGCCGCCGCACGACCTTGTAGGTGGTGATGAGGTCGGCGAGCGCATCGCTCAAGAACACACGCTTCGGCGGGCTCACCGACGCGAGGTAGAAGAACAAGCCGCCACCGCCGAGAAAGGGCTCTCGGTAGGTTCGCGAGCCGATGTCGTCGGGCAAGAGACTGGCGATTTGAGGCGCGAGTCGCCACTTGCCACCGGCCCACTTCAAAAACGGGCGTGCAACCTTCGTCTCCTTCGGCTCGGATCGCCTGGCCCGGTCGGTCGAAGCTTCCACGGATGGCACACGCTGCCGTAGGCGACTTCGCACAGAGCCACAAGCGCTCGTATCACTCGGTAATCTTCTCTTCTTTGGGTTTCGGCTTGAGCGGGGCTCCCGAGAGAGGAGTCCGGCGAAGCTCGACGCGAATGACCTGATCGCCGCGAACGACCGTCACCGCGAGCTTGGAGCCGATATCGCCGCGAAGCTTGACGCGCAGGTCGGCGGCCGAGAGCGTTCTCACGTACACGCCGTCGAGCATGACGATCTCGTCACCTGGCTGAAGCCCCGCCTCCGATGCCGCGAGCCCGTCGGGTACGTCGCGTACGTAGACCGCTTGGTCGTCGTTGTCGCGGCCGAGGACGGCGCCGATCGAGCCGACCGAGCTCGCCCCGCTACAACCAGCGCAAACCACCCAGAGCAACGAAACGGACCCCCAACGCATCGCCGCCACCCTAGCAGGCACGGCGACTGCGGGCGTCGTGCGTTCCACGGCGCGGCCCACCGATAAGGCGTCGATCGCGGCCGCGCGGCTGCGTAACTCCGTTTGCACCATGCCGGGGCCGAAGCCGAAAGGGTGGCACGCGACGCGGTCAGAATTCAGACATGGCCGCGGAATTGGGGTCTTGAAGCGGCGCCCATCTTGCTTTTTAAGATCATTCACCTCGCGCCCATGACCGTCCACCCTCGAACCGCCGGGTCTCCGTCGCCTGACTTGGTAGCTCCGTCGAGCGTGCTTTCACGCACCGCGGAGCCACGCATCCCGGAGCCAGGTATCTCGGAGCCACGCATCCCGGAGCCAGGCATCTCGGAGCCAGGCATCCCGGAGCCAGGCATCTCGGAGCCAGGCATCTCGGAGCCACGCATCTCGGAGCCACGCATCTCGGAGCCAGGCATCTCGGAGCCACGCATCTCGGAGCCGTGCATCTCGGAGCCGTGCATCTCGGAGCCAGGCATCTCGGAGCCAGGCATCTCGGAGCCAGGCATCTCGGAGCCAGGCATCTTGGAGCCACGCATCTCGGAGCCGTGCGTCTCGGACGGCTCGGCTTCCTCAGCCTCATCGACGGGTGTCTTCACGAGCGCTCTCTCCGATGCTCGCGTGCCGGACGGCGTCGACGAGGGGGAGATCGTCGGTCCTTCGGGGTGGAAGCGACGACTCGAGGATCCGTTCAACACTTACTACCGCTACCCGATGGCGCTGCTGATGGTGCGCGGACTCGTGAAGACGTCGATCACGCCGAACCAGATCTCGTTCGCCCAACCCTTGTTGGCCGCGGTCGCGGGCTACTTCGTCACTTACGACGATTGGCGCCATCACGTGCTCGCGGTCGCCGCGTTCGAGCTGCGTTCGATCCTCGATTGCGTCGATGGGTCGCTGGCGCGAGCGAAGCGAATGTCGAGCCCGTACGGCCATGCGATCGACGCGATGGCAGACTGGTTGGGAGTGACAATTCTGTACGTGGGCATTTTGATGCATTTTCGAATGCACCCACCCGCGAGCTGGACCGGAGTCGTAGGCGCGACGAGCGCGCCCACGCTCGTCGCCACGACGATGGTGATCGTGTTGGCCTCGACGCAGGCTGCAGCTCGCAGCTTCGCCTTCGACTACTTCAAGACCAAGTATCTCTCGATCTACGAGGCTGGGCGCGACGCCAGCATCGAGGGCCTTCGTGCGAAGGTCATCGCCAATCGGAAGACACCTTCGCTGTTCGGCCACATCGACATCTTCATCGGACGCTTCGGACATCTGGTCTTCGAGCGGGAATGGTTCGATCCAGAGACGTCTCGTGCCGCGCTCTCCGAGCAGGAAATCGTGACGATGTCTCGCGGACGAGAATCACGACGCGCGAAACGAATGGGTTTTCTGTGGAGCATCTCCGGCGGCGACGCGTTCCTCTCGTTCGTGATGCTCTCGATTCTCGTCGGGCAGCTCTGGGCAGGACAGGTGTTCTTCGCGACGCTCGGCATCCTGTGGATCGCCTCCGTGATCGTCTACAACATCCACTTCGTGCGTGTGTCCAGGCGCGAGGTCGATCCCACGATCGAAGCGCGATCCTGAGCCCCTGACACCGACTTTCCCTCAGCCGACCTGACTCGCTCGAGGTCAAGAGAGCGACCGTCGGAGCTGTCGAACGAGCGAGCTCCGCGCGCCTGCGCTCGCTCGTTCCGCGCACGCCGTCAGCCGTCGAGCGTTTTCGCGAGAAGCTTCGCCTTCTCGACGTCTTCTTTGAAGTCGATCTCGGTCCATGCGAAGTCGTCGACGGGCTCGAATCCCCAAGTGACGACGGAGAAGGCTTCGTTCATCGCAGCCTCGTACTCCTGATCGAGTCGGCCAGCCGCGACCTCGCGGTCGAGGAGTCGCTTCATCGCGGCTCCGCCTTCGCGTCCGACCTTGGCGAAGCCCACCGCTTCGCCCATGAGGTCCCACGGGCCGAGTGGGCCCACGCTTCGCGCAATGGCGTGAACGCGACCTTCTCGAACGCCCAGCATCATCTCTTCGCCGGTTTCTTCGGACCGCGGGTCGAGAAGGACGCAGTTGTCGTTCTTCGACGTCACCAAGCGACGCAGAAGCGCCGCCGGGTAGATGACGTCGGCGTCCATGTAGATGGCCCCGTCGAGAAGCCTCGCCGATGCCTTTTGGAGCGAGACGATGCTGCCATGCACGAACTCGGTGTTCTCGATCATCTCGATCGGAAGCGGCAGATCGCCGAGCTTCGACACGAAGTCACGCACGCGCGCGCTCTGATAGCCCACGACGATCGTGAGGGCGTCGATGCCGGCCTCGACGAGATTCGCGAAGTGCCGCTCGAGAAGGGTCTGTCCCTCGATCTCGAGCAAGCACTTCGGTGCGTCGCTCTCGAGCCTTTTTCCGCGACCTGCTGCGAGGAGAATGGCGCGCATGCCGAGCTACTCTTTGATGAGCGCCCAAGCGCGCTTGTAGTCGTCGAAGGTGTCGATCTCGAGCCAGCCTTTGTAGACGTCGATGGCCTGGACCTCGCTGCCGCGATGGATGACTTCTTGGAGCAGGTCGGTGAACGAAGCGTCTTTGAGCGATGCAGCCTCGTGGACCTTGCCCTTCGACTCGGCGAGCTGGCCGTAGACGTCGGTGAGCGCGCGGGCGCCCTTCTGAGTGAACATCGCCATGCCGATGAACTCTCCCTGCGCTTCGGGGAGCGGAATGTTGCGCCCAATCTGAGCGACCTTGTGCGGGACCTCGGCGCCGACGAATCGGTATCCCGACTCCTGCGGATCGTCGAGCTTGACGAGATCGGGCGCGCCGCGGCCGCTGTCGGCAGGTGCTTGTCCGTTCGAGTTGGCGTCTTTCCACGCGCGATCGACGACGACCGAGATGTCGGCAGGGCTCTTCAAGAGCTTCTCGAGGTGGCTCCGCTCGAAGAGAATGTCACCGTAGAGAAACACGAACGATCCGCCGAGCTCTTTCTTCGCCGCGAACAGACTCTCGACCTCGTTCGTCGAAGCGTAGAGGTCGTTGTCGTAGTAGCGAACGTTCGGAACGTTGAGCGCCTCTTTCTTGTAGCCGCGCACCACGGCGATGTCTTTGATCCCGCATGCGTTGAGCACCTCGATCTGCCGCTCGAGGACGGTCTTCCCCTTGATGTCGAGCATCGGCTTCGGGAGCTTTTCGGTGAGCGGGAGCAGACCCTGGCTTTGTCCTGCGCCGAGAATGACGGCGGTGATGCCGGGGCTCTCGCTCGGCATGAACTGGCCCTCTTCCTTGGTCATCTTGTCGACGCCGACGAGCTGATACACGCGCGGAAGCGGGACGACCTTGTCCTTCACGCTGCCCGTGTACATCTCCTTCTTCAGGGTCTGCAGCGTCTCGGTCATCGCTTTGATCGACGACCGGATCGCGTGGTTCGCGAAGATGATGAGCTTGAAGCCCACTTTGTGGAGGTCTTCGACCTTGGTGTCTTCGTAGATCGTGGGGACGCAAACGAGGGGCGTCTGCGGGCGATCCCAGAGCTTCGCGAAGGTCATGACCTCTTCGGGGGATTTCGACTTGGAGTGGATGAGGACCATGTCGGCGCCGGCGTCGGCGTACGCCCGGCCTCGGTTCAGCGCCTCGTCCATTCCCCAACCAGCGATGAGCGCTTCGGTGCGTGCGATGACGACGAAATCACGATCGCGCTGCGTCGCTTTGGCTGCGCGGACTTTGCCGGCGTGCTCTTCGATCGGCGACAGCTCGCGCTTCACGCCCGCGTAGAAGCTGCAGCGCTTGGGGAAGACGTTGTCTTCCATGCAGATGCCCGCGATGCCGGCACGCTCGTACTCCTCGATCGCGCGAATCACGTTGATGGCGTTGCCGTAGCCGTTGTCGCAGTCGGCGATGACAGGGATCTTCGTGGCATCGTTCATCATCCTCGCGGCGGCGAGGTTCTCGGCCATCGTGAGGATGTTCGCGTCGGGGACCGCATACGAAGCCGAGATCTCGAAGCCCGAAGCCCATAGGCCGTCGAAGCCCGCTTCTTCGCCGATTCGACCGGAGAGGCCGTTGTGCGCCCCGATGATGACGATGGGATCGGGGCGGGCGATGAGCTCTCGGAGCTTGCTGGCTTTGCTGATCACGTTGATGACTCCTGGCGGCGCTTCACTGCGCCAAACGACGATTGGCGGGCGGGACCTATCACGCCCGTGCCGCGACCGCGACGCCTAGGTGGCAGTCGCTTTTCGCCCGTACGAACGCGATTTGGGTAGCGCCCGGGCAGATGAGTGCTCTGCCCGACGAGCCACCGACCTCGCGTGGTGCCGACCAAACCGCTTCGGCCTTGCGGATGTCGTGCCGAAACCGTGGCGAAAACCCGACGCTCGCCGCTCGCCGCGCACGAGTCCTTCGGAAGCGAGCTGCGCGTCAGCCCTCGTTGATCGAGACGAGCCGAACCAAGCCAGACGAACCACGTATGCGAATCTGGCAGGCCAATCGCTGCGAATCTGGGCAGCCGAAAGCGTCGAGCGTTTCGCGCTCGTCCGCATCTGGCTGCGACAAGAGCTCTCCGCCTCCTCGGACGTCGACTCGGCAAACGCCGCAGCTCGCCGCGCGACAGGAGAACATCACCGGTGCGGCGGCTTCGTCGAAGAGGTCGAGCAGCCTCTCGCCTGCGTTCGCGCCGACCGTGAGCGACTCTCCGCTCGGGGTCGCGAGCTCGACGGTCACCATGCTGCCTCGGCGGTCGAGCCATGGTGCGACGGGCTGGAGGCGAGAGGCGAAACGCCGTCGAAGAGAAAGCGTTCGACAAAAACGCGAGAGGTGGGCCGACGTGAGTCAGTCCACCTCTTGCACGCGGGATCCAGCGTGAGCTGGCCCGTTCTCACTTGCAGGCTTCTTTGATTCCTTCAGCGGCCTGCTTGCAGCCCGTTGCTGCGGCAGCCTTGCCCTCGGCCGGGACGCTCTTGTACGTATCACGGGCAGCCTTGAGGCTCGCCTCCATGGCGGGCATCTTCTTGATGCAGCTCTCGAGGTTCTTGATGTACTCGTCGCACTCGGGAATACCGGTGCTGTCGCCCGATTTCGCAGCGCCGCTTTCCGCAGGCTTGGCGCTCGCGTCGCCGCCGGCGGCCTTGTCGCCACAACCAACAGCAAACAGCGCACCGAGAACCACAACCAAACCGATCGACTTGCTCACGAAATCCTCCTCCTACGCACCGGCCTCCCCGGTAGCAGGGCGCGGATACTGCCATGGGTCCGGGCCATAGGGGCAACAATCGGCGTGGTCTTCGCGATTTGCGCGGACGATGTGACCCGGCTTCCTTGGCGTCGTGATTTTCATTGGGGTTTGCGCTCGTCGCGTGGCGGTCGCGCGCCGCGACGCTCCAGAACGATTGCGTGCTCGCGCCTCGGCGCACGAAGAAATGCGCGCGCCGTCGCCGCGTGGAAATGTGGCCGGGGCTGCGAGGCGCGAGCCATCAGAACCAGGCCATGCGCTCCACCGAGTCTCGGAAGGATCTCTTCGCACCGGACGGGAATGTGTCCGAATGCGCTGTCGGCCATCAGAATCACGGCTCGACCACCGGGCCGAAGCACGCGCGCGATCGAACGCAGAATCGCGGAGAGCTCCTCGCTCCATCGCTCGAGCGCCCGCGCTGGGGTGACGTTGGCCGAGCGACGCTTGGCGCCGATCTCGGCGGCTTCGAAGCGCACCTTCTCGAGCCGAAGCCATCGAAGACGGAGTGCGTGGTGCTCAACGTAATCGTACACGCCGGGGTAGGGTGGTGACGTGACGACGAGGTCGACCGAGCCCGTCGCCACGGCTCCGAGCGAACGCGCATCGTCTTCGAGCACCAGGGCAGGAGGAGCCTCGGCGAGCACCGAAGCGACCGCACCGAGCGCACGAACGAGCTCCTCGGTTTTGCGTACGAACAGCCTCGATGGGAAGCCCGCGGCGATGCGTTGGGGGCGAACCGTCGTCGACGTGTCAGACGTCTTTCGACTGAGCTTGACCAAGATCGACGAGAGCACGAGCTCGAGGTCTCGCGCGACCGCGGCAGGCGACGACGACGATCCAGCCGTAGCGCCTCCGCGCGCCCAGACCGCATCGATTCCGACGCGCAGCCCGTCGAGCTCGAGCAGAACGTGCGGATCGAAGAGCGCCACGTCTTCGGGGCCGTAGCGCCGACTTGCGCCGCGCTTCTGCACGCGCCGTGCATCGGCGACCGCTGCCACCTCTCGTGCGCCTGCGACGAGCGCATCGCGATGAAACGCGGTTGCCGCCGTCACTTTTCGCTCGGTGAGTCGCACCGCCAACGGGTTCAGATCGGCGGCGATGGCCCGACGGCCGGCCAAACGCGCCTCTACCGGAACGGTTCCACTCCCTGCAAAGGGATCGAGCACCGTTCCGCGAGGGTCGGAGAAGGTCTCGACCAATCGCCTCGCCGTCAGCGGATGCATGCGCGCCGGGTACGTGTGAAACCCGTGTACGTGAGACCGAGCCAGCGCTTCACCGACGGCGTCGGATGCTCCGCCCTCGTCGGACACGCTGCTTGCGACCTCGAGCGCGTCGACGAGCGCAGCAGCGACCGTCGGGTCGCCCGACGTTTCGGTCGTGCCGCCGACGTTGGTCAACGAGCGTCGTTGTTTGATCGGGTCGACGCGCGGTCGCGGCCGATGCTCCGGAGCCTCTTCCGGCGCGGAAGCCGGGACCGAAGGCGTGCTCCGAGCGGAATCGCTCCCGGAAACCGCTGCGATCACGGGACGAGGCGTGGTCGTCACCGGACGAGGCGTGGTCGCGACCGAACGACGCGGTCTTCCGCGCCGAGTGCCAGGGGCAGCTCCTCGTGGGGTCTTGCGCACCATCAGGTCCGTTCGCGGTCGCGCGCTCGAGCAGCATCGGCTTCGGCTTCTGCTCGCGCCTCGTCTTCAGCGGATTCAGCGCGCCTCGCCTCGCCTGCCTTGGCTTCGAGCGCGTCAAACCTCGGATCGGGTGGCAGCGTGGTCTCGCTTCCAGGTCGCGCGTCTGGATGGGTGACGATCCGAACTCTTGGTGTGCTCGCGTCCGCGGGGGCGGGAAGCGCGCCATGCGAGCTCGCAATCGACTCGACGACCAACATGGCGTGGAGCTGCTCGGCTCGTGCGAGGTCGATTCCCAGCGCTTGCGCCAGATCGTTCGCGGTCGCGGCCCGACCCGCACGAGCGACTGAGGTGGCCGCTGCCATCCAAGCAGCATCGAGCTGCTTCGCGATCTCTCGCGTCTTCGCGTTGGCTTGGCTCACACCGAAGCCCAGGGTGAGCGCCGCGGGGACACCGAAGAACGCTCCGAGACCGAGCGCCCAGCTCCAGCTGAAGAGGAGGCCGAACGCGAAGGCGAGGAAGAACGTCGCGGCGACTCCGATGCCACCGACGAGCGCAGCTCCGCGCCACAAGCCTCGTGAGCGGCGTGCGGCTTCGGCTCTCTTGAGCTCCGAGACGAGCTCTTGGCTCGGGGCGAGACCCTCTGGCAACGGAATCCGAGGTGCACCGCAGAGCTTACAGACTCTGCCAAGCTCCTGATTCGCGTCTACAGAAGCGAAGCCGTTGCAATGCGGGCAACGGTCGCCGGTAGGCGCCGCGCCCGTCTGATGACCATACAGGTCGAGGCCCCCGGCGGAAAAGCTGCTGCCTCCCCCTCGTGACGGCGGCGGCGTACCCGGCACGCTCACGTCAGGCTCCGGCGCCGACGTGGGGCGCGGTCACCGAAGAGCTGGCTGCTCGAACTGCGCTCTCGAACAACAGGCGCCCGTCGGTCGAGCCATGCAGCGCCTCGCTCATTCGTTCGGGGTGAGGCATCAACCCGAGGATGTTCTTGTTGGGTCCGCCGTAGACGCCGGCGATGGAAAGCGCCGACCCGTTGGGGTTCGACGCGGCCGAGGCCTCGCCCGTCGGCGTCGTGTAAGAGAGCGCGATGCGCCCTTCGTCTTTCAGCGCGCGCAACACGTCGGGAGCAGCTTGGTAGCGGCCCTCTGCGTGAGCGATGGGCAGACGCAGCGTGCGGCCGACCAGCCCATGCGTGAACGGCCCATCGGCGTCGGCCGTGACGAAGATGTCTCGACACTCGAATCGCAGGTGGGCGTTGCGAGTCAACGCTCCAGGGAGAAGACCCGCCTCGGTCAGGATCTGGAACCCGTTGCAGACGCCGAGCACCAATCCGCCGCGCGCGGCGTGAGCGCGGACGGCCGCCAGAATCGGGCTCACCTTAGCAATCGCACCACAGCGAAGGTAGTCGCCGTACGAGAACCCCCCGGGCAGCGCCACGAGGTCGGTGTCGGGCGGAAGCTCGTGCTCCCGATGCCAAACCACGGTCGTTCGGACCTGCACCACGTCACGGAGCGTGTGGATCATCTCCACGTCCGCGTTCGACCCAGGGAAGATCACGACGGCCGCGTGCATCACTTCGCCTTACTCAGTTCCTCGCCGGCGTGCAAAGCCTCGTCGAGGAGGCGCTCGGACCTTTCGAGGAGTCTCGGGCTGTGCCATGGAGTCCGTCGAGGCGGCTTTCGATGAAGTGGCGGAAACGACCGATGTCTTTCGCGATCGGCAAGCACCATGCGCTCCGCGATGGTCTCGCCCGAAACGAGCCTCCCCACGAGCCTTCGGCGGGTGATCGTGGGCTCGGTGTCCGATTGGCGCTCGGCTACTCGCTCCTATCGGCCATCGGCATCGGACTTTCGCTCGGGGTGCGAGGCGCGTCGCCGTTCGTCCATCCCGACCCCTGGCTCGTGCTTCCTCCGATCGTTGCGGCGAGCGCGAGTGTCGCCATGGGTGTCGCGATGGCGTTCGCGCTGACGCTGGCGACGCGTGTGAGCGCGATCCGATTCGAGTGGGCAAGCCGTCTTTGCGGCGAGCTTCGACCCTTCGCGCGTTCGCTCACTTCCGGTCAGGTTCTGCTCGTCGCAGGGCTCTCGAGCCTCGGCGAAGAGCTTCTCTTCCGCGGGTTCTTGCTCCCGTTGGTCGGGATCGTCGCGTCATCGGTCATCTTCGGCTTCGCGCATCAGATGCGGGGCTCCAGTCGATGGGTATGGATCGCCTGGGCGGCGGTCGCAGGGCTTCTGTTCGGCGCGGCATTCCGACTGACAGGCTCGCTCGTCGCCCCGCTGGTCGCTCACGCGCTCACCAACGCGGCGAATCTCGGCTTCTTGAAAACCTACGAGCCTTTGAAGCGCTGAATCCTGGCGTCAGCTCAGCCAGAGCCACGCTGCCCGGCGACGTCTGCTCGGCAACGTCTGCTCGGCAACGTCTGCTCGGCGACGGCTACTTCTCACCCGATCCCCGGCCCATCCTCGGATTGGGCACTGGGACGGTTCGCACAGGCGTTCCTCGCGGGGGCGACGGGCGCGGTGCAGCGCCAGCCGGCGGAGGCGGGAGCCTGAGCTTCTCGCCAGGCACCGAGTCTGCTGCGTCGGTTTCGGGGTCGAGCCGAGGCGGAGGCTCGCTCCAGCCGCTGTCTTCAGCGGGTTTGGTTGGTGGGGGCAAGGGCGTCCGAGCCGGATCGACGGGAGGTCGAACCGCGGGGATCGGTCCCGGGGTCACCGTGCGAGCGGGCGCCGGCCTCAACGCATCGGAGTTGGCCGAGCCGAGCCCGGGTTTTCGGTCGCCCAAAGGCCGAAGCGCCGTCCGCTCTGCCACTGGGGCGGCCGAAGGCGTCGCGCCGCTCGTCGCCGAGGTGAGCGTCCGCTTCATGGCCGAAGGTGTCTGAGCGGGCGTAGCTGGACCGACGGGGCCGCTCGGGCGTGTCGGGGCCGCGGGCGTGCCGCTGAGGAACGGTCCTGTTTGGGGTGGCGGAGCCGCAAGCCTCGAGTTGGTTGGCGCTGGCGTCTCACTCGTCTCGATGGCGACATTGGTAGGGGGAAACGAGCTGCCGAACGCGCTCGCCAAGGCCGCGGAGATGCGAGCGGAGTCGGATGGATCGCTTGCCGGCGCCGTGGTGATCTTCGGCATGCGCGGACGACGATCGGTGCCTGGGCTCGAGCTCGGCGCGAGCTCGTTGGGATCGAGCAGCGACGCGCGGGTCTCGTCTTCGAGACGGACGGCTTCCATCAGCAAAGCGTTGATGGAGTTGTCGTGCTGCTGAGCCGCCTGCGCGTCGTCGGGGCGGAACGCGAATCGGCCTGAATTCCAGGTCAAAAGCGTGCGCAGCAGCTCGAGCGGGTCGCGCTTCTCGCCGTCGAGGTTGGCGCTCGTGATCGCGCCCGAAACGATTGCGAGAACCGCGCGATGCTCTTTGCTCGAGACCTCGAGGCGTCCGCTACGTCGCTCCATGTCGAGCAAAGTCAGCACGGTCGCGATCGACATCTGAGCAAGATCGCCGACCATCGCCGCATCGGTGGGTGGAAGCGAAAGGAACGATGTTCGATTCTGGCGCAGCCGCGAGACCATCTGTACGAGAGCGCCGACCTGCGCGACGACCTCGTCGATGCGAAACGGTTTCGTCATGTAGACATCGGCGCCTACGTGGAAGCCTTGGATTCGCGTGTCGCGGTCGTCGAGCCCCGAGAGGAAGAGGAAGGGTGTCACCGAGACATTCGACGAAGCCATTCGAATCTTCCGGGCGACCCAGAAGCCGTCGACATCGGGCAAATCGACATCGCAGATGATGCAATCGGGCTGCATTTCGACGGCTTTCTCGAAGCCTTCGACCGCGCTTCCACAGATCAGCACCTCGTAGCCCGACTCTCGCAAGGCGACGGCGAGCAGTCGCCCGACCCATTCGTCGTCATCGATCACCAGCACGAGGCCCAGAGACATCTGCCAGAAACGGTACCACGTGGGTCCCGCGCTCGGCCAATTGCCGACGCGCCTTTCGATTCGCGCTCCCGATGTTCGGGCCCCGGAAGCGCTGCGGTCCGCGATGTCTGGCGCGCCGAAGCTGGAGTCCGGGTTTGCCGCTGGCCCCGGGCCCTCCTATCCTCCGCCGATGTCTCAGGAACGCGTCATCGTGGCCATGAGCGGGGGAGTCGACTCCTCCGTGGCCGCGGCTCGCCTCATCGACGCAGGCTACGAGGTCGTCGGAGTCACCCTTCATCTCTGGGACTACCCCGACGACCGTGAGCCGGGCCGTTGCTGTGCGCCCGAAGATCAGTACGACGCGCGTCGGGTCGCCGATCAACTTGGAATCCCACATTTCACCTTCGATCGACGCGAGCTGTTCCACGCTCAGGTCGTCACGCCTTTCGTCGAGGCCTACCTTCACGGCAAGACGCCGAGCCCCTGCGTTTCCTGCAACCGCTCGGTGAAGCTGCGTGAGCTGATCCCGCTGGCCGGTCGGCTGGGAGCCTCGCTCGTCTCGACCGGTCACTACGCGAGGGTCGAGCGTGTCGGTGGCGCCGACGGCCGTGCCGTTCTTTTGCGCGGACGCGATCGCGTCAAAGACCAGAGCTACTTCCTCCACATGCTTTCGGAGTCTGAGCTGCGCCGGCTCGTGCTGCCGCTCGGTGAGTCGACGAAAGAAGAGGTTCGGGCCGAGGCGATCGCTCGAAAGCTCCCGGGCGCCAACAAAGGCGAGAGCCAAGAGCTCTGCTTCGTCTCGAGCGGTCGATACGACGCATTCGTTGCAGAACGAGCACCCGCACGGGTTCGGCCGGGCCCGATTCTCGACGACGTCGGTCAGGTCGTCGGACAGCACGACGGCGTGCACAAGTTCACCGTGGGCCAGCGAAAAGGGCTCGGAGTCGCGCTCGGCCGACCCATGTTCGTGGTCTCCGTCGATGCCGAGAGCTCCACCGTGAAGCTCGGGTCCGAAGAAGATCTTCTGTCGAGCGTCGCCGAGCTGGCCGACGACGCCGTGTTCGCCGACGACGTCGAGCTTCCCGTCGAAGCCACCGTCCAGGTTCGAGCCCGACATGCCGGTGCACCCGCGACCATCTCGCGCGAGACCTCCCCCGACGGCCGCGCGGTGCTCTGCGCTCGCTTCCGGGAGCCCGTGAGAGCGATCTCCCCCGGCCAGGTCGCCGTCGCGTACGACGGCGAACGCGTCCTCGGCGGCGCGACGATCGTACGCGCGCGATCGACGCGAGCGAGCGCGGAGACTGCCTCGTGAAGCTCGCTCCCGCCCTCGTCGGCGCCGCGCTGTGGATCTCGTTCGGCGCGGCTTGCTCCCTCGGCGACGGCACGGGCGACGTCCGAAGCGACAGCCTCTTCGCCGAGTCGTGTTGGGAGGGCGCTTACGATTTGCGACCCGACTTCTTCGCCGCCGTGCCTTTCCGCAACGCTCTCGAAATCCGAGTGCAACGAGGTGGTGATCTAGAAGATCGCTCCGATGGCATCACCGTGCTCATCGACGACATCGCCGACATCCGAGCGAATCATCTGAACCAACCCGTCGCGGTGGCGCTCCCGCGCGGGGTCTCTCCGCCGGGGGTCCCGGTCGGTGCCCTCTGCCCAGCCGATGGATGTCCCGAGTCCGGTGTTCATGCAACACTGTATCTCTTGAACTCTTGTCACAACGAAAACACGGTCTTGTATGGGCTCTCGGGAACGGTGACTTTCACCGAGCTCTTCAGCGGTGACCCGAACGAAAAAGACGCCGCCAAGAAGCTCACCGCAGCCGACTTCGACATCATGGTCGGAGATCCGCAGCTCATCCTCACGTCGGGGCCCGACAAGTATTCGATTCCGCACCAGAGTCACGTCGTCGGTCGATTCCGCTTCTTTTTCCAGCGCGGTCAGCCGGCGCAGCCCTTCCCTTGATGGGCTTTTTCGCGACCGAGCTCGGTGCATGCAGCGCGAACGGTTGGCGCTTCGAGAGCGAAGACCACTCTGTCACACGGGGTTATCGTTGATCCTGTTCGTTTCACTACACGCTCACACGTTGAAAGTGCACGTGAGTGAGCGGAATCGACGATAGGAAATCTGAGTAGTTTCGAGCTAAGCTCCATCGCCCGGATGGCTGCGCAACCCCCTCGTCCGTCGATAGCCCGCTCAGGCGGAGGCGCGTCCTCTGGCAGCGGAAAGAACGACGGGAAGGTGCCCGGCACCTTTTTCCTCGGACGCTACCGCGTCGTCGAGGAAATCGGCATCGGTGGGATGGCGAGCGTCCATCTCGCGCGCATGGATGGCCCTGGCGGGTTCCAAAAATGGGTCGCCATCAAGCGAATCCATCCGAACCTCGTCGAAGACGATCAGTTCGTCGACATGTTCCTCGACGAGGCGCGCATCGCGGCAGGCATCAACCACGCCAACGTGGCCCAGGTGTTCGACCTCGGAAAAGACGACAACACCTACTGGATCGCCATGGAATACATCCACGGCGAGCCGCTGCGCGAGGTGATGCGACGTTGCGAAGAGCGTAACCAGCTCATCGGTCCAGAGCTCGCCGCTCGCATCTGCGCCGACGCCGCCGAGGGGCTTCACGCAGCGCACGAGCTGCGCGGAAAGAGCGGACAGCTCCTCGGTCTCGTTCACCGAGACGTCACGCCGCACAACCTGTTCCTCACCTACGACGGCTACACGAAAGTGGTCGACTTCGGCATCGCGAAGGTCGCCGATCGTTTGTCGGAGACGCGCGCGGGGACGCTCAAGGGCAAGCTCGCGTACATGTCGCCCGAGCAAGTCCGAGCCCAAGACGACGTCGATCGAACGACAGACATCTTCGCGCTCGGCGTCGTGTTGTGGGAGCTCACCACCGGCCATCGCCTCTTCCGGATGGACACCGATCTCGACACGCTCGAGAAGGTTCAGGCCTGCGTCGTGCCGCCGCCTTCGACGGTCGTCCCCGGGTATCCGGTCGAGCTCGAGAGCGTCGTCATGAAGGCGCTCGCGAAGAAGAAAGGTGATCGATTCCAGACGGCGAGAGAGCTCTCCCGCGCGCTCCAGACCTACCTGCTTCGTCGAGGCGTATTCGTCGGTCCAGAAGAGGTCGCGGGGTTCGTTCGCGAGCTCTTCGGCGACCGTATCAAGACCCGGGAAGACCACCTCGCTTGGGCTGCCGACGTCACGTCGACGATCAACATCGACCAGTTGAAGGGCGTGCAGATCTCTTCGCGCGAAGACGCGTCGCTCAAGAGCTCGGCCTCCGCGATCAGCAGCGAAGACGGAGCTCCGACCGGGCGGCGTGGCGCACAGCCGCAGGGCCAAGCCAACGCGCCGTCCAATCCGCAATCCGGCGCTCCGAAGGGCAAGGCCGCCACCGGTCCGGCTCCCTCGTCGGCGCCGATGGGATCACCGTCGCGCCCTGCGGGGCCGCCACCGCGCGTGAGTGGGCGTCTTTCCGCACCTCCGCCCGCTCGGTCTGCGATCGCATCGACGTCGCTCATCGACGACGACGAAGACGTACCGACCACCGTCGCAACGCGCGAGCTGATCCAAGACTTGGGGCCACGGCCTGCTGCTCGGCCGAACACGCAGCAATCGGTGCGCAGCACGTCGATGGGCCTCGGCCTTCCACCGCCTCCGAGCCAGCAAGCCCAGAATCAGCAGCCGAGCTTCGGAGGTCGCACGATGGCCATGAGCCCGACTTCGAACGAAGGCCAGATGGGCCCGGGCCGTCCAGCTCCTACGTTCGGGCCTCCGATCGCTTTTGGCCCGCCGCCCGGGCAGCACGGTCAGCAGCAGCAGCCGGGACAACCGCATTCGCAACCCGCGCCACTTCCGACTTTCGGCCCGCCGCCCGGGATGATGTCGAGCGCCCCGCCGTCTTCTGGCAAGCCGCCCGGCGGAGGCAACACCGCGCGACCGGGCCCGATGCCGCAAAACCAGCAGGGCCATCCACAGCCGCTCTATTCGAACGGGCAGAGCGGCCTTCCGCCCGGGGCCTACGCCACCGGAGCGTCGATGGGCGGCCAGTACCAACGGCAGGCTTCCGGTGCGCCGCTGCCGTCACACATCGAGACGGCGCTGTCGCTGCCGCGACCCGATCCCGCGTCGCTCTGGATGATGCAGCAAGACTCGAACGCGCGAGTTCAGCGGAAGAACACGGCGATCCTCATCGCGGTCGCCGTGCTCACGGCTGTCTGTGTCGCGGCGATCTGCGCGCTCATCTACTTCAAGTACAAGAGCTCGTCGGCAGCCCCCGTCCCCGTCCCCGACGAAGCGAAGACCAAATCGAGCATGACGGCACCGAGCGGTGCTTCGCCGGGCGCGACGGGTCCTCCTGCGACCTCGGCTGCGGCAGCGTCCACTTCGATTCCTTCCGCTTCTTCTTCAGCTGCCCCAGGCGTGACGTCGGCGGCCACCGCCGACGATCCGAAAGCCGCTGGCACCCCCTCCGGATCGACGACCTCTCATGCCGGCACCACGACGTCGCCGAACACCGCTCCATCGAAAGACGTCGGCTACCTCACTGTCATCTGCAAGCCGTTCTGCGACAACGTGAAGCGCAATGGCAGCTCGCTCGGATCGAGCCCGATCGTCAAGTCGCCCACCCCACCAGGTCAGTATCGGATCACGTTGACGCGCGCCGGGAGCCCCGACCGGGTAGAGAGCGTCATCGTGACAACTGGCGAGACCGCGATCGTTCGCGCGAACATGAAATGAAATCGAATCGACCCTTCCGTGCGCGCCCCGAAACCAGGAGGCCCGCCGGGCCCGTCGCCTCGCGACCCAAACGCGGCCTTCCAATCGGAGTGGAGGAGGTGAAGATCGACGAGCTCGCCTCCGGCGGTCGAGGCGTCGCGCGCCGGAAAGACGGTCGCGTCGTCTTCGTTCCAGGGACGTGTCCTGGAGATCGGGTTCAAATCGAGGCAGAGTCGTCCGAGAACCGGAGCAGCATCAAGAGTGGCGCCAGGGTCTTGCGCGTCCTCGAGGGCGGACCTGCACGGGTCGAAGCTTCCTGCTCACTCGTGCAAGCCTGTGGCGGATGCGATTGGATGCACATTGCATCTTCCTATCAAGAGAAGTTCCACGCGGAGATCGTTCGCGGCCAGCTCGCCCATGCCGTGTCGGCCCCCGGAGCGCAGCCCGAAGAGACGCTCGCTGCGCTCCCCGCGTCGACCGTCACGCGCGCACCTACGACGCTGGCCTATCGAGCCCGCGCTCGTCTGCACGTGAACGCGGAGCGCCGATCTTTCATGATCGGGTACCTCGGCGCACGATCCCACGAGATCGTCGACGTCGACCACTGTGCGGTGCTCGATCCTCGGCTCGATGCGGCTCTTGCGCTCGTCCGCTCGTTGCTCGACGAGTCGCGAGGCCAAGGCGAGGTGCTCGTCGCGCTCGGGCTCGGAGGCAAGCCGGTTCTCGAGCTTCGCTTCGATGGCGAGCTCGCGACGTCGGTGTATGGCGAGCTCGATCGCTTGGTGAAGAGCGCAGACGGTGGAATCGCGGGTGCCCGCGTCATCCTCGAAGGCGTGGCGAAACCGGCGGTGTTCGGCGATCCCAGCCCGGTTCAAATGGGCGCCGATGGGAAGCCCGTCATCTTGGCACCTGGCGGGTTCTCGCAACCGTCGGACGACGGCGCGGCCCTCCTCGCCAAGCGCGTGGCCGAGCTCGCCGCACCCGAAGGACGTCACGTCGTCGAGCTCTTCTCCGGAAGCGGAACGTTGAGCGTGATGCTCGCGCGGGGCGCGGCGTCGTTCGTGGGCGTCGAGCTCGACGACGCCGCCTCGCGCGCCGCCCGCAAAAACTTCGAAGCTCGTGGGCTCGCGGGCAAGCTCGTCACGGGTGACGCAGATCAGTTCGACCTGCCGAAGAAGACCGACGTCGTCGTGCTCGACCCGCCGCGAACGGGAGCGAAGGGTGCCGTCGAGGCGATCGTGCGCGCTCGCATCAAGTCGGTGGTCTACGTGTCCTGCGATCCACCGACGCTCGCTCGCGACGTGCGGGCGCTCTCTCTCGGAGGCTACGAGATCGTCTCCATCGACACGCTCGAGCTCTTCCCGCAGACAAGTCACGTCGAGACCGTCGTCGTGTTGAAGCGAGCTCGTCGAAAAGACGGGGCGGCAGAAACCTCGCCTTGATCCACACGATCGACGAGCTGTTGGCGACCGAGATCGAGCACTTCTCGCTCGCGTTCACTTGTGAGCGATGCGCCCAGTTCGATCCAGACTCCGAGCAATGCTCCCTCGGATATCCGAACGACGAGCATCGCGCGCGCGGGCTCGTCGTCGGAGCTCGGCTGGTTTTCTGCAAGGAGTTCGAGCTCGCGTGAACGACGTGTCGGGACGGCGTCGCTCGTCGCACGCGCCCTCCCTCCGCGTGCTCGTGCGACGAGCGGTCGTCGAGCATCGATTGGTCGAACCTGGCCTGCGCGTCCTCGTCGCGTGCTCGGGAGGACCGGACTCCACCGCGCTTCTTCATGCTCTCTCCATGCTCCGCGACGAGCTTGGATTCGATCTCGTCGCACACGGTGTCGATCACGGACTTCGAGCCGAAGCTGTGCTCGAGCTCGACCGTGTGCGAACGCTCGCGCTCGCGATCGAGGTCCCTTTCGACACGACGCGCGTCGACGTCTCTCCTGGAGGAAACCTCCAAGCTCGGGCGCGGACGGTCAGGCACGCGGCGCTCCGAGAGGCCGCTGCACGCGCAGGCGCCGTGCGAATCGCGACCGGTCACACCGCCGATGATCGCGCCGAGACACTGCTCATGCGTTTGGTCCGCGGGACGGGCCTTCGAGGCCTCGCCGTCATCCCTCCGAGCGCCGGCGAGCTGATTCGACCGTTGTTTCGAGCGAGACGGGCCGACGTACTGCTCCACGTCGCGCGGCATGGGCTGGTGTGCTCCAACGATCCATCGAACGAGTCGACCCGATTTCTGCGGACGCGCGTGCGACGGGAGGTCCTTCCGTTGCTCGAGACGCTGAGCCCGAAGGTCGTCGAGGCGCTGTGTTCCTTGGCAGACGCGGCAGGAGAGCTCGACGACGATCCGCTCGCCGAGCTCGGACGGGCGCAACGGACCGCCCTCGTTCGGGCGCTGCGTTTGGGGCACAAAACAGCGCGGGTCTGGCTTCCCGATGGGGTCGAGGCCGTGCTCGAGCTGAGCTCTTCGGTCGAACCAGACGCCACCTCGCGGGGTCGACCCCGCAAAAAGAAGCCCTTGCCGTGAGGCATGCGGGCGCACTCCTGCGTCAGAGATTGCGACGCATGCCCCGGAGCGAAGTTAAGAAACGTTGTCGAGGTTCACTTCGCCGACGAGGGTGCCTATCATCGTCCCACCTAGATCCCTCGGTCGAACATGGGTCGACGATGGCGCTCGGAAGTGGCAGTAGTTAGGCTGTCGGAGGGATCACCCCCGACCCTCTTTCCTCTCGTACGGCACGAGGTCGGCTTCGACCTCATGAGGCTACCGTGAAGCAATCGCACAAGACGCTGCTGCTCTGGGTTCTGATCGCGACGATGTTTCTCGCGATTTGGCAGTTCTTGGACTCGAACAGCAAGCCCGCGACGCAGGTTGCGTTCAGCGAGTTCCTCACGTTGGCGCAGGCTCCGAAAGAGCAGGCTCACGTCGAGCAGGTGAACATCAAAGAGCGCGAGTACCAGTTCACGGTGGTCGATCCGACCAAGAACGGTGCGAAAGAATCGAAGGTCTCGCTCGGGCCCGACAAGAACGAAGACCTCACGAAGCTCCTCGTCGACAAAGGCGTGAAGGTCAACTTCGAGAAAGAAGACTCATCGCCGTTCTGGTCGAGCGCGCTCGTCACCATCCTCCCGATGGTTTTTCTCCTGGTCATGTTCTACCTGTTCATGCGGCAGCTCCAGGCTGGCGGCGGCAAGGCGATGAGCTTCGGCAAGTCGAAGGCGCGCCTCCTCAGCGAAGCCCAGAACAAGGTGACGTTCGCCGACGTCGCGGGCATCGACGAAGCGAAAGACGAGCTCGAAGAGATCATCGCCTTTCTCAAAGACCCCAAGAAGTTCCAGAAGCTCGGCGGCCGAATCCCGAAGGGCGTCTTGATGATGGGTCCGCCGGGAACCGGCAAGACGTTGCTCGCTCGCGCGATCGCAGGTGAAGCGGGCGTGCCGTTCTTCTCCATCTCCGGCTCCGATTTCGTCGAGATGTTCGTGGGTGTTGGCGCCAGCCGTGTTCGCGACCTCTTCGAGCAGGGCAAGAAGCACGCGCCCTGCATCATCTTCATCGACGAGATCGACGCGGTCGGTCGTCACCGTGGCGCAGGCCTCGGCGGCGGACACGACGAACGCGAGCAGACCTTGAACCAGCTCCTCGTCGAGATGGATGGCTTCGAGTCCAACGAGGGCGTCATCATCATCGCCGCCACCAATCGCCCCGACGTTCTCGATCCTGCCATTCTCCGTCCCGGCCGCTTCGATCGTCGCATCATCGTGAACCGCCCCGACGTCCGCGGCCGTGAAGGGATCCTCCGCGTCCACACGAAGAAGGTGCCTCTCGCCACCGACGTGAACCTCCAGGTCATCGCGCGCGGCACGCCTGGGTTCGTCGGAGCCGACATGGAGAACCTCGTGAACGAGGCAGCTCTTCTCGCTGCCCGTCAGGACAAAGACGTCGTGTCGATGAACGACTTCGAGATGGCCAAAGACAAGGTGCTGATGGGCACCGAGCGTCGAAGCATGGTCATCAGCGACGAAGAGAAGAAGACGACCGCGTGGCACGAAGCGGGTCATGCGCTCGTCGCCAAGCTCCTCGAGAAGAACTCGGACCCGGTGCACAAGGTCACGATCATCCCTCGTGGCCCCGCGCTCGGGCTCACGCAGCAGCTACCCAAAGAAGATCGGCTCTCGATGAGCCGCGACTTCGCCAAAGCGCGACTAGCCGTGCTCATGGGCGGTCGAGTCGCCGAAGAAATCACCTTCGGTCAGTTCACGACCGGCGCCGGAAACGACATCAAACAGGCTTCGAACCTCGCTCGGCGCATGGTGACCGAGTTCGGTATGAGCGACGTCGTCGGACCGATCCACTACGGGTCCGACGAGGAGAGCGTCTTTCTCGGCAAAGAGTTCTCGAGCCGCGCCCCGCGTCTCTACTCCGAGAACATCGCCAACCAGATCGACGACGAGGTCCGCCAGTTCATCATCGACGGACACCAGACTGCTCGCCGTCTCCTGGACGAGCATCGCAACACGCTCGACAGGCTGGCGCTCGCGCTCTTGGAACGTGAGACGCTCGATGCCGAAGACGTCGACGCCATCGTCGGCGGGCGCGAGCTGCCCGAGCGTGAGCGCATCGTGATCCCGACCTACAGCGACCGCGAAAAGGCAGCGAAAGAGAAGCGTCGGGCGGCGAGCATCTTCGGCGCACCGAAGCCGGCTGCCAGCACCTGAGCTGACTGCGCGCATCGGCTCGATGGCCTCGTTCGTGAACGCCGACAGGCGCTCCAAGCGAGGCCCCGGTGCTTTGTGGGCCATCGCGGATGCTGTTCGACGAGATGATGGCTGCGCAACCCGTCCTTGTCCTTCGGTCGCCAGCGCTCCTATGATGCGCTCTTCGCATGCATCGAGAGCGCCTATCCCTTTTCGCTGGTTTTGCAGTGGCCTTGGCGACTGGCTCGATCGTCGGCCCCGTTCTCGCCGAAGAGCCGGCTGCGCGCGTCACCGACACAGCGAAAGCGCTGAAAGGAGAGCCGGGTGCGTTCGAGGCTGGCGGATTCGTCTTCCGACTCTCGCTCGAGCTTCGGCTTCGAGGCGAGCTCTGGAGTGACGTGCCCGCCTCCGACGGTCCGTCGGCCGTGCTCGGCAAGTCCGATGCCCGTGGTGAGCACGAGCGCGAGGCTCTGCTTTCGGAGCGCCTTCGATTGGGCGTAGCCATCGAGCGCGGGCCCGTCGCGGCCGTGGTGAAGCTCGAAGACGCTCGCAGCTTCGGCGAGCGCTCCAGCGCGTTCTCTGGAACGAACCGACTCCCCTACACCGCTCCGTACGAGGCATACCTCGACGTCCACACGCGCGACCGCGACGTCTTCTTTCGCGCCGGACGTCAGGAGATCGTTTTGGGAGACGGCCGACTCGTCGGCAGGAGCGACGGAAGCCCGATCGGTCGAAGCCTCGACGCCCTTCGACTTGCGTTCCGAATCCACGACTTCGATCTCCAGGCCTTTGGAGCCATGCTCGCGCCGCCCGGAAAAGGGCCGACCGGTGGAACGCTGAAGCCCGGCGCCCAGCTCTTCGCCATCGATGGCACCTGGCACATCAAGCCGTTCTTCAAGGCTGAGCTCACTGGGCTCGCACGCATCGTCCGCGAGCCATTTCCTCGCGATCTCACACCTGCCGACACGTTCGTCGCTGCCGCGCGGCTCTTCGGTGATCATCGAGGCTTTCGCTACTCCGTGGTCGGAGCCTTCGAGGGCGGGCGTCTAGCGGTCGTCGGTGACGTCCGCGGTCAGGTCGCGGGCGCCGTCGCCGGGCGAGGTGAATTCGAGACGGCGTTGCCGTGGCATCTCACTTTCGGCGCGCAAGGCGCCTACGCCTCAGGCGGCGATCGCTCCAGTACGACTGCGAAGACCGAGAAGAGGTTCGATCCCATTCTCCCCGACTCGAACGAGCATTTCGCTCACTCTGGGTTTTATGCTTGGTCGAACATCATCGAGGCAGGCGGAGACGTCGCCATCGAGCCGGTCTCACCTCTCCGGATCCGTGCAGGATACCGATTCGTCGGTCTGGCCGAACCGAAGGGCGAATGGTTTTCGTCGCTGCTCGAGCCGGTCGGGTTCTCTCCGACGAACACTTCGCACGTGCTCGGTCACGTCGTCGAAGGGATGGTTCACGTGAAGCCTTGGGAACCGCTGACGTTCATCGCCGACTACGGCGCGATGATCCTCGGCGAGGGTGGCCAGGCCATACTCAATCAAGTCGGGACTGACACCAAGGTCGTCCATTTTGGTTTGCTCGAGGCAGAGGTTCGTCTGCCAGACTGAGGCCGCGCCGCGGCTTTAGCGCGAGCGCCTGATTGCCTCGCGCGTCGCTTCGCTCGGGCGTCGAAGCGCTCAGGCCTTGCGATTTCGGCTTCGTTTGGCGGTGTAGACGAGGGTTCGGCTTTCGTTCGTCGCGCGGCCGGCGAAGTCCCCTTCGAGCTTGTCGATCGCGAAGCCGTTGTAGTGAAGGAGCGCCTCGAGCTCTTGGGGAAAGAACTGGCGGTGCGCGAGCGGCGTGACGAAGGCCGGGGTCGTTCCTTCGGGAGCGAACTCCATGGAGACGAACAAGACCTGGCGCAGAGGCTCGTAATCGAACCGCTCCTGGTAACGAACCATGCCGACGCCGGGGTACGAGAACCGGGGCGTGCGATAGGCCCGTTCGGGTTTGCGGGCGAGCTCTTCAGGTTCGGGGAGCGACACGTCGAACACGAGCTCGCCGCGCGGCGTGAGATGTTCGGCGACTCGCGCCAAGAAGCGCTCGACGCTCGGACGCTCATACAGGTGCAGAAACGCGTTGAAGGGGCAGATGACGAGCGGAAATCGCTGTCTCAGTCGCACCGATCGCATGTCGCCATGCCGCGTCGTGACGCGTTTTCGAACCTCGTCGGGCTCTTCAGCGAGTCGCGACCCGAAATCGTCGAGCATGGGTCGCGAGAGATCGACTCCCACGATGTCAGCCTCGGCTCGTGCAATCGGGATCGTGATGCGCCCGTTGCCGCAGCCATACTCGAGGACGGGACCACCCGATTCGACGGCGCGCGCAACGTAGTATCGAACGTCTTCGAGGCGACGCTCGTAGGTCTTCTGGTAGTACGCGGGATCTTCGTAGTGGGCTTCGGTTCCCGCGCGAAGCTCGGCGTCATCGCCACGGACGAAGCGTCCGGGTCTCGCCGCCACGACGTTTTTGGGAGGCACGCCGAGCTCTCTTGATCAGAAAGCGACGTTGGGCTCAGCCGTACGCCGCTTTTTGCTGTTTGATGTACTCGCCGACGGCATCGCTGCTCGGGCGGTTGAAGTAGACCTTGCCGGCGGCGATCTCGCGGAGGCTCGTGACGGCGGCCTTGTTCTTCGAGCGAACGAGCGGGTCAGCGCCCTTCATGAGCGCTCGCGTGCGCGTTGCAGCCAGCACGACGAGGGCGAACCGGTTCTCTTCGCGTTCGAGGCAATCTTCGACAGTGACACGAGCCATGCCATTCAGATAGTCGAGCGGCCTCGCGGGTGCAAGTGCGCGCGCTGATCCGGCCTGGCAAACCGAGGTCGAACGGAACGTCAGGCAAGCGAGGTCGGGCAGCCGGAGCGTCGGGCAACCCGAGCGTCGGGCAAGTCGGGCAAGCGAGGTCGGGCAACCGGAGCGTCGGGCAAGTCGGGCAACGGGTCGGGCAACGGGTCGGGCAACCGGAGCGTCGGGCAAGTCGGACAACCGGAGCGTCGGGCAAGTCGGGCAAGTGGAGCGTCGGGCAAACAGCCCCGAATCGCGACTAGACGCCGATGTAAAGGCGATGAGCGAAGTTTCGCTCGAGCTTCGCCTTGAGCACCTTTTCGGCCGCACTCTCGATGTCGTACTCGATGCGGCGGAACGAGAAGCGCTTCTCTTCGCTGTCGTAGATCGTGTAGCTCGCGCGGTTGTCGTAGTCGCGGGGCTGTCCGACCGAACCGACGCTCACGATGTATTTTCGGTCAGGCTCGAGGTTGAAATCGCCCGCGGTGAGCTCTTCGACGCTGTTCGACGTGAGCGCGAACACCTTGCACAGATGCGAGTGACCGATGAGCGTGAGGTGGGCGAGGTCGTCGAATATCGGGAGACACTCGCGCGCCTGCTCCGGGGCGAAGATGTACTCGAACTCTTCGAGCCGCACCGGCGACCCGTGGCAGAGGTCGACGTCGATGTCTTTCAGCTGCTCTTTGTACGGGAGCGACTTGAGCCAAGCGGCGTTCTCGGCCGACAGCATCGCGGCGTGGGTGTCGAGCGCCTGCCGCGCAGCCTCGTAGTAGTACGAGTAATCCATGCGCCCAGCGACCGCTGCGTCGTGATTGCCGAGGATCGTCTTCTTTGCGATCTGGCGGACGAGGTCGGCGCACTCGTTGGGCGAGCCGCCATAGCCGACCGTGTCTCCTAGGCAATAGAAGACGTCGATTCGCTCACTCTTATACGCTTCGAGCACGGCGCTCAGCGCTTCATAGTTTGCGTGGGTGTCGCTGAAGATGCCGAGCCGCATCGAACCGGACCATAGCACGGCGCATCTCGCTCCCATCTAGGAAACAACAATTGTTTGGGGTTTCCCAAACGCGCCCGTCCGCCTAGAAGCAAGCCACCCAATGAGCGGCGACGAAGACGATGCCTCCAAGTCAGATTCCGGGCCTAAGAATGGCCTTCACCGGATCAACGGTGCCTCCGCGAACGGAATCCCGTCCGAGCGGGTCAGCGAGAAGTGGGACGACGTTCCCGACGTCCCCTCGGCCATCACCGACCTGGCCGATGCCTGCGTGCGCTTCGTCGAGCGCGCTTTGAGCGTGAAGCTCGACTTCACCCCCGAGACCCTGCCCCTGCTCGACCACTACCTCGACGCGGCCCGCAACGCCGCTCGAGACAAGCCCGAGCCCATCGAGGTCGTCGTCGAGTCCGCCGGAGCCTACTTGGGAGAGGTCGTTCGTCGGCGCTATGCGTCCTGGTGGCGCATCGAGCCCGAGCTGGGCGCCGCGAAGCTCCAGCTCCACAGCCTGTTTCTTTCGTTCTCGCCGATGGACATGGTCCGCGATGCGCTTTCGATCCCAGCCGAGGGCTCCGCCGGTGTTTCGTTCGACGTCGCATCCTTCGAGCTCGACGAGGCCGATCGTGAGGCGGTGCTCGCGCGCCTGGCCGAGCTCCCCGATGTCCCGGTGGAGGAGTACTACGCGCCATCGACCCGGGTCGAGATCCTCGACATCGTCATCGACGCCGTCCGTTCGCGCCGTCTCGCCGAGGGCGATCCCGAGCTCGAGCTCGAGCCCGACGACTACGACTGATCCGGCTCGCGGCGGTCGCGTTGAAGCTGGCTCGAAACATGCTCGCTCGCGAGCTCGTTCGATCGGGTCACAAGCAATTCCGGTCTCAGGTTCGGCTTTTGGTATCGTTGACCGACCGTGTGGCTGATCCTCTCAGGGCTACTGATTCTCATCGCGTGGGCACTGTGGTTCGTCTTGAGCTTCAAGCTCTGGATCCCGGTGACCATCAGCATCGCGATCGCCGTCGGCGTCGGGACGCTCTACATCGTCAACTGGGTCATGGCCCGGCGAGCTGCCGGACAGCTCGAAAAGGCCATCGCCGCTCAGGGCGCGCAACAGGCGATGAACGCGCGGCCCGAGCGTCGTGCCGAAATCCAGGAGCTTCAAAAGCAGCTCCAATCTGGCATCAACGCGCTCAAGACATCGAAGCTGGGCCGCGGCGGCAAGAGCGGAGCGGCCGCGCTCTACTCGATGCCCTGGTACATGATCATCGGGCCTCCGGGCGCCGGTAAGACGACCGCGCTCAAGCATTCGGGCCTGGTTTTCCCATATGGAAGCTCGAGCGGCGGCGGAGTCCGTGGCGTCGGCGGCACCCGCAACTGCGACTGGTGGTTCACCAACGAGGCCATTCTCCTCGACACGGCAGGCCGCTACACCACGGAGCAAGACGATCGCGACGAGTGGATCTCGTTCCTCCAGTTTCTTCTTCGCTACAGAAGCAAGCGACCTATTAACGGTATCTTGGTTGCAATAAGCATCGCCGACCTGATCGACGCGAGCGAGCAGCAAATCGAGGTCACAGGGAAGAAGCTACGACAGCGGGTCGACGAGGTCATGACCCAGCTCCACATGGTGCTCCCGGTTTACGTGCTCTTCACGAAGGTCGACCTCATCGCCGGCTTCAACGAGTTCTTCAGCGATCTGAGAAAGAGCGACCGCGCCCAGGCCTGGGGAACCACGCTCAAGCTCGATGTTCCGAAGAACGAGCCAGGCAAGCTCTTCGATGCCGAGTTCGACGTTCTCTTGAAGCAGCTCCACGCGCGAGCGTTGAAGCGGTTGGCTGGGGAACGAAGCCGCGAGGCGCGCGAGAAAATTTACCAATTCCCACTCGAATTTGCAGGAGTGAAGCGAAACCTCTCCGAGCTCATCGCCCACACGTTCGCCGTGAATGCGTTCCAAGGAACGCCTCTTTTCCGCGGCGTCTACTTCACGAGCGGAACCCAGGAGGGCCGCCCTCTCGACCGTGTGCTCGGTCGCATGGGTCAGGCGATGGGCATCCAAGTCGAGGGCCAGGCCCAGCAACAGGTCGTCGAGTCGAAGAGCTACTTCCTCCACGACGTCTTTATGAACATCGTCTTTCCCGACGGTGATCTCGCCGCCCGAAGCTCGTCGGAGGTGCGTCGCAAGCTCCTCATGCGCGTCGCGATCAGCAGCGCCGCGCTCGCGCTCGCAGCGATTCTCGCGATCCCGAGCATCAACTCGTTCTTGAACAATCGAACGCTTCTCCGCGACACCGAGACACGCGCGAAGAAGGCCGCGACGATCGATTGGGCCGACGGCAAGCCGGCGAGCGGCAAGTTTCCGCTCCTCAAGCCCACGCTCGAGAGGCTGCAAGAGCTCGACAAGCACCGTGACGAGGGGGTTCCGCTCGGCATGGGCTGGATGATGTACTCGGGAGACAAGGTCTACAGACCCACGCTCGCCGTCTACGTCGCGAACCTTCAGAAGGGGTTTGTCTCACCCGGCAAGCAGCGACTCGAGACCGAGCTGAAGCGAATCGACACGACAGCCTCGAAGTACCTCGTCAACCGCAACCTCCTCAAGATGTACCTCATGCTCGCCGACGTCGAGCACCTCGACGTCGACTGGGCGACGGGCAAGTACACCGCGCTCTGGGTAGAAATCCTTCGTGGCTCGAGCGACGTTTCCGACTCCGAGCTCCGCGACATGGTGCGCCCTCACGTCGCCTACTACTTCAAGCTCTTGAAGGAGAAACGCGTGACGCCGCTCACGCAAGACACCGATCTGGTCGAGGCCGTTCGCAAAACGCTCCAGACGGTCCCCGTCGAGAAGCGTTATTACGCGCTCTTCGTCGACTCGCTGATGGACGAGAAATACGACGACGCGGGCGACAACGCCCGCGACAACCTCGTCTTTCCACCGGTCTCGCTCGGCACGATGTTTCCAGACCGCGTCGACGTGCTCAAGATCATCGAGAGCATCCACTTCAAGAAAGACCAGCACTATCAAGAGGTCGAGGGCCCCTACACCGAGAAGGGCCACGCGCTCGTGGTCCGCAACCTCGCCACCGGAGCTGCGTTCCTCGCCGACGAGGCTTGGGTCGTTCCGCTCACGCGAGAGGAGCGCGCCGATCAAGTCCCCACCTATCTCAAGGGTGTGTCCGATCTCTACGAGGAGACATTCATCCGTCAGTGGCAAGACTTCTTCGGCGACCTGAAGGTGAAAAGCCCGACCTCGTCAGACGAAGCGCTCGACTTCTGGCGTGTGCTCGCGACCCCCGAGTACCCGCTTCGCCGCATTCTCTTTCGACTCGAAGACCACTCGCAGTGGAAGAACAAAGATCCGCTCGAAGGTCGTGATGGCGTGACGCGCAACCTGAACCAGCGACTGAATCAGAAGCTCGCGAACCAGACCCGTGGCCTCCAGTTCAAGCTCGACATCCGAAAGCTCGGCGAGAAGACCAGCATCATCCCCGACAAGTTCCACAGCATCTGTCTCTTCGGCAGCGAGGAAGGCAAAGACACCGGCGTCCAGCAGTACGCCGACATCGTGCGCAAGCTCCGTTCCGATCTCGTGGAGCGGAAGAACCAGAACGCGGCGGTCGACATCCGTACGATGAACGAAGCGCTCGGAGAGGCGCAGCGCAGCACCAACACGATCCTGAAGCGGTACGATTCGCTCGCTCAGAAGCTGCTTGCTCCGTTGCTTCTGGCGCCGATCACGATCGGCAGTCGCGACAACCTGACCCCTCAAGTCGATCCGACGAAGCTCACTCCCGATCAAAAGCCTCCGCCGGGCCCGAAACAATGGCAGATGCCGAGGGTCCCCGGACGCTGACCGGAGCCTCAGTCGTCGATGCGCACCTCGTCACGTGAAGTGACGAGGGCGCCTGTCGCCGGATCGAGTGAGACCATCATCTCGACGGCGTCTTCACCGGTGTCTGCGTAGTACTGCGGTCTCACGCCCATCGCGCTGAACGAGAAGCTTCGATAGAGCTTGATGGCGGGTCGATTCGACCGACGAACCTCGAGCAACACGAGGCGGACGGCGTTGGTTCGGCCGAAGTCGAGCGCAGCGTTCATGAGGGCTCGGGCGATCCCTCGCCGACGTGCGTCAGGAAGGACGGCGACGCTGAGAATGTGGAGCTCGTCGGCGACGAACCACGCGATGAGAAAACCGAGCGGCGCGCCTCCCGCATGGGCCCTCGCGGTCCAGACACGGGCCCACGGTCGCGACACCTCGGTGGTCAGATCGAACGCCGGCTCGTGCAGCTCGGCACGCGCCAACCGCTCGATGAGCTCCTTGTCGCCCGCGAGATGGTCCGCTGTCGACTGGCCGCCGACCCAAGCCTCGATGAGCAGCATCGCGAGCGCCTACTTGGGCGTCTCCGTCGGGCATCCGGTGATGACTTGCACGTCTTGCACTTGGCCGCTCTTCAGCTTGGCGCATGCGTCGCCGACCAACACGACCTTGTCGGTCCCTTTCCAGACCCAACCGTTCGTGGGGTCTTGGTAGACGAGCGCCCCATCGAGGTACACGTTCGTCAGCCCTTGCTCTTTCGGCGGGTCGACCAAGGTGAACTCACACGTGATGAGCGAGGCGGCGATCGCGTGGAAGGTGTCTTCGAGCTTCGAGAGATCGTCGACGCGGTAGTAGTAAGGCGGGTCGTTCTGCGGGGCGCCTCCGACCACGGCCATTTGTTCGAGGGTGGTCTCGTAGGCCGAGCTTCCAGCGAGCCCGATCACGTAGACGCGCGCTCCTCCTTGCACGACATCGTGAATCGCTTGGAGCGTAGCGGTGCGATCGAGACAGTTGCCGCCAGTCCCGCCCATGGCCGGATCACAGCAGTTGGCGACGGGGCATCCACCATCGATGTTCGGAACGCAGCCAGACGGATCGCAAGTCAGCGCTAGATTGCAGTTCGGCCCCCCGTCGGTCACGAGGAGAACCGCTTCTGGGCCCGACGTGTCTTCGGACGCATGCGCGAACTTCGGCGCGAGCGCAGAGAGTGTTGCCGCAGTCGGGGTGCCACCATCGGGTGTGACATCGATCGCATTCGAAAAGGTCGTCGTGGTGGCGCTTCCACCTTGCTTGGCAGCCATGACCTCGGCTCCGGCGATGCACGCGTCGGAGGAGTTGGCTTGATGGCGAGGAAAGGTCGTCGCGCCGACGCGGATCAGCGGTCCGAGGTTCTTCACGAGATCAATCGAGCTCTCGCGAAGCACGTCGTATCGCGACTTCTGACCAATCGCCGGCTCCGACATCGAGCCCGAGACATCCATCACGAAGTACAGCAGAGGCGGCTTGCCGAGCGCTTGATGGACCTCGTTGCCGCAGAAATTCGTGCCATCCCCTGGAACATCGAAATAGGCGCCTGCGTCCTTGGTGACTGGATCGGGTGTCGGCCTGTCCGGCCCACTCGATCCACACGACACCGCGAGCCCGATCCCCGACGAGAAGAGGAGACTCGCCACCGCAATTCGAGCTACCCAAAAGCTCCGCCGCGATCGATGCCCCGATCCCGCCGAGGCCTGCTCGAGCGTACGATTTTCAGGGCTACTGCTCATTTTCGCGAGCGTAGCTCCTCAGGGTTCTCGGTAAAAGCGAGGAACTCTGCGTGAAATGTGGGTGAGGGGCTCCCAGGCGATTGTCCCGGTGTGCGAAGCGATTTCTTCAGCGGTGATCTGGTCGCTTCCCAGCGGGCCTTCTTGTGCTCCGAGCACGACGGCCTCGTCGCCGATGCGCACCATCGGAATGTCGCTCACGTCGATCGATGCCAGATCCATCGAGATCACGCCGGCGATTGGAGCGCGTTTTCCCCGCACCAGAACGTGGCCCTTGTTCGACAGACCTCTCGAGAGCCCGTCGGCGTAGCCCATCGCAATGGTAGCGATCGTTCGCGTGCCGTGAGCCTGGAACGTGTGCCCATAGCCGACGTGCTCGCCGTCGCGGATCGTGCGAAGCGCGACGATCTCGCTCCGGACGCGCATGACGGGGCGCAGATCACGAAGCGCTTCCGACTCTGGAGAGGTCGCGGCATCGTCGAAGGCGCACGGGGCGACGCCGTAGACGGCGATCCCCGGTCGAACGAGGTCGAACCGTGAAGCCGGCGCTCGAAGGGCTCCGGCGCTGTTCGCGACGTGACACACGCGCGGCGCGAGGCCGAACGCGCGAACCTTGCCCCGCGCCCGCTCGAAGCGAGCGAGTTGCTCCATCGTGGGCGCGAGATCGGTCGCATCGGCGCAAGCGAGGTGGCTCATCAAACCATCGAGCACGACCTCTCGATGGCTCACGAATCGCTCGAGCACCGAGTCGAGATCTTCGGGGGCGACACCCAATCTTGCCATTCCGGTGTCGATCTTGAGATGCACTCGGGCTGAGCTACCCCCGGTGGATCGAACGATGCGCGCGAGCCGCTCGATCTGCTCTGCCTCGTAAATGACTGGGATGAGGTCGTGATGAAGCGCCTCTTCGAGGCCGCGATCTTGCGGACCGTAGTAGCCGCCCATCACGAGGATCGGGATTCGGATTCCGGCTTCGCGTAGCTCGATCGCTTCTTCGAGCAACGCGACACAGAGCCCTGCCGCGCCTGCGCGTTCCAGGGTTCGGGCCGTGGCCGGAGCGCCATGCCCGTAGGCGTCGGCCTTTAAGACGGGCCAGATCGCGGGTCGTTGCTTGTCGCCGCCCGAGCCGGGACCGCGCCCCATCGCGCGTTCGAGCACGCGAAGGTTGTGGCGCAGATGCCCGAGATTGATCTCGGCGCGCGTCGGTCTCACCGCGTCTGCGGGCGCCGCACGTCGAGGGCGAGCCACACGGAATCCGTCGTCTAGAGTCTCGGGTGTGTGCAGGTCGCTCGTCGTTTCGCTCGAGGCTGATTCGGCGCGGCTCACCTCGACGTGCGACGCGGCCATTTCGAGAGCGGAGGGCACGGGCGGGATCTCGGAGGACGACGACATGGTGAAGCCGTTCGGGTCTAAGTCAGCGGCTCCGATTCTGCAACCACATCACCGAGCCGCCACCGGTCTCTACGCTTGAGAACGCCGACGCATTGCCGCTCGGAAATCACGACGCTCGCGTCTTTGCGCGATCTGGAGACTCGTCTCGTCGCTCGTTTTTCGCCCCGCGTCGGCGTGCACGATGCTCAACGACAACGCGGAAGGCAGCGCGAGCGCTTCGCTGCACAAGCTTTCTCGCAGACCGCACCTCGGCAGAGGGCCCGACATTCGTCGGTTCGCTCGTCGCAGTTGCTCTCGCATTCGCTCTTGGGCTCGGGCCCTACGTCGGCGACTACGACGACCCCGCCGTCGGTTGCAGCTCCTGCGTCGGCGAGCATCATCGGGGGTGGAGCGAAGACGTTGGTCGGCTCGGGCACTGCCAGGAGCGGCTTCGGGTCGGCCATCACCTGGGACGAGCGCAGCTTTTCGAGCTGGAGCTTCGCGTACTCCATGCGATCGCGGGTTTGGCCAGCGGTGAAATACTTCTCCCATTCTTCCCAGCAGCCACGCCTCAGCTGCGGGTCGACCTGAGGCGCCCAATCGAGCGCCATGCAACGTTCGAAGCGAACGTCACCCTCGTAGACCGCGCTGACGCTCGCGCCGCACGCCGAGGCGAGCGCGATCCCGACCGAGACTCCGAGGAGCGCGCCCACGATGCCAAGACCCGCTAGGCGGCCCCTCTTCGAGAGCTGCGCAACCAGGGTCCGCGGCGAAGCGGTTTGCGGCGAAGAAGCCGAGCTCGAGCGCTTCACGGGGATGGAACTCTAGCACTGCTTGCGCAGACGGGCGGGCTTGACTATGGTCCTCGGCCCGCGCGAAGCACGCGCACGTTTTCTCGAGGTCACCATGTTTCTGATGTTGTCGAAGGGCCCCCGCAAGACCAATCGCAAGAAGTGCGCGCGCATCAAGGCGAAGCACAAGGCCAAGAACAGGGGCCGCCGTAACCGCATCTACCAACGCTCGAAGTAAGTCCTGCTGCTGTTTGCTGATCGATCCGCTGGTTTCGCCCGCGGGTTCGGCCGCAGCACGTTTCGAGAAGAGCGCCCTACAGTGCCTGCCTGGCGCTGTAGCGAGGACGGTGATGAATGGTTGCCGAAGAAAGTAGCTGCTGAACGACATGGCTGCTGACGAAACGCGCTCCTCACTCCCGCCCCACTCCACTGTCGAAGAGCTGAACCGTCGAGCTCTCGTCGGAGGCGGGCAAGCCCGCATCGACAAGCAGCACGAGGCGGGCAAGCTCACTGCGCGCGAACGCATCGAGCTTTTGTGCGATCCCGGGAGCTTCGTCGAGATCGATCGACTCGTGCAGCACCGCTGCACCGACTTCGACATGCAAAAACAGAAGGTCCTCGCCGACGGCGTAGTGACCGGCTGGGGCAAAGCCGATGGTCGGAAGATCGCGGTGTTCGCACAAGATTTCACGGTCTTCGGCGGGTCTCTCTCGGGTGCCAACGCCGAAAAGATCTGCAAGCTGATGGACTTCGCCGTCAAGACGGGGATCCCAGTCATCGGCCTCAACGATTCGGGAGGCGCTCGCATTCAAGAAGGCGTCGAGTCCCTTGCCGGGTACGCCGAGATCTTCTGGCGCAACACGCAAGCGAGCGGCGTCATCCCGCAAATCAGTTGCATCATGGGGCCCTGCGCGGGCGGTGCCGTCTACTCGCCCGCCATCACCGACTTCATCCTGATGGTCGAGGGCTCGAGCTACATGTTCATCACGGGGCCCGAGGTCATCAAGACGGTGACCAACGAAGACGTGACCAAAGAAGGTCTCGGAGGCGCATCGACGCACGCGGCCAAGAGTGGTGTGTGTCACCTCACTTCGCCCGACGACCCGGCCTGCATTGCGCAGCTGCGCGAGCTTCTTTCGTTCTTGCCGTCGAACAACGCCGAAGATCCTCCGCGTGTCGCATCGAACGACTCGGTCGATCGCGAAGTGCCCGAGCTCGACACGATGGTGCCGACCGAATCGAACAAGCCCTACGACATCAAACAGATCGTCCGCGCCGTCGTCGACGATGCGCAATTGTTCGAGATTCACGAGCACTACGCGATGAACATCGTCGTGGGGTTCGCTCGAGTCGGTGGCCGATCGGTGGGCATCGTCGCGAACCAACCGCAAGTTCTCGCAGGCTGCCTCGACATCAAAGCAAGCATCAAAGCCGCCCGCTTCGTGCGTTTCTGCGACGCGTTCAACATTCCGCTTCTCACCTTCGTCGACGTGCCGGGCTTTCTTCCGGGAACCGATCAGGAGTACGGCGGCATCATCACGCACGGCGCGAAGCTGCTCTATGCGTTCGCCGAGGCCACCGTTCCGAAGATCACGATCATCACGCGCAAGGCCTACGGGGGTGCGTACGACGTCATGGCATCGAAGCACATCCGGGCCGACTACAACCTCGCTTTCCCGACGGCCGAGATCGCGGTCATGGGCCCCGACGGGGCCGTCAACATCGTCTATCGGCAGAAAATCGCCGAAGCGAAAGATGGCGCCCACGCGCGCGCCGAATTCATCGACGACTACAAAAAGAAGTTCGCCAATCCCTACAAAGCGGCGGAGCTCGGGTTCATCGACGAGGTCATCCAGCCACGAACGCTGAGGCAGCGCATCGCACGTGGGCTCGACTTTCTCGCGACGAAGCGCGACACGTTGCCCAAGCGCAAGCACGGCAACATCCCGCTCTGACGCTCGCCCACGAAGAGCGCGGCGAAGCCTCGGTCATGGGGGCGATTTCTCGTTGAGCACCTTGAAGAAACCGATGAGCGGTCCGTCCAACCGTCGCTGTGAGCGCCGTTTGTCAGCTTGTCGTACGAGCTTCGGGAAGGGACAATGGTGGCTCAGCGTACCAATCGAACCTGAAAGATGCCGTTCGCCTCGAGCGCTGCGAGAGCACGGTTTCACCAGGGTGAAAAGAGTTGCCGCTCGTCTGCAGGGCAGCTAGGATTGAAGCCTTCACACTTGGTTTCTTGATTGATTCGAAGAAGCACGACCTGGTCACCACGAGCTCCGTCGCTCTTTGGGGTGCGCGGGGCGAACCGTAGACTAGCAATTTGCTGGATCACGGAGGGGTCCGAGGTTATAGGCCCACGAGTAACTGACCCGCCTACATAGGAAACCTTCACGAGGGCGTCTGTGCTGTCTGCACGGAGCGCGGGTTGGGGCGCAGGCAGGGACGATTTTAATCTGTCCCCCTCGTCGTGAAAAGATCTCCAGCGGTGAGCGCCGCTTGAAGAAACCGTTCGGAACTTTGGAGGATTTGGACATGAAGTTTACCTATTTCGCTACCTTCTTCGCTTGCGGCGCCCTGGCGACCGCCTGCACCGTCACCAACACCACCACCGGCTCGGGCGGCTCGGGCGGCACGGGCTCGACCACGACGTCGGGCAAGACGTCGACCACGAGCAAGACCGCGTCCGTCACCACCGGCGCCAACAACCCCACCACCACCACCACCGGTGGCGGCAACGCCTGTGACACCGGCGTCCATGGCTCGCTTCTCACTGGCGCGTCCACGGACGAGCAGAAGACCTGCGTCGACTGCATCAAATGCTCGCAGAGCGACCTCTGCATGGCCGAGTGGCAGGCTTACGGCGGCGACCCGAACTACCAGGCGTACTTCGACTGCAACAAGGCATGCGCCTCAGGCGCCACCGCTTGCTTCGACGCTTGCTCGGCCAAGTACCCGACTACCGACGGGCTCAACACCCAGGCCTTTAGCTGCTCGATCTGCAACGAGTGCAAGAGCAACTGCGACGCAGCGAACACCTGCACGGCCGGCACCGGCGGCGCGGGCAGCACGGGCACTGGCAACTGATTCAGACTGAGCCGTGAAACGAAGCCTCCGTCCCGTTGGGACGGAGGCTTTCGTCTTTTTCGGCTGTTTTTCTCGGTTAGCAATTCTTGTCGCGGACGGCCAAATCGGTTGCGCGTGGCACCCAGCGCGGTTAGCGTCGACCTAGGTCGGGGCGCGAAGCCTCGACAATGCATTCGTTCTCGGCTTGCCCGCGTGGAATGTGCCACAGCACGTCGACTGCAGCACGTCGACTGCAGCGCGTGGACTGCAGCACGTGGACTGCAGCACCTCGACTACGGGCGCTTCGACCAGGGGCCGGCCCAACGGTCCGTCGTTTGGGTACGAACGAGGTTTGCCCCGACTCTGCGTGAACAAAAGCTCAACCAGCAGCCTGTCTTTGGTCCTGGTCCCAGATCCTCAAACAAAGTCCGACACCAAGAGTGGCGGACATCCGCGAGCCCACAGCCCTAGCGCAGCAGCTCGCGCGCAGTAACCCGCCCCCAGTTTTCCGACCGCAGCGAGCTCTGGCGAGCCCAGACCTCCGAGAGGCGCACGATCCCCGGCGCGCCCGCGGCCTCAACCACACTTAGCGAGCAGCCCGTTTCGGGCCGTCCGGCCATGGCCAAGAACATCCTCGTCATCAACGTCGACATTCGTGAAACCCGCGTAGCTCTCATCGAAGGCGGAATCATCGCCGAGCTTCACATCGAGCGGCACAACGCTCGTGGCACACTCGGGAACATTTACCTCGGCAAAGTGAGCCGCGTGCTGCCGGGCATGCAAGCGGCCTTCATCGACATCGGTCAGGAGCGGGCAGCGTTCCTCCATGTCGAAGATTTGATTCGGCCCGACGACTTCGAGGCCTACCTTGCCGGTCGGAAGACTGGCGCCGCCACGGCCGACGACGAGCACACGCACGGACGCGAGCCCGACGAATTCCGTCCTGAAGCATCTCCCTCGGGTCACGGCAGCGCTACGCCGAGCGAGCGCGGGCTCGCGTCGCTCGACGCCGCCCACGAAGCTGAAGAGGCGGCAGACGACGACGCGTTCGAGCTCGAGCTCGACGGTGCTGATGCGATCGAGGACGAGGCAGCGGCCGACGACGACGATGACGGCGAGTCCTCCGAAGAAGATGGCGAGCTTCTCGACCTTGCTGACGAGTCCCCCGACGAGTCCCCCGACGAGTCCCCCGACGAGTCCCCCGACGAGTCGAACGACGAGTCGAACGACCTAGAAGGCGCCGACGACGAGGATTTCCTTGCCGACGACGCTGGCGAACCCGACGCTGGCGAACCCGAAGCAGGGACATCCGCTTCAGGCGACGCGGAAATCAAGTTGGTTGCGGCCGCTTCCGACGACGATGACGACGCACCGTCCGACCTCGCTTCGGAAGACCGCGCCGCCGACATGGATCTGCCCAGGGTCGAGGGCGGCGAAACCGCTGCAGCCGGAGTCGAGGGCGCGCCCATCGAGGGTGAATCCGAAGAAGACGCTGCGCGACGAGCGCCGCGTGCGCGTTCGCGCCGTGGAAGCCGTGGTCGACGGCGTTCGGGAAGCACCGCCGATCGAATCAAGCCCGAGGTGGCCGCGGCGGCCGCAGCCGTGGAGGCTCGACCGGTCATCGCCGATGATCGTGGTCGCGGTGGACGCGATCGCGGAGGGCGCGATGGTGGACGTGGTCGGGATCCGGCTCGCGGACCTGGGCATGCCAAAGGCCGAGGCGTTCCCGGCGGACGCGATGCGCGACCCGACGTGCGATCCGACGTGCGCCCCGACGTGCGCCCCGCAGTGCGCCCCGCAGACGGCCGCTCTTCCGGGCGAAACGACAATCGATCGAGTCGCACCTCTTCGGCGCGGGGCGATCGACGATCGAAGGCCGATCCGCTTCGTGTCTCCAAGACCACGCCCATCCGCGACGTCGTGCGCGAGGGACAAGAGGTCATCGTTCAGGTTTCGAAAGAGCCGATCGGGACCAAGGGGGCGCGCGTCTCGAGCCACATCTCTCTTCCCGGTCGCTACGTCGTCTACCTTCCCACGGTCGAGCACGTCGGGATCTCGAAGCGAATTGGCTCCGACAAAGAGCGCGGCCGGCTTCGCGAGGCGATCGACGCCATGAAGCCGCCGACCGGTGGGCTCATCGTTCGAACGCTCGCCGAAGGGCTCACCAAGAAATCGCTCAAGAGCGACGTCGGCTACCTCGTTCGTCTCTGGGGCGAGATCGCCAAGAAGCGCGAGACCGCGTTGCGTGCGCCCGAGGTGCTCTACACCGAGCTCGATCTCGTCTTGAAGACCGCTCGCGATCTGTTCACCGACGACATCGAAGAAATCGTCATCGACGATCGTGAGCAGTACGTTCATCTCAAGCGCTTCGTCGAGATGTTCATGCCCGAGCGCGCCGACGCGATTCACCTCTTCGAAGGCGACGAGCCCATCTTCGACGAGTACGGCATCGAAGAAGAAATCGGCCGCGCCCTCTCGCGCAAAGTACCGCTCACATCGGGCGGCCATCTCATCATCGACCAGGCCGAAGCGCTCACGGCGATCGACGTCAACACGGGGCGTTTCGTCGGCAAAGGCTCGAAGGATCTCGAGGATACGATTCTCAAGACGAACCTCGAAGCGGTCGAAGAAATTGCTTACCAGCTGCGCTTCCGCAACATCGGTGGGCTCATCATTCTCGACCTCATCGACATGGAGCGCGCGACGAACCGCGAGAAGGTCCGCCGTCGCCTCGAGCAGCTCTTGGCCAAAGACAAAGCCAAGACGACGCTCAATCGAATCAGCGAGCTCGGGCTCATCGAGATGACGCGCAAGCGAACGCGCGAGAGCCTCGGGCGACTCATGAACGAGCCGTGCTTCTACTGCGACGGCACCGGCAACCTGCAGTCGAAGCAGACCGTCACTTACGAAATCCTCCGCCAGATCAAGCGTGATCGGCAGAACCTCCGTGGTTACAGCGTCGTCGTGAACGCGCATCCGGCCGTGGTCGATCTCATGAAGAACGAAGAGCGGCTCGCGGTGATCGAAGCCGAGCGTCGCTACGCTCGTCGCATCGAGCTCGTGCCTCGCAAGGAATACCACCTCGAGCAATTCGATCTCGTCGGCAAGTGAGCCGAATCTGAGCTGTTGATGACGATCGGGAGCTTTCAATGAGCGAAGCCGAAAAAGACGAGGATGGACGACGCGAAGAACGCGTCACCATCAACAAGGAGTTCGAGTCGTACGACGCGTTCATCAACGAGTACGTCACGAACATCTCGCGGACCGGCGTCTTCGTCCGCTCGAAGGCGCCTCTCGCGATCGGCACCAAGGTGAACCTCCACTTCACCGTGATCATGGACGACATCGAGACCATCGAAGGGATCGGTGAGGTCGTTCGCGTTCATCAAGATCCTCCTGGGATGGGCGTCGTCTTCACCGAGCTGTCGAGCTATTCGAAGGGGCTCATCGACAAGCTTCTTACCTCCCAGGCTCTTCGAGGACCGCGCGCCGAAGGCGAGTGAGCGGCGATGTTCACCGGTCTCGTAGAGGCGGTCGGTCGCGTTCGTCGAATCGAGCGAAGAGGGCCTTCTGCGAAGCTCTTCGTCGAAGCCCCTTTCGACGATCTCGCGCTCGGTGATTCGGTGGCGGTCAGCGGCGCGTGCCTCACGGTGACCCGGCTCGAGCGTGACGGGTTCGAGGCCGACATGTCCCAGGAGACGCTGAGAGTCACCACGCTCGGCCGATTGTCGGGCGGCTCGAAGGTGAACCTCGAACGCGCGACCAAGGTCGGCGCGCGCATGGGTGGTCACATGGTGCTCGGCCACGTCGATGGCGTCGGACGCATCGTCGAGAAAACCGAGATCGGCGGGGCCTGGCGCACCGGCATTCGCGTGGGCGGCGAGCTCGCGCCCTTCCTCGCTGTCAAAGGGTCGGTCGCGATCGAGGGGGTCAGTCTCACCCTGAACGACGTGACCGACGTCCCGGGGGTTGGATTGGGCAGCGTGCTCTTCACGTTGATGCTGATCCCACTGACGCTTTCGGCCACCACACTCGCAGGGCTCTTGGTTGGGAGCGACGTGAACGTGGAGGTGGATGTTCTCGCCCGTTACGTCGCGAGGCAGCTCGCCGTAGGGGGCGTGGGGGTTTCCAGAGAACGCGTGCGACCCCACAGTGACGCCCACGATGAACAAGGTTCTTCCTACGGAACCGACGCAGACCAACGGCTCCTCGACAAGCTCAAGCACGGCGGCTGGGGTTGAGGGGGCATGGTTGGTGAGCACGCCCTTTGACACGGCGCCTCGGCTCCATCATGAAGGCGCGGTGCAGGTTCCCTCGCCGAGAGACTCTCAGTCGTCCACAGCGCAGGCGCGCGAGCCGCGCCGCCTCACCATCGACACGACGCTGCTCGAGCGCGTGAACAACGCGCTCGATCGCATCCGCGACGGCAAAATGGTCATTCTCGTCGACGACGAGGATCGCGAGAACGAAGGCGATCTGACGATGGCCGCCGAGAAGGTGACGCCCGAAGCGATCAACTTCATGGCGAAGCACGGCCGCGGTCTCATCTGTCTGACGCTCACCGAAGAACAGGTCGAGAAGCTCGAGCTACCGATGATGTCGTCACCGGGGCGTAACGGGCCGCCGCTGGGAACAGCCTTCACCATGAGCATCGAAGCGCGCACGGGCGTCACGACCGGTATCAGCGCCGCCGATCGATCGCGGACCATCGAGGTTGCGATCAAGGCCGACGCGCGCCCTCGAGATCTCGTCACGCCGGGCCACATATTCCCGCTGAAGGCGCGACGCGGCGGCGTGCTCGTGCGCACGGGCCAAACCGAAGGCTCCGTCGATCTCGCGACGCTCGCTGGATGCAATCCCGCGGGCGTCATCTGCGAGATCATGAACGACGACGGAACGATGGCGCGCATGCCCGATCTCGAGCGATTCGCGCGAGAGCACGATCTGCTTCTGCTCAGCATTGCCGATCTCATCCAGTACCGGATGCAGACCGAGCGGCTCGTTCGTCGCATCGGCGAGACGCGACTGACGCTCGATCTGACGGGCACCGAGTGGCAGCTCGTTGCGTACGAAATCCTCGGTGAGCCGCGGCAATTTCTCGCGCTCGTCAAAGGCGTGGTCGACCCATCGCGTCCAGTGCTCTGTCGCGTCCACTCGGGAACGCTCATCGGCGACGTGTTCGTGTCGACGCCTTTCGACGGTGGCGAGACCCTTCGCGAAGCGATTCGCGCCATCGAGGCCGAAGGCTCGGGGATCATCCTCTACATCCCGCCGCGTGCCGAGCTCTCGCTCGAGCTCGCGGGCATCACCGCCAAGCTCACGCAGGGCAAAGAGGCCGCTCCACGAGCCCAGGAGGGCGCGCTTCGCGAGTTCGGGCTCGGTGCGCAGATACTCGCCGACCTGGGAGCTTGCGAGCTTCGGCTCCTTTCGAACAACCAGACGAAGATCGCCGGCATCGACGGCTTCGGCTTGAAGGTCGTCGAACGGGTTCCGCTCGGTCCAACCGGGAGCTGAGACGGGCACGCTCACCCGCTCGCCGGGCGGCCATCGTTGCGATCCGTCGGCGGCCAGAAAACCAAATTCCGGGCGCTCTCTATTTCCACCTTTCGACTCGAGCTTCGAGGCTCGTCCGGGAACGAGCGAGCCGAGCGCCGACCGAACACACGACCCAAAACTCGGCTCGCGGCCGACGCGGAAAACGCCTAGGAAAGCGTCGCCACACCGCACGAGGAGCAAAGACGATGGCGACCAAGGTAATCGAAGGCAACGTGGTCGTGCCCGAAGGGGCGCGATTCGCGATCGTGGCGAGCCGCTTCAACAGCTTCATCGTCGACCGCCTGGTCGAAGGAGCCGTCGACGCGATCACCCGTCATTCTTCTGGATCGTCGCCCGAGGTCAGCGTCGTCCGCGTGCCCGGTGCTTGGGAGATGCCGCTCATCGTGAAGCGCCTCGCGCTCGCTGCCGTCGCGAGGAAAGACGAGCTTTACGCGATCGTCGCGCTCGGCGCAGTCATTCGCGGCTCGACGCCGCACTTCGATTACGTCGCGTCGGAGGTTTCGAAGGGCGTCGCGTCCGCATCGCTCGAGACCTCGATCGTGGCAACATTCGGGGTTCTCACGACCGACACGATCGAGCAAGCCGTCGAGCGCGCGGGCACGAAGGCTGGGAACAAGGGTTGGGATGCTGCCGTGTCCGCGATCGAGATGCTCAGTCTCGGCGCGGCACTTCGCGCGCAGGGAATCTGATGTCCGACCATTCGCCGAAGACCTCCTCCGTGGCCCCGCCACGAACACCGCGAAGCGCCGCTCGCTCTGCTGCGCTCATGGTTCTCTTCGGCGCCGAAGCAAGCGAGATCCCTCTCGAGGCGCTCACGCGGCACTTCTACCGAGAAATGGTCTCGGAGAGCGCGATCCCGATCGATCTCGAAGCGCGCGCCTACGCCGATGAGCTCGTCCAAGGGGTGACCCGTGAGCTCGAAGCCGTCGACGGGGCGATCCGCAAGGCGAGCCACAATTGGCGCCTGGAACGAATGAGCCGAGTCGACCGCAACGTGCTGCGTATCGGCGCTTGGGAGCTCTTCCACGATGTGCCCCGCGCAGTGGCCATCGACGAAGCGGTCGAGCTCGGAAAGCGCTTCGGGAGCGACGAGTCCGGCGCGTTCGTCAACGGCGTGCTCGACCGTGTCGCAACGAACCTTGGCAAATAGCCGCAGTTGCTACATTTTGGCCACGTCGGCCGCGTTGCCCAACGGCCTCAGGCGGGAGCATCCCAGGGCTGGGCTAAGCTGCCGAAGCCGAGATCGTACGTCGCAGCGCCGATCCGAGCACCGTGGGGGCTCAGAACGGCCCCTCGCTTGAGCAAGGCGCCGAGCGACATCACGCGCCCGGTCAAGCTGTAGGGGTCGCTCTCGCCGTCGCGCCTCCCGAGAATTCGTAGGCCTTCGACGAGAGTGAAGCGCCGACCATCGGTCATTGAGAGCATGGCGCCATCCCGCGTGGCCAATCCGACGCGAAGCCAAAAATCGAGCGTCGTCTCGGGAATGAACCCGTCAGCCGGGACGGTGATCCCAGCGGCGCTGGTCGGCGCAGGCGGCGTGACTGAACGGCTGGGACGGATCAACATGACTTTTATTGCCCGGCTGCGAAGATCTCGTCGCGCGGGGCCCTCTCCGAGAGGACGATGTCGTTCGCCGCTCGGCCGACACCATTGCAGGGTTCGTGCCTCAGCCGGTTCAACCCGGTAGTGCCGAGTTTTCTTTCCGACGTATCGAAGGGTATTGCGGTTTGGTCCCGCTGTTGCCGCTCACGCGATATGACGCCCGCCAACCGGGCGCCGGCGACCGCCATCGCTGTCGTTTCTGCGTACACCTGGTCGCATGACAGACAGATCGCGGACAGCGTGATCCGGCGTTCGCGTAGGCTGTCATTCCCGCGAGTTCACTCCCCAATCCGCGTCGAAGCCGCGTCTGCTGCGTTCAACGGAGCCAAACGACAGTGACGCCATCGCCACCTTCGCGCTGCTCTCCGGGACGTGAGCGCGCGACGTAAGGGCTCGAGCGCAGTGCATCACGTAGCAATTGTCGGAGCGCACCGGTTCCGTGTCCGTGAATCAGGAAGGCCACACGCTTGCCCGCCCCTACACATCGGTCGAGGAACTGTTCGGCGATGGCGATGACCTCGTGCGAGCGGAGTCCGCGCAGGTCGACGGTGTTGTCACTCGTCTGCATCGGAACATCGGGATCGGCGGCCGCGTCGTAGTCGATCGCGGGCCTTGGTGGCTTCTTCGATTTTTCGCGGCCCTCGCTGCCCGCGGTGCGCCGGATGTCGCCGACCGACGTGAGAAGCTTGAGCGGTCCGGCTGCGACGCGCAACGCACCATTCGGAAGGATTTCAAGGACTTCCGCGTCGGTTCGAAGGCGAGGAACGAACACTTTCATTCCGACGAAGAGATCGCCAGCTGCGACGCTCGCACGGTCGTCTTTGTTGCCTGTCCGCCGTGCTTCGAGTGGGCTTCCGATCGAGACTTGCGCGGCAGCTCGGTCGATCTCCTTTTCGGCGAGGGCCAGGTCTTTGGCGTCGAGCTTCTGCGTCCGAAGGCGGGCTTGCGCCGCGCGGAGCTCTTCACGGGCTCGTTTGACGCCGCCAAGCAACGCTTCGGTCTCGCGGCCCAGCGTGCCGTCTTCGCGACGTTGGAGCCGCGCGCGCTCTTCATCGAGGGAGCGGCGCTCGTCGTCGAGGCTGGCACGTTCGCGTTCGACTGCCTCTTGTCGTGCTTCGAGCGCATGTCGTTCGGCCGTGAGCTTGTCGACCATCTGGCTCAGCGTGACGGTCTCTTGCGAGAGCGCTTGCTGAGCACGCTGGATGACGGCGGTCGGAATCCCGAAGCGCCTCGCGACCGCCAAGGCGCTCGACGCTCCGGGGACACCGAGTGCGAGCCTGAAGGTCGGGCTCATCGTTTCGAGGTCGAAGCCGACCGATGCGTTCGCGAACCGCTCGTCGGTCAGCGCGAGGAGCTTCAGGCCTTCGTAGTGAGTCGTACAGGCGACCGCTCCACCGCGAGTGATGAGTGCGTCGAGGATCGCCGTGGCGAGCGCTTCACCTTCGCGCGGGTCGGTTCCCGAGGCGAGCTCGTCGAGTAGAACGAGCGCCCCCGCACGAGTGTGCTCGAGGATGCTCGCGAGGTTTCGGATGTGTGCGCTGAACGTCGACAGGTTCTTGCTGAGACTCTGATCGTCGCCCACGTCGGTGAGGACCTCGTCGAAGAGGTCGATGGTCGATCCCGGCGCGGCCGGGATCGGAAGGCCCGCGCGCACCATCAAGGCTGCGAGCCCGAGCGTCTTGAGCGCTACGGTTTTTCCGCCGGCGTTCGGACCCGAGACGACCAGGGCGTGGCCTTCGGTGACCTCGATGTCGCTCGGCACGACATCGACGCCATCGAGCTGCAAAAGAGGGTGTTTGGCGCGACGCAGCGAGGCTCGAACGCGAGGGCGCTCGTCTTCGTCGTCGGGTGTGCTCGAGGTCAAGTCGGGGAAGCTGAGACCCAGATCGAAGGCGAGCCGACCCGACGCAGCGCGCAGATCGGCATGCGCCAATGCATCGAGCGCCTCGCTGACGGCCTCGACCGATTCGGCGATCTGCGCCGATAGGAAGGTGTAGACGACGTCTTCTTCGCGGGTGACGAGCGCATCGAGAACTTTGTGACGGTTACCCATGGCAACGATCACCCGCGGCTCGACGAACAGGGTCGATCCGCCCGCGCTCGTCCCGTGGACGATGCCAGGGAACCGTTCGTGGGCGTCGGCACGGATCGGAAGCACGTACCGACCGTCTCGCTCGGTCCAGTAGCCGTCTTGGAGAAGATCTTTGTAGTGACCGATGAGCTCGTCGAGCCGTCGTACGATGCGTTCACGAGAGGCCCGCCGTTCGGCGCGAAGCTCGGCCAGTCGGGGCGAAGCGACGTCGGAGAGCGATCCATCGGACTCGAAGCATCGACCGAGCTCGTTCGCGAGCTTGTCGAGCGTCGGATCGGTATCGCAAGCGCGCGCGAGAGCGGGGAGCTCGGCGGAGCGGGAACGGAGAAACTTGCGCAGGTCGCGCGCCGCTTCGAGGGCTTTGACGATCGCGCGCAATTGTTCGTTCGTCAGCACCGATCCGATGCGGGCACGCGCGATGGCGTCGTCGAGCACCGGGATCGCTTGGCGCGGTAGCGGCTCGCCGCGCTCTTCGAGAAGGACCGTTTCGCGGACCTCGGCGAGGGCGATTTCGATCAAATGTCGACGCGCGAAGAAACCGAGACCGCGGGCGAGCCCTCGGCCCGCTTCGCTCACGGTTCGATCAGCGATGGCCTCCCGAATGCGACCCAGCTCGAGGTCGGCCTCGGTCTTGGGTGGACATGGATGCAGAAGCTCACGCTCGGCGTGCGCGCGTCCGGTCTCGTCGATGGGTCCCACAGCAGTGTGTCCTTGGAGGGGGAGCCGGCTCCCCGCTGCTCAAGCCTCCGAAGGATCTTTCGCGACGCCACCTGCTGCGCTGGGCATCGGGTTCTGCTCTTTTTCGAGGTACCGGAAGATGGTCCGCGGATCGACACCGAGGTCGCGTGCCGTCTGGGTGCGGTTTCCGTTGTTGCGCTCGAGTGCCTCGAGCACGTAGCGGCGCTGGAACTCTTCTTTGGCTTTCTCGAGCGGCATGATGCCGGTGTCTGCGCCCGCGCCGAGATCGAGATCCTCGGGGCTGAGGAGCATCTGATCGCACAAGACCAGGGCTTTCTTGATTCGGTTCTCGAGCTGCCGAATGTTTCCGGGCCACGCGTACTTGCGAATCGACGCGAGCGCCGATGGGCTGAAGCCCTTCACCGCGCTCCCGAGCTCTTCGGCATATTTCGACAGCAGCGTCTTCGCGATGATGAGGACGTCGTCACCTCGGTCGCGGAGGGGCGGGAGCCAGAGATTCACGACGTTGAGGCGGTAGTAGAGGTCTTCGCGGAAGTTGCCGGCTTTGATCTCGTCGTCGAGGTTTCGGTTGGTCGCCGCGACGACGCGGATGTCGACCTTCTCGGGTTTGGTGTCACCCACGCGAACGACGATGCGCTCTTGCAAGGCGCGCAGGAGCTTCACTTGCAGGTTCAGCGGGAGCTCGCCGATTTCGTCGAGGAACAGCGTGCCCTTGTCGGCCGCTTGAAACTTGCCGGGACGATTCACGACCGCGCCCGTGAAGGCGCCTCGCACGTGACCGAAGAGCTCGCTCTCGATCAGGTTCTCGGGGATCGCCCCGCAGTTGATCACGATGAAGGGCCCGTCGGCGCGTGGGCTTCTGCGATGCAGCTCCTTCGCGATCAGTTCTTTGCCCGTGCCGGTCTCGCCGGTGATGAGGACGCTGATGTCGGTCGTCGCGACCTTCGACAGCTTGCGGAACACCTCCATCATGCTCGGACAGCTGCCGATGATCTCTCCGAAGCGCTTGTCTTTCAGCTCGCTCTGGAGCTTCTCTTTGTCGGCGCGGAGAGCGTTGAGCAGCATCGCGTTTTGCAGGATGAGTGAGGCTTGTGAAGCGAAAATTCCGAGCAGCTCGAGCTGGGTTCGGTCGAACAGGTGCTTCACTTTGTCGTTGCCCACGTAGAGCGCGCCGATGACCTCGCCTTGGCTGACGAGTGGCGCGCACATGACGCTCGAGAGCTTCATCGCGATGACGCTTTCGCTTTGACCGAACGTCGTGTCCGCGAGCGCGTCGGAGACGATGACCGCGCGACCGCTGTGAACCACCTGCCGGACGATGCTGTCGGAGATGGCGCCCTCGGCGTTCGTGATGGCTTCTTGCCGAACGTTGCGCGCCGCACGGACCACGAGCTTCTTCTCGGGCGGCTGCGACGAAGGCGAGGCTTTCGGCTCCGGAACGACGTCGGCTCCGTCGACGAGGATGAGGAAACCCTTCTGAGCGTGCGTGAGGTCGATGACGTCGTCGAGCATGGCCTCGAGCAGCTCGTCGACGTTCTTTCGGTTGATGAGCTTCTCGCTGAACGCGTAGAGCTTGCGAACCCCGGCGATTTCGTTCGAGCCGCCCACAGCGGCCTTGTTCTCGGGCTCGTCGTCGGTAGGGGGTCGCTTGATCGACTCGGCGAACATCGAAAAGGCGAGCTCGGCTCCGCCGGTCTGCGATCCGAGCTGGATGCGATCGTTGTGCACCAAGCGGGCGCGCCGCTTCTTCTTGCCGTTGATGGCGATGTCCGCGTCGCGATCGATTTCTTCGAGGATGAAGTCGCGCCCGTCGAAGACGATCTGGATGTGATGGTCGGCAACTCCGCTGGCCTTGATGGTGACGTCGTTGCCGAGCGCCTTGCCGATGGTCGTCATCGGCTTGTGGACGGCGTACGACGTCGGCGCACCTTGGGACGCGAAATGCTTCAGCGTGGGCATGTGGCAGGCATCATAGCAGCGCGTTACGTCTCTGGAGTGTCTCTCGTCGGCGAGCGACGCCTCTCCGACGGGGCTCGGACGAGTGACCTGACCGCTTCAAAAGAGGAAACCGCTCACGGTGGCCTCTGCGCCCCCAGGGATGGGGACGATGCTCCCGCTCACGACCTTGATCAGCGGCGGATGAGGACCAGCAAAAGGGTTCTCGTCGGCCTTCGCATTGCCACCGCGCTTGTCGGGCGATCCGATGAACGCGCCGAGGCTGGCGCCGATGATGCCCGTGACGCCCTGTACGATGAGCCCGCGCCGAGGGTCAGATCGGCTGTTGATGTAGAAGAGATACACGGGCGCGCCCGCGACCTCGCCAAGGGCGAACCCGGCCCACATGCCACCGAGCTGGCTCCAAGAAGGCACCCAGAAAATCGAGATCGTTCCTGCCGCGGCTTCGCTCGCGCTGAGGCCGATGAGACCTCCGAGCATGATGTCTTGGTCGGAGTTGCCGATGTTTCCGTTGCTCGCTCCTCCACCGAACTCGGCGCCGATCGTCGCGCCCCAGAATCCTGCGGAGAGCATCATCATGTTCGACTTCGGTGAAGGCTTGAGGAGCGCGCCGCCGACGCCCCCGAGGACTCCGCCTGCGGTCGAGCCGATGAACTCGGCTCGCATCACGTCTTTGAACTTCCATCGATTGCCGGCGGCCATCTCGTAACCACCGAGGCCGAGGCCCCACGCGCTTCCGAGCAGGAAGCCGCTCGAGATCGCCGAAGGAAGGCCTTTCGGAAGCCCGCCGGTCGCGTAGTCGGCGACGAGCACGCCCATGGGGGCAGCGACGCCGATCAGAATGGGAGGCAAGGCGGCGAAGCCCGGCTCTTTGATCCCGGCTTCAGCGTCGATCCACACGCCGGTTGCGCCACCCCAAGCGGCTGCGGTGCCATAAAGGAATCCTCGTTCCAGCGCGGTGCTCTTTTGCGTCGCTGGCGGGGGTGGCTGGCCATAGCCCTGCTGACCATAGCCCTGCTGACCATAGCCCGGCTGCTGGCCGTATCCCGGCTGCGGTTGATAGCCGGGTTGAGGTTGATAGCCGGGTTGAGGTTGGTAACCCGGAGGCGGCTGCCCGTAGCCGGGCTGTCCGGGCTGCGGCTGTCCGTATTGTTGCGCGAAGGCCGCCTCTTCGTGAAGCAGCATGCCGAGCGACGCGGCTCCGATGGCGAACGCGGTTCGAACGAGGCCTCGCATGGTCATGGTCTCATTCCTTCGTGAGCGCGCGGGTCATGATGTCGACGACCGCTTGGCGAGGGTCTTTGTCTTGATACAGCACCTGGTAAACCTCGCTCGTGATCGGCATCTCGATCTGTTGGCGTAGACTGAGATCGTGCGCGCTCTTGGCCGTCTTCACGCCTTCGGCGACGTGTCCGAGACCGGCCAGGATGTCGGCGAGCTTTCGGCCGCGTCCGAGCTCGAATCCGACGGTGCGGTTGCGCGACAGATCGCCGGTGCAAGTGAGGACGAGGTCACCCAAGCCCGACAACCCCGCGACGGTGAGAGGGTTTCCTCCGAGGCTCGCGGCCAGTCGACCGATCTCGGTCAGGCCGCGCGTGATGAGGCCTGCCCGCGAGTTGTGGCCGAAGCCGAGGCCGTCGATGACTCCAGCCGCGATCGCGATCACGTTCTTCAGCGCTCCGCCGACCTCGACGCCCGTGACGTCGTGCGAGCTGTACACCCGAAAACGATCGGTCGCGAAGGCGCGTTGGACTTCGTGAGTCGTCGGCTCGTACGTGCCTGCGACGACCACGGCCGTCGGCATCTGCTTGGCGACTTCGGTCGCGAAGCTCGGACCCGAGAGGTAGGTGAGACGCGCTTCGACCTCCGTGCCGAGCACGTCGAGCAAGACTTCGCTCATCAGCATCAACGAATCGTTCTCGATCCCCTTGGTCGCGCTGGAGATGAGCGCCGCCTTCGGCACGAACGGCTTGGCTCGAACCATGACCTCGCGCAGTGCGTGCGACGGAGCCACGACGACGACGATATCGGCTTCACGCAGCGCTTCTTCGAGATGGGGCGTCGACGTCAGGCACGCGGGAAGCGTCGCACCAGGTAGATAGCGCGCGTTTTCGTGCGTCTCGTTGATCGAGAGGGCGACGGCGGGCTCGTGCGACCAAACCCGGGTCGCGTTGCCCTTGTCTGCGAGGACCTTGGCGAGTGCCGTTCCCCAAGCGCCAGCCCCAAGCACACACACGTTGCTCATGCGTGCTGGAAGCTACCACGAAGCGTGCTTTCGCGAGAGCGAGAGCACGGATGGCGATCTTCGGCGCAAGGTGCGAGCGTCGGGGTGCTATCGAGTATGCTCCGGCCCGATGGGAAGCCCGACCCTCCAGGTCCGACCGAGGCTCGCAGCGCTGGGATTCACGGCGGCGCTGTCGCTTGCGAGCGCGGGCTGCTCGGCGACCTCGCTCGTTACGGTCATGCCTGGCGTCGTCAACAACTCGGGCAACCGAACTCTGCGGCGAGAGATCCTCTCGTTTGGCACGAAGAGCGTCTGCGAAGAGATGCTGAAGCGCGGGGTCCCACTCCGCCTGAGCGATGGCGATCCGACCATCGGGCGCTTCTACATGCACCAGTGTGCCTCGCGGAGCCTCGACAACGAAGACCTCTTCATCCAGTTCGGAGGGGTCGGCTACGCGTGGTCGAACATCACCAAGCGCATCGGCTTCGAGGCCAGCGCGGGCATCGACTACGACCCCGACTTCCGCGTCGATGGGGGCGCGATGTGGATCTACTTCAGGCCCGCATCGATGACCGCCAAGAAGTTCGAATTGAGAATGGTCGAGGCACAGAGCGTTTCAGCGCTCGGCGCGCTGCTTCCGATGCCGACGGCGCAGGCCTTCGCCGATCAGCTCGGCACCGCGTTTCTCGCTCGCGAGCTCGAGCGCGGCTTCACCGTCATTCGCGAGAGCGACGGCTCGGTGAGCTTCTCGCTCGGGATCTTGCCTCCCGGCCAGCGACCGCCTGCGCCCTACCAGCACACGAGCGACGGCCGCATGCTCCTCATGAACGAGCGAACCGACGTGCACCAGAACCAGCGCGACTACGCCGGCCCTTTCGACGTTCCGAGCGACGGAATGGCGCTGTACCTCACCGCCAACGTCGAGGGCGCACCGGCAATCGACCTCGGCGTCTTCCCTCGCGTGACGGGTGACACGTGGGTCCAGACCTACGCGCACGATCCGACCACCGGCGCGCCCCCGACACCGCCGATTCTCGATGAATCCGTTCGATCTGGAGCCATCTTCAGACGCGTGATTCGAGTCCCCAAGGGCTCGTATTACGTCGTGCTCGACAACACGGCGACGGCTGGGCACACGACGCCGAGCGGCGTCGGAGGCGACGATCGCGCGGCGAGCGTCAGCCTCGGCGTCGAAGTCGGCAGCGCGCCCTAGTGCACCGCCCGCGAAATAGGATCACGGTCGCGCCGGGATCGAGGACGAGATCAAGGCTTCTCGACGACCGACTCCGGTTGGAATTCGAGGAGGGGTAACGCAGAGGTCGAATTCTAGCGCGGATGCGACGTTGATTCTGTCTCGCGGGCGAGGCACTCGCTGCTAGCCGAGACGTGTCGCCGAATGCGGTTGCGGCATGTGGGGGGGCGCTCTAGACAAGGGGGCTCTGGACTCCGACCCCGACGAAGACACCGAAGAGCCGACGAAGCCGCCTGCGCGTCTTTCGACGGCGCCCCGTGCGAGCCGCGGGATGAAGGGCGTCTTCTATCTGCTCTGGATGATCGCCGTTCCAGCCGCGGCTTCGTTGGCGGCCGTCTGGCTGCTCACGCCGGCCGACGACGCGAGCGACGTGGGTGTTCTCCGCAAGTTCGTCGGAGGCCAGAAGATCCCGGCCACGATCATCGTGTTCATGCTGTTCGCGATGGTCGTGTGGAGGTTCCGCCACGACCTTCCGCTGAGCTACGCGATCGGGCCCGGCCGCCGCGACCTGCCACCGAAGCTCCGAGGCCGCTACGAAGAAGCGCTCACGCTGATTGAGGAGAGCCAGAGCATTCTTCGGACGCGCAAGAAAGACGTCGAGCGTGAGCTGACCAAGACCGAGCGCGAACAAGTCACGACCGCGCTCGAAGAACTAGAGCGCACGATGGCCGAGGTGCCCTTCAACGCGAGCGCGTTCGAGGCTGCACACGCGCGTGCCGACCGGGCCTCTGGCGAGCATCTCTCGCGCTGGCGCAAAGGAGAGATTCGCGAGTACGCAGAGTCGATCCTCATCGCCATCGGCATTGCTCTTCTTTTGCGCGTGGCCGTGGTCGAGCCCTTCAAGATTCCGAGCGGCTCGATGATCCCGACGTTGATGATCGGCGATCACATCTTCGTCAACAAGTTCAGCTACGGGCCGCTCATCCCGTTCACCGAGAAGCGGATCTTTCCGAATCTGCCCCCCGAGCGCGCCGATGTCATGGTCTTCAAGTTCCCCGAGAACCCCGACCAAGACTTCATCAAGCGAACGATCGCGACGCCGGGCGACACGCTCGAGGTGCTCGACAGCCGACCCGTGATCAACGGCTGGCTCGTTCCGCACTGTCACGTCGGCACGTTCCAGAGCGAGGGCAAAGCGAAGGAGCTTTACGTCGAGTTCTTGGCTGGAAAGTCCTATTTCACGCTCTTCAATCAAATGGGTCGCGAAGAGGCCTGCAAGCAGTCGAGCGATTGTGGCAACGGCCAGTCTTGCTTGGTCGGCATTTGCGTCTCGGAGCGAAAAGGGCCCTACAAAGTCGCGCCCAACGAAGTTTGGGTTCTCGGTGACAACCGCGACAACAGCCACGATTCGCGCGGTTGGCGCGGTGGCCTCGGCGCCGGCGTTCCGTTCGAGAACATCAAGGGCCGGGCGATGTTCGTCTTCGCGACCTTCGGCCCCGACAACGGCGATTTCTGGGACCGATTCCTGGTCAACGTGATGGGCCGGCCGCAGCTACCTTCTGTTCAGATGCAACTGCAGCCAGCTGTCGACAAGTGCATGCGCGAAGCCCCCAAAGAGACGACGCCACCGCCGCCTAAGTAGAGCGTGTGAGGTAAAGCTTGGGGGTGCGCGACGGTTCTCTGGGAACGACGGTGAACGCCGGGGTCACGAGCATCCGCGCTTCCCAAACAGCCTTCGGATGATAGAGTCGCCTTCATGCAGGTCAGACTCAACGGCGAGTGGACGGCCCTCCTCCACAAGTACAAAGACGACCACCAAGACCCGCGCAACCAGGCCCTCCACAAGGTCGGGATTCCGCTCATTGCAGCGAGCTTTCCCGTGGGCGCCACGCTCGTCGGACTGCCCCTCGCTGCGGCGATGTTCACCACCGGCTGGGCGTTCCAGTTCGCGGGCCACGCGTTCGAAGGAAAGAAGCCGAGCTTCGTCGACGACAAGCGAAGTCTCGTCATCGGCCTTCTCTGGTGTCTCGAGAAGTACGGGATGAAGGTGTTTCGCGAGGCCGACGCCTCCTGAGCCGATTCAGGCTCGTTCGTGACGCCGTCGATTCCGCCTCGGCGCTCCGAGGGTCGGGACGCGCGCGACATCCCTCTCGTGAGGCAGCGGGAGCTGGTGTAAGGTGCGCGCCAAGGAGTTGGGGATGACCACGAGGACGCTGGGTAAGATTCTGATGATGGTCGCGCTTTCGGGCGGGGTGTCGTCGAGCCTGATTGGCTGCGACGCTATCAACAAGCTCAAAGGCGACAAGAAGGCGGCCAAGAAGTCTTCTTCGGACGACGAGTCCGAAGAGTCCGACAAGGACAAAGGCAAGGACAAGGCCGACACGTCTGCTTCCGCGAGCGCCTCCGCTGCCCCCACCGCCAGCGCAACTGCTTCGGCCACTGCGGAGCCCACTGCGGCTCCGAGCGCTCCCGCTCCGGCAACCGACGACGTGAAGCACTACCCCGAAGAGGTCGCTGCGAGCGGCACCTTCGTCACGAAGAAGTCGTTCACGGTGTACGACGCGGCAGACACCAGCTCCAAAGAGCTCGGCCATCTCGCTCCCGGAACGCTCATCAACCTGAAAGCGACCTACTCGAACTGGATGCTCATCGAGTGGCCGAGCGGCATCGGCGAGCTTTCGCCCGGCTGGGTCCAGGTCAAGCGTAACGACACCACGATTCAGCAGACCACCGAGAAGATCGATGCTGGCAAGCCGGTCGTCGATGCCGGAGCTCCCGCGGTCGTCGACGCAGGCCCGGCCCCCGTGGTCGATGCGGGCAAGCCCGTCACCGCAGACGCAGGCATCAAGGTCCGGATTCCGATTCCCCATCTGCCGACCCACAAGTAGAGACGGCTTGGCTCCTCTTTCTCGCCGGAGAGGGGCCTCTCTCTCGCCAGAGAGGGGAGACACGACTCGTGGAATTGAAGCGCTTCACCCGAGCACGCCCATGGCCTTCCCGACCTTTGTGAAGGCTGCGATGGCACGGTCGACGTGCTCGGGCTCGTGTGCTGCCGAAAGCTGCACGCGGATTCGGGCCTCGCCCTTCGGGACGACCGGAAACGAGAAGCCGATCACGTAAATGCCCTCTTCGAGCATCGCGGCGGCCATCGACTGAGCGAGCTTCGCGTCGCCCAACATGATCGGAACGATCGGGTGAATACCCGGTTTGATCGTGAAGCCCGCGCTGGTCATTCCTTCGCGGAAGCGACGCGCGTTCGTCATGACGCGTTCGCGGAGCGTGCCCTCTCGCTCGAGCAGCTCGAAGACGGCGATGCTCGCGCCAACGATTGCAGGTGCAACCGAGTTCGAGAATAGGTAAGGGCGCGACCGCTGCCTGAGCAGGTCGATGATCTCGCGCCTTCCCGTTGTGAAGCCTCCGCTTGCTCCGCCGAGCGCCTTGCCCAGGGTGCTCGTGATGATGTCGATGCGCGAGAGCACTCCGAGCTCTTCGGGGGTTCCGCGGCCTGTCGGTCCGATGAAGCCGGTTGCGTGCGACTCGTCGACCATGACCATCGCGTCGTATTTCTCGGCGAGCGCGACGATCTCGGGGAGCTTGGCGAGGTAGCCGTCCATCGAGAACACACCGTCGGTGGCGACGAGACGCATGCGGCGCCCCTGCGTCTTCTGGAGCGCCTCCTCCAGGGCCCCCATGTCACCGTTCGGATAGCGGTGGCGCTCGGCTTTGCAGAGACGGACCCCATCGATGATCGACGCATGGTTCAGGGCGTCGGAGATGACGGCGTCTTCTTCGCCGAGAATGGTCTCGAAGAGACCGGCGTTCGCGTCGAAGCATGACCCGTATAGAATCGTGTCTTCGGTGCCGAAGAACGTCGAGACGGTCGACTCGAGCTTCTTGTGGAGGTCTTGCGTCCCGCAGATGAAACGCACGCTCGACATGCCGAATCCGTGCGTATCGATCGCATGCTTGGCGGCCTCGGTGACCGCCGGATGGCTGGAGAGACCGAGGTAGTTGTTTGCGCAGAAGTTGAGCACCTCGCCCGAAGTAGTGGTGATCGTGGCGCCTTGTGGGCTCGTGATGATGCGCTCGTCTTTGCGCAGACCCGCATCACGGATCTCGGCCAAGAGCGACTCGTAGATGGGGCGAAAGCCACTGATCATGCTCGTCTCCTCGAAGTTTCAACCACGTTGTCGTGCGTCGTTCGGCGCTTATGCAGCCTCGGTCGTCAGACGGCGCTTCCGTCGGCGAGAGCGCGTCGCTGGCTCGAAATCTCAGTACTTCACTTGCCGCGGGTTCACCAGCTGCGGACGGTCGACGCCAACTGGGGCTTCGGCGGCCGACGCGACCGGGACCACTGCTTCGACGTCGGCGAGCGAAGCACGCGGCGTGAACGCGAGCGGTGAAGGAACGTAGACGCGACAGGTCGTGATCGTTTTCACGACGGCGGACACCTCGGGAAGCTCTTCACCAAGGCGCCGGAGAAACGCGTTGCGTATCTCTTCGCTCGGGGTCACGACCGCGTTCTGCTCGCGCGTGGCGCGGACGAGCTCGTGGTACCAAGCGGCGAGCGCCGCATTCGCCTCGACCAGCGATCGGATCGTTTCTTCCGAGACGATGACGGTGCGCCCCATGGGCGGAGCATAACCCGAGAGCGCGTCGGTCTCGACGCGCTGATCACTGCGATTCGAGGGAGGAGTGCTTCGGCGTGATCGCGACCACGACGGCACAGACCGACGAAGCACCTGCTTCCAGGAGCGCAGCACGGCAGGCCTCGAACGTTGCTCCGGTCGTCAGGACGTCGTCGACCAGAGCGACGCGCGCTCCGCGGAGAAGGTCTGGCGAGCGCACCACGAAGGCCCCTCTCAGGTTGGTCGCTCGGTCTTGCTTGCCTAGAGACGCTTGTGGCGCCGAGTATCTCGATCGCGCGAGAGCTCGCAGGAGCGGTCGCGCTCCGAGCTCTTCAGCGACCCCTCGCGAGAGCAGGACGGCCTGGTTGTAGCCTCGCTCGGCGAGTCGACGTGGATGGAGCGGTACGGGGACGACGAGGTCGACCTGCGGCTTTCGACGACGAAGCGACGCCCGCAGCAAATGGGCGAGTGGCTCTGCGAGGTCGGCCCGACCCTGGTACTTGAGCCTCTGGATCGCCGTGGCGACCGCGCCGCCATATTCCACGGCCGCAAACGTGGAGCTCTCGCTGGACGGAGATGTCTCGACGACGCTCGAAGCGCACGGGCCACAAAAGATTCGTCGATTCGACGTTGGTGCGTCGCATGCCGCGCACGTGGGTGGGGCGAGGAGGTGACCTACGATGCGGATGCTCAGGTGAGCAAGTGACCCGACGATCTCCATGAACCGGCCTGGTCGATTCGGGCGAGGTGCGCTCAGGTGATCGTCGCGTCGGTCCTCGAATGAGCGCTCGTTCATGGTCGTTCGTCGACACGAAGCGCTTCGAGTTGCGTACGCTGCCGCAGCTCGACTGGCGTCTACACCTGCGAAAAGAGCCGCTCACTTCTCTTCACTTCGAGAAGGGGGCTACGATGATCTCGGAGGAGCGGCTTCTTTGAGCACTTGGCGATTCACGGATGATCAGGGCGTGGAACGCGAGCTTCCGACGAGCGAGCTCCGCGAAGCCTTGTCGTCTGGCTCACTTTTGCCTTCGACGCTCGTGTGGCGCGAAGGGATGAAAGAATGGCAGCCTGCCTTCACGATGGCAGAGCTGGCGACAGCGGCCATCGCAGCGGCTCGCGGGGCGCGGACCCTCAGCGTTTCACCCGTCGGGCCCGCCAACAAGCGCGGACCGCTGAAGACTCTTCTCGGTGTAGAAGCGCCGAAGTTGTCAGGCGGTGATCCAGGGACAGCACCGGCCAAGCCTCGGCCCGCAGCGTCGACGAGCGGTGCCATCGTCGTTCCGGCCGCGAATCCAGCGGCGCGCACGTCGCCCGAGACCCAGCCCATGCCGAGCTCGTTCTCGGCGCACAACAGCACGATTCCTCGGGCCCCGCGTCTTCCTCGGGAGGCACCCGATCCGAACACGGTCGACGACGCCCACCCCGATTCCTTCAGCAATGGTGGGATGTCGCGTCTGCGATCGGTCCCGCCGCCGTTTCCAGGCTCGGTTCGCCAGACGAACAAGCTTCCTCGGAGACTGCCCACTCCAGCACCCTTTCTTCAGCAGCCCACATCTCAGCGCCGGCCGACGCTCATGGGCTTTCCTCGTCCGCCAGCGCCGAGCGAAGAAGAACGAACGGTCACCGTCACCAAGTCCGATTTGATCGACGCGACACGAGCGGGCGCGGCCGCAACTCCCGCTCCGTCCCAGGTGCAATCGCGGCCGCCGCCCCCTCTGCCGCCTCGGCGCTCCAAAGCACCCCCCGGCCTCGACGGCGCGGCTGACTCGGCGCAACTGACACCGGGAGCGCCTGCGGTCGCGTCGTCGAGCAACGATGCTGCCGCCAGCGCCGCTTCGAGCACGGCCACCACGCGTGCTCGCGTGAAGCCTCCGGTGCCTGCGAAGCGCTCGATTCCACCGGCCGCAGGACCCACGACAGCAGGTCCGACGACTGCGGATGCGACTCCGGCACCCGCGCCGGCCCGAATCGTCCCACCGCGACGCGCGAAGACGCTGGAGATGGACGTCGTCACCGAAGCCCAGGCGGCTGCCGAGAGCAAAGGTGCCGCGACGCCGGCGCCGCGAGTCGTCCCCGCGACGCTCAAAGGGATTGGCCAGACTGCTTCTGCGAAGCCGGCCGAAGAGACGACGCAGCAAATCCCACGCGCACAGCTGCTTGGAGCGAAAGAGCTACTTGCGACGCTCGGCGACGACGAAGAACCCGCGACCAACACCGTCATTCGTCGCCCCGACGACGACGGGGACGACAGCCCACCGGCCTCCGAAGCCGCGTCGTCGAGACGCGCGAAAACCCTCGAGATGAGCCTCGAGGACCACGCCAACGCTGCCGAGGCAGCCCCCGTGCCGAAAGAGGCCGGCTCGAGCTCGGCCCCCCCTCGCTCGCTCACCGACAAGCTACCCCCTCCGTCCCGCGTCCCGAGCAGCGACGCGCCTTCCGATTCGAGCAAGCCTCCGTCGGTCACCGACGCACCCTCGCGTGTCGGCCGTGCACGCTCGGGGCAAGCCGTTCAGATTCCACGTCGGTCGATTCTGGGCGTGAGCGCCCTGTGGATGCTCGGGCTCGTGACTTTCTTCTTCGTCGGTCGCTGCTCCGGCATCCAAAAAGCAGCCGAGCTCGAATCGGCCCGCGAAGGTCTCCAAAAAGCGTTTCTGCTACGTGCCCTCCCGCGAACGTCGCTGACCGGCACGTCGGCATCCAGCACGCCGAAGCCTTGTTGGGTTTCGCGCCAACCCGCGCGCTGGGCGAAAGAAGCTTCGAAGAACATTCCGTTCGACTCCGAACCGATCGCCTCGGGGAGCATGGCGCTCGGATACGCCGTGGGCGACAAAGAAGGCGTCGGCATCGTCATCGATCCGAAGACCGGGAAGTTCGAAGAGAAGTTTCGAAAGAAATCCGACGCGAGCCTCGCTCGGGTCGCGCCCATGTCCGTCGCCGACGGCGGCTTCTATCTCGGAACCAAGGGCGACAAAGACATCGTCCCGGTGAACGCCGAAAAGCCGTTCTACCTCGTGTTCGGCAAAGACACCGTCGGTCACGTCGATGCGCCAGATGGTGCACCTCTCGAGATCTTTCACCTCGACGGCGAGGGCGATGTGGCGGCGCCGCAGGTCCTCGAGACGAAGGTCACAGGCAAGGCCGACCAAAGCTACTTCTTGTCCTTCCGACGCGGTCAGCACGTCTACGGCGGCTTCTTTGGCGCGAGCTTCGCTCCCGTCGGTGCGTTGACAGCCGCGGTCGGCTCCGGCGGCAAGACAGGCAAGCCGAAAGCGGGCTTCAACGGAGACGAGGTCGCCGTGGTTTTCGCCGACATGCCCGAAGGGACCAAGCACTGGCAGGTGCGTCTCGGTCACGCCAAAGTGGGAGCAGCCGTCGAATCGACGACCGTCGTCGAGCTGCCCGAGGGCGGACCCGGCGGAGACAAGATCTCGCCCGACATCGTCGGCCTCGAAGACGGACGATGGATTCTCATGTGGACCGAAGGCTCATCGGGTGAGCGCGCCATTCGGGCGATCACGCTGACGCGCGATTTTCAGCCGATCGGCGATCCAATCGCGCTCTCTCCGCCGGCCGGAGACTTCGGGCAGGCCTCGCTTGGCGTGGTTGGGACGTACACGACGGTCGTGTTCCTCCAGCGCGGAGACGAATCGTTCGAGATGTGGGGAGCGGTGCTTCAGTGCGGATGAGTCTTTCGGCGGTCGCGGGTGCCATCTTGTTCAGCGTCACTGCCGGATGCGGTGCACCGGTGCTGACGCCTCAGACCAAGATTGGTCATGGCGAGTCGTTCGCGTCCGGCGAAGCGAAGTTCGACGCCTTCTTCGAAGAGGTGCTCGACGCTCGCACCAAGTCGTCGAACCTCGACGGTGAATCACCGCTGCGCGAGAAGCTCGCCGAAGGCCTCGGTCTCGCGCGCAACGTCGCAGCAGATCAAATGCTGACGACGGCGAAGGAGCGCGCAGACGCGATGAAGACGTCCGGAGGGTCGCTCTACGTGCAGCTCCTTCCCGAGGCCAAGCTCTTCACCCGCGAGGGCAAAGACAAGGGCGGCAGCCTACCCAAAGCAGTCGAGGATACCGTCAAGCTCGGGGTCGAAAAGTCCGACGAGCTCAACGGCTTCGGGGTCCAGATCCGTCAGATCGAGGCCAAGCTCGACGACCTGAAGCACGAAGCAGAGACGGCCTTCCCCGACGCCCAAAAGAGGGCCGAGGTGCTGCGCGAGCTCGATGCCTCGCAAGAGGTCCTCGAGAAGTCGCGGCTTCGCGCGTTCGCAGAATCGGGGCGCGCGCTCGCGTTCGTCGTCGCGGTGGTGCGAGCGGTCGACACGGGAGGCGCTGACTTGGTCGCCGCTTCGGAACCCGTGGCGCCGGCAAAGACCAAACCGAAGCGGGGGGGTGGCAAGTCTGCTGGCGGAACGGGCAAGCCGGCTGCGGGCCCCGCGAAGCCAGCGGGCGGCGCCGGCAAACCGAAGCCCAAAGAGGACTTCGATCCGTGAGCGTTCGAGTCGAGAGAGACGGGCCGATCACCACCGTGATCCTCGCTCGTCCCGACGTGAAGAACGCCGTCGACCAAAAGACCGCCGAATCCCTCGCTCTAGCCTTCCGCTCGTTTGAAGAAGACGCCTCGGCGAAGGTCGGAGTGCTCTTCGGCGCCGGTGAGACATTCTGCGCGGGAGCCGATCTCAAAGCCATCGCGCGCGGCGAACCGAATCGCATCGGCCCGGATGGCGACGGGCCCATGGGGCCGAGCCGCATGATCCTGTCGAAACCCGTCATCGCGGCCATCGCCGGACATGCCGTGGCAGGTGGCCTCGAGCTAGCCCTTTGGTGCGACCTGCGCGTCGTCGAGGCCGACTCGGTGTTGGGCGTGTTCTGTCGCCGTTTCGGCGTGCCTCTCATCGATGGTGGCACCGTGCGCTTGCCACGTCTCATCGGGCTCAGTCGCGCGCTCGATCTGATCCTCACGGGGCGCGCAGTCGGCGCCGAGGAAGCTCTCGCGATGGGGCTCGCCAATCGAATCGTCCCGAAAGGGCAGTCCCGCGCCGCAGCCGAGGCGCTCGCTCGTGAGATCGCTCGGTTCCCCGAAGTCTGTATGCGGGGTGATCGCGCGTCAGCGTACGAACAGCACGATTTGCCATTCGAGCTCGCGCTCCAAAACGAGCTGACTCACGGCCTGCGCTCGCTCGAAGCAGGGGCTGTCGCCGGCGCTATTAGGTTCGTAGGTGGCGCTGGACGCGGCGGACGTCCGACGTAGATCGGGTCGACCCGCCGGAGTTGCGCGTCAAATGCAAACCTCAGTCGCTCGCTCGCGGCGTCTTCTGGTTCGAACCGTGTGGCACCGACGAGTCGTTCAGATCTCTTCGACCACCGTGCCGAGATCTTGGCCCTGACACACACGCAAGATGTTGCCGTGGTCGCTCAGCTTGAAGACCCGGATCGGCATTCGATTCTCGCGGCAGAGCGTGACGGCGGTCGAGTCCATCACCCCGATGCGGTCGGCGAGGAAGCGGTCGTACGAGAGGCGCGTGAACATCTGAGCGTTCACGTGCTTGTTCGGATCGCGATCGTAGATGCCTGCGACTTTGGTCGCCTTGAAGAGGGCTTGCGCCTGTATCTCCATTGCGCGAAGTGCGGCGGCCGTGTCGGTCGAGAAGAACGGGTTGCCCGTACCCGCGCCGAAGATGACCACGTTACCTTTCTCGAGGTGTCGCATCGCGCGACGACGGATGTACGGCTCGGCGACTTGTCGCATTTCGAGGGCGGTCATCACGCGCGTCGGGATGCCGTTTTTCTCGAGCGAGTCTTGCAGCGCGAGACTGTTGATGACCGTCGCGAGCATTCCCATGTAGTCGCTCTGCGACCGATCCATACCGGCGCTCGCCCCTTTGAGCCCACGGAAGATGTTGCCCCCTCCGACGACGATCCCGATTTGAACGCCCATCCGATGGACCTCGGCGAGCTCGGCAGCGACGAGCTGCAAAGTCTCGGGCCTGATGCCGAAGCCACCGTCTTCGCCGCAGAGTGCTTCACCGCTCAGCTTGAGGAGAATGCGCTTGTAGCGCAGGCTCGTGTCGGGAGCGGGGGGAGGGACCAGGGAGTCGAGCGAGCCGGGCACCCGCGCGGTCTACTTCCTCGCGAGCTGGTTTGCAATCAGACCCCCGGAAATCGCAGGATCTCGCGTGGCCAGCGTCGTCATTTCGATGCGAGCGCGAGGGTCGCGGCGCAGGTCCCCGCGGTCGGCGCAACGACGGTCTTCATGACCTTCACCACGCACGCTTCGATTGCTGGCGTCGCGGCCTTCGCTTCGACCTGACTCGTGTGCCCACCTTCCATCTTGAAGCGAACGCGCGCCTCTCCGCCTTTGGGCGAGCAGGCGCGGAGCTGCGCCTTCTTCGCCGCGATGGCGGCTGCGAGGCCAGGGCCCAGCATCACGGCGCCGATCCCTCCGTTCTCGGTCTTGCACGCGAGGTCTCGCATCGTGAAGCCGTTCGCGGTGACGGAGCCCATCGACAGGTTCGCGCCGGCGACGTCGAGCTCGCCCGAAGTGCTCTGCGGCTTGTCTTCTTCTCGCGCGAGCTTTTTAGCGTTCTCACATGCTTCTTCGTCGCCGGCCTTGCACCCGCGGAGCAACAGCTGCGCGGCCTCGGCGGCATCAGGGAGGCTGCCTTCCCCTTTGGCCGCCATGACGCCTAGCAGACCACAGCCCGATTGAGCGTCGGTGTCGCACACGTGCTGCGCGAGAGCCTTCGCCGAATCGAAATCGTGCGCCGTGTACGCGACGAGTGACCCTCGCTCACATGCCATTCGCGGTGCGCTGCGTTCGAGCGGCGCGCCCGACTCGCAAGACTTCTTGTAGAGCGCGATCGCCGCAGGCAGATCTTGGTGGCGCACGCGCTCTGCCGCGTTGAAGCATCCAGCGGCGTCGCCGAGCGTGCAGGCCTTCTTGAAGAGCTCCTCGGCCTTCGGGTTGACGGCGTCGAGCGCGAGACCTCGAGAGAGACACGCGCCACCATCTCCTTGGTCGCATCCGTAACCCAGAAACATTTGAAGTCGAGCTGTGTCGCCGGCCTCTGCGGCCCGTTTCGCCTCGTTCGCGCACGAGGGAGCGCTATCGCACGAGCCGGTCTCTACACCTGGCGACTCCCACGCCGCAGCGGAGCCTGGCGGTGCTGCGTCCATCGCCGGGCCGCAGCCCGAGGCGAGCGCGAGCGACGCGAGCGAGAGGTTCGAGCGAAGCACCGAGCGATAAAAGGTCATCATGTTGCTCTCCCGAGACGCTGGCCCCGCCTCCCACTCGGTGTGTGGGAAGTCGGGGTTTCGCGGCACTCTCTTGCGCCGACCTCCACGCCACACTTTCGAGGTTCGGACGCGTGACCGACCGACGCGTCGCCGCCATCGGCTCGGCGTCTTCATGCTTGGCCCGTTCGAGGTTGCGGTCGAGACAAAAAAAGGCCCGCGTCTCTTGCGGGAGCGGGCCTTCGAGAACGAGAGCGCCGACTACTGGAGGCTGACGTCGACGAGGTAGTTCGATTGCGAATAGCCGAACGTCGAGTAGCTGACCTTCACGAAGTACGTGCCCACGGCGGGGATCGCGTCGCTGGTGAAGTTTTCGAGATAGCCGGTGTCTGCGCTCGGACCACCGAGAGACGTTGTGCCGTTGGAGGCAAACACCTCGACGACCGTGTCGGTCTTTGCGTCGGGGGCCTTCGTCACCACGTGAATCGCCTTTCCGACGTCGCCGGCAGCTGCGGTGAACGAATACCAGTCGACATCGGTGACGGCCGGCAGCTTGCCCCAAAGAGTCATCGGGAGCGAGCCGAGCGGAGTGGCTTGACCAAACGCATCGTTCGGCTCCACCTCTTTCGGCGGTGCGGGCGCCGAGACGACGGTGAATCCGAACGTGCCGGCTTGGGTCGACAGCGTCACGAGATAAAACGGCTCGGTCGTCTCGGTGATGAGCGTCTGCTTGGAGCTCGCGAGTGAAATCACGGCCTCCGACCATTTGCCGCTCTTCGGGAGCACGGCAAAGAGCTGGTTCGCACCGGTCGGGGTGATGTCGACGAAGTTCGCGCCGCTCGCGGGAGTGATTTGGTAGAGCTTCGATTGGAACGCCGTGAAGTTCCCCGACGGCGGCGTCGCGAGGTCGAATGCCGCGGCGGTGCGGGCGGTCACGGAGACCGAATTCGACGAGCTCGTCACGTCGCCAGTCGGTCCGCTGTTCACCGTGAGAAGCGTGTCTCCGGTCGGCGTCGTCACGTCGGTGAGAATCAGCGCGTCGACCGAGTAGAGCGTAACTCCCTGGACGCCCGCTGCGACGTCGGGCCCCTGAACGTCGATGTTGGGGTAGCTGATCGGGGTGAAGAGCCCGTCACCTTGTTGCGTGGTGTCGAACGGCGTCGAAAGGTCGAGCTGCTTCGCGGTCACCGCGAACACCGAGCCTTGGGCGATGTCGCCCGCGGTCGTCAGCTTGATGGGAGCCTCGACGTCGAACGCCGCTTTGTAGGAAAGGTCGGCGACCTTCACGTCGCGCTTGCCGACGGTCGCGCCGACGTCGATCGTGATGCTCGCCACGATCGCAGTGGGGCTCGCGACTTCGACACCGTCGACGGTGATTCCGGGGCCGAAGTCGACCTTCACGCCAGAGGCCCAATCGGTGCCGTTTCCGGCGATGGTGACGTCGAGCTTTCGTTCGCGGAAGGCGTGGCCAGGAACGACGGCGCTCACGCTCGCGGTCCCGGTCCCGGGATCGCCTTTGTCGCCCGGATCGCCTTTGGCGCCCTGCGTCCCGGCAGGTCCCGTGTCGCCTGAGCAGGCTGCGAGCGAAACCGAGCCGACGACGAGTGCGATCGCCGATGAAATGAGACGCGCTTTGAACATGGAAGCCTCCGATGGCCCCAAAGGAATAAGGCAGGGCCGCGGGAACGGTCTAACGCGACGAACACTGCTCGGCAACGTCGAACCGGCTGCGGATCAATGCTCTCCTCACATGCCCAAGTCGTCGTCGATGGGAGCGAGAAGGCGCGAATGTGGGCCGCCCGAGCGGCGTCTCCGCGACCGTGTTATGGACGCGTCGATGGCTCCGCGTGCTCGCCGATTTCCGCTCGTCGCGCTCCTTGCGATCGCCCTGTCCTCGGGCGGCCTCCTCGCCTGCAGCGATCCGCCGGTTCCGCCGGGCGCTGACGCTGGGCCCACGCCTGGGGGGCTCACCCCGGAGCAGGCGGCACGTGTGATCGCGAAGGTCGGCGACAAGGTCATCACGCTCGGTGACTACGCAGCCGCCCTCGATCGAATGGACCAGTTCGATCGACTTCGCTACCAGTCACCCGAGCGGCGCCGCGATCTGCTGAAAGAGCTCGTCGACATCGAGCTGTTGGCGGCGGAGGCGAAGAAACGTGGCCTGGCAGACGAGCCCAAGACGCAAGAAGCCATTCGCCAGCTCCTGCGCGACGCGCTGCTCGCCGATGCTCGCAAGACGCTCCCGACGCCGACCGAGATCCCCGCCGAAGAGGTAAAGGCCTACTTCGATGCGCACATCAACGACTACAGAGAGCCCGAGCGCCGCCGAGTGAGTGCCATCATCGTCGACGACGAGAAGAAGGCCAAAGAGGTTCTCGAGGCCGCCAAGAAATCGGGCGACCCGACGGCGTGGGGCAAGCTCTTCTTCGAGAATTCGACCAGCGCAGCAGCTGCAAAGCAGGCCAACGTTCCCCTCGACCTCGCCGGTGATCTCGGGATCGTCGGCCCTCCGGACGATCCGAAGGGGGCGAACATGAAGGTCCCCGACGTCGTGCGCGCAGCCGTTTTCAAGCTCGACAAAGTCGGCCAAGTGCTCGACGAAGTCCTCGTCTCGGACAAGAAATTCTACGTCATCCGTCTGAACGGCAAGACCCCGGGGCATGAGCGAACGCTCGCCGAGGCCGAACGTCAGATTCGCGTCGCGCTCCTCCAAAAACGCACCGAAGACCTCGAAAAGCAGGTCGAAACCGATCTTCGGAAGAAGTACAAAATCGAGATCGACGATGCTGCGCTCGCGAAGCTCGACGTTCCGCTTCCGACCGACGACAGCGCGACGCCTCCACCCACGATGTCTGCCACCGCTGCGCCCTCGGCCTCGGCGAGCGCGTCCGCCTCCGCCGCAGGGTCGAGCCGACCGAAGCCGCCTGAGCCTCCCAACGCGCCGAAGGTGCCCGGGCCCATTCGGAGCCCATGAGATCCGACGATGCCCGCTCTGAAGCGAGCGCGCCTCGGGCGTCGTCGAATCGACGGTCTCTGCTCTCCGTCGGAGGCTCGATGACTGTGCCATCGGGCGAGGCCGCAGCAGCGCCCAAGCGTCCGAGTCCGAGGTGGATGAAAGAGCTGAGACGGTCGATTGCGACCGCAGACGATCTCGCGCGCGCCCTTGCGCTGACCAATCACGAGCTCGATGGCGCACGACGGGCGGAGCGAGAAGGCCTGCCGATCCGCATCACCCCTCACTACCTCTCTCTGATCGATCGAAGCGATCCGCACTGCCCCATTCGTCGGCAGTGCGTGCCAGTGTCCGACGAATCAAAAGAGACACGAGGCGATCTCGAAGATCCGCTCGGGGAGGTCGTGCACGAGGTCGCGCCTCATCTGGTTCAGCGATACCCCGACCGTGCGCTTCTCTTGGCGACCGATCGCTGCGCGGTCTACTGCCGGTTCTGCACGCGGTCTCGCATGGTCGGCGATGGTGGAGGCGCCGTGTCGCTCGACAAGCTCGAGCCTGCATTCGCCTACCTCGCGGCCCATCCCGAAGTGCGTGACGTGATCGTCAGCGGAGGTGATCCTCTCAGCATGGCCACGAGTCGCATCGTCGGGCTCATGGCGAGGCTACGACGCATCTCGAGCATCGAGACCATTCGACTCGCGACGCGTGTTCCGGTGACGCTCCCCTCTCGCATCACGGCCGAGCTCGTCACGGCGCTTCGCGCGTTCCATCCGATATGGATCATGACCCACTTCAATCACCCGAGGGAGCTCGTTCCCGCTTCTCTAAAGGCGCTCACGCGGCTTGCCGATGCGGGCTTCCCGGTGATGAACCAGTCGGTGCTGTTGCGCGGGGTCAACGACGACCCCGAGACGCTCGCGACGCTGTTTCGAGGGCTCGTTCGGGCGCG
>JAYUUB010000156.1:0-156589 GCA_043755175.1 Polyangiaceae bacterium | reverse complement strand
TGCCGGGGGCGGCGGGGTTGTCGTTGACTTGCTGGGTTTTACTCAGGATGCGGCCAAAGCTGTCGCGCTCATACGTTGTACTTCCGCTGGGGTCTTGCAGGCTGGCCAGGTAGCCGGTTTGCGCGCCTGCGCTGCCCGTGTCGTACGTGTAGGTGCTGACGTGTGCAATTTGAGAAGTGGTTGAATTCGGGTTGCTGCGGGTGACCACCAGCGGCCTGCCCAATGCGTCGCGGGTGATGGTGGCCGCGTTGCCGTTGGCGTCCAGGCTGGCAATGACTTCGCCTGCAGCATTTCTTTGGTAGCTGGTGGTGCCGATGTCCGGGCTGGCCTCGCTCAGCACGTCGCCAAAGGCATTTCGCTGGTACTGCGTTGCCACGCCTTTGGGGTCGGTCACTGAAGTCAGCTGATCCAGCGCATTAAAGGCCTGGGCGCTTTGGGTGTTGTCTGCAAAGCGGGTAGCCACCGGGCGGCGCAGGCTGTCCAGGGTTTGCGCTGTGGTCTGGCCCAGCGGGTCGGTCTGGCTGGTGGCCTCGCCATTCAAGTCAAAGCCGATGGCGGTATTTTGGTTGTTGGCGCCTTGCAAACTGGCGATGCGGTTGAGCTGGTTGACCACGCGGCGGGTCAGCAGGGCGATGTTGCCGCCCGGGTCTTTGACCTCTTCACGCACCCGGTTGCCCATGGCGTCCAGCGCGTAGTCGATGCGGTTGCCCCGGCTGTCTTGGGCGGCTACCAGGCGCTGGGCGGCGTCGTACGTGTAGGCGGCGCTGTAGCCGCTGGGCAGCACGGCGGTGGCCAGCTGGCCGGTGGGGTGGTAGGTGTAGGTGGTAACTTCAAGACTTGCACCGCTGCCCGTTGTACTGGCCAGCAGTCTGCCGCGAGCGTCGTAGGCGTAGCTGCTGGCCAGGCCGTTGGGCTCGGTTTGGCTGGCCAGGCGCCCGGCGGCGTCATAGGCGTAGGTGCTCACGTGGCCCAGCGGGTTGGTCATGCTGCTGGCCTGGCCTTGCGCGTTGTATGCATAGGTGGTGATGCCGCCTTTGGGGTCTGTGCTGGTGACCACCAGGCTCGATGGGTTGTACGTCCAGGCCCAGGTGCGGGCCTGATTGGTTGTGGCGGCGGCGGCGGCGGTGGCGGCGGCGGTGGAGGCGCGGGCAAGGCTGGCGCATCCGAGGGCGACGCGAGCAAGGCGGTGAAAGCGCCCACCGTAGTGGCTCCGGCTGCGGCCCAACCCGATGGAAAGCGCAAAGTCATTTCGAACGCGCCCGTGACGCCCTGCGCACCGTCGAAGCACGGCCCCCCGAACGACGCCGACAAAAAGCTCGCCGCGCAAGAGCAAAAGCATCCTGACGACGGCCAGAACCACGCGCGAAGCGCAGCGAAAGAAAAGCTCCTCGACCACCACCTCAGGACGAACGTCACGACCGGCCACCGGACGACCGACGAGCAGGCGAAGCTCCAGGGCGGCCACGGCATCTACCAGCGTCCGCTGACCGACGACGAGGTCAGAGACGCCAAGAACAAGGTCGATCACCGCAAGGGCGTGCACACGTTCGGCGAGCCCGACGAGCCCTCGGGCGGGGTCATGTACACCAACCAACCCGACCTCAAGCCGGGCGGCGGCAAACCGGGCTTCAAGACGAACATCGGAACCAGCGACACCGACTGAGAAAGTGTTCACGACGAGCTCGGTGCACGACTTGGGCGCCGGGCCGTCCTCGCGCGCCGTCAGGGACCATGGAACAGCCTCGGATCGAAAACGACACTGAGTTTCTAGTGCATCCGCAACTCCTTTGCGACAAAGATGGGGAGAAGCTCTGCTGCATCATCAAGGCGACGTTCGAGCTCTCACCCGATGGGAGGACCCACGGTTCGGACGGCTCGTTCGAGATCGCCCCCGAGGCACGTCGGCGCGGGATCCGTGCCGCCGACGTCCCGTGGGGAAAGCCTGACAAGAGCAGCATCCTCTACGCATCCGACCTCTGCTTGCGAAAGCCGGGGACCGAGGTGCTCGTCGCGGCGGTCGCGACGGCTCCCGGCGGGAAGCCCGTGCCGACGTTCGATGCCGGCATCCGCGTGGGAAAGCTCTCGAAGCTCCTTCGGATTCACGGTCCCCGCGTTTGGTTTCCTGACGGCGACGGCGTCACGGCGTCACGTCCGGTGAGCGGGCTCGAGGTGCGCTACGAGCACGCGTTCGGCGGATCCGACGACAGCGATCCAGAGCTCTATGTGGAAGACGCGCGCAACCCGCTCGGCTCGGGCGTGCGCCGCGATCCCGCCTCACTCGAAGGAACGCCCGCACCGCAAATCGAAGACGTGTCGAGCCCGATCAAGAAGGCGTCGGACCGGCCCGAGCCAGCAGGGTTCTCTCCCCTCGGACGACACTGGCTGCCACGCCGCTCTCTCTGGGGCACCTACGACAAGGCATGGCTCGACGAAGTCGCCCCGCTCCTCCCAGCCGACTTCGACGACCGCGCGAACTTTTCTGCGACGGGTGCTCTCGTGTCTTCGAGCCCGCTACGAGGCGGTGAAGAAGGCGCGTTGGTCAACCTGACGAGCGGAGGTGGCAACATCGGCTTCGTTCTTCCGAAGGTGGCTCTCGACGTCGTGTTCAAGGTGAAAGACCGGCCGCCGGAGGCATTCCAGCCCATCCTCGACACGATGGTGTTCGACGCGCTCCCGAACCGTGCGGGAACGGTCCTCACCGTCGAGTACGTGTGGCGCGCGTATGTCGTCGCTCCGCGCAAGCAGAAGAGCGCGGAGATCCAGGTCAAGGAGCGACGCTCGTGAAAACTCTCGGTGTCGTCCTCGCCGTCGGCGCACGAACGCCCATCGGGCTCGACGCGGTCCAGACTGGGTTTCTGCTGCGAACCGGGATGCCGGTCATCACGGGCGCGCCCATCGCTGCACCCGACGGCGAAGCCATCACCATGGCGTTCGACCCGACGCTCGACCCCTACCTGGTCGGTGAAGAGCGAGCCGTGGAGCTCGCGAAGGCGGCCCTCGCCGAGGTCGCGCGTCCGCTCGGACCTGGAGCTCGCTCACTTCGATTGGCGATCGTGCTCGGACTCTCGGAGCCGATCCCGGGTACGCAGAGCGACACGAGCAGCGTCCTCGGAACGCTTCTCCGGACGACACTCCGCGAGCATTTCGGCGACGCTCCGGTGCAGCTCTCGATGCGCGGAGGTGGAGGCGTCATCGGCCAGCTCGCGGCGGCGCTCGGCGCTCTGGAGCGTCGCGACATCGATGCAATCCTGTTCGGGGGGATCCACACCGACTACGACCCGCGCACCATTGCTTGGCTCTACTCGCAGGGACGATTGTTCTCACCGAAGAACCTCGATGCGTTGATCCCTGGCGAAGCGGCTGCTTTCGTGTTGATCGCACATCGCGACCTCGCGCCTCGCTTGGGCATCACACCGCTCGCACGCATCCACGGAACGGGCGCGGGAATGGAAGAGGCGACTCCCGACAACGACAAGAGCGCGTTCCGCGCGAAGGGGCTCTCGACGGCCGTTCGCGCTGCCACCAAAGATTTGCCCGACGAGATGCGTGTCGGATGGGCTCTTTCCGATCACACCTTCGAGCTCCGGCGGCTTCACGAATGGCAGGCGATGCTCACGCGGACTCGTAAATCGTGGTGCGCCCCGCTCGTGACAGACTCCCCGGCGCAACGCATGGGCCACCTCGGCGCGGCAGCGTTGCCAGTGAGCATCGCCATCGCTGCCGAAGCCTTCTCGCGCGGATACGCCCCCTTCCCCCTCGCGCTCTGCTTCGCAGGCAGCGACGGTGGCGAGCGCGGAACCATTCTCGTGGGTTCGGTCTGATCCGACGCGGCTCGACGGACGACTCTCTCGGGCGCGTTCCTCCCCACGACCTAGCGTCCGCGAAACGAAATGAACCGCCGCGCGAGCTCGGGATCGGTCGCGAGCCGAGCCGTCCAACGCTGGCTCGCTCGCACGTACCGCTCGAAGGTGATGCCCCGCTTCGAGAATGCGCGGCTCGCGTCGGCGCCCGATTCGAGCTCGCGCGTCAAGCTGGCGAACTGCTCGAGCGTGAGATCTTCGGCGCTCTCGGCCCGGGCCGTTCGAAGTGCTGCGTCGTACGACGCCAACAGCGGCGGAACCCCGTCCCCGTCGTGCATCATGGCTTCGGAGAGTGCATCCTGAAACTCGGCGTCGATCTCTGCGAACGAATCCTCGTCGAGGCCCCGCGCACGCAGCACCGCATCTCGAGGGCCACGCATCAGCGCCGCTTGAAGCTCTGCATACTCCTCGATGTTCTTGGGCCGTTGCGCTCCACTCACGAATGACGGTATCCCTCGGATCTCTTGGCGCGCAAAGACCCACGAGCTGCGCGGTGAACGTATGAGGGGAGAGGGGTCCGGAACCATGGCGGCGTCGACCGGCAAGAAGGAGATCGAGGAGGGCGTCTCGATTCCGAAGCACGTCCAGGCACTGGAAACCGCTTTGCGCATCCTGCACGCCGCGCTGGCGACGGCAGCCGATGCGCCTGCTTCCGAAGCCGATTTGCGGCCGATCGCTTTCGCGCTCGGCCGATCGATCGTCGCGGTCACCGGAGGCTTCGACGGGGCCCGCGATCCTTTGCTCGGTGTCCGCGACGGTATGGTGGCTCTCGACGAAGCGAGAGCCGGGCTCGAGCGCGCCTCGGTCATCGACCCGCCTCTCGGCGAGATCGTCGCGTGGCTCGACAACGCGCGCGGTTGGCTCCTCGTCGCCGAAGAGCGTCACAGCCGAGTGATCCCGTTCGTGCTCGAACCATCTCGGCTGATGGGGACCCTCGAAGAGCCGCGCCTTCACCACATCCCTCGCGCGCCCCTCGGCCCCTACGTGAAAGTGGTCGACCCGAAGACCCCGGCGCCGCCTCCTCCGCCTCGCATCGAGCGAAAGAAGCCGACGAGCATCGGGGAGCTCGAGGCGCAGGTCGCCGAGATCCAGCTGGCTTCGGACAAGGCAAAGATCGAACGAGCCGCGCGGTTGATGGTGCGGCTGAAACACGAAGAGCTTCGACGCCGAAAGCCCATCCTCGAAGAGCCCCCGCCCGGGTTCGTGAGTCCTCGATCGTGGGCCATTTCTTCCGATGCTTTCATCCGCGCCCGGTGCCGTGAATGCTTCGAGGAAATCGCGATGGTCGGGATGCAGCGCGCACCGCTGCTCGGTGATCCATGGCGGACCGCAAGCTTTCTCGAGCGCCGGATGCTGGCCGCCATCGATGCGATCGCGTCGCTCGGGACCGCTGCCCTCGCGTCGCTCGAGCCATTGATCTTCGACGCTCCCGCGAAAGATCCGTCGCGCGGTTTCGCCATCACGATGATTGCTGGTTGCTTCGTCGGGCGCGATACGCTCGCCGCAGCCGAGCGAGCCTTGAGACACCTCGGCCCGAGCGATCCCGAGGTTCGTCGAAACGTCGCTGGCGCGCTCAAGCTCGTTCCTCATCCTGACTTGGCGAACATGCTGCGCGCATGGTCGACCGATTCCGACCCAGGCATCCGGGCCATCGCAATCGATGTTCTTTCGTATCGTGGACTCGCGACCCCCGACGAGATCTTACGCGCCGCACGAGATCCCGAGCCGGTCGTCGCCGCAGTCGGAATCTTGGCCGCTGGGGTGACGCGAGTCGACGAGCTCGACGAGCTCGTCGCAAAGACGATCGAAGACGACGACCCAGCGCTGCGCGAGGCAACCTACCTCGCCATGGTGCTGGGCGGATCGATTCACGCGGCCGATCGGGTCGAGCGTGAGCTGTCGGGCCCGTTCGAAGAGCGCGCCCTCGTTCCGCTCGCGCTCGGCGCAAGCCTTCGACACGCCGAGACGATAGCCGAGCGTCTAGAGCTCGGCGTGACGAAGATCCGCGCGCTCGCGGCGGGGTGGGCGGGTTCACCTCGTGCGTTCCCAGCTCTTCTTAATGGGCTCGATTCGGAGAATCCCGAGATCGCTCTCGCGTGTGCGCTCGCGCTCGATCGAATCACGGGCGCCGGTCTCGCAGAACAAGTCGATCTGCCTCCAGAGCAAATCGATGTCGACGACGACGTGGACGATCCCGACATGGGGGAGCCCGAGCCCGAGAAGCTCGCACGCAAGATCAGCGACCCGCGTGACCTACCTTCCGACGGTTCGCCCGATCGCATGATCCTGCCGACGGTTCGCCGGAGTCGCTGGGAGGAGTACTTTGCCAGAGAACCGTCACGGTATCTACCGCAGCTCAGGTACCGCCGAGGTCAGCCCTATTCACCCAACACGGTCTTCGTCGAGCTCGATCGGTTCCCGCTCCTAGCCCAGGAACGCCGCAATCTGCACCGCGAGCTCATCATCCGAACGGGCGAGGTCGTGAAGCTCGATCCGCACGACTTCGTAGTCGTCCAAGAGCGCGCGCTCCCCGAGTGGGCCCCCCACGCCAACCGCGCATCGAGCATTCCGGGCTCGTGGAGCCGACCGGCCCGCGCTCGCCGCTGACACGACACTCCAATTCGGTCGCGGACGGCATCGCGCGCGGAGAGTTGAACGCGTTCAGTTCAGTCGGAGCATGCGCCCGACGAGGCGGAAGAGGCCCCGCGACATGGTCGTGATTCGGCTCCCGACGAGCTCGACGTCGCCGTCTTGGCGAAGGCGCATGGCCGCGGTGCCCGAACGTAGAAGAACCTCGGTTTCGCCCTCGATCACGATCTTGCGAGCGCGGATCTCGAGCGTCTCGGGAACCTTGGTCTGTATGAGCCCGACGACGACCGGCAAGAGCCCTGGCTCCTCCTCGATCAACACGGCTTGCCCGTTGTCGAATGAGCGCTTCAAGAGATCGAGATCGACCTCTTCGTCGACGTCGGCCTCGATGTCCTCGCTCTTGCCGCGCACCTTGAGAAATACCTTGCCTCCTTCGATGCGCGCGAGCCTCGCCATCCGCAGCCGTGGCCCGTTCTCGAGCGCAGGAGGGCCTGTGTCGAGCGCCGCATCAGCGGTCGCCGGCTCTCGTGGTGACATGTCGACCCGACGCAGAACACGCTCGAGCGCCGGATCGAGCGGCTCGTCCACGACCTCACCGTTCGGTGAAGCGTCGAGCGGATCGCGTGGTGTGGCGAGAGTTTCGGTGGTGCCTTTGACTCCGCGATTCGTCATGAGTCCTCGAGCGTAACAGCTCGGCTCGTCTGAACGAGCTGCACGCCTGGGGGTCGTGTCGAAAAGCGTCCTAGGCTATCTTGGCCTCATGAGCTTGGCACTTTCGGCACGGTGGGGCCTGTTCGCATGCGCGCTGGCCGCAACCATCGCGTGCAGCGCCATCGCAGCTTGCGGCGGCGAGGCACCCAAGCCCGGCTTTCAAGACTTCGGTGGATCGGGGGGAACGGGCACGGCGGGTCACACCACGACCACGAGCCAGACCGGCGCGATGGCCAGTGCGACTCAGGCGAGCGTCACGTCGACCGTCGCGTCGTCGTCTTCCGCGTCGACCACGTCGACCACCGGAAGCGGATGCGTCGACACCGGTCCCGGCGAGCCCAACGACAGCGAAGTGAACGCCTACGATCTGGGGACCATCGGCGACTGCGACAACATGGGTGACATGGTGTCCGGCGTGCTCTCCGGCGCTTCCGACCTGGATTGGTACAAATTCCATGGAGTCGATGCGAGCTCGTTTTGCTCGGTCGATCCGGCGCGCACACTGACCAGTAGCGGCTCGGTTCGCATCTGCAAGTTCATCCAATGCGACGGCTCGGAGTCAGACAACTTCTCCTGCCCAGGCGGGACCACCGCCGCCAACTCGCCCGATGGGCGCCCCGGATGCTGCTCGACGGGCGACATGGACATCAGCCTCACCTGCGGCTCGAGCCAGCTCAACGCCGACAACGCGATGGTGTTCATCAGGGTCGACAACCCGCAATCGCTCCCCTGCCCCAACTACACGGTCGCCTACCACTACTAATCGTGGAGCGCGGAGCGTGACCGAGTCGACTCACTCGCCGAGGCGTGCTCTCAGCTCGCGGAGCGCATCGACCGAGAGCTCGCGGGCTTCGCCTTCACGAATGTACTCGTCGAAGAGCATCTTCGTCTGCGCGCCCACTTTGCCGAAGTGGTAGCGAAAGAACGCTTCGATATCCAAAGGTGCGAACGTGGGAGCGATGAAGCCGAAGCCTAGACGAACCACGAATGGCCGAATGAGCTCGGCATAGATTGGCTCGGGCTCTCCGGTCTCGGCGGCGACGATCGTCAACGCCTCACGCGCCGCGCGCGTGGCGATCGCGCTCTCGGCCGAACGACGGAAGCGTTCGAGCGACCAGTCGACGGCTTCGATGGCTGCGATGATCGGCATCAACAACGCCGACGAAAAGCCGAGCTCGACCCACGCATCGGCCACTGCTCGCGCCGGCGCCCCTCCCATGCGCAGCGCAGTGACGGCGCGGGTGGCGTGATCGCCGACGCCGCTGAAGGTGCTCGCACCGCCCGGCGGGAAAAAATAGGCGGTCCCCGGACCGGTCTCGAGCTCGTAGCGGGCCTGTGATCCCACGAGAGGCGCATGGTAGCTCTGGAGCCCAATGATGCCGAAGACCAGCTGAGCCTCGGGAACCACCGCGAGTAGCCGCTCTTTGACGAAGGTGCCGGGCAACAGGCTCACCACCGAAGCGCGCGCGCTCGCGCCGCTTCGAAGTGCGTCGAGCAAGGGATCGAGCGAGCCATCCATGAGCGAGGTCGATGCAACGCAAAGCCATACTTGATCGAATCGCTGCTCGCGGATCGCGGCCGCATCGCTGACGACCGCGCCGGGAACGAAAACACGCCGCTCTCGACGCGCTCTCGAGTGAATCGCGAAGAGCTCGAACCCACGGGTGGCTTCATCTACATGGCGGGGTTTCACGTAAACGGATACGTGGGCGCCGCCTCGCGCGAGGTGGTAGCCATACACCTGGCCAACGGCGCCGGCGCCGACGATGAGGGCCCTCATTTCAAACGGCTGTCGCCGCGAGTCTCGAGCCTCATCGTGAGGCGCTGGGGATCCGCGAAGCGGCTCGTCGGATGCGCCTGGCCCCGAGGAGGCCGACGCCGAGAAGCGGGATCATCTTCCACAACGCGACGTCTGGAGTCGACTCGGAAGCGAGCTCACATCCGCATCCGCCCTGCTTCGGCGGGACCGGAGGCGGCGGTTCGGTGTCTTGCGGCAGGGGGATTTCACCATCTGCGTGAACGTCTTGGTTCGCCGGAGCGGGCTTGTCTTGCTTGGGGGCCGGCTTGGTGTCGCCACCACCACTGTCGGCCGGCTTCTCGTCGGGCGGGTTGCACGGATCGTTCTTCGGCTTCTCGCCCGCGAACGTCATGGCCCGACGGTCGACCGGCTTGTTGTTGCCGTTCAACACGAGCTTGATCTTGCTGCCCATCGTCTTCGCGTCGCTCGCGCGCTTGATTTCGAGGGTGTACTCGCCCGCCTCGAACCCACGGTCGCGACGGATGAGAAAGTCGAAATGCGTCTCTTTGAAGGTCTTGCCGGTTCCGTCGGAGAAGCCGACATCGAGCTGCTCGTTGATGCTCTGTTGGTTCTGCAACGGAATCTTGTTGAGGATCGGCTTGCCCTTCGACTCGTCGGTGCAAGCTCGCTCGTAGAGCATCGTCGGGGTGAAGACGAACAGCATCGGGACGAAGTTAATCTCCGGCTGCGAGCCGTAGTCCATCACGAGCTTCATCTTCCAGCGGCCGTCGACCTCGTCGAGACTGGTCTTCTCGGCCCTCACGGTCCCGAGAGCGAGGGCCGTCTCGGGACGGCTGAACGCGACGAGCACGAGGGTCGCGAGGAGCCCGAGCGCGTGGACCGCAGTGCGGATCGCCGAACGGGCGATCGACGGCCAGCGGTGTGGGGCTCGAAACGGAGAGGGCCTGGAGGTGAGCATGCGCGAGAAGGTACCAAGACCCGGCCTGTCTGGGACATCACTTTTTCGGAAGGAACGCCGACTACGCGACGGCCGCTTCGGGACGAACGAGCCTCAGATAGGCGGCCAGATCGATCAGGGCCCGTTCGGCGAGCTTCTCGTAGCGATCACGCTTCTTCAGCTTCTTGGTGACACCTTCGAGCGGCGGCAGGTGCGCCCACGTGATGTTCGAGGGCTGATAGCGCGCCCCCCCGATCGGCGTTCGCGCGAGATGGGTGCGGATGCCGCCAAGTGCCGTCGTCGCGGGCGGGAATTGGAGCGCCTCGCCCCGAAGGCGCGCCGCGAGAAGGTGGCTGCAGAGGAGCCCACCGGCCGCGCTCTCGACGTAGCCCTCGACGCCCGTGATCTGTCCTGCCAAGAAGACGCCTGGCAGAGGTCGGAGCTGCATCGCTTCGTCGAGCAGCTCGGGTGCGTTGACGAACGTGTTCCGGTGCACCGAGCCGAAGCGGAGAAACTCCGCATCTTCGAGGCCGGGGATGCTGCGGAAGACGCGCGCCTGGTCCGGGTATTTCATGCGCGTCTGGAAGCCCACCAGATTGTAGGCGCTCGCGGCCTCGTCCTCCTGCCGCAGCTGGATGACGGCATAGGGCCTCCGACCCGTGCGCGGATCGGTGAGCCCGACCGGCTTCATCGGACCGAACGCGAGGGTCTCGGGACCGCGTTCGGCCATGACCTCACACGGCAGGCATCCTTCGAAATACCGAACGTCTTCGAAGGCACGTGCTTCGACCTTCTCTGCTTCGCACAGCGCCCGAATGAACGCGTGGTAGCCCTCGTCGTCGAAGGGGCAGTTCACGTAGGCCTCGTCGCCGCCCTTTTCGTCGTCGCGCTGAGCGTCGACCGGGCCGCCGTCCGCCATACCGGATGCAACGCTCACGGTCGCTCCGTCAGCATCGACGATCGCACCCTTTCCGTAACGCGATTGCTTCCACACCTTCGACCAATCGATGCTCTCGGCGCTCACGATGGGAGCGATGGCGTCGTAATACGCGAGGCTGGCGAGCCCGAGCGAACGCTCGAGATCGCCGGCGAGGCCGTCGGCCGTGAGAGGGCCGGTCGCGAGAATCACGGGTCGCTCCTCGGGGATGGCCGTCACTTCGCGGTGGACCACTTGGATTCGCGGATGGTTCGACACGACGCGCGTCACCTCTTCCGCGAAGCGTTCACGGTCGACGGCCAAAGCGCCGCCCGCGGGGACCTGGGTGCGGTCGGCCACGCTGAGAATGAGCGAGCCCATTCTGCGCATCTCTTCTTTGAGGAGACCGACGGCGTTCGTGAGAGACGCGCCGCGCATCGAGTTCGAGCACACCAGCTCGCACAGGTGGGCGCTGGTCTGAGCCGGCGTCCGCTTTTCGGGCTTCATGTCGATCAGAGTGACCGAGACGCCGCGCTCAGCGAGCTGGAACGCCGCCTCGCAGCCGGCGAGCCCCGCGCCGACGACCGTGGCCGTGAGCTCCGAAGAGTCGGAAGTAGATGCCATGGCGCCACCAAACGTCGGCGCCGTTCGCGACGCAAGCTCGGGAGAGCCGAGACCATTTCTCACCGTGCGCGCTCGAAGACGCCAGGGCCGACCTCGACCACGACCCCGGAGAGGGCCAACGTCACGAGCGCAGGCACGAGCGTCGACGCGGGCTTGCCAAGGCGATCGCAGAGCGTGTCGACGTGGGAAGGATGTTCGAGAATCGCGAGGATGTCACGCTGCTCCGGTGAGAGATCGATCGGCGTCGACGCGGAGACCATCGGCCTTCTTTCAGTTTGCAGCTCCGACGAGAACAGTTGTCGTTGCCTCGCCCCGGGCCGCTTCTGAACGGGTGCGACGGCGACAGGCGAAAGCCCGAGCAAGGCGAGCGCGTCGTCTGCGTCGGCCACCACCGAGGCGCCGTTCTTGATCGCGGCGATGCAGCCTGCGCCCGAGGTCGACCAAGGCGCATGGGGCACGAAGGCCAAAGGTCTCTTCAGGTTCTTAGCGTGCCGCGCGGTCGAGAGGGCGCCGCTTTGGAGACCGCACTCGACGACGAGGGTCAGGCTCGTCGCGGCGGCAAGCACGGCGTTGCGGGCGTGGTAGTGCGGCGTCCGTGCGGGGGCGTGGTCGTCGAGACGAGAAACGATCGCTCCGCCGCGTGCCACGATCTCGTCGAACAGACCCGCGTGCTCCGACGGCGTGGGCTGCGCGATACCGCTACCGATCACGACGACTGTGGGGGCACCTGCTTCGAGAGCTCCGCGATGAGCGGCCGCGTCGATGCCGAAGGCGCCGCCAGACCAAATGGCGATGCTCGCGCTCGCGAGCTCTCGAGCCAATCGAACGGTGAAGTCGCGGGCCCCGTTCGAGCACGCACGCGCTCCGACGATCGCGATCGCTCGCGCGCTGGGGAGCGTGCCGAGAACGCGAAGCACCGGCGGCGAGGTGAGATCGGCGAGCCCGGCTGGGTAGCGTCTGTCGTCGGGAGCGAGCGTCCACGGGTCCACGTTGGCTCATCGACCCCACGCGATCCGAGTTGCGTCGAGATGCGCGAAAGACGACGCGACATGCACTAGACTCGCCCCGATGAGCGAACGGCCCCAACGATGGCTGAGACTGCTCGTCCCAATCGCGGGGCTCAGCGTCGTTCCACTCGTGGGCCTGGTCTACGCCGCGACCACGACATTCGGACCGAGCACGGAGAAGCCCGAATCGTCGGCCACGCCGTTCAACGGTGCCGACGCAGGAACGACCAAGCCACGCACGCGAACGGCCAAACCAGGCGCAGCGCGAACCGCGGGAGCCAAGCTCTGCTGCGAGAAGCTCCACGAGCTGGCGCAGACCTCGGAGGTCGACAAGCGGGCCACGTTCTTGGCTGCCGGAGCCGCCTGTGAGGCTGCCGACAGCGACGTCGAGGCCTTCAAACAGGTCAATTCGATCTGTGGCGGCGAGCGGGTCGACATTCCGCCCGAGTGCAAGAGCCCGTGACCCCGCGTTGCAGCCGGGCGCTCGAAAGCCTCGCTCGAAACCCGGCTCGAGGTGGGTGCTGAGCACCCGCGAAATCACCGATGCCGCTGCTCATCGCTCCTCTCGTTGCTCTCGCTCTCGGCGTGCTCTTCGGCTTCGGTCTCGGACTGCCCGAGCGCGCCGCCGACTTGGACTTCGGTCGGCGGAGCGTCGCGCTCTTCGCATCGCTCACCCTCGCGCCGACCGTCGGCTACTTCGCTTGGTCGGTGCCGAGCTGGAGCGTCGCCTATCTTTGGAACGGCGAGCGCATCGCCTCGGCGCTGTTCATGACCGCAGTCCTCGTCGTCGCTGCGCTCGTCGTCGTCGGTTTCGAGCTCGCCCAGCGAGCAATCACCGAGGGGCATCCGAGGCGAGCGCTGACCGGCGGCTTTGCAGCGACGATCGGCGTGGTGTTCGTGCTCGCAGCGCTCGCTGGGCGCTTTTGGCAGGTCGGCAGCTACGCCGAGGTCTCAGAGGGTTTCCCGGTGGCCAATCTTGCGACATCGCCGACGGGGCTCGGTGTTCTCGGCATGAACGCCCTCCTCGCGGGCGGTGCATGGCTGACGTTGGTGGCTCTCCGCAGTCGAGGCGAGCGGCTCGCTCGCCCCACGCGAACGACGGCGTTGGCCCGGGCGCCGAAGCTCTCGGCGAGGCCAGACCCTGGCGCCCTGGCGGCGCGGCCCCGAGTCGAGCGACCGAATGACCGACCGAAGAGCCGAACTCGACGTTGACGGACGCCCGTACCGGCGCAACTCTCGACGGATGGACGACGACACGACCAAGCGGGAGATCGACAAGCTCCTCGACCTCGCCGACGACCTCTGCAAGAGGGCGCTCGCCCGCGGCGTCGACGTCGCCGAGGTGAAGGCTCGCTCGGGCTCCGAGCTTTCGACCAAGATCCGCCTCGGAGAGCCAGAGCTCATCGAAGAAGCCGGTCATCGCAGCGTTGGAATGCGGGTCATCAAGAAGGGTCGCGTCGCCCTCACCTCCACCTCCGATCTCACTCCGCAGGGGTTGGCTCGGTTCATCGACGATGCCATCGAGCTCGTCGAGATCTCGCAAGAAGATCCCTTCGCCGGCCCCGCCGACCCCAACCTGATCCACCACGGCGAGACCGCCGATCTCGAGCTCTACGATCCTGCTTGTGGGCGCGTCGACGCAGCTTCGGCCATCGATCGCGCGCGGCGCGGCGAGAAAGCGGCGCGAGACGCCGATCCGCGCATCACCAACAGCGACGGAGGGACCTTCTCGCGAACGGCTGGATGTCAGGCGCTCGTCCTCTCGGGCGGCTTTCGACGCGGCCTTGCTGGCTCGTACAGCTCCCTCTCCGTCGTGCCGGTCGCTGACGACGAAGGAGACAAGAAGCGTCGGGGGCACCACTGGAGCGCGAAGCGCTTTCTGGCAGACCTCGACGAGCCCGAGGCGGTCGGACGCGAGGCGACGCGACGCACGCTCCGAAAGCTCGGCGCTCGAAAGGTGCCCACCACCGAGGCACCGGTGGTCTTCGATCCCGATGCCGCGCGCTCGATTCTCGGCCTCGTCGCCGGCTGCGTCATGGGAAGCGCGATCTGGCGAAAATCCAGCTACCTCGCAGGTCGCGAGGGTTCTCAGATCGCGAGCCCTCTCGTCACGATCATCGACGACCCGCTCATCCCGCGCGCGCCCGGCTCGAGGCCGTTCGACGGCGAGGGTCTTCTCTCCAGACGCAATGTCGTCGTAGAAAAGGGTCAGCTGGTTTCGTATCTCTGTGACAGCTACAGCGCGCGCAAGCTGAACCGCGCCTCGACCGCCAGCGCTTCGCGCGGATCGGGAGGCGGCGTCGGGCCCTCGACCACGAACTTCATCCTCCAGCCCACGTCGCAAGACGCCAAAGACATCATCAGATCGACGGCACGCGGGCTCTACGTGACCGACATGATGGGCTTCGGCTTCAACGCGGTCACCGGCGACTTCTCGCGAGGGGCGTCGGGATTCTGGATCGAGAACGGCGAGCTCGCGTTCCCCGTCAGCGAGGTGACCATCTCGCTGAATCTCGACGAGCTGCTCCGGAGAATCGACGCCGTCGGCGACGATCTCGACCTCAGGAGCTCGACCGCCTCGCCCACCTTCCGCGTGTCGGCCATGACCATCGCCGGCAGCTGACCCTTCCCGAAGCATCCGAGCGTCGGACCCGTGCCAAGTTGACACAATCGACGCCGAGTTGGGCTATAACTCGGGTCGTGAAAGACCTCGCGCTTAGAAACCGACTGGCCAAAGCCAGGCTGCTGCTCGCCTCGGCCATCTTCTCGGGAACGTTGGCGGCGACGCTGGTGGGCTGTGGCTCAGGCGCAGCCGACTTTTGCACGAACGCTCGAAACTGTGAGCGCGGCAACGACGCGGATGAGCAAGCCTGCGGTCAGCGCCTCGACGAGAACGCGCAGATCGCCGATCTTCGAAACTGCTCGAACGAGTACGACGACTACCAGACCTGCATCTACGACAACGCTCGATGCAAAGACCGTTCGTACGGCACTCAAGACGACAAGCTTTGTCGGAACCAGCAAGACCGCCTCACGAAGTGCTTGAAGTGAAGGGAACCACCATGAGCCAAATCTTGGGAAGACCCATATTTCGAGGGGTCACGTTCTGGAGCGTCTTCGCGCTCGCCGTCGCGTCGGTGTCGCTCACCGGCTGCGGGTCCATCGCGACCGAGCGCGTCGATCAGATCTGCAAGTGCGAAAACTGTGGTCAGCGCGCCCGGCAAGAGTACGAGGGCCGCGTCGACGCAGAGATCGCCATCGCCGACACGTACAACTGCTATTCCTTGCTCGAACCGTACTACCAATGCGAAGTCCAAGAGCACGAGTGCAAAGACTCGCACTACTCGGACAACGACGCCGACACGGGCTGCAAGCACGAGCTCGATCAATACTTCCAGTGCCTGAAGGGCCAATCGAGCCGCGATCCCGGCCCCTACGTCCAGCATCCGTGACGTCATCGTCGCATCTCGGGCTCCTTCGCCTCGGGGTGGTCGGCTGATCACTCCGAGACGCGACTCCGAGACGCGATCACGTCGATGCGTAACTCATTTTGGATGATTCGAGGCTGCGGGGCTCGCGCCATCGGCGCTGAGAGCGAACGAGCTCGGCGATCCGTCGGGCGCCTCGGGTGAGACGCGGACGACGCTGACGCCCGGCTTGGGTTTGGGCACCGCCGAGAATCTGCCGACCAGCGCGCCCTTCGCATCGAGCAGGTGGAGCGGCTCGCCTTCGTTGCTGAGCCCCCCTTTCCCGAGCTTGGGCACGCGAACGATCAGCGCGTCGGCCGGCGGTTTCACATCCCATTCGCCGTCTACCGCGAAAGCGTCGGAGACGATCAACGCGAATCCCGATGGCGGGAGCGTGGCATTCGGGAGCGTCGCCTCACCGCCGATGTCGGTGATCTTCATGCCTTCGAGCGATGCCGCGACCGATCCGTCGTTGTAGAGCTCGACCCACTCCTGCGCCGGCTCGGGGCCGATGGGATTGGCGTAGACCTCATTGATCACGACGTGCGCTCGGGCGGCTCCCATGGTCGCGAAGAACGTCGTTCGGGCCTCGCTGCCCGTGGCATCGAACGCGATGGTTTCGAGTCGAATCGAGCTCGTGGGCGCGAGCCCCTTCAGCACGAAAGGCTCTCCATCGCGGGATGTGGAGACATGCTCGTCACCTAGGCCCACGACGCTCCAGAGAAGCCCGACCTCGGGCGGACGCACTTCGATCCGGTCGTCGGCGACGAGGGCGCACCCCGGGCCAAATGGAACCTCGGAGGCCTCGCAGGCGACGACATCGATGGGCAGCGGCTCGTCTCTGCGAACCTCGAGCGGCGACGGGTCGACGAGCCACTTCGATGTGCCGACGACGATCTCCGGCGGGGGCACCCAGGCCTGACCCGCCCCTTCGGTGCTCGGATGGAAGCGAACGCACCGGCTCGATGCAACCGAGTCACCGACCCCTGAGAGGAGCATGCCGCGCGGCCCGTCGGGATCGAGCTGAATGGGAAGCTCCATCGCCGGCAGGATGAGCGCGGAGCAGTACACGAGCGCCGCCGCAACCCCGCTCACGTCGCTCGGAGGCCAAAGCCGCTCTAGGAGCGCAGGCGTCGGGGAGGAGCAGCTGACATCGAAGGACGCCGACCAAGCGAGGCGCGCGACGGCGAGCGAATATTGGCCGCAAGAGAGCGGCGCGTTGGGTGACAGGACTACCTCGTCGCCTCGAGAAAACGCGGTCGTCGACGTGATTCGTTCGCCGAGCGCGTGAGACGGCTCACCTCGAGCGAGCTCTCGGAGCTGCGGTTTCGTGATTGTTCCGAAGGCGAGCACGACGTCATCGGGGCCGAGCCCTTTTGAACGCAGGGCGATTCTCACGACGGGCGAGATGTCGGCGGATGCAGAGTCGGGCTCGAACCTGAAGGCGACCGAGGCAGAGGAAGCGCCCCCGCTCGAGCTTTCCGAGGGATGCGGGAGCGAGCGGTCGCAAGCGAGCAACCCAACCACGACAACGATGAGCCACGACTTCATGCTGGGTCCGTCGACCCGGTTGCGCCCGAGTTGCTTGGGGACCGCACGAAGCCGCCATTCGGCTACATTTTCTGGATGACGCCCGCCGAGATCAAGTCACTCCGGACCGAGCTGAAGTGTTCGACACGCGCTCTGGCCGAAGCGATCGGCACCGAGCAAGAGCACATTCTCTCTTGGGAGCGCGGCGATACGTTCCCGACGAAGCGCTGGGTCGACCGCATGGCGGCATTGCGCGTTACGGGTCTCGCGGCCCCGAACACGACGCCCCGAAGCTCGGCGGTCGTTCAAACTGGAGCGAAACCTTTCCAGGGCCTTGCGGACCCGAAGGTCTGGGAGATCATGCGAAAGGTCGTGGCATACCCGGAGCTTCGAGCTCGTGTGGAGGCGCTGACAGAAACCTACGACGAGCCGAGCGATCCCAGCTGACGAGCGTCATTCCGGCTCGTCCTTCTTCTCGGGCTCGTCCTTCTTCTCGGGCTCGTCCGTTTCATCGGGGTTTCCCTTGGGTTCGTCGTCGTCGTCGTCGTCGTCGTCGTCCTCGTCGTCCTCGTCGTCCTCGTCGTCGTCCTCGTCGTCCTCGTCCTCGTCGTCGTCGTCCTCGTCGTCGTCCTCGGCTTCTTCGGCATCGTCGTCGGATTGCGCCGGCGCCGCCGCATCGACCTCCTCCGACTCTGCCGCCTTCGTTGCCTCTTCGCTCCCCTCATGCGGGCGCTCCGAGACCACGTCGCCCTCGGGCTGCGGCGTGTGCGGCTCGTTCCCAGCGGTCTCGGCTCCGATCGTGGCGTCGTACTCGAACGACGCCACGTCGTGCGACTTGGACGCGGTCTGGTTCATTCCCCCTTCGCCGCCGGCGAAGCCACCGAGGTCTTCGGGCTCTTCGCCCATTTCTCGCTCGAAGGTCACCCGCGACTCGTCGGTCAGCTCGGTGAACTCGCGCAACGTCGGCAATTCTCCGAGTGACTTCAGCCCGAAGAACTCGAGAAATTGCGCAGTGGTCCCGTAGATGAGTGGCCGCCCCGGCTCATCTCTCTTGCCAAGCACCCGAATTAGGTCTCGATCGAGGAGCGCCTTGAGCACGGCGCCCGAGTCGACGCCGCGCACATCGTCGATCTCCGGTCGAGTCACGGGCTGACGGTAAGCCAAGATCGCAAGCGTCTCGATCTGCGCGCGCGTCATCTTGATGGGCTTTTTTGCCGCGAGGTCTCTCACGAACGGAGAAAAGGCGGGGCTCGTTCGGAAAGCGAAGCCACCAGCGACCTGATCGAGGCGGAAGCCGCGGTCGGCATACGCTTCGACGAGCTCCAGCAAAAGGCTCTTCACGAGCTTCCGATCGGCCTTCGAAGCCTTCGCGATTTCGCCTTCGCTCATGGGGCGATCCGAGGCGAAGATGAGCGCCTCGATGACGCCACGCAAGTGCCTGCGCACGACGTCGCCGGTGGGCAACGTGGCCGGCGCAGTCGTCGCCGGCGGCATCGTCTCGCGAGTCGCCGCAGAACGGCTCAGCCAAGCCCACGCCGCCCATCGAAACGCGGCCGGCTCCTGAGTCGGTCGTCGACCCACCTCGGCGTCTACGACGATCTCATCTTGCATTTGCTCTGACATCATTCGTCGTTCGCCACTTCGAAGTTTGCGAGGACGAGCCGATGCTCGTCGGTTTGGGGAGGATCTCCCGCAGAATCATTTGGCGGCGCACGCGGTGTGCCCGCCTCGAGATCGACGTCGAACGGCCCCGAGTCGAGCGACACTTCCGCCGTCGACTCGAGTGACTCCGGGACTTCGTCGTCGTCGACGTGGGGATCGGCGGCAGGGCCCAGCTGCTCGGCGTGCTCGACAGTCGCGACGTGCTCGAGAGTCGCGGTGTGCTCGACCGTCGCGGTGTGCTCGACCGTCTCGGCCCGAGCTTCGGGCTTGTCAGCGAGCGCGACTGCAGGCTCCGGGACCGATACGGGTGCGTTGTCCGCGGCGGGCTCTTCCGCCGCGTCGCTGACCGGCGTGAAGTCGTCGCGTTCGATGGCCGAGGCATCGTCGATGCCGACGTCAGATGCGAGCGGGTCGGGATGCACCTCGAACGCGCTGGCAACCGACGAGAGAAGTACCTCCGGGTCGACGCGGGCGTCGTCGGTGCTCGGGGCCACGTCGGTGCTCGAGGCCACGTTGGCGCCGGCACCGGCGTCTTCGTCGGCACCTCGAGCTTCGTCGGCACCTTGAGCTTCGTCGGCACCCGCGGCTTCGTCGGCACCTTGAGCTTCGTCGGCACCCGCGGCCTCGTCGGCACCCTCAGCTTCGTCACCTTCGGCTTCGACGACACCTTCGGCTTCATCTGCTCCGACGACGTCGTGAACGGCTCCTGCTGCCTCGGCAGCGTCTGCGTCGGCTTCGGCTTCGCTCGCGCCGGCCTCCATCGTGTCCCAAGGATCGGGCAATACCTCCGTCTCCAGGAATGCACGCGCCTTTTTCGATGCAGTGGGTGCGGCGTCTGGCTCCTCGAGACTCTCGGGGCGTGGGCCCATCCCTTCCTCGGGCGGACGCTCGCCGATCCCTTCGTCGTCCTCGTCGACCATCAACAGCTCGACGTGGATCGGGCTGAGAGACTCGGCTTGGTAGACGCGCATCATCTTCATGCGGCACATCTCGAGGATCGCCAAGAACGTGATCACGACGTCGAAGCGCGTTGGTGGGCGAACCGACGCGCTCGCCGCCTCAAGAGGCGAGAGAGCCAGACCGAACAGGTCCTCGAAGGGCACGCTCTTTCGCGCTTTGAGAACGTCGGTGAGCTCCATGATCCGGTCGGTGATGCTGATGCGATCGAACACGACCTCGTGCTCGACCTTTCCCTTCGTCTTCTCGAGAATCTTCGAGAAGGCGCCGAGCAGGTCGAACACACCGAACTTTGAAAACGGCGCGGGACCCTCTTCGACCTTCTCGATCTCCCCTCGCGGGAACACGTCTTTTCCGAGCGTCTCGAACCTGCCGAGGTCTTCGGCCGCAGCCTTGTACTTCTGGTACTCGAGGAGCCTGCGCACGAGCTCGGCGCGCGGATCTTGTTCCTCTTCTTCGATGCCGTCGCCCTGGTCTTTCGGCACCTCGGGAAGGAGCATCTTCGACTTGATGTGCGTCAGCGTCGCCGCCATCACGAGGTATTCGCTCGCGACGTCGATCGTCAGCTCACGCATGACGGAGATGTACTGGAGGTACTTCTCGGTGATGAAGCTCACCGGGATGTCGAGGATGTCGAGCTCGTGCTTCTGGATCAGATGAAGCAGAAGGTCGAGTGGGCCTTCGAACGTCGGAAGGGCGACGACGTACGCATCCTTCGCATGCTCTGGCGGCGGCGCCGCGTCGGCGGCTTCCGTCTCTTTGGCGGCTTTCGCGGCAGCTCTCTTGGCGCGCGCCGTGCTCGACACGCCGGGACGTCGCCCGCTGCCTGCCTCCGCCCCCGACACGGGAGACGCCTTGGCCGTCGTCCTCTTGGGGCTTGGCCCAGGACGAACGGTTGCATCTTCGTCTGCGCTCGGCTCGTCGCCCGAACGCGCATCGGGTTCGTTCACCGGCAGGACGCTAGTGCCACCATCGACAAGTCGCAACACGACTTCGAGGCCAACCGGGCCCGTTCTGCCGCGTTGTCCACAGCCTTCCGCCGCCTAGCAGGGGCCCTGGAGACGAGGCCGAGCTTCGGCACCCTTTCTGCTACACTCTGGTACCTCGATGAAGACCGCTCTCGGCAAAACGTGCCCTGCCTGTGGGGAGCGTTACGAGCCTGGTGTGCTCTTCTGTCCAATCGATGGGACGCCGCTCTCCTCGAGCGCGCGAACCCTCTCCGACCCGTCGGTCGACACCGACCCGTACCTAGGCCTGGAGCTCGAAGGGCAGATCAAGCTCAGCACGCTCGTGGGCATCGGCTCGATGGGGCGCGTGTATCGCGCCTTCCAATCGGGGGTCGATCGCGACGTCGCGGTCAAAGTGCTGCACCGCGAGCTCGTTCGTAATCCCGAGCTCGTCACGCGCTTCCATCGCGAAGCGAAGATCGCCAGTCGCCTCGTCCACCCGAACGTCGTTCAGGTCTTGATGACCGGGACCATCCCCGAACGCTCGGACCGGCGCGTCGGTGGCGAGGTCTACCTCGTCATGGAGTACCTCGACGGCATCTCACTTCTCTCCGCGCTCGCAGCAGCTGGCGCCGAAGAGGGCGACGCGCTGCCTCTTCCAAGAGCGCTCCACATCGTGATGCAGCTCTGCGATGCCGTCGGTGAAGCGCACGCACAGGGTGTCGTCCATCGCGACCTCAAACCTGAGAACATCATGCTCGTGCGCCGGGCCGAAGATCAAGACTTCGTCAAGGTGCTCGACTTCGGCATCGCCAGGCTCGATTGGGCCGAAGCGGGGTCGACTCAAGCGGGGCTCATCTTCGGAACCGCGAAATACATCTCACCTGAAGGTGCAGAAGGTTTGCGAGTGGGTCCGCAGGCCGACGTGTACGCCATCGCGACGATCTTCTATCAATGCCTCGCAGGTCGAACTCCGTTCGAAGGCGATCAACCGATGGCGCTCCTCATGCAACAGGTTCAGTCGCCGGCGCCCGATCTGCGGAGCGTCAACCGAGCGAGCTACGTCCCTGATCCAATCGCCGACGTGATCATGCAGAACCTCGCGAAAGATCCCTCCGAGCGAGCCAACGACGCGCGCGCGCTCAAGCGCGAGCTGCTGAGCGCTGCACGTTCCGCAGGGCTGACGCTCGAGAGCATGATGGGTCACGCGAGCCTCAAGCTCGAGTCCAAGCAGCGAACGAAGCAGCACGAGCTGTCCGAAGAGGTAGCGCGGGCGATCGGGGGCCTCGCGCGGCGCGACTCGTCTCCGTCGCGCGACCCGTCATCGTCGCGCCCTCCTTCCCCGCGCGCATCGGCCCCGAGCATGCCGACACCGCGGGCGTCCGCGCCGAGCATCGCGCCGCCGCGCGCCTCGAGCCCCTCGCTCGCCTCGCAGCGCGCTTCGTCCCCGGGTGAGAGCCGACTTTCCGATCCGTCGGCTCCCGCACAGCGCACCGTGATGAGCGACTCGTCCGGCCATCCCGCTGACGACACCATCCCTGGAATGGAGCGTGTCCCCGGAACTGCCACCGGCCGTCCGGGGCCGACTCTTCCGGGATATCCGCTGACCGAGAATGGCAGCGCGGCTGCGGCGCGAAGCGACCGCGCGACGATTCAAGGACACATGGTTCCCGTCGATTCCGAAGAAGAATCGCAGACGGAGCACGGGCAGCTCGACCGACTCTCCGCCGCACGCCTCGCCAAGCGACGTTCACGGTCCTCGAGACTGGCCATGCTCATCGGCGCGCTGGTACTGGTGCCTGTCGTGGCGCTCGCGGCGGCTCACTTCATCAAGAGCCCCACTTCGGCTGCCGACGCCGACTCGGCCGAGCACGACCTCGATGCAGCGCGCGAGGCGATGACCCGAAGAGCCTGGGATTCGCCGGCAGGCTCGAGCGTGAAAGACATCACCGACAGGGCGATGCAGAAGTTCCCGGGCGATGGCCGGTTCGTCTCGATCCGCCAAGAAGCTGCCGAGCGCATCGTCACCGACGCGCTTGGTCGCAAGTATGCGGGCTCGGTCGACGAAGCGCTCCACCTCGCGCGCCTCGCCGTGACCCTCGCTCCGAGCCTCAAGGCCGCGCAACAGCTCGCTCACGAGCTCGAAGAAGCGAAGGGACCGTCCGTCGAGCCTGGCGCTCCGGTGGGCACCGAGAGCTCGGCGCGTCCGAACGTTCGTCCACCTCGAACCGAACCGAGAGCGGGGCCTCTCGCGTCGGCGTCCTCGAGCGCCAGAACAGCTCCGAGCTCTTCATCGAGCGGAGGTGGGTCGGTGTTGCCTCCGCAACCGCCTCCGCTTCCCGACGATGGACCACCCCCTTTGAGCTCGTCGCGCCCGTGGCTGTGAAGCCTGTTCTGCTCGTGATTTCGAGTCGCATTTCCCGGTCTGCGCGCCGCCTCGCAAAGGCAGGTCGATGCGTCACCATCGGCTCGGTGGTCGGCGTCATCGCGCTCGGGTCGCTGGCGCGTAGCGCCGACGCCGACGACTCGCGGGGCGCGACGAAGGCAGTCGCGGCGCGCGAGCGTGGTCGGCCTTACACGATGGTCGAGGTCGGCGCGGGAACCCTCGCGCTTCCCGCGGCGAAGGTCTGTCCGACGGGTCTCAATGAATGCTCGCGCGGCGAGGTGAGCCTCGCGCTCGGGATCCGCAACATCTACGAGTTCGGACGCTTCGGCGTCGGAGCCGGCGTCGTTTGGGCGACGACACTCCGAAACGACACGGCGCGCGGTGCGGCCGAGCTCGAGCGCGATCACGCGCGACGCTACTTTCTCATCGAAGGCATGTTCCGTTACATGTTCGCGCAAGGTCCGCGCTGGGAATTTTGGGCCGCTGCCAACGTCGGCGGAGTCGGCGTCAGCGACTCGTGGACGGTCAAGGCCGACCGCAAACCACTCGCCGGCGTGCAGTTTCTCGGCCCGAAGGCTTCGACGATCGGCACCGAAGGCCTGGCTCTCGGCGCGGGCCTCGGAGGAGCCTTCATCGTCATCCAAAACCTCTCGGTCGGCGGTCATCTGCGCTACGAAAACTGGATTCTGCCGAGCTCACCCAAGATCAACCCGACCGGAGACGTCGCGTCTTTGTCGGGTCGGCTCGACATCTTCGACCTCGGATTCGACATCGCCTACCGCCTCTCTCTGTGATCACGAGCTTGACGCCGCCGAACATGTCTTCGCTGTCGAGCTGCGTTGACAGAGCATGCGCCAACCGCTAGCCACGAACGCCCGCTCACCAGCGAACACGAGGACACGATGCCTTTGGATCTCTCGAGCGTCGGCACCACGAGCCGCGTCCACTCCTTCGACTACGACTGGAAGACACTCGCCACCTACGCGCTCGGCGTCGGCGCGAAGAAGAGCGAGCTTGCGTACCTCTACGAGGGCGTCGAAAGCGGAATGAAGGTGCTCCCGACGTTCGCGGTCGTTCCGGCGTTCGCCCCGCTGGTCGACTGCCTCGGAAAGACCGGAGGTGACATGGCGATGGTCGTTCACGGCGCACAAAAAATACGCGCGTTCCGCTCGATCCCGGCCCGAGGAACGCTCGAGACCACAGGAACGCTCACCGCCATCTACGATCTCAAGAAATTCGCGCAGGCGATCATCGAGACGAAGACGATGCTCGGCGGCGAGCTCGCCTACGAGACCACTTGGTCGATCATCTACCGCGAAGCCGGCGGGTTCGGCGGACCCCGACCGCCCGTCTCCGATGCCCCCTCGATCCCGAAAGGTCGCGACGCAGATTGGACGGTCGAAGAGACGACGTCGCCAGAACAAGCGCTCCTCTATCGAATCTCGGGCGACCAGAACCCGCTTCACGCCGACCCGGCGTTCGCCGAGCGAGTCGGATTCCCGCAAGGTCCCATTCTGCACGGGCTCTGCACCTTCGGTTTCGCCGGTCGCGCCGTGATCCAGGCGGCGTGCGGAGGTGATGCGTCGAAGCTCGTCGCCCTCGGCGCGCAGTTTCGCAAACCCGTATGGCCAGGCGATACCCTCGTGACCAAGGGCTTCAAGCTCGACGACGGGCGCATCGCCCTTTCCACCTCGGTGAAGGAACGCCCCGACCCCGTTCTCACAGGCGCCGTCGCAGAGATCAGGCAGTAAAAGCCCGCTCGAGGAAGGGTGCCTCACCTCCGCGAGGTCTCCCTAGCGGCTGATTCCCGTCGACTTCCGTGCTAGACGGACCCGACTTCGAACCGCGCTCGCTCGCAAGCGACCGGACAAGCGCTCAAGGACAGGTACTTTCGATGGCGAAAAAGGACGACGAGAAGGCTTCGCGCAACGAGACCGAAGACGACGCCGAACACGAAGACGGCGAAGACGAGACCGAGGACGACGCTGACGCTGACGAGAGCGACGATTCTGACGACGCGGTCGACGAAGAAGACGACGACGGTGACGAAGAAGACGACGAGGACGAGGACGAGGACTCAGCAGCAGCCGCAGCCGGGCTCCACGACCACGCGCTTCCGCCCGCCGAGCCCGAAGATCAGAGCTGGTGGCTTCCGCACCTCGTGCTGGGCATCCTCGTGACCGCCGGTGTGTTGGGCTTCTTCGGCGTCTTCAACAAAGTACTCCGACCGCTCCTCCACAAGGAGGACGCTGCGTCGACCGAAGCGTCCGCCCTACCTGCTGCGCCCGCTGCGCCTTCACACGCTGCGCCTCCGCCGATGCCTCCGCCTCCGCAGAAGGCGCCCGACGCGCCGATGTACGGTGCGAAGCACTTGGTGGTTCAATACAAAGGCTCAGCACAACCCCCCGCAGGCGTCACGCGAACCAAAGCAGAAGCCAAGACCCGCGCCGAAGAGGCCCTCAAGAAGATCAAGGGCGGCAAGAAGTTCGAGGAGGTCGTCGGCGACTACTCGGACGAGCCAGGCGCTAAAGAGCGCGGCGGCGATCTCGGTCGGTTCCGACCGGGCACCTTCGATCCGAAGTTCATCGAGGCCGTTCAGAAGATGAAGGTCGGTGACGTGAGCGACATCGTCGAAACCCAATTCGGCTACCACGTCATTCTGCGAACGCAGTAGAGCCCGAGACGGTTGGAGAGGCCGCGCGTGCTCAATGCGAGCACAAGCGGCCTTCTCGTTTTGTCGACCTCCATCGCGCAGACGAGACGTCTCCGCGCGGGCGCTCACAAAAAGCTCAGCGGAGGACCCGCTTGAGTCGGTCGATCTTCGCCGCCATCGGAAGATTGAGCTTTTCGGCCTCTACCGGCTTCATCCCGACCCTGAGAACGCGCGACTCGTCGCCGACACCGAACACGTGCGTCCCCTTGCGTGCGAAGACCCACGCGATGGAGAGCTTCCCGTCGGCTCGCGTCGCCGAGCGACCGTCGGTCCCGACCTTGGGCTCGTCGGTCCCTCCGTCGGATAACGCTGCGAGCGCGGCCTTCGCTTGTTTCTCGTCATCAGCAACGATGACCAACGTTCGATACCGATGCCCATCCGACGTGCGGTGATATCCGACCGCACCCGCGCCGGCGCCCTTGGCCCCGAGCAAATCACCGGCGATGTACCGATTCCAGAGCGGCAGCCGCTCCTCGCTCGGGAGGAGAGCGACGGAGGCAGGAAGGACCTTCTCACCTTCGATGGCCGAGCCGGCTGCTTCCAAGAGCTTCGGGAGCACTTCGTCTCCAGCCTTCTGTACGGTCTGCTCGTTCGCCGAAGCGTCCGCGTACGTCAGCTCGGCGAGGTACCGACCGCGCCAGAGATACGCGTTACCGGTGCCGAGCGCCCCTGCCCCTCCTGCATCGACGAACCGCGGTGCCGAGTCGTCGGCCGGATCGGTGTCGCCCACAGTCCGCTTCGTGAACATGGCATAGGCCTGTTCGGGTGTGCCGAACCGCGAGAAATTGACCTCGATCGTCGCTGCCGCCCCTCCGCGGTCGACGTAGCGAAGCTGAACCACCCGATCGACGCCAAGCCCGAGGTAAACCTCGCACTCACCATCGAACGGGCCGCAGATGGCTCTGATGGGCTCGCCACCTTCGCCGTACAGCGTCCCCTTCGATCCGAGGCAGAAGGAACCCACCTCGGCTAAGAAGACACGTGTCGCAACTTTGTCGACTCCTGCACCACCGTTGCAAGACGCAGCGGCATTCGCGCCGGCGCTCTTGCTCGACGGAGGCGGTGCGCCGCGCTTCGGCTCTGCGCTCAGTGACGTGGAACCGGGCTCCGTTCGACAAGCGGAGAGCAGGAGAGCGAACACCAGAACGCGCATCCCGAAGGTGATACCCGCCAACGCGCTGCGACGAAAGGGCTGCTCGACGACGCCATGACGGGCTCGTCGGAACTCCTCGTCGGGACTCCTCGTCGGGGCACGTCGTCGGGGCACGTCGTCGGGGCAGGTCGTCGGGGCTCCCCGTCAGGGCTCGTCGTCGGGATCGGCCGAAGGCCTGGCTGCGGGGGCACCGAGGGCGCCCCGCTCGTCGACCGAAACGTCCATCACGGTGAGCCGCTCCTCCACCGATATTTCGATTCGCAGTGCCAAGCGCGCGCGACCGACCGGCGCCTTCACCGTCGCCCTCGAAAACTGGGTCTGACGGGGACCCGTCTCCACTTCTGCGTCGACCCGCTTCCGAATGAAGTTCGCCAGGCTCTCAGGGGCAACCGGCCCGCGCACTTTGACGTGATTGGGCGTCTGACGAATGATCTTCATCCCCTCGGGAAGGACCAACCCGAGAGCGCTCTCTTTGCCTTCGAGAAGCTCGTCGGAGGCCAACTGATCTGGGCGTGCCGACCCCGTCGCTCCGACCGAATTGCCGGAGCCCGTGAGGGTCGGATCGACCTGGCCATTCCGATCCTTGCAACCCGAGGCCGCGAAAACGACCACAAACAATGGGAGCACACGCTTCATGAGTCGAGCTCGCCCAAGCTCTCAGCTATCAGAGGTCTACGGTCGCTTGGAGTTGCCGAGGGCGACGTCCGCCTCGAGCGCTACTCGCTGATACTAGCCCACGAGTGAATCGTCACGATCGATTTCGGAGCCGACAGCACCTGGTGAAACGAGTTCGACTGCGCTCCCTTTTGGCCCGCACCGCCGAGCAGATCGTCTCCTCCTACTGCCGTCGATCCGGTCTGGAACGACAGCTGATAGGTGCTGTTCGACGCGCTGTTTTGCGTAGCATAGTTGCCGGCGAGCCAACCGTCGGTCGTGACCGTGGCCGAGGGGTAGCACTGCGGGATGCGGTTGATCTGCGCGCCGAAGATCACGCTCGCAGGCGGGAGCGCAGAAGTTGACGAGGTGACGCCGGTCAGCTCCGACGCATCGGCAGGGCCCCCGCTCCCGTCGAGATCGACAGGGAATTGAGGGTTTCCGCCCGTCAAGAAGTCGATACCATGCACGTAGGGCTTTCCGTTGCCACAGGCACCACCAAGCGCTGGGGCGTAGCTTGCGAAGTAGAGAGTGTTGTCGAACAGGGCAAGCGGGCCAGTCACGCGCTCACCGTTCGAGAACAGCTTCGGGGGGTAGAGATGCGGCGCACTGAACTGCGGCGTCGCGGCGGGCGCAAATATGTCTTTGAAGGCCACGACGAAGTTGCTCATCCCAGCCGTGTAGATCTGGAACCCGTTCTGGTCACCGGTCGCGTAGATGACGATCGGATCGCCCAGGTTGCCGGCAGCAGTGACCTTGTCGACCGATAAAATCGGCGGGACCTGGATCGGCTGTCCGTCGAGTTCGTTGAGCTCGCCATACGCGTCTGATGCGATATCAGCCGCCCAGTTTCCAGGATCGGAGCTGCTCAAGTCGAGCCGCCACATGGTTCCGTCAGCGTCGCCCACGTAGGCTCTCGAAGCCACGACGCCCGGGGTGTTCGGGAAAGCCACCGGAGTGCCGGTCATCGGACTGTCGAAGGGGTGGCTCGCATCTCGAATCGAGCCACCAGCTCCGCCTAGGGCGCCCGCATCGGCGAGATCGTTTGGCATGGTGGGCAACGCGGTAGTGGACCCCTCGAAACGCTTCAGCACGCGACCGGTACCGAGCTCGACGATGGTGACGCTCCGCGAAGGAACGCTCGAACCCCAATCTCGAATCCTGGCTCGTACGCGGGGCAACGGAAAGGTTGGCGAAGAGCATGCGCTGCAACGTCGCCCGACGCTCGCCGTCGGCACCGAGGTCTCCGAACCTCCAGCCAAAATCGCCACTGCCACCTGATCGACCGGAGCGAGCGGGTTCGACGGATTGGAGGATACACTCAGCGTGGCGATTGCCGCTCCCGGCACCGACGAGCCGAACATCGGCGCATCGGTCGCGCCTGCAGTCCGCAGCTGCCACAAAAACTCGGGCTTGGTCGGGTTGGTGATGTCGAGTGCGTAATAGTAGCCGCCAGCGGTCGAGCTTCCGCCGCTACCGACCAGAACCGTTCCCCACATCGCGGTGCCGAGCTGAGCTGCGCTGGCGGGACGCTTCAGGACGATGTCGGTGGCGACGACCGGACCGTCGAGAAGGAGCGCGTGCGAGTCGAAATTCTGCCAAATGCTCGGGATGACGGCCGGCGGAACGAAAGTCCAAAGCTCGTTGTTTTCAGACGCAGACACGGCCAGATTGAACACGCCGCCAGTGGTCGGGAAAGTGTTCTGATAGAGCGGATCGCCGATGGTTCCGCTGTTGCGGGCGACTTGAAAGGCGTGAAGCTGGCCGTCGATGCTCGCCGCGTAAACCATCGTCGGACGGGTCGCCTGCCCTCTCGGGGTGGTGGCTGAGTCTTGGACTGCAAAGTCGCGTCGATACGCTTCGTCGTTGAGAAAGTCGTTCGGGGGCCCGACCATGACAGGCGTCGAGTGATAGATGGCCCCGAGAGGATGTTGATTGCTGTATTCCTCGAGAACCCACCCGCATTTGTCATGCGGGCATCGGTCGGTCTCGAACTGCTCCGAGCTCTCCCAACCGCCAAACCACTTCAGAATGTAATCGGCACAATCATCGAGGTTGTTGGTGCTGAACAGGCCCTGACACTTCTTCTTGTCCTGGTTGTCGAGACCCATGAATTTCGACCGAGCGTTGCCTCCACCGTAGAGCGCCGCGATCTGATTGCCCACGTCGTCGGCCGTCGTGAGCGGCGTTTGGTTGAGTGACTTCGTGACTTCGACCTGACCCAAACCGTCTTTGCCCTCAGGGTCGGCCAGCGAGTAGGCCCCATTCAGGTCGGTGCCCTTACGACGCAGCGAGCTCCCCGTAGCAGGGTTCGATCCCGAGCCAGCGACGACGGTGAAGAACTGACGAGTGGCCCATCCTTCGACCAAGTTGTCGGCGAAGTCGTCTCCGCGCGACGTGGTGACGGTGTCGGCCTGCGGGGTGTTGCTCGCATCGCAGATGAGGCGGCGGCGTTCCAAGAATCCTCGCCACATCGGCGCTTTCACTGCGGTGCCCAGTGGGGGTGCCGGCAGATTACCGGCAGAGACCTTCATCGACGAAAGCAGCTCGAAAGACGAAGCGATGGCCGATCCCGAGCTGACTGCGGTGGGGTTCTGGCCGGCCTTGATCGTCGGAGCGGCCTGGAGATACACCGGCGTCGTCCTCGAGGTCGTCCTGCCCTGCACCTTCGAAACGATGTCGGCGAGCGCGGTCTTCAAGCCCGAGACGTCTTGAATGAAATAGAGCGGCGGCTTCGTCGGGTTCGATTGAATCGCGATGTTCGCGAGCTCGCAGCACTGAGAGAGTTGACCCGCCGGGCTCGTTCCCCCGATTCCCCTGTCGAAGCGCCACTTCCGGTTGGGCGAACCAGGGGGACCGTAATAGGGAAGTCCGCCGGACGTCTTGATGCTGCACGCTGTCCGCTGATCGTATCCGAAATCGCTCGCATCGAGCTTCTTACAATCGATCTTGCACTTGTTACCGCCAATACTGACGGAGTTTCCACCATCGGCAGTGCACGACCCGCCGGTCCGTCGATAAGTGATCGTCGTCGAGGGGACGACGCCGACGACGTGCGTGACGATCGGCTGCTCGGGTGCGATCACCGACGCGAGCGCGTAAGCAGAGTCAAGAGGCTCGTTACCGTTGAACGGGCATTGTCCCCCACCAACGGGATCCTTGCACGACGCCGGGGTGGCAAAAGTCGAACAGATCGCCCCAATGGGCGGGGGACAGGGCGCCGTCCCAGTGGCGAACCAGCTTTTGTCGTATCCGTCGCCAGGCAACACATTCGGGTCGGGAAGCGTCATGTCGTTGCCGAACACGCCGGTCGAGATGAAGACGACATTGACGTTGCGACAACCGCCCGTGAAGGCTGGATCCCCGGCCGAGCTCATCAGGAATGCGGGATCTGTGCCTGTGGGGTAGTTGGTCAGCGAGAGCGTATTATCGGAGAGCAGAAATTGCTTTGCGTCGAGCAGGAGCCCGGCAGCAGGCGACGAGTCACCCGCCCCACCAGCGACGATCGTCGGGTGAATGGCTAGAATCGCCCTCTGAATGCGCTCGTTCTGGGCAGCCACCTCTGCGACCGTCGCGCTCGGGTTGCCGAAGCCCATGAGGCGACCTTGCCAGGGCGGCGCCACCTCATTTCGTGCGCCTACGTCCCAGTCTTGGGCGGCCACGGTCTGATTTCCATACTTGCCCTGCGGAGTCCCCCCGAAGACATAGCTATATTCGGGGTCGGTGAGCGCCGTCCCCGGGCTCCAACTCCCATAGCCGGGAGTGAGATTGCTGGTGTCGCGCAAGTGACCCAAGTCTGAGGTCATCAAACCGAAGCGGATCTGACGATTGAAGGCGTCGATGATTCCATCGTTCGACTGATCCCACTCGTTCTTCTTGTACTTGCAGTGCGCCGCGTAGCCTGGGCCCCTCATGAAGGCGACGGGGTCCGATTTCTCGGGCGGACCATTGTTTGTCGGCCAGTCGCTCGGCGCCGAGTAGGTGAACGAATCAGGATTTTGCATCGGCAAGCAGGAGTTCGATCTCACCCGACCACCGTCGATGCAATTGTACTTCTGAAGAGTGCCGGTGAGCGCCTCGACCACCAATGCCCAATTGCTTCGGTCGTCGTTTCCGCCACCGCAGCTCGGGAGTGTCCCGTCTGGCTGAGGGACCATCGCGCCGGAGGTGTCGATCACCAGAAGCACGTTCGGCAGATTGGGTGATGTATCCGAGGCCTGGGCCCAAGCGCTCTCGGAGCCCCCCACGGCGACGACCATGCCGAGCCCGGCGAGTGAACCAGTCAAGATGAGCCGATTTCTGACGACAGTGCGCATAAGTAACCCTCGGTTCCCTAGAAACCCGTCTGCAACAACTGAATGAGCTTCGATTCTCGAAGAATCGATCAAGAGGAGCTGGGAGTCGTCGCGACTCGCCCCTCACGACGGGTCGGCCTCTCGGCTCCCGCGTTCAGAGCCCCTCCGGAAGGGGTCCGACCGTGACTTGCGCGCGCAGCTCTTCGCGGCTGGCGCGATACGAAAGCGACGAGCCGGCTGCGCCGGGCGGGACGATGAGCCCGTCTCCGGTCAACGTCACCGTGTAGAACTTCATGTTCACGCCGCTCCCGGCGCCGAATCCACTGATGGGAGCGTCCCACGTGTCTTTGTCGGTCATCTCGACGTGAAAATCGGGCAGCACGTTCGATGTCCCGAGACCGCTGGGAGTGGTCCCCGAAGCCGGCTGAACCAACGGATTGCCAGCGCCGACGCTGGCCTGCATTCCGGCATAACCGAAGACGAAACATCCACCTGTGTCGATCGGCGTCGAGGTGTATCCCCGATTCGCGGGCGGAACCGCTGGGTTCATGTACGAGCCCGCCAAGTAGGTCGCCGGAACCGCGTTGTCGCAAATCGGAGGCGTGCCCCCGAGCGGAGTGAGCGTATTCATCGATCGCAGATAGGTTTGCGGGTCGCGCGCCAGCTCAGAACAAGCGGTCTGCATGCCCAACTGCGCAATGTACCGCGTCTGCGCAGCCTGTCGATAGCCACCCGCGACAGCCACGTCGGTGCTGGCCGACTTGGCCGCGAACATCGCCACGCCCGTCAGCGCCATGATCACCAATACGACGATGAACAATGCCGCACCGGTTCGCATACGCCGCCGCGCGATCCTCGTTCGAATGCGGCTTCGCATCACCGAGGCATCTTCGCAAGAGCGCAGTGCCACGGAGCTGACTGGCCGTTCTTTGAAGGTCGATTTCACCATGTCGAATTCGCCAGGTTGGGAAGGTTGATTTCCATCGAGAACGTTCGAACGCGGGCGAAGAACGACGTCGTCTTGGCAGATGCGTGACGACCGCCGAATACGTCGTAGCGCCCATTGGGACTACCCACGATCGGTGCCTCTCTATCGGGGACACGCGAGCGCGCCGAGAGCCGCACTTGCAGCGAAACGAATCTTTGCGGCGGGGGAGGCTCAGCTGCCTCGGGTGGATTGGCTAGCGGCGCAGTGTAGGTGGGGTAGGCCGGGTCTCCCGGTGCGTAGCGAATGAGCGGAGTCGCTGGATTCAGCGTACGAACCGTGGCGCCAGCCGCGAGGTCGACGACATACTCGGACACCACTTCGGAGGACATGAAGCTCGTCGCCGTCGTGGAGTCGGCGATACCCGCCACGGTGCCGTCATCGATGCGCTCGCTGCGCACGAGCTCCGTCCGACTGTACTCACCAGTATAGGGATCGGTCGCGGCCTGCGGGGTGATGACGGCCTCTTCGGACTGGACTGTCGCTCCCGAGGCCGTTCCGAGCTTGTTGTTCGCAAACGTCGGTTGACCTACCCAGTAGTCGACGATCGACACGGGATTGATGAGCCCTCTGCTCGCCCCCGGGCCGCAGCTTCCGTCGGTGTTCGGTGCCTGGTTGAGGGTCAACGTGATGCTCGTCATCGCAGCGGTGTTGCATCCAGGGGCACACGCGATCCCGGTAATCTTGCGATAGTTCTCGCGACCATTGCCGTCGACGATTCGCACCCACCGGTCGACCTTGAAGATCTCGTCGAGCGCGGGCCCACCCAGATCGAGCTGCCTCAGGGTTCGTTGCATCGAGCCTCGTGCCATCGAAATGTAGACCTGGGTGGTCTGGATCGTTCGAAACTCGAATTGTTCGGTCGACGAAAAATTTCCGGCGATCCGGATGACGTCGGGGGCGACACCTGCAGCCCCCAGGGCCGCCGCCGCTGCCGCGCCCGTGCCCCAAGGGTCGCTCGCGGCAGCCCAGGTCAGCGACCTGCCCTGCAGGATCTGAATCGCCTTCAGGTTCGTGTGCGTGATGGCACTGGAATTCGGATTACACTGCTTCGCCGAGTCTTTGTTGATGTTCGGGCTCATCTGGAACCCGGCACGCTGTAGATCGCCGACCATTCGATTCATACCCATCGTCGCAGCAAACTGCGCAGACGACAGGCGGGCCTCTTGATTGAAGACCTCCATCGAAGACTTCGAGAGGACGTAGGCTGCGCCGGCCACCGCGATGCCAGCGGCGAGAGCGACCATGAGCTCGACGAGAGTGAACCCCCGGCCGAGACCGTTGGAAATTGGAGAAGAGCGTCGAAGGCGCATCACTGGGTATTCCTCCGCACGGTACCCGACAGGAATACGAACCCGTATTCGTCGCGGAAGCGTGAACCGAACGCACCGTTCGCCGCAGCGAGCGCCGTGTTCATGTTCGCAGCCGCAGCCCCGCATTCGGCAGCATCGAGCGGACGGCCACCGCGCGCGAAATAGGTCCGAACCTGAAAGCTCACGACGTCTGCGCTCGCAGCGGGTCCGAGAAAGACCGCTCTCACTTGCGAGCAGAAGCCGACCTTCGGATTCGGCGAGACCCCGTCGGTCGCGCTTCCGTCGAGGGCCGTTGCGCCGCTCTTGACCGACGCCGGCAGATCAGTCCACTTGTTGATGTTACCGGGCTGCAGCGCCGTTGCGAGCACGGGCATTCGAGTCAATGCGGCGGGCACGGTCACGTCGGAGTTGTCGGTTCGCGTCCACGCCGCTGCTTCTCCTTGAGCCCTCTCGATCCAGCTCGAGGCGGCGTTGGTCGCCGTCGAAAGGTTTCGCGACGCGAGGCCGCTCATGACTGCGACGTTCTGCAGCGAGATGACCCCGACGGCGCCGACGGCGAGAATGGCCAACGCCATCATCACTTCGATCATCGTGTAGCCACGCCCTCTGCTGAGAGACCGTCGCGTGGGCGACGATTGGCGTTTCGGATTGGGCTCGAACATAGACACTTTCGAAGTCTGCGGTTGACTCGACGGGGAGCGAGGTGGCTCCCACGCGCTTCAGAGCATTCGCGTGGCGCCATCGCCACCGATGTAGAACTTGCGGACGATTCCGACCAACGCGCCAGCGTAGGTCAACGTCTGCGCGGTGAACTCGACCCGCCCGGTGAGGGGCGTCCATGCCCCCGTATTGAGTTGACGAATGAACACTCGACCCTTGGGCGAGTAGCAGACTTGGAGCGTGGTCGGCGTGACGACGCTCCCGATCCCAGAATCGTAGAAGCTGGCCCCGAACTGAACGTCGGCCTTGCCGTCGGTGGTGGAGTAGTAGCTATTCAGCATGGGCGCAGTCGCCACTTGCGCAGTCAGTGGAGTCGGTCCCCAATTGGTACCAGTGCACTCAGGAAACGGAATGCGTCTCGCGTCGATGGATTCGAGCGTGTAGAACTTCGACGGTACGGCGCTAGCGTCGTATCCGACCATGACGGCAGCGCCCCGACCCAACGATCGACTGCGAGCTTCGCGGTACATGTTCATGATCGTCTGAACCGACTTGACCGCTCGCTGATCCCGCACTTGTGAGACCACCGATGGTGCTGCCAACGCCGCAAAGAGGGCGATGATGGCGACGACGATGAGCATCTCGACCAGCGTGAAGCCGCGCGCTTTGAAGCGCCGCCCCTTGAATCCAGGCGCACCCGATGCAGGCCCACTCGATGCGAGTGCACAAAATCCAGAGATGCTTCGCCTGGAGGCGTGGGAAGCGGATCGGCGCTCAAGGTGTGCAAAGATTGCGAGAGGGGCCATTCGTTTTCTCGGGAATGTTGGAGCTTCTGGCAGCAGGTCTCGCCTTGGCTGCACTTGTCGTGCCGCGGAGTGTACGTTGGGCCCAGAATGACAACACCGACGTCTTCGGCCTGAGATTCGCCGAGGCGAGTGATCGCTCCGCAAGAGCGAGGTGTCATAGGCCGTAGGCAGATGTCCGATGATCGGCGTGGAATAACTGCGCGACCTCGCAAAATGGTCAAGCTGCCCCTCTCCAGCCCGGGTCGTCGGGTGCCGAGGGTGACGAGGAAGCACAGGCTGTTGGATCTCGAATAGTTTACGGTCAATGCCGACTTCGCCATAATCTGGGCGAAACTTGCGGTTACGGCGGCTCCACCGCCCCAGAGTAGAGGACGGCGCGATGCGATACTCAATGAACCCCGGTGTGAATTCAGGTTGGCGTCGCCGACTGTCCGCACGTTGGCTGGGTGGAGCGATAGCTGCCGCAACGCTCCTGGCGCCGGGGCTGGCCGAGGCCGCCGAGAAGATCCTGATCCTGCAGGTCACGAATAACGCCCCGAGCTCCAACGCCGCCGGCACCGAAGCAGCGACGCTCATGACCGACCTCGGCTACGACGTCACGTTGCTGGCGGGCGGGGGGGTCTCCGCGCCTGCGAACGTCAACGACTACGCGCAGGTATACTTGATTTCCATTGGCCCCCTCGACGATACGAGCGCACAGAGCTTGGTCGACTACGTGAAGGCCGGCGGCCACCTCTACGTGACCGGTGAGCGGCCGAGCAACGAAGTCGCGAATACGATCGTCCAAGACAAGATTCTGAAACCCATCCTTGTCAACGGGACCGGATTGCAGGTCGGGACCGGCATCGAGGGTGGAAACGGGGGATCGGGCGTCGACCCGACTACGCTGGTCGCCGAGCGCACCGGATTCGCGTTTCATCCAAACATCCTGTCGACGTTCTACGTCAACAACCCTGGAATCGTCGGCGGGGTCGCCGACGATCACATCTTCGCCAAAGATGCATTGTCGCGGCCCATCGGAGCGCTCTGGACCCACGAAGACCTCGTGCAGGGCACCGGGTGCGTCGCACTGGTCATGGACATCAATTGGTGGGGCGTCCCCAACGATGTCACGCCATCTCCGGTCACGCATGCAGACTTGATGCAGATGACTGCCAACTTTCACGATTTTCTGAAGTATTGCGGAGATCACGATCTCGACGGAATACTCGATAGCGTGGAGGGCCCCCTGGGTACCGATCCCGCTAATCCAGATAGCGATGGCGACGGGCTCTGCGACGGCAAAGTGGCAGTCAACGATCCTTCGATTCCGCAAACTTGTATTGCCGGCGAAGATGCGGTGGGCGGTCAGAACACCGACGGCGACGGGAAGATCGATGCCCTCGACGACGACGACGACAACGACGGGATCCTCACCAAGACCGAGCTCGCCGACGCCACCATGTTCGGCGAGCCCGATACCGACAACGTCCCAGCGTGGCTCGACACCGACTCCGATGGAGACGGCGTGAGCGACATGCAAGAAGGGCGTCAACACTTCAGCGCCACCGGCGTGCCCGACTACCTCGATCCGAACTACCCGACGCCCCAGCCGACCTCGAGCTCGACGGCCGCGGGTGGCGGCGCTCAGGGATCCAACACGAGCAACGGAGCGACCGGCACGAGCAGCGGCGTTGGCGGCGGCGGCACCGATAGCGGCGATGGCGGAGGTTGCGGCTGCGTCGTCGCAGACTCGGAAGACTCGCCCGCGCAACGGCTCGGCTGGGTCGGTTTCCTCGCCGGCTTCGCGGCGCTGATTCGTCGGTCTTCCCGAAGGGCACCCAAGAAGTAGCGCTCGATGAGGACCGCGTCGACTTCGTAGGCCATCCTTGATACGAATCGCGCGGTGAACGAACCGACCGCTGAGCGTCTTCTGCACACGCCCCTCTACGAAGAGCACGTGAAGGCCTCGGGCCGGATGGTGCCCTTCGCGGGGTTCGAGCTCCCGGTTCAATACAAAGGCCTCGTCGAGGAGCACAAGGCGGTGCGCACGGCCGCTGGGCTCTTCGACGTCTCGCACATGGGCGAGCTCGAGCTGAAGGGCAAAGAGGCCTTCGCGGTCGTCGACGGCCTCATCACGAACGATGCGTCGAAGCTGGTCGACGGGCAGGCGATGTACACCTGCGCCTGCAATGTCGGCGGGACGATCCTCGACGACCTCATCGTCTATCGCGTCAGCCAAGACGATTGGATGGTGGTCTGCAACGCGTCGAACCGCGCCAAGATCGTCGCGCACTTCGAAGCGCACGCACGAGGGCGGTGCACCTTCGAAGACGTCACCGATCGAACTGCGCTCCTCGCGCTTCAGGGGCCGCGCGCCCTCGAGATCGCGGCGCTCGCCGGTGGAGCCACTACCAGCGCTCTTCGCCCATTCCATTTCGGCGACGCGCAGATCGGCGGCGTTTCGTCTCGCGCATCGCGTACCGGCTACACCGGCGAAGACGGCCTCGAGATTTTTTGCGCGAACGAAGGCGCCGTGAAGCTATGGCGTGCGCTCATGGAAGCTGGCGCGTCGCTCGGCCTCGTTCCCGCGGGTCTCGGCGCGCGAGACACGTTGAGGCTCGAAGCCCGTCTCTCGCTTTACGGCAACGACATCGACGAGACCACGAACCCGCTCGAAGCGGGTCTCGGCTGGGTGGTCAAGCTCGACAAGCCCGACTTCCTCGGCAAGGCCGCGCTCGTGAAACTGAAGGCCGCCGGAACCGAGCGAAAGCTCGTCGGCTTCGAGGTGACGGGCCGGGGTATCGCACGACACGGCTATGCGTTGCTCGACAAGGCCGGGAACACCGTCGGCACGTGCACGAGCGGGAGCCCCGGCCCGACGGTCGGAAAGAACATCGGGCTCGGCTACCTGCCGGCCGCGATGTCGGCGATCGGAACCGAATTCGTCGTCGACTGCCGCGGACGCAAGACCGATGCAGTCGTGACCAAGACGCCTTTTTACAAACGCGCAGCGACGTGACGTGCGGGGGGTCGCCAAGGTCGATAGACGCCTCGGCGAGAAACCAGGCCAGCCAATTTACGATTCGGAGGACGGCGATGGGCAGCGACGTGAAATCGGACCGGCGATATACGAAAGACCACGAGTGGGCGAAGGCGAACGGATCCGACGTCGAAGTAGGCATCACGGCCTACGCCGTGGAGCAGCTCGGTGACATCACCTTGGTGAACCTCGACGTGAAAGAGGGCGACGCCGTCGCCAAAGGCGGACCCTTCGGAACGATCGAGAGCGTGAAGACGCTGAGCGATCTCTTTTCGCCGATCGCGGGCAAGATCAAGAAGATCAACAAAGACCTCGAAGACAAGCCTGAGCTCGTCAACACCGATTGTTATGCGGCATGGATGGTTGTCATCGAGGCCAGCGACCCGAAAGAGCTCGACGAGCTCCTCGAGCCCGGACCCTACGGCGACCTCGTCAGCGGACTCGACCACTGACGTGACGCCGACGCGCTGACCTGGGGCAACGAGTCGCCTCGTGTCAGAGGGGGATGCCGAACTCGATCAACGCCGTTCGGACCTCGTCGGCGTCTCGGCAGATGCGCACTCTCTCCGGATCGCTGACCTGCGAAGGGTTCGCGCGACCGGCGCCGTCGCGCGGAGAGAACCAAATCGCCCGCATCCCCACCGCTAGAGCACCTTCGATGTCGGCTTCGAGCGAGTCACCGATGTGAACGATCGCGCCGAGCTCTTCTGCGATCTCGGCCGCGAACCATTCGAAGATGCGCGGGTCGGGCTTCTCCATGCCGAGACACCCGCTGTCGGCGACGACGTCGAAGAGGTGCGAGCAACCCATCTTTTCTATGAGCTCACGAAGCTTGCCCTCGGAGTTGGAGAGAACCCCGTACCGAACTCCGCGAGCGCGAAGCTCGGCACAGAGCTCGAGCATTCCCGGAATGGGCTTGCGCCAGAGATTCTCGACCGGTTGATCGTCCCACAACCAATCGACGGCGCGCGTGATGGCGTCGGAAAAAGCGTCGGACGTCGCGCTGTCGGGATCGCGTTGCACGTCGAGCTCGGTCGGCTCACTCGCCTCGAGAAGCGAGCGCATGAACACCTTCCAGGGGTGTCCGCCCTGCCCTCTTCGAATCGCGAGGTCATATGCGGTCCAAGCACTCGCCAAGCTCGCCTCGGCACGCGCTCCAGAGACTCCGATACCGATGCGTTGCAGCTTGCGAACGAGGAGGTCGGTGTCGATGCTGGCCAACGTCTGGCCGAAGTCGAAGGAGCATGCTCTAGCGGGCATGGGTGCTCGTGGGATGATGGCGTCGGTCGGGTCAGCGGCTCTCGCGCGCAGGATCGATGGCGGCTTGCGACGTGCCCGAGATGCCGCGCGAGCCAATCTTGCTCGGGGAAGACGGGTTGGGCCACCAGTCGAGGAGCGACTGCCGATAAACGGTCAGCCGAAGGAGATCGATGCCAAGCGTGGCAGAGACACCGAAGGAGCTGTGCATTCCGCCGCTACCGAGGATCGACAGCTGCGTGCCGAGCGGACCGCCGAGGATGACGCCGCCGACGAAGCCGGTCGTAGGAAGACTCCACGGCTGAGGCGCGCCGTCGTGAGGAGGTCCGAAGGTTCGGATGTAAACACCAGCGTCGACGGCGATGCCGAAGGGCCCCGTCTGGAAGCTTCGCATCGCTCCGCGGAGCGAGAACGAGAGATCGGTGCCCGCGCCGATGATGGGCGCGATGCGAAAGAGACCGCCGAAGATGAAGGGCTTCTTCGGTGATGTTCCGACGCCTCCGTCGATGGCCAAGGTGCTCTTGAAGACGAAGTCGGTCGTCGACTGTTTGAAACCGACCGCACCTGCGCTGATGCTCGCCCAGGCAGAGGCCTCGGCGTGAGCTTCACTCGACGCGAGCCCGACGACGGACGCGGCCGAGAGCGAAAGCACGACGAGGAGCAGGCGACTCACGCGGGGGTGGGTAGCACAGCACGCGTCTCGCGAGAAACGGTCTTGCACCTCGACCAACGGATGAGCGCGCTACGTAGGAACGGATCGAGCCGCACCAGCGCGCGCGTCGAGCACGCGTCGCTCGATCAGCGCGATGCACTCGGGGTCGAAGAGGAGCGCGTTGTGGCCGCGATCGCGGAGCACGACGACGTCGCCATCGGGGAGCGCGTGCGTCACCGGTGAGCTCACGAGAAGATCGCTTCCGGCGATGATCGAGAGGTGCGGAACGGGTCTCTCCGGACGAGCGAGACGCACCGATCGGAGAAGATCGCTTCCGGGCTCGAGGTCTCTCGCCCCGCCGAGCGACAGGAGTGCCGCGCCGCGGATCCCGCCGAAGGGGCTCGCCATCGTGATGGTCTGGACGATGCGAGGATCGTGAGCCCGCACCGCGACGTGCCGCACGATGACACCGCCCAAGCTGTGGCCGACCAGGTGGATGCGCGCATGGCTCGGGAGCTGGTCGAGGAGGGCGTCGAGCTGCGCCGCCACCTCGTGCGCTGATCGACCGGGTGGGTACGACATGGTCGCAGTGCGGATTCCGTCGCGCCGCTCGAGATGCCTTCGGAGAGGACGCAACACGCCCGCCGTCGCGAAGAGCCCGTGGAGCACGACCACCACGTCTTCGCCCTCGAGAACCTCGCGGGGGACGACGGGCCGGATGGCGTCCAAATGAAGGAGACGCGCCTGGCTTGCGAAAGCCGATGCCTCGAGCATCGAGACCTTCATCGAGCGGAAAAGAGTGCCGAACATCGTCTACAGAGCTTACGCCGAGATATCGGGGAGGACCAATCGCACGTCTGATGCACCAGACCGTTCGGTCGGGACGGTGGGTGACGTCAGCGGAGGAGGCGAGCGAGAAACGCCCGAAGGTGCGACGACGTGAAAGGCTTCGCGAGGAGGCGCTCCGGCGGTAGATCACGCACGAAGTCGACCGTTCGATCGGTGAAGGCCCCCCCCGAGATGAACCCGCAGTGCGCTGCGAGGTCGGGCGAGAGCGTCTGAATCTGCGCGTAGAGCTCGGGGCCGTTCATGCCGGGCATCATGAGATCGCAGACGATCGCGCTCGCAGTCTCGCCTCGTGCGACACGCGCGAGGAGGCTCGGCCCGTCGTGCTCCACGACCACGTCGTAACTGCGGCCGAGGATGCGCTGGAGGCTGCGCGCAACCGACGGGTCGTCTTCGACCAGGAAGACACGCGGCCGCTCGGGCTGAACGCTACGGTGCGGCGCCTCGGATTCGGACGGAGGGATCGAGGGAGCGACGCGGGCGCAAGGAAGCCTCACTCGAAAGGTCGCACCGCGCGCGGGTGCGCCGCGCGTTGGGCCAAACGAGTCGTCGACCTCGATCGAGCCACCAAGCGCCGTCACGATGCCGTGGCAAATGGAGAGTCCGAGCCCAGTCCCCTGCCCTGGAGGCTTCGTGGTGAAGAACGGGTCGAAGATGCGCTTTCGAGCGTCGGCCGGAATTCCCGGACCGTTGTCGGAGACCTCGACGACGACGGTGTCGGCGCCCTCACGACGGAGGCCGAGACGAATGCAGTTTTCGTGCGGTGGTCTGTCGGGCAGCGCCTGAAGCGCGTTCACGAGGAGGTTCGTGAACACTTGTCCCAGCCGCGCATCGGTCCCGACGACGGCTGGCGCCTCTTCGACGTCGAGCTCGAGAACGGCGCGATGCTCGATCTCGTGACGCAGCATGCGAACCACGCTCGCGAGGACCGGACCGAGCGTCACCGATCTCGGCGGATCGTCTTCGAGCCTCGAGAACAGCCTGAGGTCGCGAACGATCGCCGCGACGCGTTCGGCTCCGTTGGCTGCGTCGCGAAGAGCTACGTCGACTTCGTCGAAGGATGCGCGCTGGCCCGGCGCGACCGCGCCTCGAAGCTCGTCGATCTGCTGCAGCGAATAGGAGATGTTGCCGAGAATGTAGGTGAGCGGGTTGTTGATCTCGTGAGCGACGCCGGCGGCCATCGTCCCCATGGACACCATGCGATCGGCCAGCAGCAACTGCGCTTCGGCGCTGCGCTGCTCGGTGACGTCGTGTGCGATAAGCACCGCCGTAGCGAGCTCGCCGGTGGGATCGATCTGCGGGTAGAGGCGCGTCTGGAAGATTCTTCGCGCGCCGCCGACTACGGCGGGAACCTCTTCGTACGACGCCGCACCGGTCTCGATCGCGAGGCGGATTCTGGCGCTGTATTCGTCGACCAGCTCGGTATCCGACAGCTCGCTCAGCTCGCGCCCCACGAGGATGCTCGGATCGATGCCGACCAATCGGCCCGCCATGCCGTTGGCGTAGTGGATGCGGCCCTCGGCGTCGAACTCGGCGACGGCCGCGCCAACATTCTCGATGAGGAGGCTCATGCGCTGGCTCGCGGCGAACAGCTCTGCTTCGCGCGCTCTCAACGAATCTTCGACGGCCCGCCGCTCGGTGATGTCGAGCATGAAGCCTTCGAGCCCTTCGGCGCGGCCGCCTGGCCCGAGAAGCAGCCGGCCGCGGCAAAGCACCCAGCGAAACGATCCGTCGGTCGCACGAATGAGGTGCTCGTTCTCGAACTCTCCCCCGCTCGCCTCCGCTTCGAGGACCGTGGCGCGAATCAGCTTCTCTTCGCCGGGCGTGAGGAGGTCACGGTACTCGACGAGACCCTCGACGAACGCGGAGACCGGATGACCCGTGACCTGAACGACGCCTTCGCTCATCCACTCCATCGTGAGGGACTCGTCGAGGCGGCAACGAAAGGCGAAGCCGCCCGGCACGTTCGCCAACAGGCGCTCCGTCGCCGCACGCGCGTCGAGGGCCCGCATTCGGTCGAGGCGCTGCTCCGTGATGTCTTGGATGGTGCCGCGCACCTTCAGGACCCGTCCCGACTCGAGCTCGGGCTTGGCGGTCAGGAGAGCCCAGAAATTGCGGCCGCTCGTGAGATGTAGCTCGCATTCGAAGCTGAACGGGATCCCGGCGCTCCGTGCCTTTTCGTCGAGCTCGAGAAACTTCTTTCGATCGGCCTCGGAAGAGATGTGGGAGGCGAGACCGCTCACCGGCTCGCCAGGCGCGAGCTCGAGGAGACCGTAGCTTCCCTCGGTGAGGTAGAGCCCCTGCGCATCGTGGCTCCACTCCCAACCGCCGAGGCGCGCGGCCAGATTCGCTTCGGCGGTGACCTGCTCTGCACGCGTCGCGTCGGTGACATCGAACGCGAGCGCGTACGCGAGGCCCTTCGGCTCGTCGATCAACGCGGACCACGTGAGCCAACGGTAGCTGCCGTCGAAGCAGCGGAACCGATTGAGGAACTTCATCGCGCCACCGCCGCTCAGAATGCGCTCGGCGTCTTCACTGGTACGAGCGCGATCGTCGGAATGGAGCAGCTCGACCAGCGGAATGGAGACGACGCGTTCTCGCGGGTGACCGAGCAACTCGAGCAGCTTTCGGCTCACCCAGCGGATGATGCCCGTCGCGTCGAGGACGAATGACAAACCGTCGGAGGCTTCGATGAGCTCCGAGAAGCGAGTATGTTCTGCGGCTTCGGACACCCCAGAACCTTGCTGTTGAATCCCCCGCACGATGAGGACGCTAGCCTAGCCGATTCGTCATGGCTTCGCAGGCTGCATCGCAACCGACGAAACCGACTCGATGGCCACTGCGTAGCAACGAAGAACACCTCGCTTCGCGGTGATCTCGATTTCGGAGCCAGCGCCCAGGCCGTCGAGCGAAAAGCCGATTTCGCTCCATTGCCCACGCGAAACGTCAGGCAACGCGAGCGTCGCCGAATCGACGAGGAGCCCAGCGTTCCGCACTGCCACCAAGATCTCACCAGCGTGACCTCCGTCGGTCGTGAGCGTGAGGGTGCGGCGAGCCTGTGGAAAGCGCCCTCTTAGAACGAAGCGAGCCACGCCGCCCTCGGGGATGATTCGTCCAGCATCGAATCGCGGAAAGCCCGAGGCGTCGACGAGCACGTCTCCGACCACGAAGCCGGCGCGCTGCCCGTCGATCGCGAATGCGTGTTGCGCCTCGTCGACGAGATCGGCGACATCGATTCGATCGAGTGGATGGTGGAGAGAACGATCTTCGAGAAGGGTCCAATCGGCGGAGTAAACGCTCTTGGTCTTGTCACCGCAGATGACGTTGTCTTCGATGGTGACCGAGAAGAGAGGCTTTCCGAATCTAGGGACGAGGTCGAGCCACCAAGAATCGTAGACGGCCAAGAGGTCGGGCCTCTCCGAAGGCTCGAGACGCTCGATGAGCTCGATGACCGCAGGCCCCCCCTGCACGCTCGCCCGGGCGAAGGGCAAACCGCGATAGCCGCCCAAGCCGAGGCCGTCGATGGCCTGCATGTTGGAGACGTAGGGGATGGCGCCGGCGTCGCCGACGAAGACTCGATGCGGAGAGCCGGGGATCGCGGCGAGGCGCTTCCCAACTTCGACCTGTTGCTCCACGATGTTGCGCGACGCACGCGCGAAGTAGTCGACCTGACGAGACCACGTCGGCGCCGCAGACCCGACGATCGTGGCTGCGAGCACCACGGCGAGCAGCGGACCCACCGCCCGATTCCGAGCGATCAGCGCGAGCCCCAGAAACGCGGCGATGAGGAGCATCGCGAGCGTCGGGGTGACGTAGCGCATGTTCTGGAATGGGGCCGTGGTGTTGAAGCAGACCAGCAGCAGCGATCCCGCGGCACCGATGAGGAGGGCCATCGAGAATCGACCGAGCCGGCGGTCGAGTACACCGACGCATCCGACGAGGACCACGAGAAGAGTTGCTCTCGAACCGCCCAGCGCCAGGTCGAGCCCCTCGGTGCGGAGGCGCACGAGGTTCGTCAACACGAGCGCAGCGACGTCGGCGCTGGACGCATGAGGGTTGGACGTCACGAGCTTGCGCACCGCACCGGCGGCGGCCAGCTCCCCGGTGAGCGCCAGGTTCGCGAGTGCCTGAGCGCCGAGGACGAAACCGGTGGGAAGCGCCGCGCGCGCGAGCGACCACGAGACCCCGAGCGAGCCGGATGCGTGGGCAACCGCGACCGCCATCGGAAGGGCGAGTGCCGTGCATTCCGGTCGCGTGACCGAGAGAGCAGCGAGATAGAGTCCACTCTCCAACTGATACGAAGCGCGGCGATGAGGCGATGCCGTGGCCGCGGCGGCACCCGACCGCAGCGCCCGCGAAAGAAGCGCCGCCGACAGCGCCACCTCCATGCCCGAGAACCACGTCCAATCGAGGAGCGGCACCCCGAGCAGCAAGAAGGGGGCGAGAAACGCGACCCGCCTACCCGAAACGACCGCGCGAAGCGAGCGAGCGACATCCACCAAGCTGACGACCGCCACGAGCGCAGCGAAGACGCCGAGGGACGTGCCTCGAAAGCCGACCGCGTAGCCGACTGCGAGGATCAACGGATACGTGAGGCTCGTTCCGCCAGACGAATAGCCGTTGCCGACGATCCACGAGAACGGGTGCCCGTTCGCCGCGCTCCGAGCGAAGTCGAAGTGAATGTAGACGTCGTCGAGCGGCGCGGGCCAGACTCCGTGGGTCTTCCCGAGAGCCGGAGCGTAGAAGACCGCAGCGACGGCGAGGACCAGACTTAGGGAGAAAGCCGCGAACGCGAGGCCGCCCGGCCGGAACTTGAGCATTGGAAGCCAGACGTCGTCGCGCAGATCGCAGCTTCGACTACACTGCCGCGTCATGCGAGACAAGACGCCCCCCCGTGAGGGGACGCGTGACGAGCGCGATTCACGTCATTGGGAAGCGATCGAAGAGGCCGCTGAAATTCTGCAAGAGGGCAATTTCGAAGGCGCCCTCCTCGAGCTGAAGCGAGTTCTCTTCGAAGATTCGCAAAATCCATACGCGTTCAACCTCCTCGGGACGGCGCTCTGGGAGCTCGATCGGCTTGAGCCCGCGCGCGATGCGTTCAAGGCGGCGACGTTGGTATCTCCGACCTTTCTGGGTGCGCGCGTGTCTCTCTCGCACGTCCACCGACGCCTCAAAGAGCTCGAAGAAGCGGAGCAAGCGGCACGCACTGCGCTGACCTACTTTCCGAGGGACGGCGAAGCGATGCACGCCCTCGGGCTCGCGCTCGCTGCGCGTGGGAAACGCGGCGAGGCTCGCAAGAGTCTCGAGGGCTATCTGGCGACGAACCCCGAGTTCGAAGCGGCGACCGAAGTCCGAGGCGTCCTCGAGATGCTCGGGCTCGGCGACGACGCGGATCCGCTCGAGATCGAGTGATCGGACCGCGCAACGATCGCTTTCTCAGCCCGGACTCGGCTCTTCGAGGAGCGCGCGCAGACGCTTCATCGCGTGGTGAAAGTTCATCTTGGCGGCGTCTTCGCTCGTGCCGAGCTCGGCGCCCACCTCTGCGAAGCTGAGCTCGCCGAAGAGGCGTAGCTCGACGCTCCGACGTTGCTTGTCGGGGAGCTCGGCGACGAACTTGAGCAAGCGTTCTTTGGCTTCGCGCGCCACGAGGCGCTGGGTCCCGAGCGTGTTCGTGATGAGGTCGGCCTCGTCGATTTCGCTCCCGCGCGTGCGCTTCTCGTCGCGAACGTGATTGAGCGCGGTGTTCACTGCGATGCGATGCGCCCAGGACCTGAAAGACGAGTCTCCGCGAAAGGAGTCGAGCTTGTCGAGGGCGCGCATCATGGAGCGTTGGGCGACGTCGTCGGCGTCTTGCGGTTGGACGTAGCGGCGAACGAGCCTCGCGAGAATGGGCAGGTGCCGCCGCGCGAGCTCTTCTCGTGCAGCCTTGTCGCCGGCGCGGGTGCGTCCGATGAGGTCTTCGTCCTCGTCGAGGCTCAAGGTTGTGCCGCCGGCTTGCAGCTGAGGGCGAAGCTCTTTTCGCCGCCGTTCTTTCCTGTTGCGAGGCCCTCTTCGGTGCCGTCGAAGGTCAGCGTCACGCGGAAGCCGCTGAGATCGCCCGTGGCCACGATGGTCCCGGTCGGACAAGTGGTCCGTGCGACGCAGCGCCGAAACGCCTCGTATCTCAGGCCGAGCCGGCGAAGGCCGATCTTGGTGTCGGTCGTTCCTTTCAGCGTGATGCATGCGTCGGCCGAGCGAACGACGGTGAGCAGAGCCGCGTGCTTGACCTTCCGTCCGGCGGTCGTCGTCCCAGTGAAGCTTCCCTGAACGTCGATCGTCTGCGTCCCGCCCTTCGATGCGACGACCACCTTTGCGTCGTGCTCGGCCGCGATGCCGTTGACTTCGAGGCCGACGCTATGGAGATTAACCTTCACCTGACCAGGACCATCCGGGGAGAACGTCGCCACCTCCTGGCCGGTCAGCTTCGCGAGCCCCCACGGGCCCGTGCATCCGGCGAAGGTGTACGTGACGACGTTGTTCTCGGTAGTCACGGTCAGACACTTCGCTGGCTGCGCCAGCTGCGCAATGCCAGATTGAGCGGCGACCGCTGCCGAGAGCGTCATCTGCGCGTTGGAGAGGACCAGGCCAGGGATCGTCGAGAGGTCTGCGGCAAGCTCGATCGTCGCAGCAGACTCGTTCGTGTCTTTGACGATCGCCTGACCCTCGAGCGACAAGTCTTCGCCCTTCAAACCGCAGCCGGTCGCAAGGGACAGCAAAGCCGCGAAGGGCACGGTCAGGCGTGACGAATGGCTCATGAGTCGAGGCTTTCCTGGAGGACGTCAGTGTGACACGGGCCGTATGCCCCACGTAAAACGTTGGCTCGTGTCTGCAGCTCACCCACAGTGAGCGCTCACGCCGCTCGCAGCCGGCAGACAGCTCGAGCCGATGATCGAACAATCGATCGCGTCCTTGATGCCGTCGAGGCAGGTCGAGATCGTGTTGCCCGAGCAGACGTTGGTGGTGGCGTCGTAGGGCGAGCAGGTCGCGTCGGCTCGCTTGCATCGCGCGGGGCCTTGCGCGCCGAGCTCGGCCGAGCAGGTCTCACCGATGACGCTGCAATCGACCTCGGCGTTCACGACGCCGCTGCAGGTTTGTACGCGATTGCCGATGCAACTCTGCTGCCCCATCGCCGAGAGCGCGCACGTGGTGACCCCCGATTGCCCCGCGCATCCCCGTTGAGCTGCGACGACCGCGGAGTCGTCGCACGCGAGGCCGAAGGCGGCACAATTGAGGCTGCGTTTGGGCTCGTTGGCCGAGCACTCGAAGAGATAGCCCTTGTCGCATTTTTTTTCGGCTTCGGTACAGAGCCCGCTTGCGCACGCGGTCACCGTCGCTGCCGTCGTGCAGGTCGAGTCGGGAGCGAGCAGGTCGCTCCTGCAGCGGTCGACCCGGCCGTTGGAACAGTCGACGAAATCGCCTTTCGCGTCGCATGAGGCCAAAGGCGGGCTGCAGCGGGGATCGCCCGGCGAGAGAGCCTCCTCGAAGGCGCAGCGCTGCGCGTCGTCGCACGCGCTCGACGCCGCCATGCACACGATCATGCCTCGGACGACGTCGAATCCGAGACGCGCGCCGGGGCTCGACCCGTCGCTCGGAGCGAGAGGCAACGTAAGCCAGTCGACGCACGCCGAGAAGTTCACGGTGATCGTGCCGCTCGCGATCTCGACGATGGGGAGCCCGGTGGAAGCAACGATGCTCGCGCCGAGATCGGGGCAGCTCGAGACGAGCGCACAAAGGTGCGCGGCATCGAGCTTCGGGAGAAGCCCTCGATCGACGGGGGGCGCTCCGCCGGATCCTGTCGCGGTCGACGCGGAGGTCGCGTCGGGATGGAGGCCGTAGAACGAGGTGCACGATCCAACGAGCACGGCTTGGGCGAGAAGGCTCAGCCACTTTCGAAGGGTCGCCGCCGATCGACTCGGAGACGGTGATACGCGCACCGCATGCGAAGCTAGCACACGGCGCGTCACGGCCGCTTGTACGGGCTCTTGCGGAGATCGCCTCCATAAGGGCTTGGCTCCAATGTTGGACGCGACCCCGAAGGCACCCCGCTCGCGGCTGAAATCCCAGTCCCATTCCCCAACGTCGACGCCGTCGTCGGCGTCATCGAAGTCGTCATCGAGGGCGTCGTCGACATCGTCGGGGGGGTCGTCGAGGGCGTCATCGAAGTCGTCGTCGCCACTGCGCCCTCCGTTTTGGCGTCGGTTGCCCCTGACCTCACGAGGATCCACCATCCCACCCCATTGACGACCAGCGCGCCGAGTACCGCAGCCAAGACCCACGAACGCGACCTCGGCGCCGACTCCCGAGCTTCCGTCACGCGCGCGGTGACATCGAACACCGCATCGGTCGCCGGCTCGTCGACGGCGTCGACGGTGCGGGCGGCGATTTCTTCGGCGATGCGTTCACGACGAGCGTTGATTTCCGGCGCCTTCCATCGAATCAGCCACGCTGCCACGACTTCGGGCTCTGCCGGCGCCTGCGCGTCGCAAAGAGCCTGAGCAAACTCGTGGGCCGTGTCGAATCGATTGCGCGGCCGGCGGCTGAGCGCTCGCTCGACGACGGGGGCGAGCCGAGGTGCGAGCGAACGAAGCTCGGTGAAGTCGATTTCTCCGAGAAGAATACGCGTCATTTGCGCGCCCTCGTCGCCGGAGCCGAACGCCCATTTTCCGACCAGGAGCTCGTAGAGGACTGCGCCCGCAGAGAAGAGATCGGCGCGGCGATCGATTTCGCCTTCTTCGAGCCGTTCGGGCGCCATGTAGACCACTTTGCCTTTGATGACCACGGTCTTCGTGTGGGTCAGACGCCCCTCGGCTCGCGCGATGCCGAAGTCGATGACCCGCGTCGACCCGTCGATGCCTACGAGGAGGTTCTGCGGGCTCACGTCGCGGTGAACGAGCTCGAGCGGGCTTCCCGCCAAGTCGCGCGCGGCGTGCGCTGCCGAGAGGCCGCGGAGCGTATCGATCAAAATGCGCGAGGCGACCGCGTGCTCGAGCCTCCGTCCATCGACGCGAGCCTCGTTCTGCTTCCCGTCGCCAGCGCATGCACGTAAGAGAGAGCCGAGGCTCACGCCTTCGACGTAGTCCATGACGAGCACGAGCTCTCCTTTGAAGTCGACGACGTCGATGACCGGGACCACGTTCGGATGGTGGACGAGCGCGCTCAGTCGCGCCTCGTCGCTCGCCATTCCGTAGACGTCGGGATCACTCACGAGGTGCGCGTGGACGCGCTTCAGCGCCACGATGCGCTCGAAGCCTGCATCGCCCAGTTGTCTGGCGACGAACACACGCCCCATCCCGCCGGTCGCCAGCTCGAAGAGAAGCTCGTATCGACCAATCGACAGACGCGGTGACGCGTCAGAAGCGCGCTTCAAACGACGCCTTTCCCGGGCCCACGAGGACGCGTGCGCTCGGCCGTGAAGGCTCGCTCGACCGCGCGGGAGGGCTCTTTGGAGGTCGCTGCCAGTCGATCGCGAAGATCGCGACGAACGTGGTGGCGACAGCGAGCCCGGCGGTGACACCCACCAACGCATTGGTGCGGTCGGTCTTGCCCCGGCCTTGATCGATCAGCTGCTGCTGGTCTTCGGCGGAACGGCCGTTCTTGAGCTCGTCGTAGTCGGAGCGAGCGCGGAGGACGTCGATCCCGGAGGCGACGAGGAAAGCCGCGGAGGTCGCCGTGACCCCGACGAAAGGCGCGAGCAACCAAGGCGTGGTGCCGTGATGAGACTCTTTTGCATCGACCTTGGGTGGGATCGACGGACGGGAGCTGGCCGGAGCCGCGCTCGAGACCGGCGCCGAGCTCATGGAAGGTGCCGACGACGGGACCGGGGCGGCGCTCGGGCTCGATGACGGCGCTTCGAGCAGCACCGACTGTCTGGCGCCCGCCTCGACGATCGTTCCGCGCCTTGCCGACGCGCCGTCTGATCCGACGAGCTTGCCCTCCACGAGGTGGGCGCCCGGTGTCACGAACACCACGACGTCTGAGACAGCGCGACCATCGACCGCGAATGAGTCGAGGCCCACGGCGACGATCTCGATTCGACCGAGCTTCGCCATCAAAGCTTCGAGCGCAGTCGCCGCTCGCTTTTTGTCGGGCGCCGAATCGGGCGCAGTCCGAAGGTAGCGACGGTAGAGGTTGGCCGCTCGTGCGAGCTCCCCTCCTCGTTCCCACGACCTCGCGGCGTTCCAGAGGGCGGCTTCGTGCGGCTTGTCGCCGTAAGCGAGCTCGAAAGACTCACCAGCCTTGGCGAAGTCCCCACGCGAGAACGCTCGCTCGCCTTCTGCGAAATGTGCAGCGGCGTCTTTCTCGGCGCGCTCGTCGTGCTCCGACGGAGTCGGTTCGTCGGCGAGCACGACCGAGACGACAGCGACTGTCGTCAGCGAGGCGACGAGCGCGATGAGCACCCCGAAACGGCGCTTGGTTCGACCGCACATCAGGGCGCCGGCACACGCCCCTTCGGATCGTCGGCGAGCCCACGCAAAAAGCCCGCAGCCTGTCCTTTGGCCTTCGGAATGTCGAAGACGACGAAGTGCCCCTCACCCTTGCCCGGATCCCATTGCGCGAGAATTCCGGTGGCTTGACCACCCGCGACGTTTCCCGAAATACCCCCGGCCGGAATCGAAACCGGCTCGAGCCCGCCCCACGCTGCATCGACGGGCTGCCAAATCACGGGCTCGGCGAGGGCGAGGCCGGTCGCGAGCGCAAGTGCCTCACCACCGCGTGGAGGCGCGAACGTGTCGCCCGTGCCGTCGGCGCGAATTCCTTCGGTCTGGTAGATGCTCTTCGGGCGCCCGCCGTGTGGCTCCTCGATGATGAAACGCGCGTAGTTGATCGGGTCGACCGCATCGACGATCGACTGCGCGAGGCTGATCGCTGGATGGTAGATGCTGAGCTCTTGCTCCTCGTCGTAACGAAGATCCAAAAAGATCGTCTTCACGAGCGTAGCGACGCTCGGTTGGGGCGACGTCTTCTCGAGGAGAGTGATCGAGATGAGCCCCGACGCTCCAGAGAGCACACCTCCCCTCGCCTCGTGGCTCGCGGCGAGAAACAACGGCCCGTTGAGGCTCCCTTGAGAGTGTCCGAAAAACATGAGCTTCGAGGCGTCGAAGGCGATCGGCACGCCCGTAACACTCAATCCCGCGGGCACCGTCATGTGCGATTCGGTGAAGAGCCGCGCTCGCTGGATCTCGTCGAGGCCGCTCTGACGAATGTTGGTGCGCGCCGCCTCGATGTTGTTGAAGTTGAAGAAGAGCGTTTGCTCTTCGGTCTCGTTTCCGGGTGAGCCTGGACGCGTGCCGTGAAAAATTTGATCGACACCCATCGACGCCAGGCACTGTTTGGCGAGCGCGCGGGAGGTCCCGTCGGAAACGTAGCTGCGGTAGTCACCGCCGGTGCCGTGCGCATACATCACGATCGGATATCCGGTGGCTGGAGCAGGACACTTGGTCGCGTTCGGCACCGTGAGCGAGAAGCGCAGGTCGAACGTGTTCTGGACCTGCGGCACTCCATTCGCGACAACGAAGCTTCCGCCGTCTGCCGGCACTGCGTAGGGGACCGTCCCCGCTTGGTAGTTGGGCGAAGGGCCGTAGCTTCCGAGATACTCGTCGAGCTCGGCGTCGGAGCCCTTGAGGCCCCATGCCGCCTCGGTCGCCGTCGGAGCAGGGACGACCGAGCTCATCGCATCGGCCGCGGCGAAGTACTGAGCCGTTGGGTCGTCGGTCGTGAACGCGGTGAAGTGCGCGATGTGCGTGAGGTCGAATTTCAGCTTCTTGAGCTCGGCGACCGTCGGCTCGAAGGCGTCGCGCGCGGCCCTTCGTGGCTGCGTCGTGGGATCGGCTAGGCCGAGAACCTCGCGAAGCTCGGACGACGATCGGGCCGCATCGCCGCTCGCGGCTTTGACATCGTCGGTGACCACGAGCGCGTAGTGCGTGCGAAAACGAAGCGGAAACCCGACGGCGGGCATGAAGGCGAGCGTGTGCGCAGGCCAATAGACTCCTGCGGCATCTTGATAGTGAACACCGATCTTCTGTCGCTTGCCGTAGTCGGGCGACGCGGGATCGACGTCGATGAGCTGAACCGAGCTCTTGTCGCTCGCGCTCGCCGCGGGGTCGGAGGGGAGCGTCGCCGGGTCGATCGATCCAGTGAAGCGCACGAAGCCGGCCGCGACGGGTGAAAAGCCGTCGAGGCGGTCGTCGATCGTTGCAGCGTAGGCATCGAGAATGGTCTGGTGGCGAGGATTGGGGAAACCTCGAAATCGGACTTTGCCCTCGTCTCTCCGAAGATCGCTCGGGAATGGCTGGTCGAAGAACGTCTCGCCGGCGAGGCCATCGAGCGACGCCGGCACGACGAACATCGACTCGGCATCGCTCGAGACGGTCGACGATTCGCAAGCCGTCAGCGCACCGAACGCCATCGAGCCTGCCGAGCCCAGGCCGATCGCGAGCGGCGAAGCCCACGCGGCGACCCCCCCGATCAAGAGAGGTCGAACGAGACGGCCGAAACCAGATCTGGGACGCGCGCCGCGCCGTCCCGGAGTCGATCGCTGCATGGAGGCAGTCTAGCAGCAGCCGGAGACACGTCGCGAGATCGACGACCAGGCGAAGGCGAGACGTTGTCGCTCGGTACGCAATCCACTACGACGCTTGCATGTTCATGAGCGGCAAGACCGCCCTCGTCACCGGAGGCGGCCGCGGAATCGGACGCGCCATCGCCGAGCGGCTGGCCAGAGACGGTGCACGGGTGTTGGTCACTGGCCGGACGACCTCCGAGCTCGAAGAGGTCGCAGGCGCGATCGGCGGCGTCGCGCTCGCGCTCGATCTCGCCGATCGTGAGAAGGTCGCCGATTGCATCTCTCGCATTGGACGCGTCGACGTGCTCGTCAACAACGCTGGCATCGCCGAGAGTGCGTCGTACGACCGCACGAGCGACGAGATGTGGGACCATACGTTCGAAGTGAACGTGACGGCTGCCTTCGCGCTCTGTCGTGGTCTCGTCCCGGGCATGGTCGAGCGCCGCTTCGGGCGCGTGATCAACGTCGCGTCGAACGCCGGTCGAGTCGGCTACGCGTACACGACGGCGTATTGCGCTTCGAAGCACGCGCTCATCGGTCTGACGCGGGCGCTCGCCGCCGAGATCCCGCGATCGGGCGTGACGGTGAACGCCGTCTGCCCGGGCTGGGTCGACACGCGCATGTCAGCCGAAGCAGCGGGTCGAATCGCCGACAAGACCGGCCGCTCTACGAGCGACGCGACGACGGCGCTCGCGAGCATGTCGCCGCAAAAGCGCCTCCTCGACGCGAGTGAAGTCGCACACCTCGTCGCCATGCTGTGCGCCGACGAAGCGCGCGGCATTCACGGGCAAGCCATTCCGATCGACGGCGGACAGGTGATGGCATGAGCATTCAAACGGTGAACCCCACTTCGTGGCCGCGTCCGCGGGGCTACGCGAATGGAATCCTCGCCACCGGTCCGACGCTCTTCGTCGCCGGCCAAATCGGTTGGACCCCCGAGGGCGTCTTCGAAAAGAAAGACTTCATCGGCCAGTTCGACCAGGCGCTCGCGAACGTCCTCGCCGTCGTCGAAGCAGCGGGAGGCGGAGCGACGAGCGTCGTGCGAATGACCGTCTACGTGACGGATCTCGATGCTTACCGAAAGGCCCTCTCGTCGATTGGAGAGGTCTGGAAAAGAAGGCTCGGACGCCACTTCCCGGCGATGGCCCTGGTCGGCGTCGCGGGCCTCGTCGAAAAAGAAGCCCTCGTCGAGATCGAAGCCACAGCCATCATCGACATCGTTCCTCCGTCCGACAAGGAGCCAGCGTGACCCTCTCGCCGAAATCGTTCGAGCTCGCGATCGACCATGGGATCGCGACCATCACACTCAATCGTCCCGAGAAGCTGAACGCGCTCACCTTCGAGATCTACGGCGAGCTCCGCGAGACATTCTGCTCGCTCGACAAGGAGCCCACCGCGCGGGCCATCGTCATCACCGGCAAAGGCCGTGCATTCTGCTCGGGCGGCGATGTCGATGGGATCATCGCAGAGCTCTTCGCTCGGGATGCGCGAGGTCTCCTCGACTTCACGCGCGTCACCGGCGCGCTCATCCAGAGCATCGCCGAGACGCGGCGCCCGGTGATCGCTGCCATCAACGGAGCCTGCGTCGGCGCTGGCGCCGTCATCGCGGCTGCCTGCGACATGCGCATCGCCGCGAAGAGCGCGCGCTTCGGCTTCATCTTCCCGAAGGTCGGGCTCTCGGGCGCCGACATGGGCGCCTCCTACCTCTTGCCCCGCATCGTCGGACGCGGACGCGCAGCCGAGCTGCTCTTCTTCGGCAATCTCTTCGATGCTGGCGAAGCCGAGCGGATTGGATTCGTCAACCGCGTGGTCCCCGATGGCGAAGCCTTGCAGCTCGCGCTCGAGTGGGCCGCCGAGCTCGCTCGTGGTCCTCAATTCGCTCACGGCATCACCAAACAGATGCTCGAGAGCGAATCCCAGATGAGCCTGGCAGCGGCGATCGAGTCCGAAGCACAAGCCCAAGCCATCTGCATGGCGCATCCCGACTTCAAGACCGCCTACGAGGCGAACAAGCGCAAAGAAAAGCCGCGCTTCGAAGGAGCGCCGTCTTTGCTCTTGAGCAGCGCCCCACCCGAGAAAGCGGACGCCTCGTGAGTACACTCTCGCTCTCCGCCGACCTCCTCGAGGTCTTCTTCGATGCTCGCCATCGTGCCCTCGGCGAAAACCTCCGCGAGATCCTCCCGAGCGGGCTAAGCGCTCCCGACGGGCCCGCCGCGGTCGCTCGCGACATGGGTCGCATCGGGCTCTATCGCTATTTGGTGCCCGAGGCGCTCGGCGGCGCGGCGGTCGGAAAGCCGACAGATCCGGCCTATGTCGATGTTCGGTCGCTCGTCACGATTCGCGAGGCGCTGGGCCAGACGAGCCCGCTCGGCGACGCCATCTTCGCCGTCCAAGGACTCGGCTCCTATCCCATCTCGCTCGCGGGCTCCGACGCTCAAAAAGCCCAGTATCTACCAGACGTCCTGACGGGCGATCGCATCGGAGCCTTCGCTCTCACCGAACCAGAGGCCGGAAGCGACATCGCTTCGATGCGAACGACAGCCTATCGAAGCGGCAACGATTGGCTCATCGAAGGCGAGAAGACTCTCATTTCGAACGTGGGTATCGCGGGCCACTATGTGGTATTCGCCAATGCCGATCCGGCCGCAGGACGAAAAGGCATCAGTGCCTTCCTCGTCGACGCCGACGCCCCCGGGATCATCGCCTCCGAGCTCGCCCTCTCGAGCCCGCATCCGCTCGGCCACCTCCGATTCGTGAGCTGCCGCGTCCCCGACTCGGCCCGACTCGGCGAGGTCGGTCGAGGCCTTCCGCTGGCTCTGGAGACGCTCGACGCGTTTCGCATCTCGGTCGGCGCCGCTGCCAACGGGATGGCTTCGCGCGCTCTTGCTGAGAGCATTCGCCAAGTCACGGCGCGCCGTCAGTTCGGGGGACCACTCGCCGAGCAACAGATGGTCCAAGCCTACATCGCCGAGATGGCCACCGAGCTCGACGCCGGCCGCCTCCTCGTCGCTCGCGCAGCGCACGCTCGCGACGTTCACGGCGGACGCGTCACGACCGAAGCCGCCATGGCGAAGATGTTCGCCACCGAAGCGGCCCAGCGCATCATCGACAAGGCGGTCCAGCTCCACGGCGGCTCGGGCGTGCTCCTGGGGAGCGTGGTCGAAGCGCTCTATCGCGACATCAGGCCGCTCCGAATCTACGAAGGAACGACCGAGATCCAGAAAATCGTGATCGCCCGCGCGCTCTTGAAGACGCGCTGATCTCGATGTGGAAGCCGAAGGAGCGCATCAAGCACGCACTCCCGGTGCTCCACGCACCGACCGCCGACGAGGCGCGGTCGGCCAGGCTATTTTCGCCGCTCAGCCTAGCCTCGGGGCTCACGCTCCGAGACCGCACTTGGGTGCCGGCGATGGTCCCTTGGCGAGCCACCGAAGAAGGCTTCGTCACCGACGAAGTCCTCGCTTGGTACGGGAGGTTCGCCCGCGGAGAGCCCGGAGCGATCGTAGTCGAAGCGACCGGCGTGCGCGACGTACCGAGTGGCCCGCTGCTCCGCATCTCCCACGAGAGATTCGTTCCGGGCCTCTCGAAGCTCTGTGAGGTAGTTCGAGATCGTAGCCGCGGCCGCACCAAGCTCTTCATTCAGATCATCGACTTTCTCCGCATTCGAAGACGCCCCGATAGAGCCCGGTTCTTTCAGAGCTTTCTACGCATCACCGAAGCACACCGGCCGAAGCTCGCCGATGCACGCGGCGAGAGCCGGTGGCTCGAGACCGACGAGACGACGCTTCGTGCCGAGCTTTCACGATGCGACGACGAGACGCTGGAGCGCGTTCTCGACGAGCGCGAAGTCGAGGCGCTACGGCAAGGCGAGCGCGAACGAGTGACCGATACGTGGCTTCCCCACATCCGCGAGCTGCCTGGCGTATTGCCCAATCTGTTCTCCCGCGCAGCCGAGCGAGCGAAAAGGGCCGGCTTCGACGGGGTCGAGCTCCATTTCGCTCACGCGTACACGATGTCGTCGTTTCTCTCGCTACGAAATACCCGTTCCGACGGTTACGGCCAATCCCTCGAGGGGCGCCTTCGACTTCCGCTCGAGGTGTTCACGGCGGTGCGCGGAGCGGTCGGTCGCGACTACGCGGTCGGTGCGCGCATGCTGTGCGACGAGGTTATTTCGGGTGGCACCGAGCCAGCCGAAGCGGCGCAAATCGCGATCTGCTTCGCCGAGGCTGGGATGGACTTCATTTCGCTCTCGACAGGCGGAAAATTCGAAGACGCTCAGCAGCCCAAAGTAGGAGAGTCGGCTTATCCCTATACCGGGCCGAGCGGCTTCGAATGCATGCCTACGGCCATCGCCGACGCGCGGGGTCCCTTCGCGCGCAACGTCTCCAAGCAGGCGAGCATCCGTCGCGCGGTCCGCAAAGCTGGGCTCTCGGCGCCGATCGTGGTCGCGGGAGGCATAGGCGAATACGAGCTCGCGGAGGGCATACTTCAAAGAGGCGAAGGCGACATCATCGCCGCTGCGCGACAATCTCTCGCCGATCCCGATTGGTGGCTCAAGCTGCGATTGGGTCGCGGCGCCGAAATTCGTCGATGCATTTATACGAACTATTGCGAGGCCCTCGATCAGAAGCACAAAATGGTGACCTGCCAGCTCTGGGACCGCACCGAGCTCGATGAGCCAGACATCCTTCGCTCGAAAGACGGGAGACGTCGCCTCTGCGCGCCCGATTGGAAGCCCGAGCTCGTATGAAGCCCACCGCGACGAGCGTCACCGAGGCGATCGATCTCCGCGAACGCACCGCGATCGTGACCGGCTCGAGCAGCGGGCTCGGTCGAGAGTGCGCTCGAGTGCTCGCGTCGAGAGGCGCGCGGGTGATCATGGCGTGTCGCAACGTCGAGAAGGCCGAGGCCGTGATTCGAACCTTCGCCGAGACGATCGGCCACGAAGCTGCCAAGCGCTGCGAGGTGGTCCCATGTGACACGGCGTCGATGGGCTCGGTGCGTTCGCTGTCGAGCGCGATCGCGACCCGAGGCTCCGCGATCGACCTGCTCTTCCTCAACGCGGGCGTCTTCGGGATCCCCTATCGGCTGACCGACGACGGGCTCGAATACACCTTCGCCGCGAACTACATCGGTCACTTTCTCATGCTCCACGATCTCGCGACACGCGGTCTCCTCCCGAAGACGGCTCGCGTCGTCGCCACCATGAGCGAAGGGGCCTATCGAAATCCGTTCTCCAAGGTCGATCTCGACACGCTCGCGCACGCAGCCGATGGCGCGCGGCGGTTCTCGAAGCTCTCCGGCAGTCCCAACAGCAAGGTGCTTCTGGCGCTCTCGATGATGGAGTTTTCGCGTCGGGTCGCGGGGACGTCGCTCGCGCATATTACCTTCAACGCGGGTGAGCCGGGCCCGACCGAGACCGACAACATCAATCAAGGAGGTCCCGTCGTCCGCTTCTTCGGTCGCACCTTGGGCCCGCTCTTCATGAAGCCGGTCGGCGAAGGCAGCGCCGTGCTTCTCTGGCTGGCGACGAGCGCCGATCTGATCGGTCAGTCGGGCAAGCTCTTCGGGAGCTCGTTTGGCGAGGTGACTCTGCCGAAGCGGTTCCGCGATCCGAGCCTTTCCGAAGAAGCGTGGACGACGACCGAGGCAGTCCTCGGGCTCGAGCCGTTCGCTCCGCGCTGAGCTCGGCTATGCTGCGCACGCCATGAGCCTCCCGTCCTTCCCCGACGAATTCAATCTCGCCGACTATTACCTCTTCGATCGGCTGAAAGAAGGCCTCGCAGACGCGGCGGCGATCGTCTTCGGCGAGCGCTCGTACAGCTACGGCGAGGTCGCGCAGCGAACACACGAGCTGCAACGTTTCTTCTCGTCACGCGACGTGCGGCCCGAAGAGCGCGTGCTCATCGTCTTGCACGACACACCCGCGTTCGCCTGGGCCTTCTTCGCGACCCTGAGCCACGGCGCGGTCGTGGCGATGGGCAACCCCGAGGCGCCCACGGCCGACATCGCCTATCTGGTCTCTTACACGCGCGCGACGGTCGTCATCACGATCCCGCGCGTGGCGGCGGCGCTCGCGCGTGTGCTCTCCGAGGCCGACCTGCGAGCGGTCATCGTGTGCGCCGAGGTCGCGACCGGACAAGACGTCCTCGGCGACGTCGAGATCGATCCGGCGCTCGCGTCGGCCAAGCCCATCGCTCTCGCCGCGGCCCTCACCGAAGGCAAAGAGCGCCTCGCGCGCGGACACGGCGCGCCGAAGCCCACCCTCCGAGACGATGTCGCCATTTGGCTGTTCACCTCCGGATCGACCGGAAAGAGCAAAGCCAACCTTCATGCTCACCGCGACTTCGCCTTCAACACCGAAGTTTACGCGAAAGGCACCGTGCAATACCGGCGCGGCGACGTGACCGTCAGTGTGCCGCGGCTCTTCTTCGGTTACGCCACCGGCACCAATCTCATGTTTCCGTTCGCCGTCGGCGCGACCGCGGCGCTCTTCGCCGAGCGGCCCACACCCGAAAGCCTCTATGCGGCCATCGAGCGCCACAAGCCGACCATCGTCACCAACGTGCCTACGATGATGTCGAAGCTCCTCGATCACGACGACGCGCGTAAGGCGCGCGGCGAGCCGGGTCTCGACTTCTCGAGCGTCCGCTTTCACCTCTCGGCAGGCGAAGCCTTGCCCGAAACGCTGCTGACACGCTTTCGGGCACGGTTCGGCGGCGACGTTTACGACGGAATCGGGTCTGCCGAGATGTTTCACATCTATTGCACCAACCGCCCCGGAGACATCAAGCCCGGATCGCTCGGCCGCGTCGTCGAAGGCTATGAAATCAAGATCCTCCCTTCGGAGGCCGAAGCCCCCGGCGGCGACCCCCTCCCCCTCGGCGAGACGGGCGTCATGTGGGTCAGCGGCGAGAGCGCTGCCATGGGCTATTACCAAGATCGCGAGAAGAGCTTCCGCACATTCTTGGGGCCTTGGTGTCGCACTGGCGACCTCTTCCGTCTCGATTCCGAAGGCTATCTCTGGTTCAGCGGCCGCGCCGACGACATGCTCAAAGTGAGTGGCGTCTGGGTGGCTCCGCTCGAAGTCGAAGAGTGTCTTCTCAAACACGCTGCGGTCTCGCTCGCTGCGATCATCGGCGTCGAAGACGAGGGGCTCGTCAAAGTGAAGGCCTTCATTGTATTGCGTGACGAGCACAAGAACCGAGGCGATCTCGCGCTCGCCGATTCGCTGCGCGCTCACGTCACGGAGCGCCTCTCGAGACACAAATATCCTCGGTTCATCGTGTTCTGTGACGACGTACCGAAGAACGACCGCGGCAAGGTCGACAAGAAGACGCTTCGCGAGCGCGAGGGTCGTGGCGACAACCCGAAGGGGCTTTGACGTGTCCGCCTTCTTAGCCGACCTCACCAAAGACCAATTCGGCGAGCTGCTCGCGGCAGACAGGCCGGTTGTGGCGCTCGTCCCGGTGGGATCGGTCGAGCCGCACGGTCCGCATCTGCCGCTCGCGACCGACACGATCATCAGTCGCGCTGCCTGCGAGCGCTCGATCGCGCGGCTCGCCGAAGCCGGCGTCGTCGCGCTGGTGGCTCCGGCCATCCCCTATGGAGTGACCGAGTTCGCGGCTGGCTTCGCGGGCGCCGTGAGCATCTCGGAGACCGCGCTCGCGACGTTCGTCGGCGCCGTCGGAAAGGCTCTTCTCGAGGCGGGATTCGCGCACGTCTCCTTCGTGAACAATCACCTCGAGCCCGAGCACGATCGCGCGGTTCGAGCTGGAATCGAAGGTCTCCCGGTCGGAGCGGCCTCGGTGGCCTGTCCGCTCACGCGAAGATGGGCACGAACACTCTCGAAGGAGTTCAAGAGCGGGGCCTGCCACGCAGGGCGCTACGAGACTTCGCTCGTCCTCGCCGCCGATCCGGAGCTCGTCGCGTCCGATGTCGCCCACGGTCTATCGGAGGTCCCCATCTCGCTTTCGGACGGCATTCGTGACGGCAAGACGACCTTCGAAGCGATGGGAATGCACGACGCTTACGCCGGCTCCCCCGCGCTCGCGTCGGCCCATGAAGGTGACGAGCAGCTCGGCCTGCTCGGAGAAATGATCGCCACCGAGGTCCTCGAAGGGCTCGCTCGCAAGACTGCGCCTTAAAGAAAGCCCATGTTCGACAAAGACGGCCCCACACTGCTCGAGCTCGCCAAACAGGCACTCTCGTCGACGCGCGACGGCTACGATCTCCTCGCTCCGAAGTTCGACAAGACCCCTTTTCGCACCCCCGACATCATCATCGAAAAGACCTTCGAAACCCTCGGCGAGCCCGTCGGCTCGGCACTCGACGTCTGCTGCGGCACGGGCGCTGCCATGTGGCACTTGCGGCCGCTCTGCAAAGACCGCCTCGTCGGCATCGACTTCAGCCCGAAGATGATCGAAGAGGCCAAAAAGCATCTAGGCCTCCTCGGCCCCTTCGGCGACAAGACGGCCGAGGCCCACAATCCCCGTATCGAGCTCGTCGAGAAAGACGTCTTCTCGATGGACTTCGATAAGGAGTTCGATGTGGTCACCTCGTTCGGCGCTTTCGGGCACATCTTGCCCGAGGCCGAGCCGCGCTTCGTCGATCTCGTTCGCAAAGCTTTGGTCCCCGGGGGCCGATTCATCTTCGTCACCGCCGAAACGCCACCGCCCTATCTGCCAAAGGTGCTGATGGCGCGCGGGTTCAATGCCGTCATGCGCGCGCGGAACGCGATCGTCTCCCCTCCATTCATCATGTACTACCTGACATTCCTGCTCCCCGACATCGAGCGCCTTCTCCGGTGGAAGGGCTTCGAGGTCACGAAGAAAGAAGGCGCCTTCGACAAACCCTTCGATCGCGCGGTGATCGTCAGCGCTCGCCGCGTCTAGCAGCTAAATCAGCGAGCGCGATCTGCATCGCTGAAATCAACTCCGGTGACCGAGAATCACGCTCGCTGATTTAGCAAGCCTGTGAGCGCGGCATGGTGGCTCCACCACTCCAATGACTGCCTACAGATGCACTTTCGTTTCGGATGATTCCAGACTGAGGATACGCCCCGCGATCTCCTCCGCCTCCGACTCGAAGCGCGCCCGTCTCCTCCCAGAGTGCCAAAACAGCCCCGCCAGAATCACGTAGGGGACCACGTAACCACGAAGGCCGAGGAGCTCGATCTCGGGATGCGCCCGGAGCAAGAGAGCCTGGTGGACGAGGATGGCCCCGGCGAGCACCGGAATGAGCTGGCGACGCATGAAGCGCATGCGCCGAATCCAATCACGCCGCCGCTCGAGCTGGAGCTCGAGAAACCCGCGCGTCGTCTCCGACTTGGCGAGCCACGTGTTCTTCGACGACCGATGGGCAAAGAGTATCGTCACCACCGGCAGCGCCATCTGGGTGAGCGAGAAGAACACGTCTGCGGCGTTCGGGTGCCCGAGCAGGGTGTGAATGCTGTAACCCCAGAGAAGCAGCCCGACGACAAAGCCGACGACGCGTCCCCGAACGAGCTTGGCGCGTCCGCGCTCGACCGCCGTCACGAGCGCCACACTCGGCGTGTCGACCCCTTGGAACTCCCGCATCACGTCGTCGAGCCCGTCGTCTGCTTGATGATCATTCATGAGCGCCTCCGAGGAGCTTCTTCCATTCGGTCCGTGCGCGGCTCACTCGCACCGCGACGTTGCCAATCGAGATGCCGAGAACCTCGGCGATCTCTTCGTGACTCAACCCCTCGAGGGTCAGCGCCAACACCTGGCGTTGCCCGAAGGGGAGCGCGTGGATGGCGACGAAGACCGCGCGCATCCGCTGTGACAAGCCTGCAAGGACCTCCGGGTCGGGCCCCTTCGCCGGAATGTCTTCGGGGACCTCTCCCTCCTCGCGCCTTCCGCGCCGCCGGGTGAGCGAGCTCAATGCTTGGTTGTGGGCGATCCGCAGCACGAAGGTGCGCTCCGTGCATTCACCGCGGAATGCTGGGAGGGCGCGCCAGATGGCGAGCGCCATGTCTTGCTGGAGATCTTCGCGCTCCGCGACGGTCTTGGCGTACGAACGCGCCGTGCGACCGATCGCCGCCCCGTAAGCGCTCATGAGCCGCTCGAAGCAAAGAGCCAGCGGCTCGGTCGCTGTGTCTCCGGCGCGCTTCATTTCCTCGCTCGATGGCGCTGGTTCGGCGGCCAGCTCCGGCCCGCAGCTGGACCGGAAGGGGGTGTCGCCGAAGGCCTGGGCCGGCGCGTTCGCTGTCGTGTTCTTCACGCCGACAATGGTCTCGGCGGCGCCCCTAACCTTACACGAAAAGGACGAGCAAGCGCGAGACGGCCAGATCCAGGCGCAGGACGCGCCGTCGTCGGCGAGCCTACAACGGGCTGCCAGCTAGCGGGCTAGGGATGGGTGTAGACGAGCGTCCCCTTCTTGAGGCTCATCGCGGCGTGCCACCCTCTGGGGACTTCGGGGGTCGTGAAGCCGAACATCCAGGCGGCATCGATAGGGGCCATGTTCACGCATCCATGGCTTCTCGGCGTGCCGAAATCGTCGTGCCAATACGCAGCGTGGAGCGCGTAACCCTCGGTGAAGTATTGAACGAACGGGACGTCGCGAAGGTCGAACTCGTCGTTCTTCTCGTCGTTGTCCATCGTCACCGTCACGTGCTTCGTATGAATGAGAAAGATCCCTTGAATCGTCGAGTGCGTCTTCTTCGGATCGCCGAGACCATCGGCGCCGGTCGAGACGAGCGTCACGTAGACGGGCGTCGTTCCTTCGTAGGCTACGAGGGATTGTTTCAAGATGGATACGTCTACCCATTTGCGCCCAGGCCCCGCCCATGCCGGCGCGCGATGGATCGGATCGATTCGGCGTACGTCCTCGGCGCGAACCCAGCTTCCGTCTCTCGCTTCGAAGTACTGACCATCGGTCGAAGAGCGTCCCGTGAGCGGGACGGCTTCTCGGTAGCCGAGCTCACCCGCAGGCTTACGCTGCCCCGAGACGTCTCCTTCGTAGTGCGTCGCGTGGTGCTTCATCACGAAAGCGACTGGAAGGGAGATGCCGCTTGTGAGCTCCATCCCATGGAAGGACGAGCCAGCAATGAAGCGCGTTCGATCGAGCGGCACCACGAAGAGCTGCGTCGTGAGCCCGAACCGCCGTCCACCCACGTCGAACTGAGAGAGCAACGCAAAGCCTGCGCGAGGGCGCGCTCTTCCGACGAGAAGCTCGGCCGGGCTGCGCGGGCTCTCGTCGGCGAGCCCGGGCAAGGCCGTCGTCACCTGGAGCGCCTCGGGCATCGGCTCCGCATCGGGGAGCGCGACGAATGATGGGTCGTGCGCCAGTGACTTGGCTTGGCGAAGGTGAAAGCCGAGGTCGGTCTCGATCTTTCGCTGCTCTTCCTCGGTGGGGACCCGGGCATACATCGGTGGTCCCGGAATGCGCGAGATGACGTACGGATAAGGAAGCCCATTCATTCTCGGACGCGTGCGCGAGAGCACTGCGACGGGGTGGCTGGGATCGAGTGTCGCCGCGTTCTCGGTACACACGTAGCCGCGTGGCTCGATCGCATACCAACCCGCTTTGCAACTCTGGTAGCCGACGGCCTCTTCGCCGCGACCGACGCTTGCGCCTGCGCGCAAATAGCCAATACGGCGGCTCTTCCAACGAGGCTTTTCGTAGACCCAAGTCTCTTTGGCGATGCTGACGACCGAGGGGCCGTGGGAGGCGAACAGTTGGTCGTTCGCACGCAGAGCGAGATCGTTCATCCATGCGACGGGGCCACTCGCATTTCCTGCGGCATCTCTCGGCTCCGCGGCGAGGTCGTCAGACGCATCGGGCGACAACGTCTCGACTGCGTCCGTCGGGAGCGGCGGAACCCCCCACGCGCTCGCCTGCTCGGCCTCATCGGGCTCTGCCGAATCGTCGGGCATTGCCGCGGCGGCCGTGTCGGCGACCTTCGCGTGACCGTTCCGTTCTACGAGCGCTCTCGCATGCTCGCCGACGTTGGTCTCGGAGTGGACGGCGATCGTCGTTCCTAGCAACGCTTCCTGCGGGTGCGGACAGCTCGCGGTGAGCGTCGCCAACGCGAGCACAGGCGGGAGCGACAGGAGGGCACGCATTCATCGGCCGTTACCAATGACGTCGTCGTCGGGCCAACAATCCCGCCAGCGCGTCGTGTGCTATCACCGAGCGCATGAGAGAGATCGTTCTCGATGGCCCCGGCAAGAATGCCCTCAGCACGACCGTCATGCGCGCGGCGCTCACCGCGATCACCGAGGCAGGCGACGATGCCCTTTTGATGAGTGGGCGCGGCGACGCGTTCTCTGCGGGGCTCAATCTGAAAGAGATCGCCGCGCTCGACGACGAGGGTCTCGCCGCATACCTCGCGCTGCTCGATGATCTCGTCGTCGCTCTCTACAACCACCCGGCCCCGGTCGTGGCGCACGTCAACGGCCACGCCATCGCAGGCGGTTGCATCATCGCGATGTGCGCAGACGTTCGCGTCGCGACGAGCCAGCCGAACGTGCGCATCGGGCTCAACGAGATCGCTCTTGGCCTCGAGTTTCCTCCGCGCGTCATGCGGCTCGCTCGGGCACGCATCGCGCCTCACGCCATCGACCGCGTCCTTCTCGAGGCTGGCCTCCACGCTCCGCTCGTCGCGCTTCGACTTGGGCTGGTCGACGAGGTCGCCGACGATTCGGCCGGGCTCGCGCTCTCGATTTGCGAACGACTCGCAGCGCATCCGAAAGACACCTACCGGGCGACCAAGCGAGCTCTTCGTTCGCGCGTTCTCGAGCTGCACGAGCTCGAAATGCAGCACTTCCGCGATGTGATGCTGCCGTTGTGGTGCACGCGCCGAAGCTTCCTGGCCGAGATTCTGGCGCGCTGAGCCTGCGTCGCTCGGCCGCTTCCGAGACCGGGCCATCGCCGATCGTTGCAGCCGCCGCGGCTCGCCAGTACGTGCGGATCATGGCCGAGCCGCTGAGTCTTGAAGCTCTCATCGCAATCGACGACTTGCTGACCGAAGAGGAGCGCATGGTGGCCGCCACCGTTCGCCGCTTCGTCAAAGAGCGCTATCTTCCGCGCGCTCAAGAGCTCTTCGCCAAAGAAGAGTTCCCGACCGATCTCATCCCCGAGCTCGCCGAGCTCGGCCTCCTCGGAGCATCGCTCACGGGTTATGGCTGCGCCGGCATGAGCCCCGCCGCCTACGGCATCGCGCTCGAAGAGCTCGAGTACGGTGACAGCGGCCTTCGAAGCTTCGCCAGCGTGCAAGGCAGCCTCGCGATGTTCCCGATCTGGAAGTTCGGCTCCGAGGCTCAGAAACAGCGCTTTCTGCCTCCGATGGCGGCAGGCAAAATGATCGGTTGCTTCGGCCTGACCGAGCCCGACGCCGGCAGCGATCCGGGTGCGATGAAAACGCGCGCCAAGAAAGACGGGAAAGACTACATCCTCAACGGCGCCAAGATGTGGATCACCAGCGCCCCCGTCTGTCACCTCGCGGTCGTGTGGGCCAAGGTCGACGACGGAGACGCGAGCTCGATTCGCGGCTTCATCGTCGAGCGTGGAATGAAGGGCTTCGAGACGCCCCTCATGCACGGCAAGATGAGCCTGCGCGCGAGCCCCACGGGCGAGATCGTCCTCACCGACGTGCGCGTTCCCGAAGAGAACATGCTCCCTGGAGTCGTCGGGCTGAAGGGCCCCCTCGCGTGCCTGACGCAAGCGCGCTTCGGCATCGCCTTCGGCGCGCTCGGAGCGGCGCGGGCGTGCTTCGACTCGGTCGTCTCCTACACGCGTGAGCGAACCGCCTTCGGCGCGCCCATTGCAGCCAAGCAGCTCGTCCAACAGAAGATCGTCACGATGGCGACCGAGATCGCCAAAGGGAAGATCATGGTGCTCCACTACGCCCGATTGAAGGAGCGTGGTGAGCTCTCTCCGGTTCAGGTCTCACTCTGCAAGAAGAACAACGTTGGCTGGGCGCTCGAGATCGCCCGCCTCGCACGTAGTCTCCTCGGAGCGAACGGGATTTTGCTCGAATACCCGGCGATCCGGCACATGTTGAACCTCGAGAGCGTCTACACGTACGAGGGCACCGACGAGGTGCACACGCTGATCCTCGGAAACGCGCTCACGGGTCACAACGCTTTCTGAGTTTGCTCGCTGCCCGATCTCGGACCGGGACGCTGACTGCAACGTCACGTTTCGGTCCGTGCTGACGAAATCGTGACCGAGCCCTATCCGTGTCACGAAGACCCCGTGAGTAGGGTTGTGGAGTGAGTCAAGCCGACATCGCTCCGCTGCCCGACCGTTCTCCGCGTTCGCTCACGTGGTGGGTGAGCTTCCTCGGGGTCATCGCTATCCACGTCGCCACCGTCGTCGCGATCTCGCGCGGCGTGACGCTCAAGCTCGCCCTGCTCGCGATCGCGACCTATTTCGTGCGGATGTTCGCGATCACGGGAGTCTACCACCGCTACTTCTCGCATCGCGCTTACAAGACGAGTCGGCCTTTTCAGTTCTTTCTGGCGCTGCTCGGCGTCACCGCCACGCAGAAGGGCCCGCTCTGGTGGGCTGCCACGCACCGCGTCCACCACCGAGAGTCCGACACCGAGAACGACGTTCACAGCCCCGTTCGGCGCGGCTTCGCGTACTCGCACATGGGCTGGTGGTTCGGCCGTGAGCACGAGAATACGAACGACAACCTCGTCAAAGACTTCGTCCGCTTCCCCGAGATCGCCTGGCTCGACCGGTATCACCTCGTCGGCCCCGCGCTCCTCATGCTCGTCTGCTGGCTCATCGCCGGCTCCGACGGAATTCTGTGGGGCTACGTCGTGTCGACCTGCGTGCTCATGCACGCCACCTTCACCATCAACTCGCTCGCGCACATTTACGGCTCACGCCGATACGCGACGACCGACACCAGCCGAAACAACTTCTGGCTCGCCCTCATCACCCTGGGTGAAGGCTGGCACAATAACCACCACCACTACATGTCGAGCGCCAACCAGGGCTTCTTCTGGTACGAGATTGACGCGTCGTTCTACATCCTGAAGGCGCTCAAGAAGGTCGGCCTCGTGTGGGATCTCCGCAAGGTTCCCGAGCACACGCTCACGCGAAACCTCATCGCCGACGTCGGTGAGAAGTGCGGGCTCCTTCTCCCGAAAGTCGCGAGCGCCCCGCTTCCGATACGAACGCCGGCGCCGACGTTGGCCGAGCCGACCATCGGCGCATCGCTCGCCGACGCCGAATAGTGGCGACAGATCCGCTCCAACGAAGAGAGGCGCGCAGAGAGTCTGTGGCCTTGCTTCTCTCATTCGTGAGCTCGTCGCTCAGGCAGAGCCCTCAGGCCTTCTTACCGAGACCGACGAGAAAGACTTCGTAGCTGCTCCTACGAACGGTCTCGGGTCGAAGGGTGCGGACCTCGCCGTAGAGCGCCTTCAGCGCGTCGCGCGCCTGCTGGAACTCTTCGCTCATGAAGATCTTCGCGACGAAGCTCGAGCCGGGCTTGCCGTGGACGCGCGCGACGTCGATCGCGCGCATGCAGAGCTCGAAGCTTCGCCATTGATCGGCGGCCCGGTTTCCTGAGGTCGAGGGGGCCATGTCGCTCAGCACGACATCGAATGGCCCATGCGCCTCGAAGACTTCGGATTTCACGTCGAGCGCATCGCCCTGAATCACCGTGACGTTCGGCCCGAAGGCAATCTCGATGGGTGACAGATCGATCGCGAGGAGCTTGCCGCTCCGACCGATCGTCTTCGCGACGTACATCGACCAAGATCCCGGCGCGGCTCCGAGATCGACGACGTGCTGCCCGCCTTTCAGAATGCGAACACGGCGATCGATCTCCTCGAGCTTGTAGACGCTGCGTGCCGGATAGCCCTCGGCCTTCGCCTTCTGCGTGTTGTGGTCAGGCTTTTGGTAGGGGTTCTTGGAGCTCATGCGTCGGTCATCGCTCTCGGACGTCACGTCCCGAAATCGGCGGCGCCCCGCCCTCTCGATCGAGCAGGGCGCTTGGGCCTCCTCGCGAGCAATCTCGCGAGGTCATCGGCAGAAGAAGCCTCAGGCCTTCTTCTTGCCGCCGTTCTTCTTCTTCACCGATCCGCGGACGAAGACCACGCAATCGGTTCCGCCGGGAACGCCACCCTCGATGAGGATCACGTCGTCTTCGGGCATGATGCGCGCGATCTTGAGGTTCAGCATGCTGACGGTCGCGTCGCCGTGCTGTCCGGGCATTTTGAGGCCGGGGAGCGTGCGACCGGGGGTCATGTTCGTACCGATCGAGCCGCCGTGACGGAAGTATTCGTGGGTACCGTGGCTGGCGACACCGCCGGCGAAGTGCCAACGACGCATGACGCCGCTGAAGCCGCGACCGCGCGAGACGCCTTGTGCGTCGACGAACTGACCGACCTCGAAGACTTGATCGACGCCGATCTTCTGACCGACCTCGAACTTCGCGGCTTCTTCGGCCGAGAGACGCATCTCGCGAATGGTCCGTTTGGGGGCGCTCTTGGCCTCTTTGAGAAGACCCTTCTCGTACTGGCCCTTGAGGGGCTTGGTCGTGTGCTTCTCCTTGCGGTCGCCGAGGCCGACGATGATGGCGCTGTAGCCGTCTTTGTCGACCGTTCGCTTACCGAGGACGACGCAACCGGCTTGCACCACGGTGCAGCGGATGACCTGGCCCTTTTCGTCGAAGATCTGCGTCATGCCGATCTTCTTGCCGATGATGCCGGGATTCGTATTCATGTCGTGCTCTTCTCTGATGGCCCCGAAGTTTCGTGAAAGGTGCGTTCGGTTCGAACGCCTGCGAGCTCGCCCTCTGCGGTGAGCGGGTGATGAGCTTGCAGTTCCGCTGCGTCTCTCGAGAGCCGGTCCGGGGCACGGGGACCGGGGCGCGAACGCCAGACGCTTGGGAGCGGCGGAACCATAGTCGACACCGCCCCAGTGGAAAGGGAAATGTCGCAAACACCGACGATCGGCGGCGATTCTCGAGCCACGCTTTCTTCACGGCAGACCGAAAGTGCTGCATAGCTCTTGTGGCCAGGCCCTCGCCTGGCGTTCAGAACCCATGCGCCGACTTCTTCCGCTCCTCCTCACCAGCGTCATCTCGACGACGGGGTGTGATCGAAGCGGAGCCCCTGCCCTCGGTCGGGCGCCCTCGGGCGGACCGACGCCGAGCGCCGCGAGCGTGAGCGCCAGCGCGGCCCCGTCCAGCCCGGCGCTGGCTTCCGCCGCGTCCAAGCCATCAGCGGCGCCGGAGGTGCCGCCCGAGCAAATCGTGGCAATCGCAGAGCACGCCTGTGCGTCTGCCCACGCGGGTCACATCGCCACCTCGCCGCTCACTCCCGTGGCAGGTGCTCCCCTTCGCGTTCTCTCGACCGTCGATGGTGCTCCACCAACCAGCATCGTCGTTCGCCCGCCGAGCGGAGCACCGAGAGCTCTCGCTGCGGAGCCGAAGCTCGGACCGCCTGCCTCGGTCTTCGGCGAGGTCGACGCCCCCGTCGCCGGGACCTACCGCATCGTCGTCAGCCGAGGCACCGAAGTGCTGGTCTGCGCCGATGTCGTGGTCGCCGAAGTGGGCACGCGCACGCGGCGGTCGGGAACGCGCAGCCAGGCACCGTGGGAAGCGACGCGCGCGTGGACGCAGGCCGACGAAGATCTGTACTCGGCGTGGATCGAGAGGCTCTTCGACGCCCCCTTGTCGGAGCAGCCGAGCTTCGACGCGCTCTATCGCGTCACGAGCGATCCGAAGAAGAACTTTCTCCACGATCATTTCGCCCGCGACGAAGACGATCCGCCACCACGAGGACTGAACCTCGATCCCGACTGCGCCGACCTGCCGTACTTCTTGCGCGCGTATTTCGCTTGGAAAGAAGGCCTTCCGTTCGGTTTTTCGTCGTGTACGCGCGGAACGCAAGGCCACGCTCCGGCCTGCCTCCGACACTTCTCGAGCCTCGAAGCGATGGACGATCCGCCGCACGATCCCGTTCGCAAGTTCGAGAAATTCGTGCGCTCCAAGCTCGCCGACACGGTTCACTCGGGGACGGGCCGGACCGGCGCCGAAGACGACGCGACCGACTACTACCCAGTCGAGATCGCGACGGGCAAGCTGCGCCCTGGAACGATCTACGCAGACCCTTACGGCCATGTCCTCGTCGTCGCGAAGATCATTCCTCAAACTGCCGACGCGGGCGGTCTGCTCCTCGCCGTCGACGGCCAACCCGACGGAACGGTCGGAAGAAAGCGGTTCTGGGAAGGCAATTTCCTCTTTTCGCTCGATGACGTCGCGATGGGCAGCCCGGGCTTCAAGCGCTTTCGAAAAGTCGTCGCGAAGGGCGACGATCTCAGGCTCATTCACGACGACGCGCTCGCGAAAGATCCCGCGTACGCCGACTTCGGGCTGAACCAATACGCGGGTGGTGGCGCCCAGGCCTTCTACGACCTGATGGACGACGCGCTCTCGCCGGTCCCGCGCGACCCCGAAAAGGCCCTCCTCGAGACGCTACAAGCACTCGAAGAACAGGTGAAGACTCGTCTCATCAGCGTCGGCAACGGCGCCGATCGCTTCGAGAAGAAGACGAGCGTCATCGAGATGCCGACGGGCCCGAGCATCTTCGAGACCACCGGGGAATGGGAAGACTTCTCGACCCCCTCACGCGATCTGCGCCTCCTCATCGCGATCGACGTCGCGACCGGATTTCCTGCACGGTACGCGCGACGCCCCGATCGTTTTCGCGCGCAGCCGGGCAAGTCGATCGAAGATCAGAAGGCCGCGCTCACGCGTCTTCTCGAGACCGAGCTCCGAAGCCGAAAAGTGACCTATCGGAGGAGCGACGGGACGGACTTCACGCTCACGCTTGCCGACGTGGTCGCACGCCAAAAAGCTCTAGAAATCGCGTACAATCCGAACGACTGCATCGAATGGCGGTGGGGCGCTCCACAGGGCAGCGACGAATCGAAGACCTGTCACCGTCACGCGCCGGCCGACCAACGCCAGAAGATGGAGAAGGTTCGCGCGTGGTTCTCCGAACGAAAGCGCCCGGCGCGAAAGTGATCAGTTGTTTTGGTTTTCGAACATCTTGCGGAGCGAGTCGGGCGGCGGCTCTTCGAGGCCCACTCCTTTGGTTCCGCTGACCGGCATGCTGTCCATCATCTCGGCTTCGGCAGCCTCGAGCGCAGCGACGTAGTCGGCGTCGGTCTCGCTGAAGCCCTTCGCCTTGCGGTACGCCGTCCATCGCGCGTCGATCCAACCGTGCAGTCGCCAGAACACCTTATTCTGGAGGTTCAGGCTCGGATCACCGAGATCGATCGAGCTCGACGAATCGGCGAAGCGGTTGTGAATGTAGTTGTGAATCCCCGCCGTGGTGTCGGTCGTGCGGGCGGCGACGTTGTGGCTGTTGGGACGAAGCTTCGTCTCGAGGTAGAGCCCGAGCGCGTCGTCGGTCGCGAAAGCTTCGGGGTGGTTTTCGATCTTGTCGATCGCCGTCTTCATGTCGTCGGAAAACGGATCGCTCGACGGCGGCGCAGCGCTGTCTTTAGAATCGGTCGGGATCGTCGTCCACCCGGCGAACAGCGACGCGTTCTTCGGGAACTTGGCGACCAACGTTCGAATCATCACGCGGTGCATGGCGAGGAACTCGAGCCCGTTGCCCGGCTTGCCCTCTTGGGTCTTCGCTGCCTTCCAGCCTTGTTTCGAAGCCCACGCCTTGTCGGACGCGCCGAGAAGGGCCCACTGCCGCTCGGTGTGCCACTTGATGTGGTGCTTGTTCCAGCCCATCTGGCTCTCGTAGGTCACGATGGTCTTCGGCATCGCATACGGATTGCTCTTCACGTCCTCGACGGAGCTGGTGTCACCCATCGAGCAGGCGGCGAGCGGTAGAGCGAGCACGAGCAGCGAAATGAAGCGGCGCACTAAAATCCTTCTGCGCCCGAAGACGCTGTAGCGGGAGAATGAAATCGCCTCCAGGCTAGACCGCGGTCGCGCCCGAATGAAGGGGGCGGCGGCTTTTTCTCTCCGAAACATCGGCCAAGCCTTCGCGACGCGTTCTCGGTGAAGCTCGAAGGCTCAGTTGCCGCAGTACGAGTAGCCCGCGCCGAGGGCCATGCTCGATTTGCACGCGAGCGCTCCGCACACGCTCGGGCTTCCGCTGCACATGACGAGCTCCTGGCCACCGCAATGGTTCGCGCACTTGGTGTAGAGCCACCCATCCTGGTTGTTCCAGCCGCCGCAGCACTCTTCGCCCGGGCAATCAGAGGGCCCGTCGCAGGCGAGGACCACGAAGTCGCTCATGGGCTGAGGGCATTGTCCGGCTTGCGCGCAGGCGTCGTTGCCCGCCCCGAATTTGTAGAAGCAGCAAACCTGCCCCGGCTGACAGGGCGTAGCGTCGCAGCTCACCATCGGAACAAGCGGTCCCGACGAGGTCGACGACACCGAGCTGGTCGCGCCAGACACCGACGCGCCCGAGCTCGACGCGCCTTGGGGCCCACTCTGCGATCCCGTCGTGACACCCGTAGTCGGACTGCCCGAGGTCACCGCCGTCGTCGTGGCGTGCGCCCCGCCTGAGCCGTCGGAGGGCGAAGGTCCGAACAAGTCGTCGACGTTCGTTCCGCAACCCAATGACAACAGCAACAATGACAAGAATGGGAGCGTGGCCTTCACGACACGAGCTTCGCACACTTCGGAAGGCGCACCCATCGTGAGCGCACGAAAGGCCCGCGAGAGCAGATAGACCGCCGTGGCGCCACGCAGCGCCACGGCCTACCGAACGACGCGAGAGCAGCGCTCGTCAAAAGCCCATCATGTCCATCGACGCATCGTTCGCATCGAGCATGATCGCGCGCTTTGCAGCAGGCCTAGCGGCGGCGGGCGCGGCGGCGGCCTTGTTCGCGCCCGAGCGTGCCTCTGCGACCCGTTTCGCCGAAACCTTGAAGCGCTGTTTGTCGGCGGAATTTGTCGCGACCCGCGCCTGCTCCTCGAGCTTCTTCTCCGCCTCGCCGAGGACCTGATCGGCGTCCTTGAAGTTGTCGGCTGCGAGCGACGCGACAGCCCGCTCGGTGGCTTTGCTCGCGTCGACCATCGCGAGGATGCCTTGGGCTTTCCCATTCCGGCGCTGGAGCGCAACGGCCGGATCGTTGACGAGATCGACGCGCGCGACCGACTCTTGCACGCGCTGCAAGTTGCCTTCGGACGGATCTTGGAACAGCAGCCGCACGCTCGCGATCGGATGCGACCCCTCGCCGGTCACGTCGACCCGCGCGCGAATCACGAACTCTTTGTGCTGACCGGCGAACATGGCGCCGAGTGGCACTTTGATCGATGTTCCGTCGAACCTGGAGCGTGCTCCCTCCGAAGTGACGAGCTGCACTCCGGGAGCCGGCACGATCTCGACGACGGCGTTCGTCGCCCGCGTCGCCGCAAGGAGCCCCATCTCTTCACTCATGATCGAGGCGAGCTGGTCGGGTCGCTCGAGATGATAGAGCCGCCCGCTCGATCGGATCGCGAGCGCGTTCAGGCTCTGCTCGTCGTAGTCGAGGCCGACGCCGATCGAAGTGATTTGAACGCCATGATCTGCCGCACGTTCGCCGAGGACGCCGAGCATGTCGCGCGAGGTCGTTCCAACCGTGGCGAGGCCATCCGAGATGAGCACGACGCGACGCACCGGATGATCGGCCGGCGCCCCCATGACCGACACGCCGGCCGTTCTGACGCCCTCGAACAGGTTGGTTCCCCCTTCCGCGGAGAGCTCGGAGACGACCGAGGCGATTCGAGCACGCGACTCACGGTCGAGCTTGGTCGGAGCTACGCGCTCGATCGCCGAGTCGCTGAAGGTGTGAATCGAGACGATGTCGCCATCGGCCAGCCCCTCGACGAAGCGAAGCGCCGCTTTGCGCGCGTTGTTGATCTTCTCGCCGGCCATCGAGCCCGACGTGTCGATGACGAGCGCGACCGCCGCGGGGGCATGGGTGGTCGCCGAGAGCTTCGGCACGTCGACCCAGACGGCCACGAAGGTGTCTTGGGGCCCCGACGTGAGCGCGTCGCTCGCGACGGCGGTCCCGATCCACGGGCCGTTCGAAGCGGGCGCGTCGGGCTTCGCAACCGATGTCGTTCCGCTTTGGCCTCCGCCCGACGACGCAACCGTCGCGCCGTCGCTCGGTGTGTGGCCGGTGTAGCCTGGGGTTGAAGCGCACCCGAAGGCACCGAGGGCGAGACCGAAGATCGCGAGCATCCTGCGCATCGTTAGCTCCTGTGAGAATGGCTTGAGGCGAGGGCCGGCCGACGTGTGCCTGCCCGATAGATCGCCGAGAGCCACACGAAAGCCGCGGGCTCGACTCCAAGTGACCCTGAGACGCACGAATGTGACCGCCGATCTGCTCAGGCGGACGATCGCCTACGTTCTTGACGAGCCGTGCCCGTGGGCGACCGACTTTCCCCGAAATGTTGGCAGAAGAAACCGGTCCGGACATAGTCGAACGATGACGCGCCTCCGTCCGTCCCGCCTCGTCGTGTCCGCCGCTCTCGCGACGGTCTTCAGCCTGAGCCTCTTGGGCTGCAGCTCCACTTCGCACCACGCCAAGAGCGCCGGCGCCGAGCGAAAGACCGAGCGTGCAGAGAAGCCCAAAGTCGCTGCGAAGGCCGAACCTCCGGTCCCGATGGGCTCGGTGTCGCGCAAGCGTCTCGACGCCGTCCTGAAAGAAGGGCCGCCGTGGCTCCTCTCGCGGATCCAGATGGAGGAGGTGCTTCGCCAGAACAAGTTCGTCGGTTGGCGAATCACCCAGTTTCCGAGCGAATGGGATTCGAGCGGGTTGCGGCCTGGCGACGTGGTCTCTCAGGTCAACGGCGTTTCGCTCGAGAAGCCCGACGATCTCTGGGACGCTTGGGTCAAAGTGAGCGACGCAAAAGAGATCAAGGTCGCCTACGAGCGAGACGGAAAAGCATCGGAGGCCACCGTCCCGATCGTCGGCGAGCTCAATCCTGCGACGAAAAAGACCCTCGTAGAAGGCGACGCACCTGCACCCGTCGCCGCAAAGAAAGACCGACTGAGCCTTCGCAAGAGCACAGTCGTCATCAGCGAAGAGGCCAACCAACCCACCGACGAGTGAAATGACGACGGCTCGACGCGACGAGCGCCTCAACGGCTTCTAATGAAGCCTTTCGGGCGCTTTCTCGTTGGCGCCTGAGAGCGCGCCGAACGGGGGTCTAAAAGTCGCCTGCGAGGCCTACTACGACCGTCGAGCTGCCGACGTGCATCGACTTGGACGAGCCGAGACCATTGAGGATCGCGTCCATCCACTCGCCGAACAGGTAGATGTGAGCGATGTCGGTGTCTTCGTAGAGCCGACCCGCCGACCGATTGTCGAGCCAGTTGAGCGCGAACATCCCGCCTAGCGCCGTGTGAATACCCCAGGTGTTTCCGGCTCCCGTGGTGCAACCAGCTTTGTCTTCGGTCGCCACCGTGCATGGTGAGCCACCGGTCGTACCGACAACGCTCGTTCCGCCCGAGTTGCTGGCCGACCAATGGGCGAAACCGAGACCGAGCTTGCCATAAGGAACGATCGGGATCCCGGTTCGGTGCATGAGCTCGTCGGCCCGAAGGACGGCCGAGAGATGCATCGGCATGATCGTCAGCGAGGTGTCTTCACCGCTCGGTGTGTTTGTCCCTTTCAGCTTCGCTTTCGACGAAGCGTGGGTCCATCCCCAGCCGAATCCCGGTCCGATCATCCCGACGTAGGGGATTCGGAGCGGCATGAAGTCGAACTCGAGTCCGAAGTAGAACCGCGGCCCCGTCCCGAAGACGCGTTGGTAGGGGCCGGTGGTCGTGTTGAACTCGCTGTCGACGTTCGGCCAATAGGGCCCGAAGCGCATCTCGGCTGCGAACATCGGACGACGATGGGTCTTCGCGTTGTCGCGTTCGTCGTCGTTGTGGCGCCACGTGTTGTCGGGAACCCGCGACTCGGCGTGCACCTCCGAAGCGAACGACAGAGCGGTGAAACCGATCGCGGCTGCGGCGAGCCCGATCCGCGCCTTGGTGCGGTTGTTCTGCATGCCCTGTTTCACGGCTCGACTGGTTCCAAGGGTGAGCTTCGACACGTTACGAGGGGCGCTTCGTATCACGCGACGCCCGAGCGGCCTTGCGACTTGTTTTGAGATGCGCGGCGGCGACGGCGCACGATGGTGAGCCCGAGCGCACCCATCGCGAGGATCACTCCGGCGCCGTCACCGACGACGGTCGTGTCGACGCTGCCGCTCGAAAGCTCGCAGCCTCCGCCTTTGCCCCCGGCGTCGTTGTAAAGCGTGAAGAAGTCGTCGATCGGCCCGGGTGTGACGCAGACCATCGACGAAAGGACGCCGACGTTTCCGAGGTTGTCGTAGGCAGCGACGCCGATCGCGTAAGTGGTACCGTTGGTCAGCCCGGTTGCGTTGCCCGACGCTCCGTTGGTCGTTCCGCACACGTACTTGAGATCGGGGATCTTTCCTGCCACGAGCACCTTCGATGCGCAGTCGGGGCCGCCACCGTTCGTGCCCGTCGACCCGCCCGTGGTCACGGTAGTCGAGGTCGTGGCAGCCGTCGTCGCAGAGGTCGTGGCAGCCGTCGTCGTTCCGGTCCCGCCCGAGCCTCCAGCACCACCGGCTCCTCCGGCTCCCCCGGCGCCGCCGGTGCCAGCGACCGTGCTCGTCGTCGTCGTCCCCGCGTCACCTGAAGGCGGATCGCAGAAGAACTTGTAACCGAGAACGTCGGTTTGGTTGCTCGAGACGCTGTACGAGAGCGTGGCGATCGTATCGCCGATTCCCGCGTTGAGGTCGGTCGGTGCGCCTGGGCCGGCGAGATCGATCGAGGTGTTCGTCCACTTGCAGATGCTGTCCTTGTTGACATCGCCGTTGGCCGGGGGGACGAGCATGAAGTAGAGCGTCGTCCCGATCGGCGCCGTTCCAGAGCCCGAGTAGTCGCATCCACTGACGCCGTCGATGCCAGCGGCGATCTGGCTCGCCGGCACTTTGATCGTTCCGATGGTCTTCGGCGCGCTGTCTTGAAACAACCGAATGCACTTCGTCGCCGCAGAGTTGTCGCGGGCCGTGGTGAGAGAGCAATCGGTGGAGCTGTTCGGCGCGACCCAAAGCTCGAGCGAGTTCTGACCGATGCCCATGGAGGTCAGCGAGTACGGGAACGTGAAAACATCGCCGTCGAGACAGTCTTGGCGGCTGATGAAGAACGCGTACGACGAGACCGAGTAGGTCGCGACCGACCGCGTCGCTTTGCTCACGTTGACGTTGGCGCTCGCACAATCGGCCGAGGCGCTCGTAGCAGAGGCGACGAGACCGAAGAACACAGCGACGGCGATGAGAAAACGCATGATCCTTCGCACCGTCAAAGCACACCACGTACCAGGCTCCAAGCGCCAACGTATTCGGGGGGTTTACGCGCTTCGAAGCGCAGTCGCGTCACGATGACCGGCCCATCGTCGTGCGCCTGACAAGTTGGCAGTCGGGTTCGTTGGTTCGCCCCAACATCGACCGCGCTCGAATCTCCGCAGGATTCAGCCCGCTTCGGTACGAATGGTGGGCATCGCCCCCGCCACGTCCGACTCGGTCATCCCGCTGCTCAGCTGGGTGCCCGAGCCGGCCGCCCGGCGCGCCCAGCGGTCGGCGCCGGTACCAGTGCCCTCGACATCGAGCGACGCCTCCCCGCTCTCGGCAGCCTCGACGAGCGCATCGAGGAGCCGCCGATAGGCCTCGAACGACGCGCGCGACACGGTCGCCTCGAGCGAGAACACGATCCGGCGGTCTTCGACCACCCACGCCGACGGATGCTCCTGGTCGACGTCGCTGTGCGTGTGCTCGAGAGCGCGAGCGAGCGCGAGCCTCGCACTGTCGCCGAACACGAGATCCGCGAAGCCTCGGAGAGTCATCGTTAGCGACGTTACCACGCGTGTCTCTCCGGGATCGAGGCCCCCGTCTGCCACGTCGCCCGAGCGGATTTCTGAAGGCAGCCACAGCCGAGCTTCATCTTCGTTCGCGCATGCTCGTTTCTCCAACCGCTGAAGTGATGCGTCGTAGTCGTGCCCGAGCGAGAGAACAGCGAAGAAACCTGGTGAATTCGCATATTGTCGGTGATCTGATTCAGTCGCTGGCTCGTCTGTAGGAGCACGAGATCAGGGCTGGCTCACGCATCAAGAAGGATCCATCATGGTGGCCATGAGGTACGTCACGAAAACTGTCTCCCGTGCGGCGGCTTTGTTGCTCTGCGCTGCGAGCGTCTTCGCATTCGATAGAACGGCACATGCCGACGACGATCAAGACGATGACGTCACCGACAGCGACTCCGACGCAGACGACGCGGTGAGCGACACGACGGTCGACGGCGGGTACGCCGACACCGACCCGAGCGCCCTGACGGCCTATCGCTCCGAGCTCGCCCCCTACGGCTCTTGGGTCGAAGACTCTCGCTACGGAACCGTGTGGGTACCCAGCTCGTCGGCCGTCGGGTCCGATTTCGCGCCGTATCAAAGCCGGGGCCGCTGGGAGCTCGCCGACGACGGCGATTGGATGTGGGCCAGCGATTACGACTGGGGCTACGTCCCGTTCCACTACGGACGCTGGGTTTGGGTCTCGGGTACCGGTTGGGCTTGGATCCCGGGGCGTGCCTACGCGAACGCTTGGGTCAGCTGGCGCGTCGGCTACGACGGCTACATCGGCTGGGCGCCCATGCCTCCGGCCTATTACTGGTGGGGAGGCGGCGTCGTCCTCTTCGGCTCGCCCCCGTACGCGTCGTACTCCTTCTGCTCGACACACGACGTCTTCTCGCACGACGTGCAGAGCCACATCGTTCGCGACAAGGCCGAAGTCCAAAGGGCCGCAGGCTCGACCCACCCCTATACCTCGCCGAGCCGAAGCTACACCCCGGCGTCACCTACGATTAAAGAGGCGCACATTCCGCCCGGGAGCGCACCCAAAGCACACGCCAACCCCGAGCCGAAGTCGATGAAGCTCGCGCGACCCGCTCCAGGCACCTCGAGCAAGCCCGCTCCAAGCTCCGGAAGGAGCGAGCACGGCGGGGCACCCACCACATTGCCGGCGCGTCGAACCGCCATCGCACCGCCGCCCGGCCGCGGAAACGTCATCGCAGCACACCGACTCGACTCGGCCCGCACGATCGGCGACAGCCGCGCGTCTTCGGGCGTCGGGCGCACGTTCTCGACAGACACACGCAGCCTTCGATCCGACATGCGCGTGATTCCGCCCGAAGCGCGAACGATTCGGGCCGACCCAGGCGCCGTCGACCGACGCAGCATGCCATCCGACCGCACCAAGACATTCGAAGGACGCTCTTTCGACACACGGACGCTCCCCAACGTCGACCGGAGCTTCGAACGAGCGCCGAACGTCGACCGATCACCCAGCCCGAGCTTCGATCGCAGCCCGACGCGATCGCCGAGCTTTGATCGCAGCCCCCCGCGCTTACCGAGCTCCGATCGGTCACCGAGCCGCTTCTCCGAGCCCCGTCCCTCGTCCTCTCCGTCATTCTCTCCTCGTTCCTCTCCAGCGCCTTCGGCGCCTTCGCCGCCGCGTCGTAGCGCCCCTGCCCCGTCGTTTCACCCGAGCGGCGGCGGTGGCGGGCATTCTGGGGGCGGACGACACCGCTGAGCTGGGCTTCTGAGCTGGGCTTCCGAGCTGGGCTTCTGAGCTGGGCTTCTGAGCTGGGCTTCGATTGCTCGCCGTCTCTCCGAAAGACGGCGAGCTGAGAAGGCGGCAGGAGTCTTGCTACGTCTCGGGTGATTCCCCTTCTCGACGAGCTCTGCTCGACGAATCCCCTTCAGAAAAGTGCCCCACAGGAGACGAAATCGATGCTCGGCCAAGCGCTTGGTTCACAGCCCCTGTATCCAAAAGTTGCTGGTGCCAAGAAGGCAACAGCCATCGTCTCGCTCGTCTGCATCTCGGCTTTCGCGATGGGTCTCGCAGGCTGCTTCGTCGGAGCCACGACCGAGCACTCGTCGGGGAATGGGCAACCCGCTCCGACCCACAACGATCCGTCGAAAGCCCAGAGCGTCAACATCGATCCCGCCCAAGGTCTCACGACCAAGCCCGGCGAGGGCGTCGGCATCTTCGTAGAGTACGGCGGAAACGGGAACTGGAAGATCTGGACGTCGTGCGACAGCATCAAGAGCGGCGCGACGTGCGGCTTCGACCTCTACGTCGCCGCCGACAATCTCGGGCTCCAAAGCCTCGACAAGCTCGAAGACAGCGACTTCGTCGACGTGACCGGCAACATGGCGCACGTCTCGTTCGACACGACCTCCGACACCGACGGCGTGACGTTCACCGCCTCCCCAAAGACACCGCTCGACCTCGAGGTCTACCTCGACGGCGCTCCTGCCCAAGAGTTCGTCTATTGGGTCGGCGACGGTCTCGTGAACTCGGGCGCCCCGTCGAACCCGGTCGACTTCGTTCCGCGCTGAGCAACGGCGACGAGCGAGCGAGGCTTGCGACGATTGCCGCGAAGGTACGAGCTCGGGCCCGCGCTTCTCAAACTTTCTGCGCTCGATCGCTCGTTCGAGGCCCGGTCTGCCTGCGGCCCGGTCTGCCTCGGTCCGGTCTGCCTGCGGCCCGGTCTGCCTGCGGCCCGGTCTGCCTCGGTCCGAGCTACTTCGCCTTCTTTGCGCCGTCTTTCTTGTGACCACCGCGTGAGCCGGATTTGTCTTTCGGCTTCGCTCCGTCTTTAGGTTTCGCTCCGTCTTTAGGCTTCGCTCCGTCTTTCGGCTTCGCTCCGTCTTTCGGCTGCGCTCCGTCTTTCGGCTTCGCTGGCGCGGTGACTGGAGCTGCGATGGGCGCTTTCGTTGGTGCCGCCGCGGGAGCACCTTCGACGGTGTAGAGCTCGGGAGCGCTCAATCCGACATCGGTGAGCTGTGCACGGACGAGCGCCTCGTCACCCACGATCACGATCGTCGCCTTGCCCGGATCGACGTACTCTTTGGAAAGCCTAGACAGCGCGTCTCGGGTGGCGGCCTGACGTCGGTCGGCGGCCGTCAAATCGTAGCTCGCGGGCAGACCAAGTCCCATCAGCGACGCGAGCTCGGAGCTCGTTCCGCTCGTGGTCTCGTAGGTCGAGACCAGATCGGCGCGGTCTTGTGCCTTCACTTTTTCGATTTCTTCGGGGGTGAGCCCCTCGGCGGCAAGGTGACTCAGCTCTTTCAAGATCTCGCGAACCGAAGGCCCGGTGTATTGCGCTTCGACCGATGCTCGCGCGAAAAAGAGGCCCTCGTTGCGCGTGTGCGTGAAGCTCGAGCCGGCCCCGTAGGTCCACCCCTTGTCCTCGCGAAGATTCTGATTGAGCCGCGACGTGAACGACCCACCGAGCGCCGTGTTGACGAGATCGAGACGCGGTGCATCTTCAGAGCTCGCGCGCACACCATCACGAACGACGACCACCACCGATTGGACGGCCTTCGGCCTGTCGACCAAGACCAGCCGCGGCGGTGCCGTCGCCGCGCTGACCGCGGCCGGAAGGGGCAATGCGTCACCCTTCGCCTTCCAATCGCCGAGGTTCTTTTTGATGGCCTCCTCGACTTCTGCGCGCGTGATTTGCCCGGTGACGACGAGCATTGCGCGCTCGGGACGGAACGCCCCTTGCCATTGCTTCTTCACATCGTCGAGGCGGAACGAATCGGCCTTCGACAAGAGACCGAGCCCGGGATGGCCGTAAGGCGACGCCTGACCGAACCGAGCGCTCGCAGCCACGAGCATCGCGACACTCGCCGGATCGTCGGCTCGCTTCTTCAGCGCATTCTTCCAGAGCCCCGTGACGCGCACGAAATCTTTCTGCTCGAGCTTCGGACGCGCGACGACGTCGCACAGAATCTCGAAGACGTCGCCGAAGTGATTCTTCAGTGCAGAGGCCGACGCGAAGGTCGCGTCTTGCGACGCGCTGACCGAGAGGTTTGCACCCAAATCCGCGACTGCCGTCGAGAGCTCGACTGCGCCGCGCTTGCCGGCCCCCTCGTCCATCATGTCGGCGGTGAGCTGCGCGAGGCCAGGCTTGTCGATCGGATCGCTGGCGCTACCCGAGGGCACGACGAACGAGGCCGACACCAGCGGGAGCTGAGGCCTCTCGACGAGCCACACCTTGATGCCCGCCACCTCGAACTCGACAGGCGCCTTCGGCGCGAACGGCTTGAAAGCCGCGAGAGTCGGACGCGCCCCGAGCGGATCGGCAGGCGGCGCTGGCTCGGGCGTCGGCTTGAACGCCGGTGCTGGATTCTTCGCGACCGCCGGAGGCGTCCCGTGGATACGCACCGCCAGATCGCATCCAGAAGCGATGAGCATCAGAGATGCAAGCGCAGCTGTAATACGGAACGAAATCCTGGAGCTCACTTCTTGCCGCCCTTCGCTGAAGCCTTCTTGCCGTCTTTCGCCTTCGGTTTGTCGCCCACCTTCTTGTCTTTGCCGCCCGACGGCTTGTCTTTCGGCGGTCCCGACTTGGGCTTGTCTTTCGGGGCGACCGAAGCCTCTTGCTCGGCCTTCGGCACGATTCGCAGCACCACGCGTGCATCGAGATCGAGAACGCTCTTGGCGACGCCGTGCAAGGAGTCGCGCGAGACGGCTCGATAGCGCTCGAGGTCTTTCTGGAGGTAGCCGGGGTCGCCGAGGTAGGTCTGGTAGGCGTTGAGCTGTGACGCGCGATTCTCGACCGACTCGAGACCTTTCACGAACGAGGTCTCGTAATCGTTCTTGGCTCGAGAAAGCTCCGCCTCGGTGACCGGCTCCTTCACGAGCTTCTCGAGCTCGGCGTCGACCACGCGCTCGATCTCGTCGAGGCTCACCTTCGGGCGAGCAGTGATCTCGATCGTGAACTGCCCCGAGAGATCGCGGGACTCCTGCGTCGCCGAGACCGACTGCGCGAGCTCGCGATCGAACACCAAGGCCTTGTAGAGGCGGCTCGCTTTGCCGTGGTCGAGGACGTTCGAGAGCACATCGAGATCGGCATCGCCTTGGGTGAATCGCGCCGGGCTGTGCCAAGCCATCACGATCTTCGGAAGCTTCACGTCGTCTTCCATCGTCTCGCGGATCGCATGCGTGAGCTTCGGCGTGGGCGGCGTCGCCGGCTCCGCGGGTGCGGGAGCCTTGGCGATCTTCGCGAAGTACTTCTCGATGAGAGGCTTCGTCGTCTTGGGATCGAAGTCACCCGCGACGACCAGCGACATGTTCGCCGGCACGTAGTGATCTGCGAAGAATCCCTTCACGTCGACGACCGTCGCGGCCTCGAGATCTTCGTGCGAGCCGATGACGGGGTGATGGTAGGGGTGCCCGTCGGGGTAGAGGAGCTCGGGGAGCCGCAGCTCGATACCTTTGCGGTACGGTTGATTCTCGGTCCGCTGCTGACGCTCTTTGCGAACGACCTTGCGCTGCGTCTCGAGCTTCTCGGCGGTCATCGTGGCGCCGAGGCTGCCGACCCTGTCGGCTTCGAGCCAAAGAAGAAGCGGGAGCGTGTGAGCCGGTCCGACGTCGAAATAGTCGGTTCGGTCTTCGCTCGTCCAAGCGTTGTTCGAGCCGCCTTCGGCCTCCATCCACTCGTCGAACTTTCCGGTGGGCGCGCGGTCGGTGCCCATGAACATGAGATGCTCGAAGAGGTGCGCGAAGCCGGTGCGCTTCGGTATTTCGAAACGCGCGCCGACGTGGACCATCACGTTGACGGTCACCGTCGGGACCGTATGGTCCTCGCTCAGAATGACGGTGAGCCCGTTGTCGAGCTTGAAGCGTTCGAAGGGGATGTCGAGCTTGGGCGGCTCCGCGAGCGCCGGCGTCGTCGCGATGGCGAGCACGGAGCCGAGAGCGAGCGCGATCGTTCGGTGGAACATGGCCGCGCAGACTCGCGCCGCGTGAGACGGATCGCAAGAGCGCCGTGGCCGCCCCCCCCGGTCGGCGCGCCACCCTCCTTGCTCCGGTCAGACGGCCTCGGCGTCGACCTCGGTGGGGACCATGCGGGCGAGGAGGACCCCCGGGATCGACGCGAGGAACGCGACGGCGAAGAACAGCGGAAAGCCGACGCGAGAAGCCAGGTAGCCGCTCGGGGTTCCGACGAAGGTGGTGGCGAGGCTCATCAACGCGGTGCAGAACGCCGCGTGCGACGCTTTGAACTGGCCGGCCGACCGACGAAGGATGAAAACAGCCAACGCCGACGATCCGACCCCGGCGACGAGCTGCTCGGCGAGAACGCCGACGACCACGATCGGCGCCGACGGACGCGCGAAAGCCAGCGCCACGTAAAAGAGGATCGCCAGCGACTGCGCGAGCGCGATCGGCACCAGCGTCGCCCGAAGCCCCCGCTTCGCGATGAAGTGGCCGCCCCAGAGCGCCCCGATGATCGAAGCCACGCCGCCGCCCAGCCCTTGAACCAGACCGCGGCGCCCCAAATCGAGGCCGAGCGACTGGAGAAAGGGTGCGTTCATCGCGAACATCAGCGCGTCGCCGGCGCGGAAGAGCATCAGGAAGGCGATCGCTTTGAGCGCGCGATCCTTTTCGAGAAAGGTGACGACCGAGTCGACGAACCCGAGCCCTTGCGGGGGCTTCTCCGAGCGAGCCGCCTTCGGGAGCACACGCGCGTGCAGCATCGCGAGCAGCGCCAGCACGCACGCAGCAACGTAGAAGCAGACTCGAAACGAGGTGAGCCCAGCGAGTGCGACGAGACCACCCTGGCCCGCGATGAGGGCGACCCGGTACGCCGCGATACGCAGGCCCGTGAGCTCTGCCTGGTCTTTCTTTCCGAGAGCCGCCATGTAGAAGCCGTCGACGGCGACGTCGTGGGTCGCAGCGACGAAGGCCACGCACGCGAAGAGACGAGCCACCGTACCGACGCTGCCCAATCCGGAAGGCCACGCGATGAGCGCGACGAGCGCCGCGAGGGCGACCTGGCATCCCAGAACCCAGCCGCGCAGCGTGCCGAAGCGATCGACCAGGGGGCTCCAGAGAAACTTCAGGTTCCAAGCTAGCCCGTAAAGCGATGTGAGCCCGACAGCCTCGATGCTCGCGCCGACTGCGGTGAAGAACTGCGCAGACACCTGGTGGACCAGCGAATATGGAAGACCTTCAGCAAAATAGGTCGTGAGAACCCAGGGGATCGAGCTCGCCGCGCGACCGTCGCGGACGAGATCGGGCTGGCCTTCGCCAAGACTCATCGGCGCGGCTCCCAACACCATCGAGCTCGGCGCGCGCTCGGCGGCACGATGTTGGTCCGCGCTCGCGGAAACAGATCGTTCCCGGCCGGCATCGGTCGATGCGGTGGGGACCGAAGGGTCGCGAAGAGGAATCCGAGGGCTCACGAAGACGGTCACAGTGAAACGACGACTACCTCAGGGATGCAAGATCGGCCCAGCGGACAGCTCTTCGAGTGGAGCTTCGGACGCGAGCGATCGGCACGACCATCGAAAGGGAGCAACGGGTCGACGGCACGAAGCATCCTGAATGCATCCACACTAGAACTGAAATGCGCCTGGGGGCGGAGAGGCTCGCGTCAGTACCCGAGCACGTCGGAGCCGCCCGGCTTTTTTCCGTCGGGCGTCTTTCCGTCGGGCTTCGGCCCCGTCGGTCGAGCAGCAGTGACGGCCGGCGTCTTCGCGTTCGGAGCGGTGGCCGGCGAGGCGCTCACCGAGGCAGCGGGAGAAGCGCTTGGGGCGGCGATCACCGAAGCTCCAGCGGACGATGGCGTCTCTGGCGTATTGGCCGTCGCGGCAGGTTGCTCGGCCGTCTGAGTGTGTGCGGCCGGCGAAAGACCAACCGAAGACGGCTTCACCTCTTGCGAGCTATGGGCGGGCGCAGCAGCCACGGGGCTTCGAGTCACGAGGAACCCGATCACGCCGGTGCCGATCACGACCGCGAGCCCGAGGGCAACGGCAATGGGCACGAGGTTCATCTTGCGGGGTTCGGAGACGCTACCGACCGAGGGCCCGAGCGTGCTCGAAAACCTGCCTCCGCTCTGATTCGCGGCCGCGTTGAATCCTCCGCTCTGATTCGCGGCCGCATTGAATCCGCCGCTCTGACTGCCGCTCTGATTCGCGGCCGCATTGAACCCGCCGCTCTGACTGCCACTCTGACTCGCGGCCGCATTGAACCCGCCGCTCTGACTGCCACTGTGGTTGGCCGCGTTGAGCGGAGCTTGATTGAAAAGCCCGACTTGACCAGAGCCGCCTCGGTCGGTCCCCGAGGCGACAGCGAACCCACCAAGGCTCTGACTCCCTGCGACGAAGGCGCCGCCACTCTGGTCAGGCGTCAGAAACGCGGTTTGGGCGCCAGACAGGGGCGTGGAAGGCAATGCTCCAAACGCAGGCGCGGTAAGTACTGGGACAACCGCCCCCGACGACGGCTCGATTCGGCCGCTGCCAACGTCGAGCGCGACCGTTCTGGCACCATCGTCTTCGAGCACGCCGCCGCTCGCGACGTGCTGCTGCTGCATCTGCTGCATCTGCTGCTGCTGCTGCTGCTGCTGCTGCTGCTGGTAGTGTGGCGATGGTTGCGCTGGACCCGCGGCTCGGGCCACAGGCGCGCTGGGCGGCGGAAGCGGCGCCGGCAGCGGAAGCGCAAAGCGTTGGGAATCGCGGCTCGGCGGAGCGAGCGGGCGTTGCGGGGCGGGAATGCTTTGATGACCCACTCGGGGGAGGTAGGGCTCGAGCGCGGCCTTGAGCTCGGCAGCCGTCTGGAAGCGGTCTTCGCGGCGCGAGGCACACGCCTTCACGACGAGCGACGCGAAGCCGTCGTCGACCTTCGGATTCATGGACCGCGGATCGGGTAGCGGCTCGTAGACGATCTTGAAGAGGAGCTCGGCGAACGTGTTCGCTTTGAAGGGAACGCAGCCCGTCACCGCTTCGAAAAGGATGACGCCGACCGTATAAAGGTCACTCCGTGCATCGACCTCGCTCGACGACTTCACTTGCTCGGGGCTCATGTAATTCGGCGAGCCCATCACCATGCCGGTGCGCGTGACCGCACCGCCCTCGCCACCAATCTGCAAGAACTTCGAAATGCCGAAGTCGAGAATCTTGACGAAGTCTTTGCGTCCGGCCTTTTCGCGAAGAATGTAGATGTTGTCGGGTTTCAGATCGCGATGGATGATTCCTGCGGCGTGGGCCGCACCGAGCCCCTCGAGGAGCTGGCACACGATTGGCGCGACGACCTCGGGCTCGACTGCGCGGCCTTTCTTGAACCGCTGACGGAGCGACTCGCCATCTAGGAACTCCATCACCATGAAGTGATCGCCCGTCGGCGTTCGTCCGAGATCGTGGACCTCGACGATGTGATCGGAACCGATCTGGCCTGCCGCTTGTGCCTCGCGCTCGAAGCGCTGCACTGCATCCTCGACGCCGCCCGCGTTCGCGTGAAGGACCTTGATGGCGACGATTTTCTTGACGCGAAGGTTCTCGCCGAGAAACACCGCGCCCATGCCGCCAGCTCCGATTTGCCGGATGATGCGGTATTTCCCGTCGAGGATCTCGCCCTCGCTGAGGCTCATGGTCTTTCAAGGGTAACACGGCCCGCTCGTTTGCAACCACTCCGCCCGCGCGAACGGCCTGTGATAGGAATGAGGCATGCGCTTGCGCCCGCTTTTTCGTGGCTCGGCCGTGCTCGCGATCGTCTTCGTCTCTTTCGTCGGAGACGGCAGTCTCGACGACCCTTGGCTCGAGAGCACCGCACACGCTGCTCCGCCAGCGGCCTCCGATTCGCCCAAAGATCAAGCGCGCACGCTCGCCCAAGACGGAATCAAAGCGTTCGAATCGGGGAATCATCAACAAGCGATCGATCTCCTCAGCCGCGCAGAATCGCTCTTCCACGCGCCCGTCCATTTGCTATTCATGGCGCGCGCGCACGCTGCGCTGGGCAAGCTCGTCGAGGCCAAGTCGCTCTATCAGAGGGTCGCAAACGAAGCCCTCGGAGCGAGCCCGCCTCCCGCTTGGGTCACCGCGAGAGACACGGCCAAGCAAGAGCTCGATGAGCTCGACCCGCGCGTTCCACGCATCGTCGTGGTCGTCACTCCGGCGGGCGCGCCCGATCTGGCGATCACCATGAACGACGTGCCTCTCCCGTCGCCCGGCGGAGGGACGATCGAGGTCGACCCCGGGACGTACGTCTTCAAGGCCACGTCACGCGGAAACACCGTCACTCAATCGGTCGACGCGAAGCAGCACTCGTCGGTCGACGTGCGACTCGTGCTCGCAGCCGCGCCTGTGGAGAAGCCTGGCGAGCCGACCGAGCGACCGGGACCTGCACCCCTTCGCATCGTGTCGTTCATTGCGATGGGCCTGGGCGGTGCTGGGCTCGTCGCAGGCGGCGTCGTGGCTGGGCTGGGCGCGAAGAAGCGCGCCGACGCCAACACGACCTTCAGCGCGTGTGAGAAGCAGTTCGGCAAGAACCAGTGCCAGGGAGCACGAGAGGCCGAGGTCAAGAGTCTCGACAAGAGTGCAACACTGATGGGAAACGCCGGCATCGGTGCCATGGCCGGCGGCGCCGCGCTTCTGGGAGCGGGTATCGTGTTGTTCGTCGTGGGCAAGAAGGGCGACGAGCCCAAACCGAACCGAACCGGCAGTTTGGTGGTGGCCCCCCTGATCGGTCCGACCTTCGTCGGGCTCGACGGCCGATTCTAGGGCGCAAATGCGCGCCGCGACGACCCGCCCCGAAGAACGCGATCTCGATCGACGTGGAGTACACACTCAAAGGCGACTCGTACTAGTCTCGCCCGCGACGGGGCGTCGCCCCGATGGGCGAGCCGCCCAGGCCGTGACGAAGTCCGACGGAGCCTGATTCGAGTGAACGAGTACACCCGACGCGAAGAGGTGCGATGGATCCTCCTCTCGGCCGTGACGCTCGTCGGCTGCGTGGTGGGGGCGTTGTTCGCGCTCGTCACTGCGCAGGGGCCGCTCGTCGCCGATCCCGCGGCCAAAAAGGCGACGATGGCCGCGCAGGATCGAGCCAAAGAAGCGGCGAGCTGCACGGCCAGCGCGGCGAAGCTCGTCAAAGAGCTCGCCGTCTTTCGCAATTACGCTGCAGCTGCACAGCTGAACGATGCACCGGCCGATCCGCCGCATTTCGTGGACCCGAACCACCCCGCACCGAGGGCCGCGCCGAACCGCGTCCCTGGTCCGCGACATTCGGAGCCCAAGAAACCGAAGAAGGAAGACGACAGCGGCTTCGCGTGGATGGGCGCCGCACCGAGCTACCAACATGCCGTGGCCCTCGCTCCGTGCCAGAAGGTCGCCGACGAAGCGCCGGGGATGACGCAGAAGGCGGAGCTCGGATGGAGGGCGATCCAGACCGCTTCGGCGATCAAGCCTCCTGCCGAATCCGACAAAGACGCCCAAGTCAGCGCAGCCAAACAGGTCTACGCGGCGCTCGGCGAAGCCCCCGTCGAAGACGTCTCGCTAGAGCTCGCCGAGGCGACGAAGCTCTTCGCCGAGCGCGCCCACGACGCCGACGAGAAGGCGACGACTGCAACGATTCGCTCGCCACTGCCCCGAGGGCTTCTCGGACGCGAGGTCGCGTTGGGTGCCGGCGTGCTGATTTCGCTCGTTGCGCTCCTCGTCAGCTTCTTCAGCCTGCGGGCGACGTCGATGCGACGAGCCGCTGCGCTACTCGGCCTTCGTGCGGTCGCGCACACACCTCAACGGGGGCTGCAGGCTGCGTCGATTCTGAAGCTCGCCAGCGAGCCGAATGGGGGAGAGCCCGGGATCGTCATCGGAGCTGCGCTCGGAGGGCTCGCGGCTGCATTCGCCATGCGCCTCGATGCCGATTGGTTCGTCGTCGGCGTCATGGGTGGCCTCGTCCTCGGCTTGCTCGTTCAAGTCGTATTTCGCATGACAGGCGGCGAGGGGCGCTTCCGCGAGCGAGCGATGGAATTGTCCGACGTCGAGAAGCCCACGGTCCCCGTCGTGCTCGTTCTCTCGAGCATTCGAGGCGGTCAAGAGACCGAGTTCCTCGACGCCTTCCTCCGACTGTCGGCCCCCGAAGCCGGCGAGGCAGTCGAGAAGCTGGCCGCAGAAGCCGAAGAACGAATCCTCGTCGCCGCCGACGCGCAAGCGATGCGTTGATTCGTCGCTGCCATCGCAGCGCGACGGCACTCCCCAACACGACGCTCCCGTGCGCGACAGCGCTCGCCGACGCGACGTTCGCTGTGCCGGCAGCCGTTCGCCGCTACTGAAGCGGGGGCTCGTCTTCGGGCCCACCGCCCTGGGGACCGCCGGGCTGAGGAGGCGGCGCTTGCTCGGCGAGGCCCTTCGGAGGGTTCGCGCCGATCTGCGCCGCGATCTGGACCGGGAGCGCTTGTTTGCCCTGCGGACCGAAGCCGAGCTGCTCGGCGAGCTGGAAGCTCGCTGCTCCCGCGAAGACGTGACCTGGCGCCAAGTCGAGCACGGCTTTGCCCTGCGTGAGGTAGCGCCCGAGCGTCAGGCCTTCGAGCTGCTGACCGAGCTCGGGTAGATCGACCTTGTCGTTGACCGCGTACTGTTTCACTTCGACGGTCATGCTGACGTTGTCGCCTCGTACGTCGGTGACCTTGAACACCCGGTAGCGAACGACCTGGAGACCGAGCGATTCGATTCGATCGGTGACCATCCAATAGCCGCCTTTGCCCATGGGCTTGTCGGGCACCGGAACGTAGAGACTGCTGAGCGCCTCGGCGATCGCGCGAAGATGGAGATCGAGCTGCTTTTCGGCATCTTTCGCGAGATGGCGCTGAACGTCGATCGGGCCGGTCTTCGTCAGCACGAAGGAGATGCTGCTGCCTTTCAGCTTGGCGACGGCGTCGAGAAGCTCTTTCGGGGCGCGATCTCCGCCTTGTGCGATCGCGACCGTCCCGAGCGTGGCGATGATGCGCGGGGGGCCATCGGGTGGGGACGACGAGCTCGTCGGCGCGGCCGGCTTGGCGGCGACGTCTTTCGCGCCCGGCGTCTTCTTTTCATCTTTGGCTGGCGCGCCTTCGGGACCGACCAACAGTTCGATTGCAAGTGGAGGTAGGATGCTCTTGCCTCCAAGTCCGAGAACGAGGACGAACGGGATCTTCTCTTGAACGCTCGGGGTGGTGCTCGTCAGCGTGACTCTCGGTGCCTCGCCGTCGCCCAAGACCTCGACCTTGGGGGGAGCGCTCTGGGACAGCACCTTGTCTGCGTCGCCGGCGCCGAAGATGCCGGTCGGAGGCGGTCCTCCGCCTGCCTCGGCGCTCGGGTTTGCGTTCGCAGACGCCACCTCACGGAGGGCCGCGCCGAGCTTGCCTCCGAGCGCGGGCTTGGGGCCCGCGTCTTGGGTGCCGGCGTCGGTGGTCTCCTTGGTCTTCTTCTCGTCGTTGCAGCCTACGAGGAGAAGCAGACCGGCGAGCGCCGGGGCCACCAGGTGGTGACGACGAGTCCGGGGCATGTGCATGGGGATCGTGTAATCAAACTGCGCGCGCAAGCCAACTGATTCCCCGGTGCGCTCGACAGAACGAGATCGCGCCACGCGCGCGACGAAGCTCGAGAGCGAGGCCCCGTCAGTCAGCGGCGATCAGCCAGCCGCTGCGATCCATGCGTCGGCCGAGCCCCAAGCGACATCGGCGGCGGCCCCACGAGCCCCTGGCAAGCTCGCAACGAGGCGACCGCATGACGCTGCAGATGCGACGGCGATGGACGCCGCTTCGGAGCCGGGAGGGGCTTTGCGACCTGCCACGAGGATTCCGTAGCAACCACCTGGCAGCTCGCCGACGACGAACGCGCCGTTCGCCAGAAAAGCTTCGAGCACCGGGCGGTCGACGGCCCGATCGACCATCAGGAGCTGTGAGGCCTCGCGCGGACCCGCCCCCGCCAAAGCACGAAAACGAGCGAGCTCGAGCTCGAGAAGCGTCTTGAACCACACGTCGCGATAAACGATGCCGGGACCGTCGGTCGTCTGGCCGACGGCTCCGAGCCACAACGGCGACTCGGCACGGATCGCAGCCGTGGTGGCCGCATCTTTCGTCACGATCGCCTCAGCTTCGCTCGCGAAGTGCGCGACGAGCTCGACCTCGGACGCAAGGATCTGCCTCGGCTTTCCGCCGATGCAACACAACGCTCCCAGGGGAGTTGCTCCGCTCGCTCGAATCGGCACGCCCAAGTAGGCGAGCGCACCCATCTGCCGCGCCATCACGCTCTGCCGAAAGAATGCTTCGGACGCGGCGTCGTGAACGACGAGCGGGGCGTCGGCTGAAACACAGTGAGTGCAGAACGAAACGGCGCGCGGGATGACGTCGACATTTCCGAACTCCATCGGAAAGCCGCGGTGAACGCGGTGGACCGTGTCGGGCCCGCGCACGATGCTGACGAGTACGACCTCGTAGTCGACGAATGGAGCCATTCGGTCGAGAAGCGCACGAATCTGTGCGTCTGCCTCTTCGTGACCGAGACCACCCGCAGCGCCGAGCTCATCGATGAGACGGCGGCGTTCGAGGTCTTCCGGCAAACCGATGTGCATTCGCGTCAGAGTCTCGTGTGCAGCCTCGATCGGCCCGCCCAGCCTTGATAGAGCGCGCGAGGCAGAGCGGGCCGAAGGGGGCTCGAGCTCGCCCGATATCGACTGGAGCGATGCGATCGACAGCAACCGATCTCTCAGCTCGAGCGAGGGCTTCGCAGGGTCGGCCGCGAGCGCGAGCGAGCTCACGAGATCGCTCGCGTTCACTACGGCGCGCGCGCTCGGCGAGTGCCCGCCCGACGCGCGCTGCATCCATTGAAGCCATTCCGAGGCCTCCGAAGACCCGGACGCATCGTCGGCGCTCTCGCCGAATGGCGAGCGGACCAAGCAAGCATTCGGGAGAACGTCGAGCGAAGCGAGAAGCGCCCTCACTGCATCACTCGCTTCGCCAGCGGCAACGGAGGCCGCAACAGAGGCTGCAACAGAGGCTGCAACAGAGGCCGCAACAGAGGCCGCAACCTGGACGCGCTCCCCATCCCCGAAAACGACTGTCGAGGAGGGCGAGGAGGGCCCGTTTCCAGAGGAGCTGCTCATGTCCGTCTCGAACGATTACGCACCGGCCGGTCGCGCGGTCGCATCATCTGCCTAGCAGCTCGGCTTTCGGTGGGATGCAGCTCGACCGGGTCGATTGCGATGCTTCGACACGTGGCGCCCGCCGGCTCGATCACCGTCCGTGCATCGCACGAGCAGAACGTCGAGGCAACCGAGTCGCGCGCTGGGCACTGCGAGCACGGCAGCGGTCGCTGAAACCTTTGTCCAACCTCGTGCTAACAAGTGGAGTTGTGCGCGAGCTGCCCATCGACCCGCTGCTCGAGCAAATCGCCCGCGTTCTCGCAGAACGCGGCGCCCTGGTGCTCGCGGCCCCACCCGGTGCAGGAAAGACGACCCGCGTTCCGCGTGCTCTCCTCGACCGCGGCGACCTCGCGGGAGACATCGTCGTTCTCGAGCCTCGCCGCATCGCGGCTCGGCTCGCGGCAGAGCGGGTCGCGAGCGAGCTCGGGGAACAGGTCGGAAAGACGGTTGGATTCGTGACTCGCTTCGAGCGCGCCGTCTCGAAAGACACCCGCATTCGGTTCGTCACCGAAGGCATTCTTTCGCGACGCCTCGTCACCGACCCGCTCCTGCGCGGCACCAGCGTCGTCTTGCTCGACGAGTTTCACGAACGCCATCTGCAGGGTGATGTCGCCCTCGCTTGGCTCGCACGACTCAGGGCAGGACCGCGACCCGATCTGAGGGTCCTCCCGATGTCGGCGACGCTCGACGCGGAGCCGATCGCCGAATATCTAGGAGCCCCCAGCATCCGCTCCGAAGGTCGAGCGCATCCTGTGACCGTAGAGCACCTACCCAAGAACGACGAGCGCCCGCTCGCGAGCCAGGTCGCCTCGGCGGTTCGCCGGGTCATCGGTGAAAACGAAGATGGAGATGTTCTCGTGTTCCTCCCCAGCGCGCGCGAAATCAGGCTCGCTGCCGAAGCGTGCGCGACTGTCGCCCGTGAGCGCGATCTCGCGGTCTTGCCGCTCTACGGATCGCTCTCGGTCCCCGAACAGGATCGAGCGGTGCGCCCGGGCGATCGCCGAAAGGTCATTCTTTCGACGAACGTCGCCGAGACGAGCGTGACCATCGACGGCGTCGTTGCAGTCGTCGACTCGGGGCTCGCGCTCATCGCTTCTGTCGCGCCATGGTCGGGAATGCCCACCCTGCGACTCACGAAGATCGCGAAAGCTTCGGCAGAACAGCGAGCCGGGCGCGCGGGTCGAACCCGCCCGGGCACCTGTCTCCGCCTCTACACATCGGGAGACTTCGCTGCGCGTCCGTCGCACGAATCACCCGAGATCCGTCGGCTCGATCTCTCCGAGACGCTCCTCGAGCTCGTGGCGGCTGGCGTCTCCGACCCCTCGTCGTTCGGGTGGTTCGAGGCGCCAGACGCTCGCGGTTTACGCGCTTCACTCGATCTTTTGAGGCGACTCGGTGCGACGAAGGGCGCGCCACCTCATCTGTCGATCACCGAGGTGGGTCAGCGAATGCTACGTTTCCCAGTCCATCCGCGCCAGGCGCGCATGCTCGTCGAATCGGAGCGACTGGGTGTCGCGCGCGATGGCGCGCGCGTCGCGGCACTGGTGGGCGAGCGATCGATACGCTCGGGAGCTCCGCGCCCGCACCGTGGAGCCTCCGACAGCTCCGATCTCGTCTCGGCGCTCTCCGAGCTCGACGAAGCCGAAGCGCTTCCGCCTGCAGATCTCTCGTACCGAGGGTTCGACCCCACACGGGTGACCGCCACGCTGCGCGTCTCGTCTCAGCTCGAGCGGCTGCTCGATCTAGGCGCGAGCTCACCCGGATCGCCATTGGCGCACGAGAAGGCGCTCCTTCAGACGATTCTCACGGGATACCCCGATCGTGTCGGCCGCTTGCGACGCCCCGCGAACGCGACGGGCAGAGGAGGGATCGAGGTCGTCTGGGCAGAGGGTCGTGGCGCCGGAACCGCCATCCTCGCCGACAGCAGTGTGGTTCAGAGCGCCGATCTCATCGTCGCAGTCGACGCCGAAGAGCGCAACGAGGGCACCAAGAACCGAACGGTCGTTCGCCTGGCGAGCGCGATCGATTCCGACTTTCTCCTCGAGATGCTGACCGATCTTTGTGTCGACGACACCGAGGTCCTGATGGGCCCGAGCGGTCGCGTCGAGGAGGTGCGGCGCCTCCGGTTCGGCTCACTCGTGCTCGAAGAAACGCGGGGGCCGGCCCGCGACCTCGAGCTAGCTTCGCAAGTCTTGGCAGAGGAGGCTCTCCGACGAGGCGTAGGCGTCTTCGGCGAAGCGTCCGACACAGGCGCGCTTACGGCTCGAGTCTCGTTTCTCCGGTCGGAGCGCCCCGATCTAGACCTTTCCGAGATCGGGCCGACGATGGTGCGCGATGCACTTGCCGCCGCATGCGTGGGCAAGAGGTCGCTCGACGAGCTTCGTGGGATCGACCTCTCCGGGCTCATCGCGGCGGCGCTTCCGGCGAGCGCTCAGCGTGCCCTGCGCGAGCTCGCACCAGAGCGGGTCACGCTCCCCGCCGGCCGCCTCGTGACCGTCGACTATTCGGCGCACGCTCCACCTTCGATCGCCTCGCGCCTGCAAGATTTTTTCGGAATGGCGGATGGGCCTCGCATCGTCGGCGGTCGCGTGCCCTTGGTCCTGCATCTTCTGGCGCCGAACCATCGCGCGGTGCAGGTCACGACCGATCTCGCGGGCTTTTGGGAACGGCACTACCCGGCCATCGCCAAAGAGCTACGACGAAAATATCCGAGGCACCCATGGCCAGACGACCCAGCCCGGGCCGAGCCCCCTGCCCTCAAACCGCGAACCCCGAGCAAGCGCGCCTAAAGGACTCGTCTCAGCGGCGCGTCGCCGAAATGAGTGCGCCCAACCCAGCCCGAATCAACCGCTGATCGACTGGCTCGGTGAATGCCACGTCGCGACCACTCCGCGCAATTTGCGGGGTCGGGAGCGAAGCGCCCACGCCGAACGTGAGCAACAGGTTCATGAACGGGTTCAAGCTCGCGAGATTCCGCAGCGCCTCGCCTCCGGCCTGCGCTCGCTCGTCGGTCTCATAAGTCAATGTGCCGGCGACGTTCACGCCGGGAGAGGCGAAGTTTCCGACACCTCTGACGGCGCGTAGCCCAGCCAGGAATGGAAAGGTCTGCGACGCCGCGTCGATCGCGGGCAACGCTGGCGAGCTCGACGGTGTCGGCTTGGCCACGGTGTTGCCGGTCGCATCGGCGGCGAGAATGCCGTCTGCACCGAAGTCGCCAGCGAACGCGAAGCTGGAGCCTTGCGACTCGGTCACCTCGATCATCCAACGAGGGACGCTGCGGGTGATCGTGGTCTGCCGAAGTCGGTCGAGCGCGCGCCGCATCCCGATCTCGTTTCCGCTCAACATCGTGTTCGACGTCACGAGCACGAAGCCCAAGTTCTGCACGGTGTAGATGTCGCTGTCTGCGTACCGAGTCTTGACGAGCGGCGCGCCCGACGGAGCGAGCGCCCGCGAATCAGCAGCGCGCTGGATCGCGGCGACATCGAAATGTCCTTGGGTGACGGCACAAAAGTCGACGCCCTGCATCGCGTAGATTCCGCCATAGAAGCGGGTCGTATCGCGTGACGGTACGAAGTTCGACTCGGCACCGAGCGGCACGAAGTTCGCGATGAAGCTCGTCACGTCGGCGCCGAGCGCCGTGCGATAAAGCGCCTGCAAATCGGCATAGGCCAGCACGACGATTCCGGACGGCAACAACGCGACGGGGTCGGCGTCGATCGTTGTCGCATCGACATTTCGACCGCCGACGAGGACGAGAGAAGGCGATGACGAGCAAGCGGACGCAGCCAGAGCCGCGGAGGCGCCGATGAAACCTCGACGATTCACCACAGCTCCGGTCCAACTCTCCGCGGACGATGGGGAGGCGGTCGTTGTTCGCTTCAAAAGGATCTCCGTTTCGATCGTATCGCCGACCGCACAGCGTCGCGAAGATACTTCACGTCGAACCGGAGTGGTCGTGTTCGTGGTCGAGCTGCTCCCTTCGACCGCCGATTTCGGCGACCCCGAGAAGGCACCGTTCAGGGGCGAGCAAGACCGATGGCGCGCCACGATGGTCGGGCCGGTCAGTCGGGCCGGTCAGTCGGGCCGGTCGGCCGGTCAGTCGGGCCGGTCAGTCGGGCCGGTCAGTCGGGCCGGTCGGACGAAGGCGGCGGCTCGGCGAGATCGAGCGGGAACGAGCCGATGATCTTGAGCATCCGCGCCTTCTTCTTCACACCCTCGAGCGCCGCGACGAGCGGACGATCGGTCATGTGGCCGCCGACCTCGACGTAGAACACGTACTCCCAACCCTCACCCGGAATGGCTCGAGACTGGATGCGCCGCAAGTTGCAGCCGCGCTCCTTGAAGTTTTCGAGCAAGTCGTGAAGCGCACCAGGCCGGTCGTGGACGCTGAAGAGCACCGCGGTCGCGTCGTTTCCCGTGCGTGGGACGGGAAGCCGCCCGACGACGCCGTAGCGCATGCGAAGCTCGCCTTCGTCTGCGACGTTCTCTTTCACGACGCGCAGATCACCCGCGCCGCTGAATCCGCCGGGAACGATCGCCGCAGCGCCGTGGTTCTCGAGCGCGAGGTCCCACGCCATCTGAGCCGAACGGACGTCGAGGACGGTCGCCTTGGCAAAGCTCGCCTCGATGAAGCCTTCACAAAGCACGTGGTGGTGGGGCGAGACGTAAATCTTCTCGACGTCTGCTGGGTTGCCGGTCGCGTTCACGAGATCGATGACGTGAACCATCTCGCGCTCACCGACGAGCTTCAAATCGTGGGCGGCGATGGCCTGGATGGTCGTGAAGACGAGCCCTTCTTTCATCGACTCGTAGGGGACCGTCGCGAAGTCGGCGCGAGCTCGCGCGACCTCTTCGAGCGCCTTTTCGGGCGTTTCGGCTCGGATCAGCTCGGCACGCGGACCAAAATGCAGCGCTGCCGCGAGGAAAGGAAACGCCCCTTCGGTGCCGACACAGGCGACCCGCGGAGCGACCTCGTAGATGCGACAGCCGGCGTCGATCGCCGCGAAGATGGGACGAATCGAGGATGCCGGAAACGGCGCCGTGACGGCATGCTCGAGCGCACGGATCCTTCCGAGATCGAGGATGGGTGCGTACTTCATCGCGTCGCCGCGCACCTTGACGATGTCTTGCACGACGCGCGCTCGTCGCTCGATCACGCGAAGGATATCGCGGTCGACTTCGGCGAGGACATCGAGCATCTCTTCGAGCTTGGTTCGCGAGGTCATGTCCCTCGAAGCGTAGCAGGCTCGCTCGGTGCGACGACCGGTTTCGGGCTCCCCACGAGCGGGGTCGTCAGGTGCTGCTGGACGACCCCGAGCCGGTCGATGTGCCAGACGAAGCAGCTGGTGCAGCGCTCGGCGCAGCGGTGGTCGAGGTCGAGCTCGTGGACGAGTCGGTGCTCGACGAGGTGCTCGCAGCGGCTGTCGAAGAGTCCGCTACTCCATCGGACGAAGACTTGTTCGGCGGCGTCTTGCTCGACGCGGAGGAGTACAGATCGGAGTACCAACCGCCCCCCTTCAGAATGAAGCCTGCGCCTCGCGAGATCTGTCGCTTAGCCGTTACCTGATGGCACCTCGGACAATCAGTGAGGGCGGGCGCCTTGATCGACTGCTCCTCTTCCCATTCGTTGTCGCAGGCGCTGCAGGCGTACTCGTATGTGGGCATGTTCAGGGTTCCTTGCCGAGCGGAGGCGGACCGCGCTCGGACTTGCTGCCAGGGACAGGCTCAAACTGCCTGTCTCCAGCTGGGGATGTTGGCAGAAAATAAGCCTGCGACGATTTTCGTCCAGCTATTTGCGCCACTCTGAGGTCTTGAACGTGTCAAGTCTTGAACGTCGCAGCGACCACGTGTAGCCCTAAGATGCATCGCGTGACCGTACGTGTCACGTCATGACGATATATTCAAGAGAGACGGGCTTGCGTTTAGGCCTGTTCACGCGGTCAGCGTGCGGTGATCACGAAGCGCAGCCGCGCAGACTCTGGGTTCGGTGGGTACTCGGGCTCAATTCCGAGAACACTAGCTGGTCGGACGTCGGTTTTCCGGGGGAACTCCCGCTCGGGGCACAAGATGCACATCAAGAAGCTCGAAATCACCGGATTCAAGTCATTCGTCGACCGAACCGTGATCCACTTCGATCACGACGTCATCGGGATCGTGGGTCCGAACGGCTGCGGAAAGTCGAACATCGTCGACGCGATCCGATGGTGCATCGGCGAACAGAGCGCCAGACATCTGCGCGGTCGCGCCATGACCGACGTCATCTTCTCAGGATCGCAGTCGCGCGGCCCGCACGGGATGGCGGAGGTGACGATCACCTTCGACAACACCGACGGCGCAGCCGCCGAGACGCTTCCGCTCGAGTATCGCGATTACGCCGACATTGCGGTGACGAGAAGGCTCTACCGCGACGGGACGAGCGAGTACCTCATCAACAAGACCCAGGTGCGTCTGAAAGACGTCACCGACTTCTTCCTCGGCACCGGCGTCGGCACCAAGGCCTACTCGATCATCGAGCAGGGCAAGATCGGCCTCATCGTCTCGGCCCGCGCCGAAGACCGTCGCATGCTCATCGAAGAGGCTGCAGGCATCACGAAGTACAAGGCGCGACGCAAGCAGGCCGAGCAGAAGATGGACCTCACGCGCCAGAACCTGCTCCGCGTCGGCGACATCGTCTCCGAGATCGAGCGCAACCTCGCGTCGCTGAAGCGCCAAGCCGCGAAGGCCGAGCGCTACATCTCTTACAAGGGCGAGGTCGAGGATCTCGTTCTTCACGAATCGAGCCATCGTCTCCTCCAGCTCATCGTCACAGCCCAGGTCGAGGAGACCGGTCGAACGACGATGGGCGAGCTCGAGCGTGAGGCGCGGGCGGCGCTCGACGCACGCGACGCCGAGCTCGAGGTCCAGAGGCAAGCGGCTCTCGAAGCCGAAGACCGAACCGAGAAAGCGCAGAACGCCGCGTACCGAACCGACAACGAGGTTCGCACCCACGAGGCCGAGATCGCGCGAGCACGCGACCGTTTCCGCGGTCTCGAAGACCGACGAGCCGGAGCGTCGCTCGAGCAAGAAGACCTCACTCAAAAGCTCGGTGAGCTCCAAGGCGAGCGAGAGGGTCTCGAGACGGCGCTCGAGAGCGCCGAAGAAGACGAAGCCCGCGAGGTGGAGCGTGCTCAAAACGAAGCCGAGCGCCTCGAAGAGCTTCGCGAAGGCGAGCAGCAGGCGTCCGAGGTGGCTCAGAACCTGAGGCGCGACGCGTCGGAGGCACAGGCCGCGGTCGCCGCCGCCGAGGCGACGTTGACCGGGCACGAGCGCCGCTTCGGCGAGATGTCGGTTCGAAAAGACAAGCTCGAAGACGAAGACGGCCGACTCACCTTCGAAGCCGAAGACGTCGAGACGCGCCGCTCCGCGCTCGCGTCTCAGATGACCGAGCTCGCCGAGGGCAAGCGCATGTCGGCCGAGGAGAAGACCCTCCTCGAAGAGGAGCTGAAAGCGCTACGGGAGCGCTCGGTCGAGGCGGACCGGACCGTCGAAATCGCGAAGAACGAGCTCAGCCAGAAGCGCAATCGCCTGCGCGCGCTCGAAGAAATTCACACGAAGCTCGAGGGCGTCGGCCAGGGAGTTCGTTCCCTGGTCAACACGAAGGATCCGGCCGTCCTCGGGCTCGTCGCAGACAGGTTCGAAGCCCCCGCCGACCTGACCCAAGCGTTCGCCGGGCTCCTCGGTGAACGACTCTCCTGGGCCGTCGTCGACGACACCGCGAGAGGTATCGAGCTCCTCGCAGAGCTCGCGCGCACCAACAAAGGTCGCGCAGCCATCGTCCCGCAGCGCCCCCGTTTCGTCGCCGGTGGGGGGGTCGACGCCCCGACCGGAGAGGGCGTTCTCGGCCGAATGATCGACCTCGTCGCTTACGATGCGAAAGACGACCCTCTCGCCCGTTCGCTCTTCGGCGACACGCTCCTCGTCGATGCCGAAGAAACTGCGTTGCGACTGCAACGCGAGGGCTTCTTCGGGACCGTCGTCTGTTTGACCGGCACCGTGTTCGGTGCCGACGGGGTCGTCCGTGGCGGCGCCGGCGACGCGGTCGCGGCTGGGCTCATCGACCAGAAGCGCGAGATGCGCGAGCTCCACGAGGCCGTCTCCGCGCGTAGCGACGAGGTCACCGCGCTCCTCGAGGCTCAGCAGAAGAATCGTCTCCGCATGACCGAGGTCTCGACAGGGCTCGATCGTGCTCGAAACGAAGCCCATCAAGGTGAGCTCCTGCTCGTGACCGCCGAGAAAGATCTTCGCCGCGCCGAAGAGCAGCTCGCGACGATTCAGCGGCGCCTGGTGACCGTGCGAACCGAGCATCTCGAGCTCGGGGAAGCGCTCTCGGCAGCTGCCGGCGAGCGCGATCAGGCCGAGCACAAGCTCACCGACGGACGCGCTCGTCGCGAGGCCGCGATGGGCGCGCTCGGTGGAGCCGACGAAACGGCGAGCGCATGGCGCGACCAGGTGATGCGTCAGCAGAGCATCGTGACCGAACGCAAAGTCTTGCTCGCGCAGGTGCGTGAGCGAGCGACGAGCGTCAGGCAAACGGTCGACCGTCTCGCCCGGAGCTGCGTCGAGATGAAGCTCCGGGTGGAGCGGCTCGACACCGAACAGATGGAGTGCGCGCTCCAAGCCGGCCAAGCGGCCGCTCGCATGATGGGTGAGCGCGAGCTGCTCGTCACGGCGATCGCCGAGGCGCAGATCGCACACGAAGAGCTCACGCGGGCCCGGATCGTCCTCGACGAGATTCGAGCGGCGCTCTCGTCGCGTGAGGTCGACCTCAAGCGCTTGCGCACCGAGGTGGAGACCGCGACCGAGAAGCTCAGAAACCACGAGACGAACCTCGCCAAGCTCGAGATCGAGCGACGTCATCTGATGGACGGCGTCCGAGAGCGTTTCCGAGGGCTCGAGCTCGACCGCGTGGTCGGCGACTACCACAGGCGCCCGCTGGTCGACGCGAGCCATCGGGCACGGATCAGCGAGCTCACCGAGCTCATCGACCGCATGGGCCCCGTGAACCTCGACGCCGTGCGCGAGCACGCCGAGTCGGCCGAGCGGTTCACCTACTACAAGAGCCAAAAAGAAGATCTCGAGAAGGCGCTCTCCGATCTCGAGCAGGCCATCGTACAGATGAATCGTGAGACGAAGCGGCTCTTCAAAGACGCCTACGACGGCATCAATGCGCGGTTCAAGCAGCTCTTCCCGAAGATGTTCCGCGGAGGGACGGGCGAGCTTCGGCTGACGAACCCGGAAGACATGCTCGAGACGGGTATCGAGATCCTCGCGCAGCCGCCCGGGAAAAAACTCGGCAACATCGAGCTCATGAGCGGTGGTGAGAAGGCGCTCACCGCAGTCAGCCTGATTTTCGCCATATTCCAATACAAGCCGTCACCGTTCTGCATCTTGGACGAGGTCGACGCCCCGCTCGACGAGGCCAACGTCACTCGCTACAACGAGGGCATTCGGGCGATGACAGACCGCTCGCAGTTCATTCTCATCACGCACATCAAGCGGACGATGCAATCCGTCGACGTCCTCTACGGCGTCACGATGCAAGAGCCGGGTGTCTCGAAGCTCGTGAGCGTGAAGGTGAACGACACGGTGGAGTCGAGGAGCACGCAAAAGCGTACGGCCTCCAATCCGCCCGACGCAGCCGCCGTCGCCTGACGCCGAAAACAGCTGACGCGAGAACAGCTGACGCTCAGAATTACGCGCTTCTCGAGGGGCGCTCTTCTTCGTCCTTTCGTTTTTGGGCTCCTCGTGCCGAACCGCCGCGGGGACGCTGAAGCGAGACGTGCAAACGAAAGCGCCGACCCGTGGGGATCGGTGCTTTCGTTTCTTTCGTCGCGAACGAGCCCCGAAGATCGGGTCAGCGGCTCGCGAACTAGCAAATCCGGGCACTGAGCGCGCTCGAAGGATAGGCCGCGAGAAACGCGTCGGCGTAGCGAGCCGCCGCGTCACGCTGCCCGCTATGAGCCAACGCTTGAATCAAGAGCGCGGTTCTCTTCTGCGCGAGCCCTCCGCTGCCGAAGCGCTTGTCCATGTCTAACAGCGCCTGAACGGCGCCCGCGGCATCCCTGTTGTGGGCACGTGCACGAGCGCCGGCGAGCAGCTGGGCTTCTGTCGTGGTGGCACTGTCTCTCCGGTGGAGGGGCCCGGCGCTCGACATCCATGTTTCGAAGAATTCGTCGATTTGCCGGATTTCTGGGCGTGGAGCGTCCCCTCGTGAGGCCGGTCGCCCCCGATCGAGGTCGTGCCGGGACCGCTTTCGTCGCTTCTCGCCCTGGCCCGAAGTCGACTGCCGGAAGGTAAGGTAACGCGCGCAACACACTTCGACGGATTGCGACGTGACCGGGAGGTCGACTAGAGTGCGCGGCCATGGCGAAGGACGAGGAAAAGCGCAAGCCCGACGAAGAGCACTCTCGAAAGAAAGAAGAGAGTGCTGCCGAGGACGAGGAGCGCGAAGACGAAGAGGATGGAGAGGCCGACGACGAAGACGACGGCGACGACGAGGCCGGCGAGGACCAAGACGGCGACGACGACGCTGAAGACGAGCCCGCCGTCAAAGCCGAGCCTAAACCCGAGCCCAAGGCAGAAGCCAAACCTGCAAAGGCGGGTCGCCCCGCGCGCCCGCGACCGCTGCGCGCACCGCCTCCGCCCCCTTCGCCCGCGACCAGCCTCGGCAAACGCGTGATCGCGTTCGTCGCGGTGTTGCTGGTGCTCACCTCAGGCTTCTGGCTTCTCAGCGGCTTCGATTCAGGGCTCGACAAGCCTGTCGTCAAGTGGCGCGTGGGGCAGCTCGTCGAGCTCGACATCACGCTCGTGAAAGAAGACGCGATGAACCTCGCGTGCTCGTCGGCTCAAGACGTCGCCGGCAAGAAGTGCGAGTGGAATGGGAAGGACAAGAACACCGGCGTCACCGATGCGACGATGCTCAAGCCGTACACCACGATCGACGGCGTCAACTTCGTCGCGGCGGGTGTGTGGAACCAGCCGGCGCTCGACAAGGCCAAGCTGCCGAACGACCGCTTCAGCGTCCACTGCAAGTACAAGGTCGAGGGCATGCTGAAGACCCCGATGATCCGGTGGAACCCGAGCGCACCTTGGGGCGAAAAGAAGGAAGACTGGTACGCGGGCACGGTCTCCGACTGCAAGATGAACCCGCCGTGAGGTGAGCTCACGAGAGACAAGTGGCGTCGCGAGCAGCCGAGCTCGCTCACGCGTCGTCGCGGCGGTGCTCCTCGCAGGTTGCACCGCCGTCGTCGTTTTCGCTGCCAGCCGTGGTGCAGAGAGGCTGTCGGATCCTCCAGCTCGGCCGTCCCCGAGCGTGTCGAGCACCGCGGCGCCCGGGCTCGCGGGTCCGAGGGCGAGCCCGCGAGGATCCGCTTCGCCTCGCGACTCCGCGAGCGACATCGATCGCCTCTCGCACATTCGGGCCGAGCTCGCGAAGCTCGAGAGCGGGGCGCGAAACGATCACGTTCGCATCGCGTTCTTCGGCGACTCGCACGCACAAGGTGAATTCTGGACGGGGGCGCTCCGCACCCTGCTCCAAAAGCGATTCGGAGACGGCGGACCGGGCTTCATCCACGCGGGATCGCCCCGGCACAGGAACGACGCGGCGACCGTGGCGCTCCGCGGCGCGTGGACGACCGAGCCCCGTGAGCCGGCGAGCACAACGCGTCACGGAGACGGAGTACTCGGCTTCGGGGGCGTACTGGGCCGACCACAGCGTGGCGTCGCGCAAGTGGAGCTCGCACCTCGAAACGCCCTCACCGCCGGCATGACGTGGGACGTCTGCGCGCTCGCGAGAGCTCCGGGCGAAACGGTAGGTGCGTTCGGTGATGGCCTCGCCAAGACCGAGCTCGGTCTCTCGCCCGACGCCGTCACGCACGGAGTCGTGCGAACGAAGACGCCAAACCATCTCACGCTCGAGGTCGACGGTGCGCGCCTTTGCGGCGTCGTCGGGGAGAGCGATCCGGCGACGACACGAGGTGTGGTCCTCGACGCGATGGGCATCAACGGAGCACGCTTCGCGACGCCGCTCGCTTGGGACGAATCGGCGTTCGTCGCCGAGCTCAGGCGTCGCTCCCCCGACCTGGTGATTCTCGAATATGGAACGAACGAGGAATCCGACGCTCCACCTCGCCTCGACGATGTCGGCCACGACGTCGAGAGCCTCGTCGTACGAATGAAACAGGGCGCTCCGACGACGTCGTGTCTCGTTCTCGGCCCGACCGAGCGCGCCGACCGGCTCGACGCCATCTACGATCTTCGCGATGCCATCGGAGCGGCTTCAGAGCGCGCCGGATGTGCCTTCTGGGACACGTTCCAGACGATGGGCGGACGGGGCTCGATGCGCGCCTGGCAATCGGCGACGCCACAGCTCGCGCAGCACGATGGCATCCACCTCACGCCCGATGGCTACACGAAGCTAGCCGAGCTGCTCTTCGCCGACCTCACCCGCGAGCTTCCCGCCTCGGGCGGCGCACCGTAATCTCAGTCGACCCCGACCTCGGAGCGAGGCTCCGAGTCGGCGAATGCCTCCACGAAACCATCGATCTTGCCGCCGAGAACTTTCTTCACGTCGCCATCGGCGTAGCCGGTGCGGCGATCGCGAACGCCGCGCGAACGCCACATGTCGTAGGTGCGAATCGGTGGCTCGTCGCGATTTTCGCGGGGCTTGGAGCGTTGGTCGGTCTCGTTCTCCGACGCGAGCGATCTGACCTCGACCCGTGCGAGGAACGTCTCGCCACGGCGATCGTCTTTGGAGGGTGGCGGGAGGATGAGCCGATGACTCCCGCGCTCGCTGCTCAGGTATCCGACCGCATAGGCACCGATCACGCTGACGCGTTGGACGCCCTCGACTTCACGACGCTCGATGTCGTAGCCGCGCGCTCTGGCCCAGGTCGAATACATGTCGGCGAGCGTCGTGGCCCATTCGGATGCGCCTTCGCGCCCACCCGACGGCGTGATGGTGAGAAGCGCGTCGCCTTGATCGGCGAGAGAGAAGTGGACGATCTCGCGCTCGGCCCGAGCGAGCTTCCGCAAGAGACGCGCATGTGCGTTCGTCAGATCGGGAGCGACCGAGTCATCGCCCTCTTGGAACGAAGCCTCGCACAGCTCCCGTACGAGATCGGCCTGACCACGAAGGTCGTCGAGCCGTCGAATCTCGACCGACAGCCGGTGTTGCCGAACGAGCGCGCCCGAGTGTCCGAAGGCGTCTTCCCAGAACGCGGGTGTGCTCTCTTTTTCGAGAATCGTCGCGAGCTCTCGCTTGAGATCGACGAGGCCAGCGACTTTGTCGAGGTGCGCCAATCGTTCGTAGACGTCGCCGATCCCTCGGCGAACGTCGGCGAGCGAGAGATGCACCGTCCCACCCTCGCCGTCGGTCACGCGCGTACGTCGCTCGAGGTTCTCGAGCCGACGTGAGACGTCGGTGTCTTCGAACGTGAGCTCGACGAGCTCGCCGCGCCTCGCCACTCGCAAGAGCTGGAATCGGCGCCACTCCTTCGACAGCAAAGCTCTCGCGAGCGGAACCACCAACAGCTCTTCGATGGCGCGCTTGAGCGGGCGGGCGCCGTATTTCGGGTCGGTGCCCTTGTCGAGCAGGAGATCGATGACGCCGTCGTCGACCTCGAGCAGCAGATCTCGTTCGATGAGCCCCTCGCGCTTGTAGATCTTGCCGAGCTCGCGGCGAGCGATGCGACGCAGATCGTCGCGCGCGAGCGGGTGCATCACCAAGATGCGATCGAGGCGGTTCAGAAACTCGGGCTTGTAATGCGTCTCGAGAGCGCGACGAACGCCTTGCTCGAGCCGACGCGTCGACGCGCGTGCTTCGCCGGCGAAGCCGATCGATGGCTCGAGATCGGCCAGATCGGAACCCACGTTCGACGTGAGGATGAGGAGCGCGTGGTGGAAGCCCACGGTCTCTCCCTGTGCATCGGTGAGCCGGCCGTCGTCGAAGACCTGAAGAAAAAGGTCGGCGAGGTTACTGTGCCCCTTCTCGAACTCGTCGAGCAAGATGACGCTGAAGGGGTTGTGCCTGACGTGATCGGTGAGAAGACCCGTGGTGTCTTCACGCGGGTTACCGATGAGCTTTTCGAACGAGTGGTAGTCTTTGTATTCGGACAGATCGACGCGGAAGATCCGGTCTCGGCTTCCGAACATGAACTCTGCGGTGGCTTTCGCGAGCTCGGTCTTTCCGACGCCGGTCGGTCCGACGAAGAGCAGAACGCCCGCAGGTCGATCGGGGTTGGAGAGCCCGGTCTTGTAGAGGGCGAGAACGTCGGCGACCGCCATCACGGCTTCGGATTGGCCGAGGACGCGCTCGGTCAAGAAGCTCCGCATGTCGTCGTACGACACCGTGACCCGCGGCGAGATCATGTGGAGCGGAAGTCCGGTCTGCTTACCGAACTCGGTCTCGACGAACTCTTCGTCGATGGGGCGCGCCCTCGACTCGCCGTTCGCGCTGCGAGCGTCGTGCGCGAGGCGACGGAGTAGCTCGACACCTTTTCCCGGAAAGCTCTGCGTCGGGAGAAATTTCTTGGTGAGCGAGTAGACGCGCTCGATGGCCGTCTTCTCGAACATGACGTTGGTCCCGAGATCGGCCGCTGTCCGCAGCAACAGCTCGCGCGTCTCCTCCTCGGTGGTCGGCGCGACGGTGAGGGTCGCGAAGTCGCGCTCGAGGTTGGGGCTCTCGCGGCAGAGCTTCTCCCAGCGCCCGGCGCTCATCTCGCCGAACAAGACCAACGTCTCGGCCTCGATTCCGGGTCGCATGAGGTCGTAGATGCCGCGGGGATTGGACTCGTAGCTGCCCGCTTGCGTGATGTTCCAGAGGTCGGGCACGTAAATGAGGCGATCGGGCTTCGCGTGTCGGAGGAGCGACGCGATTTTCTCTTCTTGTTGGCCCGTGTACCGCGTGCCCGAGCAGAGGCCCGCGGTCGAGATCTCGAAGACGCTCGCCCCTGCGAGGACCGCAAGGCGCCCCTCTCGAAGGTAGTGCAGCAGCTTCTTGACGATGGCGGTCTTGCCGACGCCAGGCGGTCCGAGAAGGACAGACGATTTGCGTCCGGCGAGCGCGCGCGCGAGCGCCTCGACCTCGTCGTTTCTTCCGTAAGTCTTCGGCGCGAGGGCGGCCTGGTCCTGGGTGAGGTTGCGACCTTCGCGCTCGAGGACGTCTATGTTTCGGTAGTCGTCGCTCATGGAGAACCGCGCTCGCGGAGCGGGAGGTTAGAGCAAACGCCGTTGGAGCGGTCGAGTCACCTCGCCGGAAGTCATGACCCTTCCTGACTGAAGATCTTTCCGGGGAATTTTCGCTCGTAGTGAGCCACGAGCGCGTGACCGATCGCTTCGATGGTCCCGGCTGCGATGGTCGAGCGAATCACGGGCCCCACCACCGGGATGAGCGAGACTGCCTGCGCAGCCACGTACTTCAGACCCGTTCCCATGGCCGTGAACGTCCCTCCTACGGCCACGGTCGTCGGTGGGTCGATGGTCGCCCCGTAGACGCTCGCGATGACGCCCAGCATGTGGGTCTCGAGCGCCGCGAGGATGGGTGAGGTCGCGATGGGCATCGGAACGGCGGCGACGACTGCGCCACCGGCTGCGTAACGATGGACCCAGCGAACGGCTTCTTCTCGGCAGGTCACCATGGCTTTTTCTCTAGCACGAGGATTGGAGGCTGCTGATCACGCTTGCGTGCCGCGCCGGCCGGTAAGATCATGCGCGCTGCGGAGGCGACTATGTTCTTTTCTCGTACGGCCAAGGTCTCTGCAGGTGCAGCCCTCGGCGCCGCCATTTTCATCGGGATTGGCTGCAGCAACGACGTCGTCACTCAAGACGGCTCCGGGGGCGCCCACTCCACGTCGTCGAGCTCGGCGACCAACGCGACCTCGACCAAGTCGACGTCGGTCGGCACGACGGCCGTCACGTCCGCTTCGACCGGCGCCGGCACGGCCTGTGACCAGGCCTGCACCAAGGCGACAGGCTGTGGGTTCGACATCTGCTCGATGCTCGCGCTCGACTGCGGCTCGCCCGTCCAGGCGTGCGCCGCCGACTGCATCAACGGCGCGAGCTGTGCCGCAATCCAGACACTCAAGACGACGATGCCCGACCCAGGGCTCGGCGCGTGCCTCTTCGCCTGCCAGCAATCGGCCCAGACGACCGGCGCCGGCGGTGGAATGAACATGGGCTGCACGCAGTGTGTCCAGCAACACAACTGCATCCCGATGTCGTGCTTCCAGAACAATGACTGCACCGCGTGGCTACAGTGCGCGGGCGGCTGCAACAATCAAGGTCCCAACTGCTACACCAACTGTGATGCGCAGCACCCTGCTGCGAAGACCTTTTACGACCAGATCTATTCCTGCTCGTGCACGAGCTGCAGCACCCAGTGCGCAGGTCAAGACCCCTGCAGCCACGTGCCGCCGGGGACCACGGGCTCGGTCGGTAGCACCGGCAGCGGGATGTAACAGCTGCCCGGGCGTTTCGAACGAGCTCCGCGAGCGAATGCCACATCTGGCGAGCTCGCTCAGCCCCCGGTTCGGCCGAGGACGAAGTCGACCTCGAACATCTCGTAGTGGGCGTGGTCCATGCCGAGCGAGGCATAGGTCGATCGCGCCAGCGCGTTTTCTCGCTCGACGTAGAGCCGAACCCCCGAGACGTCGCCGCGCGCGTGCGCCCTACCGAGCAGCTCTGCATAGAGCGCGCGGTAGACGCCCTTACGTCGGGCTCGGGGAAGCACGTACACCGACTGGATCCAGAAGAACGTTCCGTTGCGCCAGTCGCTCCACTCGTAAGTGACCATGAGCTGACCGATGACCGAAGCGCTCGAGCCGCCGGAGTCTTCGGTCGCTACGAGATAGAACCCTTTTGCCGGATCTTCGAGGACCGCGCGCACGCCCGCTTCGAGCCGGCCTAGCTCGAGGGCTTTGCCCTCGGTTTCGAGCGCCATCGCGGCGTTGCCATGCACCAAGAAGGCTAGGTCGGTGCGGTCGGCGACGCGGACCAAGACGGCGTCTCTCGTGTCGGTCGTGCTCATGGGGGGCTCGTTCTCGGAGGCTCTTCGCGATGCGCGCTGGCGCCCGACGCCGCTTTACCCTAAGAAGCGCCGAGAGCGATGAACTTCGACCTGACCGAAGAGCAAGCCATGGTGCGGGAAGCCGCGCGCGATTTTGCCAAAAAAGAGGTCGAGCCGAAAGCGGCCGAGCTCGACAAGACGGCGCGCTGGCCATCCGAAATCATCGCCCAGATGGGCGAGCTCGGCTTTCTGGGAATGGCCATTCCGACCGATTACGGCGGCGCGGGTCTCGACGCGGTCTCGTACGCCATCGTCGTCGAGGAGATCTCGCGCGCCTGTGCGTCGACCGGCGTCATCATGAGCGTCAACAATTCGCTCTTTTGCGACCCGCTTTACAAGTTTGGGACCGATGAGCAGAAGCGCGAGATCCTCGCGCCTACGGCGTCGGGCAAGATCCTCGGCGCCTTCGGACTGACCGAGCCGGCGAGCGGCTCCGACGCACGGACGATGAAGACCCTCGTCGAGCGAAAGGGCGACGGGAGCTTCATCCTCAACGGGTCGAAGAACTGGATCACCGTCGGGCCTCATGCCGAGCACATCATCGTCTTCGCGATCTCCCATCAAGACGCCCACAAGCCGCGACACACCGCGCTCATCGTCCACAAAGACTCGGCCGGGTTCAGCGTCGCCCCGAGAGATCACAAGCTCGGGATCCATGCCGCACACTCTTGCTCGATCTTCTTCGACAACGTGCGCGTCCCCGCGAGCCACGTCCTCGGAGCCGAAGGCGAGGGCTTCAAGGTCGCGATGGCCACGCTCGATGGCGGGCGAATCGGAATTGCGGCTCAAGCCGTGGGCATCGCGCAAGCGGCCTTCGAAGAGGCGGTCGCGTATGCGAAAGAGCGAAAGAGCTTTGGCGGCCCCATCAGCCAGCTGCAGGCCATCCAGTTCATGATCGCTGACATGGCGACCGAGATCGACGCAGCCAGGCTCCTCGTGCTTCGCGCGGCGACGATGAAAGACAAGGGCGTGAAGCACACCGCCGAGAGCTCGACGGCCAAGCTCTTCGCGTCCGAGGTCGCCACGCGCGTCGCTCACAAGTCGATCCAGATTCACGGCGGCTATGGCTACTCCACCGAGTACGCGGCGGAGCGGCACTACCGCGACGCCCGCATCACCGAGATTTACGAAGGCACGAGCGAGATTCAGCGGATCGTCGTCGCGACCTCGCTCCTACGCGCCTGAGCGCGCTCGTCGCATCCCCGAGGAACCGTGCGGACTGTCTTTGGACCTGCCCTGGGTATATCGCTCGTCGTCGGGTCGCTCGCGGCGTGTGGATCGAGCACCCCCGAAGCGAAGACCGACGTGTCGCCCGCAACGGCGCAGCCCGCGCATCATTCCGGAAGCGGCATTTCCATGGAGGCCGAGGTCGGCGCCATGAACGAGTCGGAGGTCACATCGACCTTCCAACGAGCGCAAGCGAAGCTCGTCCACTGCTACGAAAAGGGCACGCAACGCGTCCCGTTTCTCGGCGGCAAGGTTCGCTTCGCGGTGCGTGTCGACGAGAACGGCAAAGCGAAGACGGTTCACCTCTCGGAGTCGACGCTGGGCGATCGCGAGACCGAGCGCTGCATGATCGACATCCTGAAGACGACGAGCTGGCCTTCACCGAAGGGCGGAAAGGAAGGCCGCGCCGAATCCGGCTTCGCGCTCGATCCAGATGGCGACGTCCGCCTGCCGGTGTCGTGGTCCGAGAGCGATCTCGGCAAGAACGCGGGCGCAGTGCGCGACGCGATCGCCAAGTGTAAGTCGAGCGCGGGCGCAGGAGCGATCAAGGCCACGTTCTACGTCGACACCAACGGGCGCGCGCAGACCGTCGGGGTGTCGGGCTCCGAGCCTGCGACCGAGCAAGCCGCCGAATGCATCGTGGACGCCCTGAAAGCCATCCACTTCAGCGCGCCTGGCAGTTACGCGGCCAAGGTGTCGATCGACGGCTGATCCGTGCCCGCCTCTCGTGTTCGAGCGTCCGCCTTCGACGCGAGGCCCCCCCGGAAGCCTGACCAAAGAGCTCTTCAACAGCCTGCTAGCCCCGCGGGCCCAGTTTGCTAGGCTCAAAGGGTGAAGAAGGTCCTGCTCGAGATCATCAAGCTTCTCTGGAAGCTCTTCAGGCTCACGTTTTGGAAGTGGATCCGTCCCTGGATCGGAAAGATAGTCTTCGTCGCGTTCGTGTTCCTCGCGGCGGCCGCGGTGCTCGGACTCCTCATCGCCGGGACCTGCTGACTCACCGACTCGGAAAGCGCGCTCCTCACCGGGCGCGCTTTTTCGTGCGTACCCCTCGACCCGCCGACGCCCCGAGGCGGAGCCGCCCGAGGCCCGCTCACGGTCTCACGTCGCTCGACGAACGACCCTCAACGGAGGGCGTTGCGGGCGATGACGATGCGTTGAATTTCGCTCGTACCTTCGTAGATCGTCGTGACGCGGGCGTCGCGAAAGAGACGCTCGATCGGAAACTCTTTCACGTAGCCGTAGCCGCCATGCACCTGGAACGCTCGGCCGGTGATGCGGTTCGCGGCTTCGCTCGCGTAGAGCTTCGCCATGGCGGCCTCACAGGAGAACTGTTGGTGACTCTCTTTGAGATACGCGGCGCGCAGCGTGAGCATGCGAGCGGCCTCGAGCTCGACCTTCGAGTCGGCGAGGAGCCATTGAATCCCTTGAAAGTCGGCGATCGGTTTTCCGAACTGCTTTCTGTCTTTTGCGTACGCGGTCGCCTCTTCGAGCGCCGCCGTCGCAATACCGATGGCCTGCGAGGCGATGCCGATGCGGCCACCGTCGAGCGCCATCATGGCGATCTTGAAACCACCTCCGATTTGGCCGAGCCCGGCATCGGCCGGGATTCGCACGTTGTCGAAGGTGAGCGGCACGGTGTTCGAGCCGCGAAGCCCCATCTTGTCTTCGGGTTTTCCGACACGAAGCCCAGGGGCGCCGCCTTCGACCAGGAACGCCGTGAGCCCCTTCGAGCCCTCCGACAGGTCGCCCGTCCGCGCCCAAACGATGAGGACACCAGCGTGACCACCGCTCGTTATCCACTGCTTCTGGCCGTTGAGGATCCACGAATCCCCTTCGCGCACTGCGCTCGTCCGCATTCCGCCTGGATCGCTTCCGGCATCGGGCTCACTGAGAGCGAAGCTGCCCGCGGCGTACTCACCCGACGTCAGCTTGGGAATGTGGTGCTGCTTCTGGGCGTCGGTGCCGAACGCGGCGATGACCTCACCCACCATGTTGTTGACGGCCATGGTCACGGCGGTCGAAGCGCAGCCGCGCGCGACCTCGATCATGGCGAGCGCATACGCGACGACGCCGGCTTCGGCTCCCCCGAGATCGCTCGGGAGATTGACCCCCATGAGACCGAGCTCGGCGAGACCACGAAGCGTCTCTCGCGGGAAACGTTCGGTGAGATCGAGCTCGGCCGCGAGCGGCTTGATGTGGAGCTCGACGTACTCGCGGGTGCTCTTGACGATGAGCTCTTGGGTCTCGGTCAGATCGACGATCATGTGGGTACTCTCGGGCAGAAGCGCTCACGCTTCGATGCTCGAAGCGTGGTAGTGTCTTCGGCCTTCTAGCACAAAAGGTGAAGAGCGTTGCGTGACGGCTCGGTCTCGGCAAACTGCCTTCTACAGAAGGCTGCTCCCATCCCGAGGAGCTGACTTCCACGTCCGTGAATGTGCTGCGCGCCCAGCTTCGAATGGTGGCGCTCGAACCCATGCGCTCGTTGCACGTCGCCTTCCCTTCCCTTCTCGCCTTGGTCGGTCTGCTCTCTCCGAGCGTCGCCTGCAACGGGGCGAAGCCGCGTGAGGGGCGCGACCCGGTCGTCGAGCTCGGCGTGAGCGCCGCCGCGAGCAGCGGCTCGGCGACAGCTGCGAGCACCTCGCCGGATGCTTCTGCATCGGCCCCAACTGCCGACGAGTCGAGCGGAGCGGCATCGAGCGCCAGGCTGGCCTCGGACTCTAGCGTAAAAGCCCCCAATCCAAAGCCGGATCCCTCAGAAGACAGGATCTACGCGAAGGCACGGCATGTCTGGATTCTGCCTGCTCCCCAGCAGAGCAAAGGATGGCTCGGGTACCTCACCATCGGCGGTTCGGTCCGTCTTTACGAGGGCAGCGCCGCCAAAGCCAAGGCGATCGGGCCCGGTTGTGACGCGTATTACCGCGTCGAGCCGATGGGTTATGTTTGCGCCGGCGAAGAAGCGACGCTCGATCCCAACGACCCGAGCTATCGCGCCCTGCTCGCTGACGCCGCAGACGTCTCGTCCGCCTATCCCTATGGCTATGCCGAATCACTCGGAGCTCCGCGCTTCGAGAAGGTGCCGACCGACGCCCAGCAGCGCAAAGCCGAGTGGGACTTCGACAAGCATCAGGAGAAGCTCGCCGAGCTCCGCGCGGCGACTTCGGCTGGAGACTTTTCGAAGGTCGACAAGGTTTACCTCGGAGTCGACGTCACCCCTGCCGGAACGACCCAGAGCGACTTGTTTCCGTTCGGAGGGCTCGTTCGCGAAGGACGCGACTACGTGGCGCCGGGCTCGACGGTAGCGTTCTCCCGTGCCTTCGACGAAGCGGGCCGCACCTGGCTCGTCACGAGCGATCACGCGATCGTTCCGAAAGACCGAACGAGGCCCTACCCGAAGACGAGCTTCGCGGGGATCCACCTAGGCAGCGGCGTCGAGCTGCCCATCGCGTTCGCGCGCAGACACGACGCGATCGTCTACCAATCGACGTCGGACGGGGTCTTCGAGCCGACCGCCGAGAAGCTGCCGCGACTCGGATGGGTGATGCTGAGCGCCAAGTCGAAAGCGGCATCGGGCACGCACTACGTCGAGACCAAGCAGGGCACTTGGCTCGACGAGCGCGACCTCGCGATCGCCGACCTCTCCAAAGAAATCCCCTATCGCGACAGCCAGAAGATCGAGGGTCGACACACGTGGGTCGACATCAGCGTTCTCGGCGGCACGCTCGTCGCTTACGAGGGGGCGACGCCTGTGTTCGCGACTCTGGTTTCGCCAGGCCGCGGCGGTATCCCCTTCCCCGGACACGATCCGCTCTCGACGGCATCGACCCCGACCGGCACGTTCCGCGTCGATGGCAAGTTCAAGACGGCCACCATGGTATCGAGCACCGACTCGAGCATCGTTCATTCCGAGGTGCAGTTCGTTCAGAACTTTCACGGTCCGCACGCGCTCCACGGAGCCTACTGGCACGACGCTTGGGGCGAGCTGAAGAGCGGTGGTTGCGTGAACCTCTCACCCACCGATTCGAAGTTCATGTTCGAATGGACCGACCCGCAGATCCCACGCGACTGGTACGGCCTTCGTTCGGTGCCCGAGCTGGGCGCGCCCACCAGGGTCGTCGTTCGTCGCTAGTCGGGTCCGAGCGCTCAGGTCGACACGAGGGCGACGAGGTGCCCCATGGCCTCCGCGAATGCGCGCGGCTCGGGAAGGAGACTCGCGACGAGAAACCCGTCTCGGTCCATGTCGAAAAAGTAACCTGGTTGCACCAGAATCCCGTGCTCATCGAGGAGACGGTCGATCCATCGGTCGTCGGTCTCGGTTCTCGGGACCTCGAGAATGACCGACCAGCCGCCGTCGGCTTGCAGGCGCCGCACGGGAGCCTCGGGCCCGAGTAAAGCGATGGACGAATCGAGCGCGGCGAGGTTCTCTCGGATGCGCGTCTTCACCTCGGCTTGAATCGCCTCTTTGCGCTCGAGGATGAGCGGTAGCGCCACCTGGACCGGCGTCGACACCGAGAGGAACGTGTCGGCGATGATCTCCAGCCGACGAACCGCGGCAGTCACCTCGGCCTCGGGTCCGTGGACGCTGGTCCACCCGAGCTTGAGCTGCGGCGCGCACACGACCTTGCTCAGCCCCGAGAGGACGAACGTGAGCGCCTCGCCTTCGAACGCGAAGCTCGGAAGCTTGTGGCTCGCGATGGGGCCCCAGGAGTAGTCGCCGAAGACTTCGTCCGAGATGATCGCGAGACCGTGACGCGCCGCCAACGCGTCGAGCGACCGAGCATCGTCTCGTCGGGTGAGCGTGCCGGTCGGATTGTTCGGGTGAACGAGCACGACGGCTCGCGTTCTCTCGGTGATCGCTCGCTCGACCGCGCCCAGATCGATACGGAACGCCTCGTCACGAAGCAATGGGTAGGGAACGGGTCTCACCGCTTCGACGTCGGCGAGGTACGAAAAGAGCGGATACGACGGCGCTGGGATGAGCACCTCGTCGCCCGGATCGCACAAGAGCTTGAACAACCATGCGTGCGCTTCCGAGGTGCTCGCCGAGAGAACGAGACGCTCGCGAGAGAGCGCCTTTCCCGACCGCGCGGCATCGCGGCAGATCGCCTCTCGCGCGCCTTTCGAGCCGAGAGGCTCGGGCCGATAGTGTGCGGCGTCGGGGTTCGCCAGAAGCGCGATGAGACGTCCGGGCTCCGAGAACCCGACGCGCGTCGGGTTACTCTCCGAGAGATCGACGATCGCCCTCCCCGATGCGCGAATGCGCCCCGCCTTGGTCGCGAGCGCATTTTCCGAGAGGTTCCAGCCTGTTCGCGCCGAAAAGCGAATGCTCATGTCGAGCGGGCGCCGCTCTCCCCGGTTCGCCGACGCCGTCGTTCGAAGAGCGCGCCTGCCACTGCGAGAGCGGCGACCAACGATGCCCTCGATGATTCGGCTCTGCCCGCGACGACACAGCCTCCGATGGCGTCGAGCTTGCCGGTGTCGATCCAAGGGTCGACCGATATCGACAGCTCTTTGGTCGGCCCGATCTGGACCCCGTCGTAGAGGACTCGGACCGAAAGCTTGGTCCCACCCGTGCCGGGCGCTCCTGCAACAGCGAAGCGAAAGAGACCGTGTCTCACCTTGGCGACGGGCTTGGTCAAGGTACCACCGTCGACCAACACCTCGATCTTCTTGCCGTCGAGGCCGCTCGCGACGGTGCCGTCGGAGCGACGAAGCTCGAGCGTCCCCCACGTGGGAAAAGTCGGATCGGGGCGCGCCGTGTCGTCGGAGAAGAGCCACCAGCTCTGCTTTACGTCGGGCGCGAGGTCGAGCGGGATTTCTTGGGTCATCACCGAGAGGGCGTGGACCATCGAGAGCGAGCCCGGACCGACCTGCGAGTCGTAGGGCCTTGCGCCCGACGGAAGCCGCGCCGAAGCCTGGATGATCTCGGTGAGCTCGGCCTGGGTCAGGTTGGGGTCGTGTTGCAAAAGCAGCGCGATCGCGCCTGCGGCGTGTGGGGCCGACATCGAGGTTCCAGAGCTGACGACGTAGTCTTTGCCGACCTTGAAGCACTGACCGCCCTTCGGGCAGTCTTGAGCACCATCGAAGATGCTGTCTTTGACCAGCGCCGGATCGGCGTCGATACCGAGCGACGAGACGACGAAACCGCCAGGCGCCAAGATCTCGGGCTTGCGAAAGCCTGTGGGAGTGGGTCCGGCCGAGCTGTAGTAGCAGACGCTGTCGGGCGAGAGCTCGGCGGCGACCTGGATGGGAGTTCCATCCGTCGACGTCCACGCGAGCCGGTTCATCGTGCACCCCACGGCCATCAGGCCTGGAGCGGTCGCCGGGACCGAGATGGTTCCGGCCTTCGTCGCCCGAGGAAAGAACACACCGGTTCGTCCGACAGGTCCGGTGCCGGTGATCCAGAGGTCGACGTCGCCGTGACCGCTGAGCTCGATCGCGAAGGTGCTGCTCTTCGGCCAAGTGCCGTCCCAGGCAACGATCGCTCCTGCGTTGTCGTTGTTCAACGCAGTCTTACCTGTCACTTTGTTGTTGATGACGCTGGCCGTGAGCCCTGCGCCGTCGTCGTAACCAGCGTCGTCTCCCGAAGCGATCTGCGAAATCCACGGCCCCGTGGGACCGTCGAGACCCACGTCGACCTCATCGCCTCTGTGATAGCTGACCCAAACGAAGACTTGGCCCTGGGTTGAGTTCGGCGCGAGCACCGGGACGCGCACGGGAGCGTGAGCATCGAGACGAACCTCGGTGCGGATGCCGGCCGAATGATCGTCGCCCACCGTGTAGAGCGCACCACTGTTCCCGGCAGCCACGACGATCGCTCGACCAGGCTTGTCGTCACCCACGAGCGAGCTGAGCGCTTTCTCGAGGGGGCTCGTACCGTCGTGCGGACCGTAATCACCTCCGAGGCTCAGATTCGCGACCGCTGGGAGCCCCATCGCGTCGGCTCGATTGAAGACGAATTGTGTCCCGCGAATGACGGCGTCGTCGGGGAACCCACCGCCACGAGATGGAGCCGCGACGACGAGCGTCGCCCCAGGCGCGATACCCACGTATTGCGCCTTCGAGCCATCGCTGGTGCGCCCATTTCCGGCAGCGATCCCGGCGACGTGCGTGCCATGCCCAACGAGATCGCGAAGGTCTTCCGCGAGATCTGGATTGGGGTCCGAGAGGAGCGCGTCGATGTCGGCCGCAGAGTAAACAGCGCAGGTGGACTGGCTCGGATCGCTGCAGCCCATCGCGGCTTCTGCTTCGGGATGAAACCCACGGGGTTGCCCCCACGTGAGGAGCCACGCCACGCGGGTGTGCTGATCGGGAGTAATGAACGTCGGATGGGTGAGGTCGATCCCGGTGTCGATGATCCCGACGATGACACCGGTTCCGTCGCTCCCCGTCGCCTCACGAAACGCGCGCGCCCCAGTCCAGGTTCCGGTCGAGACGTCGAGCATCGTTCGAAGAGGCGGCCCAGCGTCGAGCGAGACCCCCGGATGGTCGTCGTCGAACGCGAGGATGTCGGCGAGACTGAGTCGCGCTCCCGCGAGGCCAGGCGCGATCTCGCGCATCCCGAGCGATGCCGCCGTCTGTCCTGGCTCGAGCGAAACGGTCACCGGGACGCGGCCGTCTCGGTCTGCGAGCGGGTGCTCCTTCTTGGGTGAGTCGAGACCGCGGATCAGCGCTTGCCCTGCGCCGTCGCTCCGGGCGACCGATGGGAAGAGCGCCATTCCGAGGGCCAGCGACGCGCGAAAGGCAGAACGGAAGCGGGTGCGCCGCGTGAGGTTCGTCACGCGCCCCAGCATACGGGATCCGGCCGCCCGTGCTCGCGCGATCAGACCGGCGGGACCATGTGCTTCTTCTTCGGGCGCACTTCGACCTTGCTCTCGAAGAGAGAGAAGCGCCGAGCAATCTCTTCGCGCAAGCTCTCGGGCTGGACGATGGCGTCGACGATGAGCTCGCTCGCGATGCGGACCAGATCGATGTCTTCGCGGTACTCCGCCCGCAGCGTGTCGACGAGCGCCTCGCGCTCGGGGCCCGCGGGGACCTGTTGGATCTTGTTGTAGAACACCGCGTTCACGGCAGCATTCGGCCCCATGACGGCGATCGACGCCGTGGGCAGCGCGAGGCACGCGTCGGGTCCGAACGCGGGGCCGCACATCGCGTAGAGCCCCGCTCCGTAGGCTTTTCGAACGATCACCGAGAGCTTGGGAACCGTCGCCTCGCTGACGGCGGCGATCATCTTCGCGCCGGCGCGGATGATCCCTTGCTTCTCCACGATGGTTCCGATCATGAAGCCCGGCACATCGGCCAGGTAGAGCAGCGGAATGTTGAACGCGTCGCAGAGCCAGATGAATCGCGCAGCCTTGTCGGCGGAGTCGACGAACAAGACGCCTCCCTTCTGCTTCGGTTGGTTCGCGACGATGCCGACGACGCGCCCTTCGATGCGGCACAGCCCGGTGACGATTTCTTTCGCCCACCGCTTCTTGATCTCGACGAACGTTCCTTCGTCGGCGATGTGATCGATGACCGCGACGATGTCGAAAGGCTTGTTTTCATCGAGCGGAATGATCTTGTCGATGGGAACCAACCCCGCCTTCGGCGCGCGCGGCGCGATCTTCGGCGTCGCCTCGCCCTCGTTCTGAGGCATGAACGCGAAGTATTTCTTGGCCCAAGCGATCGCCTCTTCTTCGCTCGAGACGAGGACGTCTCCGCACCCCGACTCGGAGCAATGCATTCGGGCTCCACCGAGCTCTTCGAGCGTCACCTTCTCACCGATGACCATCTCGGCCATGCGGGGCGATCCGAGGTACATGCTCGCGTTGCCGTCGACCATGATGACGACATCGCAGAACGCAGGGATGTAAGCGCCTCCGGCAGCGCTCGGTCCGAAGAGGAGACAGATTTGCGGAATGAGCCCGCTCATCTGAACCTCGTTGTAGAAGATGCGTCCGGCGCCGCGTCGACCTGGGAACATTTCGATCTGGTCGGTGATGCGGGCCCCGGCCGAATCGACCAAGTAGAACAGCGGGCAGCGGAGTCGCAGCGCCGTCTCTTGAACGCGAAGAATCTTCTCGACCGTGCGCGCTCCCCACGAGCCAGCCTTCACCGTCGAGTCGTTCGCCATCACACACACGACGCGCCCGTCGAGACGTCCCGTCCCCGTGATCACGCCGTCTGCCGGGAGCTCCGGGTCGCGAGCATTCGCAAGCATCGCGTCTTCGACGAAGCTGCCCTCGTCGAGGAGCAGACGGAGACGCTCACGAGCGAACAGCTTCTTCTGCTCGGCGTTTTTCTCGTGATATTTCGGCGCGCCGCCCGTTTGGACACGGTCGGCGAGGCCTTTGAACTTCTCGGCGAGGGACATAGAAGGCGCGTAGTTTCGCGCCCTCTCAGGATCAAGCTGCGATCATCGAAAGTGAACGATCGTGCGCGCCGCCTCCTCGAGCTCGCGCGCCGAACGAACCGGCAAGACCATCGTGCTCGCTTCCGCGTAGCGAAGCATCTCGCTGTCGCCCGTCCCCCAAGCGCTCGGTGATTCAGGGCAGAGCCACAAGAGCCCTCGCGACCGCTCTCGAAGCCGACGAACCGCCGCGACCTCGGCGTCGTGGTGGTTCGTGCGGCCGTCTCCGAGCACGACGATGGTCGTGCGCTTGTCGACCTCGCGCTCGATCAGCCGCTCGAGGGTGCGAAGGGCCCGACCGTAGTTCGAGTTCGACGACATGCTGACCACGGCGCCGCTCGCGATGGTCACGAGGGCACGCCCAGCCGACGACTCGCGGAAGAGCGCGGTCGTCTCGGCGAGATCGCTCACGAAGACGAACGAACGCGCGTCGTGAAAGAGGTCTTGGACCTGAGCGACGAGCTCGAGCATGAAACGGGACGCAGCTCGGACCGACTCCGAAACGTCGCAGACGACGATGAGCCGAGGTTTGTCGCGGCGGCGTCGCTTGCGCGCGGGCGCGAAGGGAACGCCACCAGTCGAGAGCGCCCGTCGCATCGTCTTGCGAGGATCGATTCGCCCTCGCCGCGCGCGACGACGGCGCACGCGCTCTCTGCCACGAAGGCGCTCGGCCAACCGGCGCACCGCGCGGCGCACCTCGACGATCTCGGCCTCGGAGAGGCTCGAGAACGAGGCGCTCTCGACGCCTCTCGTCTCGTCTTGGCCGGCCCCATCGCGCGCCTCGAGCGACCGCTCGACGTGTTCTCGGACGCGGCGCTTCATCGCCTCGAGCTCCTCGGCGAGGGCGTCGGCCAAGGCTTCACCGCGCTCGCCGAGCGCGTCGGCGAGCACCTGACGAATGCGCGTGGTGGCGCTGGCTGCCCGCCCGATACCAAGCGCGTGGCCGATTTTCTGAGCGAAGAATCCTGCCTGAAGCGGGCTCGTCATGCCGGCGAGCGTGCGCTTCACTCCGGCGAGAGCGAGCAGGTGATCGAGCTCGCCTGGCGTTCCCGTGAGCGCCGAGAGCGCGAGCTGATCTCCAGCTTGGCCGCTGCGCTCTGCTGCCGCCGCGAGCAGCTCGCGCAGCATCGACAGCTCGCTCGCGTCGAAGCCCCGATGACGAAGTCGTTCGAAAAGATCGCCCGGGTGGCCGCGAACCAGTCGAAAATATTCGTCGAACGCTGCTCGAAAACGCGTTCGTTCTCTCGCGCGCTCGACGACCACCGCCGCGATCCCGAGCGCCAACGCTTCGCGATCGTCAAAACCGAGCAGGTCGACCACACGCGCCGCATCGAGCGCTTGCGCCGTCGAGATGACGAACCCGTCTCGGCGGAGACAGAAGAGAAGCTCGTCGAGGACGCGCAGCACGGGGTCTAAGGAGTCGTGTCGGCGAGGAGCTTCTTCATCGACTCTTCGATCGGGCCTTGGCCGGGGAAGCCGACGAACACGTCGCGGATCACACCCTTCTTGTCGACCAAATAGATCGTGGGGAGCGCACGGATGCTGTATCCCATCAACGTATCGTCAGATACATCTGTAACAACGCCGTAGTTGATTCCGAATTTCTTGGCGCCCTTGGCCGCGACGTCGGCCGCGTCGCTGGTGATTCCGATGACCGTCGCCCCCTGGGCGCCGTACTTGTCGCTGAGCGCCGCGAGCGATGGCGTCGCCTCTCGACACGCGCCGCACCAAGAAGCCCAGAAATCGATCAAGACGACCCGGCCTTTGAGCTTTCCGATATCGTCGGGAGCGCCTAGGGACGCTTTTCCGCTCTTCCATCCCGGAGCAAAGGTTCCAATCTTGTCGAGGCGCAACACCTCGAGCTCGCCCGGATGCTCCGCGAGCTTCACGGCCACGTCTCGTTCGGCTCCGGCGCGCTTCAGATGAATGGTGATAATCTTGTCGGGACCCGATTCGGTGACGTGCGAAATCACGTCGCCCGGCCCGTCGACCGAGGCCTTGTCGATCGAAAGCAGCAAATCGCCGTCTTGGATCCCTGCGTTCATCGCTGGGGACGAACGCAGAACGTGCTTCGCGACGACTCCACCGCCCGGCGCTTTCGAAAGCTCGATCCCCAGCCATGCACGCCGTAGCGGCGAGGCCTCGGCGGTGCTCTCACCCGCTCGCAGCAGGTCGGACGCGATGGGGGCGGCAGACAGCAGAAGAGCCAGACTCGAGACGAAGAGGGTCCGGCGAATCGGCGAAGGATGCGACATTGCGATACTGTAGCGCGACGATGCGGCGGATGTCGCGGGCAAGGCCCGACGAGAAGGCGGGAACGAGGTCGGCCGAGTGGGGTCGGTGGCGGAGCGGGAGAGCTTTCGCGTTGCTCGCTGGTTCGATGCTGGTGGGGTGCGCCGCTCAGGTCGGCCCCCACCACCGACGCCACCGTCAGGAGCTCGAGCAAGAGCCGGAGGCTCCACCGCCGAAGGTCGAGCCTTGGAAGTCGTTCGGCTTGCTCGCCGGGCTCGAGTCGGTAGGTGAGCCTCGCGTCTCCGGACATCGGCTCGGTGACGAAGTCGGAACCATCCGCATCAACCACGAGGCTGCGCTCTACGGTCGGGGTCAGAACGCTCCCGAGGGAGCCATGATCGTGGAGTCGCTGTCGTCTGAAGTGGGGGCGGCACCGACCGCACATTTCGTCATGACAAAGCGTCGAAGCGGGTATTTCCCGGCGGGCGGAGACTGGGAGTACCTCGTCGTGAACCCCGAAGGCGGAGTGATCGCGGGCGGTCAGCTTCCGCGCTGCGCTCGGTGCCATGCCGAAGCCACTAGCGATTTCGTGTTTGGCGGGGCCACGGCCCCCCATAAATCAGCCGAAAAACCGCAATAGCTCTTCCAGCTGGCCCAAGCATGAAATCTTTGCGGACCCGAGAGGGCTTCGCGACAGCGATGTCGGACCTCAAAGGCGATCGCGGTTTGGTTAGGACGAAAAACCCACCCCACCCTCGGTCCATTCCGCCGCAAAGGCCGATACTCGACACGCATTGCCAGTTTGGCACGAGGGGTGCTTCAGAGGTGACCAGCCTCCGGGTAACGCTTCAACGGAGCGGCTTCCTTGGCCTCATCTTCTCCGCCCCGTTCTTCCGCCTAGCTTAATAGCTTCTTCTCCCTAGCTTCTTCTCCCTAGCTTCTTCTCCCAGCTTTTTCTCCCTGATTTCTACCTGGCTACACTCTTCCCCTAGCTTCTGCCGAGCTTCTTTTTTGCCGAGCTTCTTTTTTGCCGAGCTTCTTTTGACTAATTTCTCTGCTTTCACTCGTGACGCTTCCGCTGGCTCGGCTTTTTCCTAACTTCGCCTGACATTAGCTTCGACTCGCTTCTGCTTCGACTCGCTTCTGCTTCGACTCGCTTCTTCTTCGACTCGCTTCTTCTTCGACTCGCTTTTGCTTCGATTCGCTTCTGCTTCGACTCGCCTTTGCTTCGAGTCGCTTTAGATTCGACTGGCCTTTGCTTCGAGTCGCTTCCTCGCTTTCGACTCGCTTCACGTGCTCTGCGAGCGCTTCCGACTCGGGCGTTTTGGAGTTACGGCGTCTCTCGCAACGTCCACCTCGTTCGTAACTTGAACACTTCTCGGGCTTGAAACGACCTCCGTGAGTCTGTGACCGTTTGTGGCGGTCTCCGAGCTTCTCTCGGGAGGCTCTCAAGCTCGATGATGGCGCTTCGCCCGGACACCTCCGTCTGCACTCTTCGACTTTCGAGCAGTCACCCCCGCACGCGGGCGCGTCGTTCGGGTCTTCTCCGAAGCTTGTTGAACCGGCAGTCGTCGAGAAGCGCTGGGCGGTTCCCAGAAAACGCGCCGCGCTGCTTTGGGGTTCCAAAGATCTAGGAGCCCACCAACGGTCGGGCGTCGAAGCGGCTTCTGCGAAGTTCATCGTGTTGGTTTGCTGTGATTCCAGGGAGTTTTGCGCGGAAGCGCCGCTGTCCAGGAACACGCGCTTGACACGTCTCTCTTGCTCGCGCTAAACGCTCCCCGTCGTAGCAACTGCGAGAGCGCCCATAGCTCAGCTGGATAGAGCACAGGCCTACGAAGCCTGGGGTCGGAAGTTCGAATCTTCCTGGGCGCGCCCCTCACCGTTGAGTGTCTTGCGATCTCTCGAGCCAACTTTCCCGAGGCTGTCGGGGTCTGCGCCTCTCCCGAGACGCGGCCCCGAGACGCGGCCCCGAGACGCTCCTGTGAGACGCTTCCCCCGGTCATGAGCGAATTGAACGCGGACGACGAGAGGCTGATGCTCGCGGCCTTGGATGAAGCGCGCCTCGCCGGCGACTCGGGCGACGTCCCCGTAGGAGCGGTCGTCGCCGTGGGTGGGGTGATCGTCGGCAAGGGTCACAACCGACGCGAGGTCGCGAGCGACCCGACGGCCCACGCGGAGATCGAGGCGCTCCGTGCAGCGTCAGCGGCTCGAGCGAGTTGGAGGCTGTCCGACGCGACGCTCTACGTGACGCTGGAGCCCTGCCCGATGTGTGCGGGAGCCCTCGTCAACGCGAGGATCGGCCGCGTCGTCTACGGATGCACCGACCCCAAGGCTGGAGCCGTCGACACGCTGTTCACCATTGGGCGAGATCTGCGGCTCAACCATCGCTTCGAAGTCACGAATGGCGTGCTCGCCGAGCCGTGTGGCCAGATCTTGAAGAGCTTCTTCGCGGCTCGTCGCAAGCCACGAGCCTGATCCGAGAGCGCCGTCTGCCGAGCGGCTCGATGGAGTGCAGCTGGTCGGGGGCTCAGCCGAGCAGAAGCGGCAAGGCGGCAGCCACGTACGCCTCGCTCGCGTCGAAGTGCGCGAAGTGCGAGGCGCGCTCCAGGCGGATGAGGTTTACGTCGCGAAGAAGCGCGTGGAGTCTGTATCCGACGCTCGGGTCACCATCGGATCGCGAACCGCGTTTACGAGCTTCGGCGGAATGGGAACTCGTCCGAGCTCCCCGATGCGCCGCCGTTCGAAGGCTGCAACGTAGGAACGTCTTCGAAATCGAAGTTGTTCAAACGGCGTGAGGGCCCGCGTACAAACAAGTCGATCGACATTCCGCCTCAACCTTCGCGAGCCTTTTGCCCGAGGAACGAGCACCCGAAGCCTACTTTTGTAGGCTGAGGAGCGCAGAGACGAGGCCGCCTGTCTCGCAATGGTATCAGCGGACTAGCACCGATTTGCTTATACGCGGCCCTTCGCGACCTCGTCGCACGCTCCCTCGGCATGCGCGAAGGTTATCAGCCTAGCTCTTCCGATCACCGTCGGACTCGATCGGAGGCTCGGGTAGCCCAAGGCCCGACTCGACGTTCTCGGAGCGAAGAGCGCCGAGCTTTTCGCGATCGAGAAGCTCGACCACCAGCACGGGTCCATCGTCTTGATCGACGAAGGCTTCATCCGCCGTTGGAGCGCGGAGGAACGTGAACAGGTCTTCGCCGATCTGAGCGACATCACCGGGCGCCATCGCGACGCGACTGCTCCGCAGGTAGAGCATCATGTCAGAAAACAACGTGAAGATGGCCTGCCCTTCTTCGTGGCTTTCCGCGTGATAGGCGAAGTCGGACATTTCTGCTGCAGCGTTTCCGTGGGTACGCATCCACACGCCTTTGGTTCCTTCGACCACGTACTTCGCGAAGCCCGAATGGATGAGGAGCGGAGGAAGGGCGAGCAGCGCTTCGATCATCCGCTCTTGGCTCTTCGCGATGAGACCGACCGGGACGCTCGTCCTTGCTCGCTGATTGACGACCGCGATGGCGCCGCTCACCGCGATGGCGCCGCCGATGGCCGCGAGAACGACCTGAGCGACGAAAGGTGGATCGCACGTGCCGACGTAGTGAATCGACACCACGGCCCGATGCGCACGCGCGCGATCTTTGTCGTCGTCGTCGTAGTGGGCGAGCTGAATGCAAGGCTCGACGACGGCCTCCAAGAGGGGCTCGTCGACGACGCATACGAGGACGGTGTGCCCCGAAACCCGGAGCAAGAGTGCACCGTCGTCGGAGTCTGGCTCCGACACGTCAGTTACTTCGCTGTCGCGCAACTCGGCGTCGTATGCCGCGAGCAGGGCACGGAGTCGCTCGCCGTCGAGCGCGGGGCACGACTCGAACAAGAGATCGAGCCGCAGCGCCCCCAGCTCGAAAACGGCCTCTTCGCTGCTGTCCGGGTTCATTCGCGAGACAGCATCGCTAGGGGCGGGCGGGTCCGCAAGATCGGCGCCATGAACGCGTGCGGAGGTGCGAGCCGAGGGCTCAGAATCCACGGACGAGCGTTCCGACACCCTTCCAAGGGCTCGTCATCCAGATACGCAAGGTTCCGTTGGCCTCGAACGAGCAATACGAAAGCTGTGGCGTACCGGTGTCGTCGTAGGCGACGAGCTGAAATCGCTCACCGTCTGCGTTTCGCACCTCGTAACGCCGATCGAAGTTGATCCCCGGTGAGTCGGCGCGGATACGTCCGTTCTCGAAGTGCACGACCATGATTTGCTTGTGGTAGGCGAGCATGGCGTCGAGCGTCGTGCCGAGCGGAGCATCGGGGGTGAAGCTCCCGATCTTCCAGCTGCCCTGGAGTCGCGCGTCGAGGCCTCGATTGGCCTCTGCGATCTCTTCGGTGGTCGTCGGACCGTGAGGCGCGCTCGCGCACCCGATGAACGGGATCGCGACGAGAAGCGACAGCGCGACCGCGCTCGACCTGGCGAATGCTGTTCTCACCCGCGAAGGATGGCCTCTCGAACGCCCATGTGGAAGGCGCTTTTTCGGGCCGACCACGATGCTTGCACCAGGCCCCTGTTATAGTGGCGTCAATCATGTCCAATTCGAGCGACCGCGGAGCGAGGGTTCGAGGTCTTCTCTGGGTGGGCTTCGCTTATGTCGTCGCGATTGCCGCTGGTGGCGCGGTCGCTTGGGCGCTCCGTGGCAAGCCGTTGTGGCTCTCGATCGCAGCCGCTGATTTCGCGGGCACGGTCGTGATCTTCGGCTTCAGCAGAGCGCTCGACAACTCGAGCGTCTATGACGCCTATTGGAGCATCGCGCCGATGGCGATCGCGACCGGGCTCTTCATCTTCACGGGCCCCGCGAGTGGGTCGTCGACGCGCCGCTTTCTCGTTCTGCTCTTGGTTCTCGGTTGGGGGGCGCGTCTCACTTGGAACTGGATTCGAAGCTGGACCGGTCTCGACCACGAAGACTGGCGCTATGTCGACCTGCGTCAGAAGACGGGCTCCTTTTACTGGGTGGCGAGCTTCTTCGGCCTCCACCTGTTTCCCACCGTAATCACCTATTTGGGGGGCCTCGCCATGCTTCCGTCGCTCACCACCGGGCGCGATCCGCTCAGCATCGTCGACGGAGCGGCGGTCGTGATCATGGCGGGTGGCGCGCTTCTCGAGGCCACGGCTGACGCGCAGCTCCGCAAGTTTCGACTCCAGAATCGCGGCCCTGGACAGATCTTCGCCGAAGGCCTCTGGTCGCTTTGCCGACACCCGAACTACCTTGGAGAGATGCTCTTTTGGTGGGGTCTCTTTCTGTTCGGCTTCGCCGCGGACGCGAGCGCCTGGGGGATGGTCGTGGGCCCTCTCGGAGTCACCGCGCTCATCGCCGGGATCAGCGTGCGCATGATCGACCAGCGATCGCTCGCGCGACGCCCCGGCTACGCGGAGCACATGAAGCGCATTCCAGCCTTCTTTCCGCGCATTGGTTGAGCGAACGGGGCGCGTGCCGGCTGCATGACCGATTGCCGAGACGTTGGTGGCCATCCCGCGCTCGGGGACCGCGGCCGAGCTCCCCACCCGAGCTACGCGACATGGATTGCGATCCGCGCGAGGCGGAACTAGGGTCGCCGCGTGAACGATCAGCAGGACATCCGCCACCTTCACCTGTTTCGCGCCCTCACCGACGAGCAGACGGCCAAGCTGCTCAAGGCTTTCGCCGAGCGGCGCATCAAGAAGGGCGAAGTTCTCTTCCGTGAAGGAGACGGTCCGACGCACCTTCGGATCCTCACCCACGGCGAGCTCGAGCTCACCGAAGCGAACGAGCCCAAGGTCGTCCTCAGGCCCATCTCGCCGATCGGCGAGCTCGGCTCGCTGACCGGTCTCCCGCGAAACACGACGGCGAAGGCGCTCACCGATGTGGTGGTCCAAGAGATCGAGACGTTCACGCTGATGAGGCTCTTCGATCAAGACAAGGAGCTCGGTCTCAACTTCTACCGCGGCCTGCTCGAGGTCGTCGGCGACAAGGTCCGACGCGATCGCCGACGCATGGACGACATGCGCGCGAACCTCATTCGCACCCAAAAGGCGATGAAGGCAGCCCGAGAAATCGTGCTCTCCGCCGAAGAGACCACGATCTCGAAGCCCGTCTGCGACGCACTCGACGATCTCATCGAGAACAACCGACGCTCGCACTACCGAGTGACTCCGGTGGCCGGCCACGACGCCGCCGTTCGTTTCGAAGGCGGTCGCATGGAGCGCGTGGTCGAGCTTTCCGACGGCTTCTTGAAGCTCGGCTCGGGAGCGGGCCTCTCCGAGAAGCAAGACGTGTCCGCGGTGCTCGTGCTCCCCCAGCGCGAAATCCCTGTGAGCGGCACCGTCGCTCGCTCGTCGAAAGACGGAATCTTGGTGAAGCTCGATCTGCTCATCGAAGACTACCAGAGCGCCTACCTCGGATACATTACGCAGCTGCAGCTTCTCGACTTCGTCGTCTGAGGCCCAGCGGGCCTTTTGGAGGCTACAATCGAAGAGGCGCGGAATCACCCCGCGCCTCTCGAGCGTACGTCCGTCGAAGAGAGCCCGTGGACGACACCGCATACCGCAACGACGAGCCCGTGCTCCTCGCACGATTGGAGCCATTGCTCGTCAAACGCGAAGCGGCGCGCGAAGACATCGCCGAGATCCTCGCGGTGATCCTTCGAAGGAGAGCCCGCATTCTGGCGGGTCGGATCGGTCTCGCGGGTGCTCTCTCGACAGTCGCTGCGGCGGGATTCGAAGCGTTGAGCGGCGACCCGATCACGGGTCTCGCGACCGTCGTCCTTCTCGGCTCGATCGCGGCAAGCGTGGTCGCCTACGGGCTCGTCGCCGGAGATCCGTTTCGCCGTGCCGCGCACGACCTGGCGAGGCTCACCGAGGCGAGCGGCGATCTCCGCCGCGAGGTCGACCGCCTCACGTCCGATCGTGATCTCTGGGGGCTTCGTGAGCAGGCGGCGTCGCTCGAGCGAAAGAGCCTCTTTCTACCGACGGCCGCGGTCTCGATGGTCGCACCGCTCACGTTCCACTTCTTCGTGGCGCTCATCTTGAGCCTGGTCGATCACGGCCGAGTCATCGAGCGATTCGACTATTGGATCATGGCGTCGATCGTTCTCGTCGGGGCCTCTCATCTCTCGCTCCTCTATCGAACCTCGGGCCTCGTCGTGATGGTCGGAAACACCCGCGACAGCGAGGTCGAGGCGGCCGCGAAGACCTACGGCTGGAAGACGGTCGGGTGGACCACCCTCTACGCGTGCCTGCCTGGGGCGATCATCTGGCTCATCCCAGTCATCGTCTCGTTCTTGACGGGCGCGCTCATTCTACCGGCCCTCTTCGCTCGCATCGGGCGGCTCGCCACGACCGAGCGGGCACGGATTGGGCTGCCTCCCGTCGAGTGATCCCAAGCGCGCCTGAAACTTCTCGGACAGGCGAGCGAGCGCCCATGACAGGATGTGGCCGTGGAAAGTCCGGCGGCACGCCCACGGGTGGAGATTGTTCCGCTCGAGACCACGCCTGCGCTGACGATCCGTGCGGCGATGGCGCTTCACTTCGTCAGGAGAATGGGGCCGCTCGTGGTCGTCGTCGCCGTCTACTTGCTCGTCGCGACGGCGGTGATGCGCTGGGACATGGCGCGCACTGGGGAGGCGACCAAAGACTTCGGTGATTCGCTCTACGCGATGTTCACGCAGCTCTTCTTTCAGCCTAGCGCACCACTTCCGCGTGCCCCGATCGCGCGCGCCTTGTTTTGGCTGTCGCCCCTCGTGGGCGCCGTCCTTCTCGCCGAAGGCCTCATCAAGCTCGGCGCCGAGCTCTTCGACGCCAATGCACGACACAAAGTCTGGGTCCGGATCATGAGTGAAAAGATGCGCGATCACGTGGTCGTCTGCGGGCTCGGTCACGTCGGATACAGGGTCGTCGAAGAGCTGGTTCGCTTCGGCGCACCCATCGTGGCGATCGAGCGCCGAGGGGCCGACTCCTTCGTCGACGCCGTCCGCGCCATGGGGATCCCGGTCCACGTCGACGACGCGCGTCGCGACGAGGTCTTGATCGCCGCCGGCGTCGAGCGCGCGCGCGCAGTCGTCTGCGCGACCGACGACGATCTGGCAAACCTCGAAGTGGCCATCGACGCAAAGCGCATGAATCCGAGCGTCCGCGTGGTGATGCGCATGTTCGACCAGCGCCTGGCCGGAAAGGTCGGCGCGGCCCTCGAGGTCGACCGAACCTTCTCGACGAGCGCCCTCTCGGCTCCGCTCGTCGCGCTTCAAGCGACGCAGCGCGGGATCCGGGCAGTCTACCGGCTCGAAGACGGAACGACCCGCGTGACGGTTGAAATCGTCGCAGGGGCCCGCTTCGTCAAGCAGCGCGTCGACGAGCTCGAAGAGAAGCTCGATGCCCGAATCATCAGCATTCGGCGAGGTGACGAAGACGGCTTCGCCCGGGTGAAGAGCACGACGAACGTCCGCCCCGGGGATGTAGTCATTCTCGACACCGTGGTGGCCAAGCTCACCGACGCGCGACGGGCGCTCGATGGATCATTTCGCGATCCGCCGCTCGATCTCGCGGGGTCGGAGTCGATCGCACGCCCCGCAGAATCTTGATGGGCCGCTTCGACCGACGGTGGTGACCGGTCACCACCGAATCGCGCCCATTCGACGCGTCTCTTCGGTCTCCGGAACATGTAGATAAAAGATGCTCGCATCGGGGCCGGCCTCTTCGAAGAAGCGCGACATGTCAGCCACTGTCGCGTTTCGTTCGTTGCTTTGAACGGGCCAGACAGGCGCTCGAAGACCGAGGCCGGCGATGTCTTTGCGCATTCTCTCGAGGCTCCCCGAGACGCCTCCTGGCCAGCCGAAGTCGTAATAGACTTGAGGCAAGAATGCATCGCCACAGCCCTCGTCGAAGGCTTTGAACGGAAATCGTCGTTGCACCGAGAGCCACCCGAATGATGAATAGGCAAGCTTCTTGTCGCCGAGCTTCGCGCGAAGGAGCCGACAGAGCTTGGTCGCGTCGGCAGCTCTTCCGTCGAACTCGGACTCGGCGTCGACGACGAGCCCGGTGACACCCGGGTGAATCGTCGCGAGCGAAGCGGCCACTTGTGCCTCGAGCGATCCCCACGAGATACCGTTCTTGTCGACGAATGCATCGGGATAGAAATAGCCGAACGCCCAAACCTCCAGTCCACGTTCGAGCAACGGCCTCACATTCTCGGCTGAGAAATTCTGTGCCCAACGATTGGGCGGCGCCGGGCGCTTCGTCAGTGACACGCCGGCCTCTGCAGAAGCGGCGCCGGAAGCAGACGGAGCGGGCGCTCCTCCATCGGCTTTTGGCGCGACCCTGATCCCTCCAGCGCCTTCCGAGCTCTTGATGAACACGCGCCCGACTCCCCAATCGGCCGCGAGCTCCGCTGCGCGCTCCGCCGAAGGGCCGTTCTTGCCTATCTCCCAGACGAAGATTCCGTGGCGGCCTCTCGGGCGGGGTGGCTCGGGCCGAGACGCCGACGCGCGGGCAAGAGCGCTCGACGACGGCTGAGCGGCAGGGGTCGAGCTAGCCGAGGAGCTGGCGCGCTCGGTGGCTCTGCTGGTCGGGCTCGCGCTCGCAGAGAGGGAGACATGCACCGAGGGTGAAGGCTCCGGGGCTTCGTCCGAGCAACCGGTGCTGAGGAGCACGAAGGCCGCGAAGACACCGAACCAGGTCCGAAGTCGCTGCGCATCGTGTGCCGAGCTCATCGGTCGATGGTAACGCGAGCGAGCCTCGTACGCGCGCCATTGACCCTTCCCTGATGTGCGCCCTGGGCGTCTTGACTCGACGTTGATGCACGCACGACTAGATTTCCGAGCAGCAGCGTCGCGAAGCCCGGCCAATGGTCGGGACCACGCGTCCCGGGCCCATCAGCTGGCGCGCTCGAGACCAGGTGAACGGATCGAAAGAGCGCTTTCAGAGGGCGCTCCGCCGCGAAGATCGAGCTGAACCGGGAGGACGATCATCGGCACGCCGGCATGCTGGAGGCGCCTTTGGATGAGGAAGGCGGTCTCGTTGTGGAGGGTACGATTCCACGTGGTGTCTTCTTCGAAGATGATCTGGCCGGCGACGACGAGGGCCTTCGGATACTTCTCGAGGAGGGCCGTTCCGAGGTGCTCACCTTCGACGGCGACCTCGGTGCCGACGGCGAATCGCGAGGCGGCCGGCAGACCGAGGGCGCGACCGAAGTGCTCGTACGCCTCGAGGTTCTGTTTGGTGCGGGCCTCGAGCGCTTCGAGCTCGCTTATGCCTTTGAAAGTGTCGGAGTCGACGACGGCTACGCTCACGAACACGACGCCTTTGAAGTGCCCCGGGAACATGCGGAGCAACGTGAGGAGCGCGCGACGACCGAGGCCGCCATAGCCACCGACGAAGAGCACTGCGACTGGCTCGTTCGGGTCGGGCTCTCCCACGGCAGGCTCGGCCGGGGCTGCGTAGAGCACCATCGCGTCCGCTCCTTCTTCGGGTCCGGGGAGCTGTTTGTCGAGGTTTTTGATCGCACCGACGACGCGCCCGTAGTGCCGTTTGATGAAGAAGCACAGCACCGTGAGACCGCTCGTGATGACCAGCGTGAGCCAGCCGCCTTCGGTGAATTTCTCGATGACCGTGACGACCAAAATGAGCAGGCAGAGGGCCGAGGCGACGACGTGCGCAGGAAGGTGACGGTACCAAGCCGGGTCTTTGGCTCGCTCGCGGACCCAGAACACCGTCATCGCGATGTTGGAGAGCGAGAACGTCAAGAACACGTTGATCGAGTAGAGAACGACGAGCTTCGAGACGTCGCCCTGCGTGTAGACGAGCACGAGCACTGCAGCGACGCCCATCAAGAGAACGCCATTGCGCATCGTCAATCGTTCCGAAAGCGCCGCGAAGCGGTGCGGGAGCCAAGAGTCGGTCGCCATGTTCGCCATGACACGCGGGCCGTCGAGAAAACCGGCTTGGGCGGCGACGAAGAGAAGCGCGCCTTCGCTGAGGAGCGCGACGATCACGAAACCACGCCCGAAGCCGATGCCGCCGAAGTGAATGCCACCGAAGGCTTTGTCGAGCAGAACGGCGTTCATCGTTTGTCCGGCGACAGGGTGGGCGCCGACGAGGAGGTAGCAGAGAAGAATGCCGCCAGCGGTGATCGCCAGCGAAGTCGACATGAGCACCATCGTTCGCTTGGCCGTGATCACGCGCGGCTCTCGCATCATCGAGACTCCGTTCGAAACGGCTTCGATTCCCGTGTAGGTGCCGCCACCGAGGGAATATGCCCGCATGAAGAGCTTCAGTGTCGCGAAGAGACCGAGCGCGCTGCTGGTGCTCGAGACGCTGTGGTGGACTTCCGCGGAGACGCGCCCGATGTCACCGACGTGGCTGCCGATGACGAAGACCAAGAGGATGGCGTGCGTCACGACGAAGACGCCGAACACCGGCGCGATCGACGTGACCGACTCTTTTACGCCACGCAGGTTCATGACCGTGAGGAGCGCGACCCCGGCGAAGGCGAACTCGAGCTTGTAATGATGGGCACTCTCCGGGAGAAAGCTGAAGATCGCGTCGGCACCAGACGCAATCGAGATGCTGATGGTCAACACGTAGTCGACGAGAAGCGCGGCGCCCGAGACGACGCCGACCCGTGGGCCGAGGATCTTGCTCGCGACGAGGTAGCCGCCGCCTCCCGAAGGAAACTGCTCGATGATGCGGCTGTAGCCGTAACTGATGATGAACACGGTGAGCGCCGTCGCGAGGGCGAGGAACACCGCGAGCCCGGTGTGCTCACCGAGCGCTCGAAAGGCCTCGTCTGGACCGTACGCGCTCGACGAGAGACCGTCGGCTCCGAGCCCGACCCACGCCAAGAGGGCGACGAGCGAAAGCTTGTGAAAGGCGTCCGGATCTTTGACGTCTTTGGGAGCCCCGAAGACCGTACGCCGAACACGTTCGATGACCGTCATTTGCCGCTACCTCGTCACCTCACTCGGATCACCGGTCCGGGAAGTCATGAGGACACGACGGTGCAATCCGATGCACGTCTGCCCTCTCCTCGCCTACGGGGTTAGCTGACGGGCTCGGGTTGGAGAGGTACCCGCCGTCGTCTCATCGGAGATGTCTCCGACCCTGACGACGGTTTGCCCCGGGGAGTGGGTCCCCCGTTGGCCGCCACGCGGCCACTCGGCGCACCGTCGACTCTGGGCGGGATACCGATCCATCGCAATGGCGTCGCTCTTGATATCTCCCTGATATCCCGTGATATGAGGCAGTTTTGACGATCGCGCCGACAGCGAGCGTCGCGTTTTGATCTTTCCCTGATATCGCGCGCGTCGCTTTCTCAGGGATCGCCAGGAACGTCGCGCAAGCGATAGCCGACTCCCGGCTCGGTGATGACGAGCTTCGGTTGAGCGGGGTCGGGCTCGATCTTCCGCCTGAGCTGGGCCATGTAGACGCGCAGATAGTGGGTTTGTCCGGCGTGCGCAGGCCCCCACACCTCTTTCAAGATCTGGCGGTGCGTGAGAACCTTCCCGCGGTGCTTGAGGAGCATCGCGACGAGGCGGTACTCGAGCGGCGTCAGGTGAACCTCTTCACCGCGAAGCGTGACGATCCGCTTCTGCAGATCGACCTTCAATGGCCCCGCCGCGAGCGTCGATTCACCACCAGGAGCGCTCTCGCGCGCGTGCCGAAGGGCGACTCGGATACGCGCGAGGAGCTCGTTCACGCCGAAGGGCTTCGTGAGATAGTCGTCGGCGCCGGCGTCGAGCGCCTCGACCTTGTCGTCTTCGCGGCCGCGGGCGCTGATGACGATGATCGGCGTGTTGGTCCACGTTCGAAGCTCGCGTGTGAGATCGAGGCCGTCGCCATCGGGAAGCCCGAGATCGAGGAGAATGATCTCGGGGTTGTAGGTAGTCGCGTGCATCACGCCGTCTTTGCAGGTCTCGGCCTCGACGAGCCTGAACCCGTGACTGGTCAACGTGGCGCGCAGGAAACGTCGCATCTGCGGCTCGTCTTCGATGAGCAAGACCAACGGACCGTCGCTCACGATGAAACCTCGCGCCCACTCTTGGGCTCTTCGGGGATGCTCGGCGGCTCGCCGGAGCTCGGCAAGGTCACGCGGAAGAGCGCACCCTCACCTGGCTTCGACTCGAGAGAGATGGCGCCTCCGTGAGCTTCGACGATTCCTTTGCAGATGGCGAGGCCCAAGCCGACACCGTAAGTACCCGTGCTCGGGCCACGGAAGAATTTCTCGAAGACTTGGAGCTCGCTCTCCTTTGGGATCCCCGGACCGTGGTCGGCCACCTCGATCACGATCCCCGAGTCGGTGCGCGCGGCGCGAATTTCGATGGGCGTTCTCGGAGGCGTGTACTTCGCCGCGTTCTCGAGGAGGTTGATGAAGATCTGTTCGAACAGCACCGGATCGACCGCGATGAGCGGGAGATCTTCGGCAAGCTCGGTCGTGATGTGGCGACCGGCGAGCTTCGATTCGAGCCGATTCAAAGCCGAGCCGACGATCTCTTCGAGAGGAACCCACTCACGTTTGACCCTGAGCCCCCCCGATTCGACGCGCGTCATGTCGAGGAGGTTTCCGACGAGACGCTCGAGACGCTCGGCCTCTTCGCAGATTGTCGTCAGCATCTCCACGCGCTGCGTGAGCTCGAGCTCGCTCGTGGGATCGAGGAGCGTCGTCGCAGCGCCGGTGATCGCAGCCAATGGCGTCCGGAGATCGTGGGACACGGCGCTGAGGAGCGAGCTACGGAGCTCTTCGGTCTTGGCGCGAAGCGCTGCACCTCGCCCCTCACGCGCGAGGCGTGATCGCTCGAGAGCGAGCCCAGCCTGTCGGAGCAGAGCATCGAGGAGGCTTCTCTGGTCGTGGTCGAGACCACTCGCTCCAGGCTTCGAGCGAAAAGCGAGCACGCCGACCGGACCGGTGCCCGACGGCAGCGGGCTCGCGAAGACGGCCGAGCCTGAGAGCGTATCGGTGCCTCGGCCGGCCGGGCGACCATGCTCGAACACCCAGCGCGCGACGGTGAGCTCTTGATCGTCGAGCGTCGTTCGGCCAGCGCCAACCACGGTTGCGAGCCGGTCGTCGGAAGGAACGAGAAGAGCGACCTTCCCTTCGAGCATTCGCTCGACTTGATCTGCGGTCGCTCGTGCGATCTCCTTGTCGGACCTCGAGGAGCCGAGCTCACGTGTGAGCGCATAGAGAACCTGCGTTCGCTCTTCTCGCAGTCGCGAAGCTCGCTCCTGGCGACGTATCCGCAGCATGAGCCCGCTGATGAGAATGCCCACCAGGAACATCATGGCGAAGGTGAGAAGGTGCCTCGTGTCGGACACCGCGAGCGTCAGGAACGGCGGGACGAAGAAGAAGTCGACGGCCAAGACCGAAAGTGCCGCAGCGAACACGCTCTCTTTGCGGCTGTATCGCACGGCGACGCCGACGATCGCGAGCAGATGGATCATGACCACGTCGGCGAGATCGAGATACGAACGCACGAGCGTCGACGCGCCCGTGGCCAAGGCGACGGCGAGCGCAGCCGCGACGTAGGGCAGGAAGTCGGTCGGGGCGTGCGGGCTTTGCGCTCGGTCGCTTCGATCGACCGGCTCGTCGGTATGACTCCCCGACGTGACGTGGACGTCGATGGTTCCGCTGCCACGGATGACAGAGTCGATGAGCGATCCGCGCACGAGATCGAGAAGGCGCCAATGAGTCGGTTTGCCGATGACGATGCGGGTGACGTTGCGTTTCTTCGCGTAAGAGAGAAGCGTCTCGGCGACGCTGTCACCGGAGAGACGAACGACTTGAGCGCCGAGCGCTTCGGCCAAAGCATCGTTCGCATCGAGGCGCGCTCGGTCGACGGGCGTGAGCCCGCCTGCGCTCGGCGAGTCGACGCTCGCGGCGATGAGCGACGCACGAAGGCCGTCGGCCATTCGCCTCGCAGTGCGCACGAGCCCAGCGGAAGCGGGAGCCGGGCCGACGCAGACGAGAATGCATTCGCCCGACGCCCAGGTTGCCTCGATGGAGTGATCTCTCCGGTAGGCAAGAACGTCGGCGTCGACTCGCTGCGCCGTACGACGGAGCGCGAGCTCTCGTAGCGCCAAGAGATTGCCGCGTCTGAAGAAACGATCTTTGGCGACGGCTGCCTGCTCGGGCAGATACACCTTGCCCTCTCCGAGGCGCTGCAAGAGCTCGTCGGGGGGCAGATCGACGAGCTCGATGTCGTCGGCGCGCTCGATCACCGCATCGGGAACCGTCTCTCGAACGCGGACGCCGGTCACCTCGCGGACGATGTCGTTGAGGCTCTCGACGTGCTGGACGTTGAGCGTCGTGTGGACGTCGATCCCGGCGTCGAGAAGATCCATCAGGTCTTGCCAACGTTTCTTGTGGACGCTCCCCGGAGCGTTCGTGTGCGCGAGCTCGTCGAGCAGCAGGATCTTCGGACGCCGCGCGAGAGCGGCCTCGAGATCGAGCTCGTAGAGCTTCGTGCCTCGGTATTCGATCTCGCGAAGTGGGAGCTTCTCCAAGCCCACCGTGAGGGCCTCGGTCTCGGAACGTCCGTGCGTTTCGACGCAGCCGATCACGACCTCGACGCCCTCTTTGCGGAGCCGCTGCGCCGACTCGAGCATCGAATACGTCTTGCCCACCCCGGGAGACGCGCCGAAGAAGATCTTCAGCACGCCACGACCGAGGCGCGCTTCCTCGGCCTTCACGCGATCGAGGAGCTCCTCTGGATCGGGGCGCACGGGATCGGCCCTCATCTGCGTCTTCTAGCAGAATGGCCGCTCTCGAAGGCGGCTTGACCTTCCGTCAACCGACGCGGTCTCATGGTCGCGAACCAAAAAGCTCGTCGAGCGCCTGGTTCAAGCCCACGACGTTCACGCGCGGCTCTCCGAGAATCCCGAGATCACGGCCTTCGATTCGCGACTCGACCAACGCTCGCAACTTCGCCTCGTCGACCCCCCGCGCCTTCGCGACGCGCCTCATCTGATAGAGAGCCGCGGCAGGGCTGATGTGCGGATCGAGCCCGCTTCCCGAGGTCGTCACGAGATCGATGGGCACCAGCGCATCGTTACCGGGGTCGGCGTCGTGCAAAGCCTGAACGCGCGCTTTCACCGCGTCTGCGAGCGCAGGATTGGCGGGCCCGAGGTTCGAACCGCTCGACGCGCCGCCATTGTAAGGTGAAGGGCTCGTCGCAGACGGTCTGCTCCAGAAGTAGCCATGGCTCGTGAAGGCTTGGCCCAAGAGCTTCGATGCGACGTTGTGCCCATTCTTGGCGACGAGGCTGCCTGCTCGCTGGCTCGGAAAGAGCTGAGCGGCCGCCAGCACCGAGAGCGGATAGAGCACGCCCGTCAGAATGGTGAACAAGGCGAGCAGCGTCAGGGCAGGTCGAAATAATGTCTTCATTGGAGGCCCTATACGAAATGGAGCGCGGTCAACACGAGGTCGATGAGCTTGATGAACGGGAAGGGCAGCAGAACCCCGCCGAGACCGTACATCAGCAAGTTTCTACGGAGCAGCACCGAGGCCGGCGCGGGCCTGTAGCGAATACCGCGTAAAGCGATCGGAATGAGCGCGACGATGATGAGCGCGTTGAATACGACCGCCGAGAGCACGGCACTCCGCGACGAGTGTAGGCGCATCACGTCGAGCCTCCCGAGGACCGGGTACGTGCTCGCGAACGCCGCTGGGATGATGGCGAAATACTTCGCCACGTCGTTCGCGATGCTGAAGGTCGTGAGCGCGCCGCGCGTCATCAGCATCTGCTTTCCGATCTCGACGATGCTGAGGAGCTTCGTCGGGTTCGAATCGAGGTCGACCATGTTGCCGGCCTCTTTGGCTGCTTGGGTGCCGGTATTCATGGCGACCGCGACATCGGCTTGCGCGAGCGCGGGTGCGTCGTTCGTTCCGTCACCGGTCATCGCGACGAGGTGACCTTTGGCTTGGTAGCTCTTGATCATCGCGAGCTTGGCTTCGGGCGTGGCCTCGGCCAAAAAGTCGTCGACTCCCGCCTCGGCTGCGATGGCGGCGGCAGTGAGCGGGTTGTCGCCGGTGATCATGATGGTCTTGATGCCGATCCGCCGCATCTCGGCGAACCGCTCTCGAATCCCCGTTTTCACGATGTCGCTGAGCGCGACGACCCCGAGTACGCTCGGTCCGTCGGCGACCACGAGCGGCGTTCCGCCCTTCTTGGCAATGGTCTCGACGGCGTCTCGAACGTCGCTCGGCATCGTGCCGCCGGCGGCTTCGACGAAGCGTTGGATCGCGTCGCCTGCGCCCTTGCGAACGCGACGATCTCCGGTGTCGACCCCGCTCATGCGGGTCTGAGCGGTGAACGGCACGAAGGTCATTGCCGAGACCTCGGCCGGCTTCGCATCGAGCTTCTGTCGCGCGAGCTCGACGATGCTTCGCCCCTCGGGGGTCTCGTCGGCGAGCGATGCGAGCTCGGCTGCCTCGGCGAGCGCCTTCTCGGTCACGCCCTTTCGAGGAACGAACGCGGTCGCCTGTCGATTGCCGAGCGTGATGGTTCCCGTCTTGTCGAGCAGCAGAATGTCGACATCGCCAGCTGCCTCGACGGCGCGACCGCTCGTCGCGATCACGTTCGCCTGAATCATGCGATCCATGCCGGCGATGCCGATCGCCGACAGAAGGCCACCGATCGTCGTGGGGATGAGACACACGAGCAGCGCTACCAGAATGGTGAGTGGAACCGGAGACCCCTCTCCGGTGGCCTTCACGGCGAATTGTGAATAGGGAAGCAGCGTGACCGTCGCCAAGAGAAAGATGATGGTCAATGCGGCGAGGAGGATGTCGAGCGCGATCTCGTTCGGCGTCTTATGACGCTTGGCTCCCTCGACCATGGCGATCATGCGATCGAGAAAGCTCTCGCCCGGGTTGGCCGAGATCCGAATGACCAGCCAATCCGACAATACGCGCGTACCGCCAGTGACGGCGCTGCGGTCGCCGCCGCTCTCGCGGATGACGGGTGCGCTCTCGCCGGTGATCGCGCTCTCGTCGACCGACGCGACCCCCTCGACGACCTCACCGTCACCGGGAATGGGCTCGCCAGCGACGACGAGCACGAAGTCGTCTTTGCGTAGCTGCGAGGCGATGACTTGCTCGGTCTTTGCGGTTCGCTTCGCCTCGGCGAGTCGGGTAGCGGGGACGTCTTTCTTCGCCTTTCTCAGCGTGTCGGCCTGAGCCTTGCCGCGGCCTTCGGCCATCGCCTCGGCGAAGTTGGCGAAGAGGACGGTGAACCACAGCCAGACCGAGATGGCAGCGATGAAGCCCACCGGTGCTTCACCGCGATGCGACACGCCGGCATGAACGGCGAGCACCGTCGTGAAGGCGCTTCCGACCTCGACGACGAACATGACCGGGTTCTTGATCATCGTTCGCGGATCGAGCTTCTTGAATGCGTCGCCGATGGCACGACGGACGATGGCCACTTCGAAGAGCGGGCGCGCTTGGGTGCTCATTTCTTTCTCAGCTCGGGTGCTGCAAGAGGTGCTCGACCACGGGGCCGAGTGCCAATGCAGGAATGAACGTCAGCGCGCCGACGAGAACGATGGTTCCCACGAGGAGCGCCACGAACAGTGGGGTGTGGGTCGGAAGAGTGCCCGCGCTCTCGGGGATCTTCTTCTTCTTCGCGAGTGAGCCCGCGATGGCGAGAACCGGCACGATGATCCAGTAGCGACCGATGAGCATCACGATGCCCGTGAGCACCGAATAGAAAGTGCCGTTCACGGTGATGCCCGCGAATGCGGAGCCGTTGTTGTTTCCCGTCGACGAAAGCGCGTAGAGGATCTCGCTGAACCCGTGCGGGCCTGGATTCGCGACGGTGCTGGAGCCGGCGTCGGTCGCGCAGGCGATCGCCGTTCCCACCAAGACCGACGAGGCCGGGAAGAGGATCACGAGAGAAGCCATCTTCATTTCGAAGGCCTCAATCTTTTTACCGAGGTATTCCGGTGTTCGGCCCACCATCAGACCGGCGATGAACACTGCGAGGATGGCGAACATCAGCATTCCGTAGAGGCCCGAGCCGACGCCTCCGAAGATGATCTCACCGAGCTCTATCATCCACATGGGAATGGCTCCGCCGAGAGGCGAGAAGCTGTCGTGCATCGCATTGACGCTTCCGTTCGATGCGGCCGTGGTGGCAGTCGCCCAGATGCCGCTATCGGCAATACCGAACCGGACCTCTTTGCCCTCCATGTTGCCGCCCGACGAGAGCGCATTGGCCACTTGATCGACTCCAAGCGAGCCGAGGGCCGGATTGGGAGCCTGCTCCGCCGCGACGCATGCGATCATGAGCGGGACGAAGACGAGCAGCATCGCCGCGAGCACCGCGATCCCCTGCCTTCGATCTTTCACCATCTTGCCGAAGGTGAAGCAGAGCGCGGCGGGAACGAGGAGGATTGCGATCACCTCGAAGAAGTTCGTGAGAGGCGTCGGGTTTTCGAAGGGATGGGCGGAGTTGACGTTGAAGAAGCCACCACCGTTGGTGCCGAGCTGCTTGATGGCGATCTGCGAGGCCGCCGGGCCGAGCGCTACGATCTGCTCGGTCACTTTGGTGCCGTCTGCGAGCATCGACGGCTCCATGAGCGTCACCGTCGCGTGACCGTCGAACGTCATGATCACGCCCTGAGAGACGAGAAACACGGCGAACACGAAGGAGAGCGGCAACATCACATAAAGCGTCGAGCGCGTCAGGTCGACCCAGAAGCTTCCGAGCGTCTTGGTTTCGGCCCGTGTGATCCCGCGAATCAGCGCGACGAGCACCGCGATCCCGGTCGTCGCAGAGACGAAATTCTGGACGGTGAGACCCAGCATCTGGGTCAGGTAGCTCATCGTCGTTTCACCACCGTACGCTTGCCAATTGGTGTTGGTGGCGAAGCTCACTGCCGTGTTGAAGCTCACTTCGGGCGGCACTGCGGCCATCGCGTCGGGATTGAGCGGCAACGAAGCCTGGAGACGCTGAAGGCCATAGACCACGACGGCGCCGAACATGTTGAAGACGAGGACCGCACCTGCGTAGCGCGCGACGCTCATCTCTTCGTCGGCCTGAACGCCGGCGAGCTTGTAGAAGAGACGCTCGAGCGGCCCGAGCGCGCGACCGAGAATCGTGGGGGTCCCTTCCATCACGCGCGCGATGAAGCCGCCGAGCGGCGCCGCGAGGGCGATCAAGACGGCGATGTAGAGAAGGCAGTGCGCCCAGTTGCTGGCGGTCACGACAGCCTCTCCGGCGCGAGGAGCGCGAAGAACAAATAGCCTAGGAGCAGAGCTGCGAGCAGCGCACCGACGGTGGTCAAGAATTCCATGGCTTGCTCCTCAGAGTCGATGGGTGAGGTGTACGAAGCCAAAGGTGCCGACGAAGAACACCGCGACGATTGCGAGGTAAACGAAGTCCATAAAATGCGCTCTCTTAACGAGAACGCCTCCTTCTGTTGCGGAAGAACCTAGGCTCGACTCGCTCAGCCGCGCGTCAAAGTCGATGCCCCCGGGGTCAAGAAAGCATCAAGACGCTCGAGGACTCTCGTCTGCAGCTCGACGTTCGCTTTGCGGTCGATACGGCGGTGCCGATGCGCAACGCCACGATGCCCCAGGGGGGCACTTGCAAGAGGGCGAGCGGGCGTACCGACGATTCGTCGGTGAGGGTCAGCTCGCTTCTAGCAGCCCGAGCGCCTCGTGGCGGCGCAGACGGGAGCGGTCGTCAGCGGGAGCCGGGCTTGGCGCCCCCGAAGATGCCGAACACGAGGAGACCGATGAGGAGACCGGCGACAGAGAAGTCGGTGATCTGCATCACCCGCGTCTCGAGAAACGAATGCCCCATTCCCCAGAGGACCTCTGCCGCGATTCCCCCCGCGACGCCGACCGATGCAGCGCGGAGGAACGCGCTACGCCGATACACCAACAAGTTCGGCAGCACGGCGAGGAGACCTACCAACATGGGCAGGATCGCTTCGACGTGTCGCGCGACGACCGGAAGCTCTCCGCCCTCGGCGATCCTGTCGATCCCGAGGTTCCTGAGAACGTGACCGAGCACCAAACCCACGGCCGCGAACACCAAAGAGAAAACGAAGGCAGTCGCACCGAGCCCGACGTTCGCTTTCGGTACGAGCTTCGCGCTGGGCTTTTTCGGCGTCTCTCTCAGCGCCGCGAGACCTGATGCTTCCGACGGAAGTGCCGCGTTGGTCGCGTCGACCGCCGGCTTGGCCGATGTGCTCGGGGCAGCCCGTACTGCGTCCAGCGCTTGGCTCGGCTGGCTGAGCCGGGAGTCGGCGGGAACGGGAGTCATCGACGCGCGGGGTAGCTCCGACAGCCGTCCGGCGTCACCGAGCGGGCGGTGCCCATAGCTCTTGGCGAGCTTCAAGAGACGGGCTCGGTCCTCGTCCGTGGTCTCTTTGGCTTGCGCGATTTCGAGGCAGTATCGAACGCAACCGAGGTTCGCGAGAGCCCTCGCGTAGCCGGGATCCGAGGGCTCGAGATCGATTCCGGCGCTGCGTGCGGCGTTGCGATACCAGACGTCGGCCTTCGCAGCGTCGGCTCGGTAGTGGATGCCGAGCTCGTAGAGGTTCGCGACGATCACCTTCGCGGGCACGTGACCTTGGTCGGCAGCGGCGCGGAACTTGAGCGCCGCTTCCCGCTCGTCGCGCTCCACGACCCCACCGGTCAGAAAGAAGAGCCCGGCAGCGTGCTGCGCGATGGGGCTCCCGAGATCGGCCGCGGCGAGGTACGCCGCGAGCGACGCCTTCATGTCCCGTGGCACGCCTCCGGTGCCGGAGCGGTACTGCTTGGCGAGCGCGAGCAGGCCGTCGACGTCGTTCGCGAGCCGAAGCGGGGCGATCGACTCCTCGATCGCCGAAGGCTCGGACTCCGATTCGGGTGCGTCGTCTGCTTCGTCGAGCTCAGGCTTCGGTGTGGACATGGACGCCCTCGACCTCGCGCAATATCTTCACGAGCTCCGTGGTCCGACCATCGATGCTCCCCTCGAGCTTCTGGCCGCTGTTCGCGAGATAGAACTCGGCGAGCGAGCTCTTCCACCTGCGGAGGTAGCGGTTCCCGGCGAAGACGATCTCGGCGCGTCCGAGCTGCGCTTCGGGCTCTTCGGCGTCGAAGTCGACGTCGCTCCAATCGATGGCGTTCGCCGCGTCTTCGGGCTTGCCATCGCCCCCCTCGGCGTAGCTCAAGCGGACCGGAAGAACCGGGACGGCGCGCCCGTCGGAGACACCGAGCCCAACCATCATGTCGCAGACCTTCACACGCACAATGTTCGCGATGAGGCCGGCATCGATCGTCGTGCGTGACATGTACGGGAAGACCGCCGTGCCGAGCGTGACGAGGAGCTTCTTCGACGTGCAGACCTCGCGGACGAACACGTCGACGGCGGTCGGTGGGAGCCCGAGCTGCGAGGAGCGCACGCGCTCCGATGCCTGATCGCGCCACCATTTCACCATGTGCACGACGAGGCGTTTCACCTTGTCGCTCGTCTTGATGCTCTGCGGACCGACGACCGCGAGGATGCGACCCACTTCGGCGTCGAGCTCGTCTTCGTCGGCCGACAAGAGCCCGACGAGCTCGCCGAACACGGCGCCGCTCGAGCGTCGCACCATCTCGCGCTCGAGCGAGTCGATGAGCAAGCGTGCGTTCTCGGCGATGCGTTCCTTGTGCTCGGACTCGTCGCGCGAAGGCGTGAGAGACTTCAAGAGAGCGAGAAGCTCTGCGCAGACCGAGCTCGCTTCTTCTGCGATCTCGCGCGCCTTCACGTTCTCGGCGAGCTTGAGCTTGAACGCAGAAGAGAGAAGCGGAACACCGCTCTTCGGAAGCCCATTCTCTTCGCCTTCGACGGCCTGCCACTTCTCGAGCGCTTGATCGATGTGACGTTGGACCGCACGCGCTTCAGAATACCCCTTACGAATGGTGTCGTAGTCGGCGTCGGCGGGGCCGAGGCTCCGCATCTGATCGGCATAGGGGTTACGAATCCAATACATGTTCGCGAAAGGTCGATTCTTCTGTCCCCAATTGAGGACCCACGACGACGGAGAGCGTGCCCAGAAATCGACGCACGCCTCGCCTACACGCGACTCCCAACGAGCCATGGCGTTGTCGCTGCGGAGTGCGCCGAGGCTCATGTCGAACTTGGTGAGCGCGACGAAGAGGCTCGGACGATCGATCTCGACAGGCTGCTTCGGCGTCGCAGCGCCGTATCGGATCCGCAGCCAAGCCTCGACCTGCGACTGCAGCTGAATCGCCTCGGGCTTGGTGGGACCGGGCGAGCAGAGGCAGAGCGCCGTGATCTCCCGGTCGATCGTGTACTGCTCGAAGAGGAACGTGAGCTTGCCGCGCTTGAAGACCTCGATCGCATTCTCGAGCTTGCCGCTCGCGAGCTCTTCGGGGCCGAACCCGTTGATTCCTTTGAGCGCGCGCCCGCCTGGAAAGTCGAGGATGTCGGCGCGATCGAGGAGCGACCCCGGCGAAGGACGAAGAGGCAGAACGATCTCGGCGATGAGACCGGACAGCACGCCCGGCTCGACGCTGACCTCGCCTCCGGTCCCGGACACGTAGACTCGAACCCGCTGCGCGGAGCTCCCGAGCGAGTTGAGGCAGCCCGCGTCGATGAGGCTCACTCCGTGGCTCGAGGCACGGATGCTGGCCATCTCGGCTTCGATGGCGTCGGCGTGGCCGAGCGACTCGAGCCCGTGCGTCAAGAGACCCATGAGCCGGTCGAGGTCGGGCGCATAACCAGGCCCCCCCCAGAGGAGCGAGAAGACCATGAGCCAACCGGTGGTGGTCTTGATGTCGGCCTTCCACGCGCCCGTCGTGAGCGCCGATTTGCGCTTCAGCTCGTTCAGATACGGATGGCGATCTTGGTATTTCTTCGTGAGATCGTGCCAGACGAGCTCCCACGCTTCGCGATACTTCGAGCTCGCGGCCGGACCGTTCACGAGGCGTGCATCACGCATGCACTTTTCGACGCGCTCGGGATCGACGCCAGGCGACGTGCACTCGACGAGAAAACCCGTGGCGATCGACTCGAGGACCGTCTCGAGCGAGAGGAGGCGACAATAAAAGTCACCACGCTCGAGCGGTGTCGGAAGCGCCGCGGTCGAGAAGCGCGTCACGACGCCGGTCGACTCGACTCCTTTGGCCGGGTTGATCTCTTTCAGGAAGTCGAGCGTCTTGCCGCGCGAGAGAACCTCGAGGCTCCCGAGCTCGTGCGACAAGAGAGCGCCCACGAGGAACGACTTTCCGGCCTGCGACGGGCCGAAGAAACCGAGCGCCTGTGGGCGTGCCGCCGCACGAAGAAGCTTCTTCGCACGGATCGCGAGATCGCGCATCATCACGACTTCGTGCGACGATTCGGGCGTCTCGGGGCCCATCGCTGCGAGCGCGGCAGAGACGCTCCGCGTGAGGGTGGCGATGGCGTCGAGGTTCTGGGTCTCCATAGTTCGGTGGCTCGAGTGACTCGCGTAGGGGTGACGGGATGACGAGACTAGTGCGCCGTCGGACGGCACGCGAATTCGGGATGACGAAGAGCGATCGTCGGTGGCTGCGCGAAAAAACGGCGGGTGGCTGCGGAGCGCGGCTCAATGCGCATGCCACTCACCCGACTTGTCTCGATATTCGACGGTAATCTCGCTGAAGGTGTGACCAGGCTTCAGATACACCTCGAATGCACCTTCGTTGAGCTCGGGCGGGAACTCGTCGGAGACGATGTCGGCGCCGCTCGAGATTCTCCACGCCGTCGCTTCGGGTTGGAAATGCGAGCGGAACGGGATCGGACGCGACGGACGCTTGTGCGGCTTCCCGTCCGGCTCGTCCGACCCACTCGCCGAGCCCGAGCCGTTGCCCGAGCCGCTGCCCGAGCCCGAGCCGCTGCCCGAGCCGCTGCCCGAGCCTGAGCCACTGCCCGAGCCGGATTTCCCAGACTTCACGGGATAGACCTTCCCGTTGGCCGGCGGGCCTGCGCCATCGCCGCCGTCTTTGCCCGCGTCTCTACCCGCGTCGCCACCGTCCGACGTCGCGTCGGCGGCGTCGCCCGAATCAGCGGCGTCGGAGCTCGCGTCGGCGGCGTCGGAGTCAGCGTCGGCGGCGTCGCCTGCGTCGCCTGCATCTTTGCCGGCGTCACCAGCATCGAGGCCGGCGTCTCCCGCGTCGAGACCGGCATCGGTTCCCGCGTCGGCGCCATCGGCGGGTGGCTTGCCGCAGTCTTTCAAAAGGAGACCGAGCAAGACGATCAGAATCACCAGCCCGATGGCGAGGACGATCCATAGCCAGAGCCTGTTCTTCTTCTCGTCTGTCTTTTCGTCTGTCTTTTCGTCTGTCTTTTCGTCTTTTTTCTCGGCGGCTTTCGGGTCGGCGCCCGCTGCGAGAGCAGGATCGGCACCGGCGGCGCCCGCTGCGGCGACCGCAGCCCCGGCCGCGGCTCCAGCACCCGAAAGCGCGACGCCGGGGCCTGCGCGACGCATGAGCTCGTCGAAGCGATCGTATCCGAACACGAGCTCGCCCTGCCCTGCGAGCGATCGCGGAGAGGCTCCCCAGTTGATGACGCAGAGCTTCTTCGTCTTCGGGTCGAAGAAGTAGTTCGCGACCGAGTCTCCGTCGATCGCGGGCATCGTGAACGCTTCTTTGAAGCGCCTGTAGCCGCTCGATTCGCTCGAGAGCTCCTTTTTCACGCGCTCGACCGACGCGACGAAATCGGTCAGCGCTTGCTGCGTGGCCTCGGGGTGCGACGTGCGAGCTTCGGAGAGCGGCACGAGGCCGTCGACGTTCCAAATCACCTTCACCGGGAGGCTGTCGGCGCCTTCGGTCTCGGGGACGAGGAGACGTCCGTCGAAGAAACGATCCTGGTTGAGATCGGCGGTGAGCTTCCAAATCGAGACGCCGCCGACGAGGTTCGGGAGCCAGGTTTCTTTTTGCGCGGTCACGTCATCACCTTCGCCTTCAGGCGCACCATGGAGTTCTGCGTGACCTTCGCGAGGAAGGTGGCCGGGCGCACGATGCGCGCTTCGTGGGCATCGGCGCCGCTCGCTCGGTCGTGGAAGCGCGAATCGAAGACGGTGACGTGGTCGACACTCTCGAAGGCGATTCGCCCGAGCTCCGAGCTCATGAGAGCGGCGAGCAGGGGGCTCGTCTCGCGCACCGTCGCCGGATCGAGCGAGGCTTCTTCGACGAGCTGGTAGTAGAGGCGCGAGACCTCGTGACCTACGCGCATCTTGTCTTCTTCCTCCATCTCGCTGCGAAAGAAGAAGTTGAGCCCCATCGCGAGCGTGAACGCCGTCGGCGTCGAGATTCGCGCTCCGAGCTCTCCGAAGAAGAGCCGCAGAGGAAACGGCTTGTCTCCCGGGCGCGCCGCGAGAATCGAATCGTCGAGGAGATCGGCGAGGACGACGCGTTCGAGCACGACGCGGGTGTCGAGCTCCTGCGACGAAGAACCACTCTGGGCGGCGCCGCTCACAGGTACCTCAGGATGTTCTTGAAGACGCCGGTGTCGAGCCAATACCTGTCGACGGTGAGGGTCTTCAGCTTGAGGTAGAAGTCGTCTTTCGAGAAGGTGTGCGTGCCTTTCTGGCTCTTCACGTCGGCGATGTGAATGTGACCCTTCTTGTCGCGCTCGAACACGATGGTCGCGCGATCGGTGAGGAGCGCCTGCTCCACCTCGGCCGATCGAGGCCGAACTTCGAAGAGCGGTGCCGCGTCCATCTCGGGCGAATCGACGTTGCGAAAACCGAGGCGCATGAAGCTCGTGTACGCGACGGGCGGGCTCAGATTGCCCTTCTTGAAGAGCTCGCTCTCGCGACCGATGTGCGGCTCGCTCTCTTGGTAGAGGCCGACGATGGGCTTTTGCTCGATGGGGGTGATGTGATCGAGCATGAAGCCGGCGAGCTGGTTCTTCGCCGCGAGATGCAACACGGTCGCGCCCGCAGTGACCGTCGACTTCGGATCTCGGATGGCCCCGTTGTGACGCCACTTCGACGGATACCAATCGCCGACGCGGTAGCTCGACATGCTCTTGATGCGCGGAGGCGTCACCGGCATCTCGGATACGAATAGGTCTCGAACGCATTTGAGCGCCGAGGCTCGGCCTGCGAGGACGACGATGTCGACGTCGAACTGCGCGAGGATGTCGGCGTAACGTCGAAGCGGCTCGCGAAGCACACCCTCGATCGTGCGCTCGATCTCCTGCTTGTCGAAGCGGAGAAAGAGATTCTTCAGCCCCGGGAACCCCGGCACGAGCGGCTCGAGGAAGCGGTCGGCCTCGGCGAGCACCGAAGGAGAGAAGCTCGAGCCTTCGAAGACGCGCATCACGTCGTCGACGCTGTAGAGCTTGTCGCTGGTGTGACCCGAGATGGTGAAGCCTTCGGCGACAGACCAGAGGCAGCGCGCGAGAGGGAGCCAGAAGTACGGGACGAGCTTCGCCTTGAGCGTTCGCCAGCTCGCGCCGTGGCCCGCGTCTCCTTCGGCGAACAAATGAATGAGCTGGTTCTTGCCGCCCGTGCTCTCGATCTGTTGGAGGATCTGCGAGAAGACGATGTCTTCGACGAGGGCACGGCAGACCTCGTCACCTGCGAGGTTCACGCCGTCTTGAAAGAGCTGCGTGATGGCGAGGCTCGTGCCGCTGCCCGCGAGGAGATCGGCGTATTCGGCGACCATCACGTCGGTCGTGCCGCCGCCGATGTCGATGCTCGCGATGCGCACCTTGGCATGTGCGGCGTCGGCGTCGGGAGGCCCGTTCGAAGCCGCAGCTGGCGCCACCGGGCGCTGGCCGTAGACCTTGATGAAGTCTTCCATGCTGCCAGCGAACGTTCCGGCGACCTCTTGGTAGAGGTAGACCATCTGCGCTGCGAGGGCCTCGTCGACGAAGAGAAACGGCGAGAAGATCCCCGGCTTGTCTTCGTTGGGTCGTCTGCCCTCGGGGACGTTGTAGAGGTAAGCGACGAGCAACACCGCGTTCTTGACGAGGGTCTCGTAGACCTCTTTTTCTTCGTCGCGCATCGCCGAGGGATACGTGAGCACGAGATGGCGAAGGACGCGGGGGCTCCCTTCTTTCCCCTGGAATTTGCGATAACCGAAGCCTGCGATCTGCGAGTACGCCTGCGAGAGAATCTCGGCTATCGCGAAGAGCATCATCGTGCGCGGCGCGTACCTCGGCTCGGGTGGTGCGCTCGGCCCGTCTTGACGGAGGAGCGCGCCGCCGGCTTCTTCGATGATGTACTTGAGCAGACGGCCCGACACGGGGCGATACTCACCGTGCTGCTTGGCCGCGAAGTGCCAGCGCTCGTCGCTCGGATCGTCGGCCCAGAGGTAGCGCTTGGGGCTCGACAGCGTGCAGGCGTAGCGATGCGGCGTTTCGAGCGCGCGGTCGAGCGCCTCTCTTCCGAGACGCGCGACGCTCGGAATGGTGAAGCCCTCACCTGTCGCGAGCGGGTTCGTGTCGTCTTCAAAGGGACTTGGCTGAAAGGTGATGCGCGAGTCGAACGCCTCCTCGGTGACGCTGAAGGGATCGGAGCTCGACCGGAGCTCGAGCGGGATCGACAAGAGCCCCTTTTCGCGCGCCTCGACGAGCACCGCGGTGGTTCGCGAGTTGCCGAAGTCGAGGACGAGCGAGACCGGAATGGGCATGTGGGACTCGACGCGCGAGAATCGAATGCGGGGCAGGTAGGGCGCGAGCACCTCGAAGAGCGCAGAGAGCTTGAACGGGGCGGCATCGAGGCCCGCGCGCTCGAGCTTCCGCAAGTAGTCACGCGTGACGGAGTGGTCGAGAAACCCGCCGAGCTCACCTTGCTCGAGCGGTCGGAACGGACGGCCTTCGTCGAGAGCGGCGTCGAGAAAGCGCCCCTTCGAGCCGGTGTGCTCCATGGTGTCGATCGCCAGCATGGCCTTCACCGCGCCTCGGCGGCCGCCGGTGGGAGCGAGATAGAGCTGCACGGCGTGTCCCGAAGAGAGCTGGTAGGGAACCGGAATCCAGCGCTGCGAGAGCTGATGGAGGTGCTCGAGAATCGAAATCTCGACATCGGGATCTTCGGCAGCCTCGGCCCGACGCACGCTCGCGCTCTGCCCGGCCGCGTCTTTCATGACCACGAAGCTCGCGACCACGTCGGGCAGCTCAGCCGGCAAGACGACGGCGTGGTACGCAACCCCTGTGTTGAAAAAGAGCTCGAGCACCTCGGTGGAGACGGGCGTCTGAACCGGAGTGGCGCGCGACGCCGACGTGGATCCTGTAAGCGAAATCTTCTTCATGAAGGGACGCGGCGAAGCCTAGCAGGCATCGATGCCGGTCCGGTAGCCAAGGAAGGCGAGGAATGGCCCTGCCCTCACGGGTTTTCGGTACCATTCGTCCCCATGAAGAAGCTCGCTCCGCAGGGCCTGGATTTTCTCGAGAGCCCGCCCTCCGCGATGGACTTCGAGGCGACCATGCGCTGCAGCGCCCAGGAGCTCTTCGAGGTTCTGGCGTCGGCGGAGAAGCTGTCATCGTGGCTCGAAGACTTCGTCGGCGTCGACTGGTTGACCGAGCCCCCCCGCGGAGCGGGCTCGCGGCGCGAGGTGCGTCTCAAGATTCTCACGGTTCACGAGCGCTTCATCGTCTGGGAGCCTGGCAAGCGCTTCGCCTTCACGATGGAGGCCATGAGCTTGCCGCTCGTCAGCGCGATGGGAGAAGACATGCAGATCGCCGCGATCGACGACGACCACTGCAAGCTCACTTGGCGTGTCGCCTACGAGCCCACGTGGTTCGTGAAGCCCTTCGAAGCGCTCGTGAGATGGAATTTCGGTAGGCTCTTCAAGAAGTCGCTCGACCGTTTGCAGAAGCTCACTGCCCGCTGATCGAACGTGCCCGCCCAAATATCGAAGGAGCTCGCGCTCGCGCGGATCGCCGAAGAATCGCGGCCACCGGGCTGCCTCATGTGCTCGATTCTCGCGTCGCCCTCGTCGCGCGTCCTCGAGCGCGGTCGCGGGGTCACGACCCTCTTGAACGCCTACCCGCTGACGTGGGGCCACGCGGTCGTCGTCATCGACCGACACGCGACGCGCTACACCGACGTCGACGCTGAGACCGCAGCCGAGAGTATGCGTCTCATCCACGCGGTCGCTCGACGCATCGAGCTCTCGCTCGCTCCGATGCGCGTGTTCGTCGCCTCGCTCGGATCGGTCCGCGAAGATCTCACGATGACCTCCCCTCACCTTCACTGGCACGTCGTCCCGGTCGTCTCGGGCTCTGCCCGCGCAGCCGAGGTCTTGACTTGGGAGCGCGGCGTCCTCGAAGGAACCGCCGACGAGTGGACCGCCATTCAAGCGCTCCTCGGGGCGGACGAAGAAGGCGCCGACGAGACTCCTTCGGCGCGTCACCGACCCCACCGCTGACCCACAGCCGGGTTGCGTCGTACGCTCGGCTCGGGCAGATCTCGAACGACGATGACGCTCACCGTTCGCGAGATCGCGATCTACCCGATGAAGTCTGGCGCGGCTCGAAAGAGCGCTTCTGCACGCGTCACGGAGCGTGGTCTCGAAGGCGACCGGGTGCTGATGGTCACCGACGAACAGGGCGTCTTCTTGACGCAGCGCGAGCACCCGGCGCTCGCGCTGGTCGAGGTCGACGTCGATGGGGATCGGGTCCGACTTCGCGTTCCGTCGAAGCGCGAGACCGAGGTGCGCATCGATGGAGCCAGCCCCACGGTCGACGTCGTCGTCTGGACCAGCCGCTGTCGCGCGCACGACGTCGGCGACGATGCCGCGGGCCTTCTCTCGGAGCACCTCGGCCGCAAGGTTCGGCTCGTCAGGCTCGATCCGTCGTTCAAGCGACTCGTGAACGAGAAATACGCGCGCCCCGGTGACCACGTGAGCTTCGCCGACGGCTATCCGCTCCTCGCAGTGACGCTGGCTTCGCTCGCAGACCTGAATCGTCGCCTCACGACGACCGTCACGATCGATCGCTTTCGACCGAACCTCGTCATCGAGGGCGCCGAGCCGTTCGAGGAAGACGGCTGGTCACGGCTCGAGATCGGCGATGCGAAGCTCGACGTGGCGAAACCGTGTGCTCGTTGCGTGATGGTCAATGTCGATCAGACGACGGGTGACCGAGACCCGGAGGTGCTCAAGACGCTCGGGAAATACAGGCTCGACGAGCTCGGCGTCATCTTCGGCCAGAACCTCATTCCGCGGACGCTAGGCACGATCCGCGTCGGAGACGAGGTCAGAGCTTTCCGCTCTTCTCGAGAATGAGCGTGGTCGTGGTGGAGATCGACGCCGTGCTCAGGGGCATTGTCGTCTTAGGCGCCCGGTAGAAATGAGCGCGTCGCGAGACCGCCGAGACCGAAGCGAGACGGTCGCCCGACGAGTGAGCACCGGAAAGCCTACTTTTGTAGGCTGAGGAG
>JAYUUB010000155.1:0-11806 GCA_043755175.1 Polyangiaceae bacterium | reverse complement strand
TCCGAAGAGATCATGCGTGGATCTCCATGTCGATCCCCCTTCGCGTATGATCACGTAGGGCCACGACGACCATCAGCCCGGTGAACGGGTACGTAAAGAAGACGGTTGTGGGAAGAACGGCAAAGACGACTGCTATCCCTGTTTGCGTCACTCGACGCTCCTCTACGAGGCGCGCGAAGCGGTCGCCGGACGCGCCTTCTCGCCACCCTGGAGATCGCCGACGCGTTGAACCGCGACGATGGGATGAAGTCTACCGATCGATTCCATCGCGTCTCATAAACCGTCGTGCAGAGCATTTGAATGGGCTGCTAACCTCACGGCCCATGGCGTTCGATCTGAAGATTGTGGGCGGCCTCGTAGTCGACGGATCCGGACGAGCCGGACGTACAGCCAACGTCGGCGTCTCCAATGGCCGCATCGTCGAGGTCGGCGCCTGCGACGGACCCGCGACACGCACCATCGACGCCGACGGGGCCTTGGTCACTCCCGGGTTCACCGATCTGCACACGCACTACGACGGCCAGGTCTCGTGGGACGGCGACATCGCTCCGTCGAGCCTCCACGGCGTCACGACCTGCGTGATGGGAAACTGCGGCGTCGGCTTCGCTCCCGTGCGCGCGAGCGATCGCAAGCGGCTCATCGAGCTGATGGAGGGCGTCGAAGACATCCCCGGAAGCGCGCTCGCCGAAGGGATCCGTTGGCGCTGGGAGTCGTTTCCCGAATACATGGACGCCGTCGACGACGCTCCGCACGCCATCGACTTCGCCGCACAGATCACCCACGACGCGCTTCGAATCTTCGTGATGGGCGAGCGGGCGCTCGCGAGCCGAGCTGCCACCGACGAAGACATCGCCGCGATGCGCAGCCTCGTGCGTGAGGCGCTCGTCGCTGGTGCGGTCGGCTTTTCGACTGGTCGCACCGACAATCACCGATCGATCGACGGCAGCGCGACGCCCGCCGCCGAGGCCACGATTCGTGAGCTCGAAGGCATCGCCAGCGCGTTCGACGGCCTCGGCCATGGTGTGCTCCAGGCGGTCTCCGACTTCGACATGGAGACGTCGCCTGCTCGTTTCGACGACGAGTTCGACGTCATCGAGAAAATGGCTCGCGCCGGGGGTGCCCACTCGACGTCGATTTCGCTGATGCAACGCGATCTCGACACCGATCAGTGGAGACGCATGATCCGCCGCGCAGAGAAGGCGAAAGCGCAGGGGATCGACATTCGCCTCCAGGTCGGCGCTCGAGGCATCGGCGTGATTCTGGGCTTCGAAGCCACGTTTCATCCTTTCATCGGGTTTCCGAGCTACAAACGAATCTCTCAGCTACCGCTCTCGGAGCGCGTACGTCGAATGCGCGATCCTCTGATGAAGGCGAAGATTTTGTCGGAGAAGAGCGACAAAATCGCGGGCGACGGGACCAACGTTCCTCCGATGGCCGACCGCTTCCTCGCGAACATCGATTTCATCTCGATGCGGATGTTCCGCCTCGGTGAAAACCCGAGCTACGAGCCGTCGCGCGAGACGTCGCTCTTCGCCGAGTCGATGCGGACCGGCAAAAAGCCCATCGAAGTCATCTACGATGCGCTCCTCGAGAACGACGGAAAAGAGCTGCTCTATTTCCCGGTCTTCAACTATTCGGATTTCAATCTCGACTGCGTCGCCGAGATGATTGCCCATCCGCTCGCCCTCTTGGGTCTCAGCGACGGCGGCGCCCACGTCGGGACGGTTTGCGACGCGAGCTTTCCAACGTTCATGCTCACCCACTGGGCCCGTGACCGCGACCGAGGTCGGATCCCCATCGAACGTGTCGTGCAGATGCTCGCCCACGACACGTCGCGCTACATCGGATTCACCGATCGGGGGCTCGTCGCTCCCGGCCAGCGCGCCGACCTCAACGTCATCGATTGGAAGAACCTGTCGCTCGGCCGCCCAGAGCTCGTTCAAGACCTCCCCGCAGGCGGCAGACGACTGATTCAGCACGCCAACGGCTATCTCGCGACGATCGTGAAGGGTGAGGTCGTGGTCGAGCGTGGAAAGCTCACCGGCGCACGCCCTGGACGGCTCGCGCGTCTCGGACGCGACTGAGCACAGCACGCTCGATCAAGCGCGAAACGACTCGAGCCACGCGACGGGGCGAATTGCCACGAGCGAGGACTATTGCGACGCGATCGGGCGAGGTCTCCACGCGCCATCTCGGCTTAGCGCGAGCGGTGCGCTTCGATAGCGCCGTCTTCGGTGTCGATGAGCGATGGAACGAACCGTGCGAAGCGACGGGCCCAGCGAATGGGATCGGGCCACGTACGGCCGGCCAGAAGGATGGTGATGAATACGTTGCAGCTCTCCAACTCGGTCGACATCTTCGATCTCGTCGTGGGCGACCATCGAAAGGTCTCGGAGCTCACCTACCAGCTCGAGATTTCGGAGCACCTCGACGACCGCGCCCGACTCTTCGAGGAGCTTCGAATCGAGAGCTGGGCACACGGAGTCGCCGAAGATGCCGTATTGTACGATCGCCTCGCTCGAAGCTCGAATCTATCCCTGCCGACGCTCATCGCGCGCGCGAGGCGAGTACACGCGCTAACCGACCGGGTCCTCACGGAGCTGGCGGACCTCGATCCGGCGAACGCACTTTGGATGGCAAAGGCACGCAGTTTGCGCGCCCGTCTGGAGGAACACATGGATGAAGAGGAGGGCTCGTTGTTCGCTCTCGCGCGAAAAGTCATGGCCCCCGCCGAGTGGGTTTCGCTCGGCCACGTCTTCGCCGAGCTCAAGAGCTGCGCAAAGGCCGAAGCGCTCAATCGTTCGGCGGGCGTCGCGGGAACTACGATCGCCTAGCCCCTGACGGGGGAGAGAAAGATTGAACAAGAAGACAGAGCGACGGGAAGACGATTGAGGCATTTCGATTCGAAAGGGCAATGCCTGCTTCCCGTTCGCAATCAGCCATCTTCCGGGCTTCCTGTCTTGCAGTCTCCCTGTTCTATCTCGAGTTCGGCAGGCCAGCTCCGAGTGGCCCACCGGTCGAGTCTCTGATCGTTCTAAGCGCGCTGAGTGAGGTGAAGCGAGGTCTCGGGCGTCCAGGGCGCAAGCTCGGAGAACACGAGCTCGAGGCCGCGCTCCGACTCGAGCTCACCCTCCCACCGGTGGGTCGTTTCGCGGGTCGCGTGCGCCGCGTCGACATGCTGGTGCGTGATGAGACTGCTCCGACGCACGGTGTGTCGCCGCCGGCGCAAGCCGAGAGGGCCTCGGGCGACACGGGCCGTGTGTTCGTCCGTCGGGTTTTGGGGAGCGCCATTGGCGCCGAACCCGGCATCCATTTCGACCGAGAACGACACGGAGCCCTCGCCGGGCTCGACGTCTTTCACGGGTCGCGAGCTCTCAGGCTTGGAGCGCACGAGAGGCGCGATCTCGGGCTCTTCGGATTGAACCCCGAAGAGAAACGCCGCGAAGGCTCCTAGCAATGTCGCTGCGACCGCGGTGAAGGCGAGCATCGACGCAGCGTCGGGGCGGGAGCGTGTGGTGAAGCCGACCAACGCCGTCGCGAAGGCTCCAGCTCCGATCCCGCAGGCGAGCACGAACGTGTAGTGCGGCCGCTTGGTCTTTCTTCCCGAGAGGTCTTCTTCGCCCGAGCTTTGCAGCTCGTCGCCGCTCGTTGAGTCGGCCGGTTTTCGCTGATCGCCGCGCGGAGACGACGTTTCGATGGTTTTCATGGGTGATCTCCTCGACGTGTTCGACGGGCGACTCGGCTATGGGATGCCCAAGCAAGAAGCCGTCTCCGGGCACGCCGTACAGCACTTGATTGCATCGCGTATGCCGACGCCACACCTCGAAGACTCGCCCGCATTCTGCAGCGATCCCCGCCTTTTCGATGAGGCGACTTGCGCAGCGAGACAAATCGCCGCGAGGAGAACTGAGACGCCGACCGTGGTCGCGCGGTCCTCGGGAGCGAGAGATGAGCCTGCTACGCCGCCCGCTCAGAGACCCGGCACGTTCGAACGGAGGCGTCTTGCAATCCGCTCTTCGAGCGCGCTCGCCTCGATACCGAGCGCAGCCGCCGACGCCAGGAGCAACGCTCGCTCTTCGGGGACGACCTTGCCGTCGACGACGGCCGCTTCGACCAAGAGCGCCATGACGCGGGTCTGAACGTCGGGTGCGAGGGTGCGGAGCGTGGCCGTGGTTCGACCGAGATCGCTCATGACGACTCGATCGGCCCGATCGCTCTCGGAGAGACCGAAGCGATCGACGACGCGCTGAAGAAAATCGCGCTCTTCGTCGGCGATCACACCATCGGCGGCGATCACGGCTTCGATTAGCTCACACACCTTCGCGCGCTCTTCGACATCCACGGGCGGAGGCTAACCCAGCAGCGCGCGCGCGTCGCGCTCGACACGCAAGGTGTCCGAACGAATGAGATCGCCGGAGCATTGTCGTTTCATGCGCCAGGCTCAGAAGATGACCTTCGCTCCGACGTTCGGATAGTAATACGACCAGAAGAAGCACATCTCGTCGTTCGCCGTTTCGCCGAACGTGATTTGATTCGAGCTGGTGTTCTCGTAGTCACAAGTGATGCTGAAGCCGTTCCCGTCGGGTAGAACGATGGGCGGATCGTGATAGACCGTGGGCGGCTCGCTCCAAGTGAAGTTCGGTACGTCGTAGACCGGAACCGCGGGCCCGACGCCGTTGCCCATGCCGACCCTGACGTTGGTCCCCATCTGGTGCTCGTGGCCCGTGAAGCCGAAGAAGCTCTTGCCGACGAGATCGGGCGGCATCGAGATGAATCGATTGATCGTGGTCTTCTGATTGGGCGGTAAAACGATCAACGTGTCGCCAGCGAAGACGAAGCCGGCTTCGTTCTGGAACTCGCCATCGGGCATCGGGACGAACGTCGAATGGCCCTCGATCGTCCGGTCGTCGGCGTTCGGATTGATGAAGTGCACCTCGAGCCGAATCATCTGATTTGCGTCGAGATCGAAGCCGACGCCCTTCGGAAGGTCGAGGGTTTCGTTCTTCGACTGCGTGATCATCAACGGCACGCCTTTGTTCGGATCGAGCGTATCGGCGAATGGCTGACAATCTTGCGGATCGAGCTTCTCGACGGCGTCGCCCACGCGGTAGACGATGAGGTGATGCGAGACGCCGATGAGCTCGTTGTGAATCTGACCAACGTGAATGGCGGTAGCGTTCCCGAGTCGTTTGGTCACGCACTGAGTCCGCTCGGTGCCTGCGGGCACGGTGAACGGACCGAACGAGACGGTCAATGCGCCGGGGGGCGGCTCGAAGCTTCCGCCTGCTCCACCCGCGCCACTCGTCGTGGCGGGAGACGACGTGCTGCTCGTCACGCTCGACGTCCCACCTCCGCTGCCGCCGTCGTTCGAATGGCTCGAGCACGCGAGGAGGCCTGCAGAGAGGAGAAGGGGCGAAGTGAAATACGAACGCATCGCGAGAGCGTAGCTCAATTGGCTCCGTGGGATTGTCACGAGCCGAGCTCGAGCGAACGAAGCCACGCGCCGCTTCAGCTGGCGGGAGCTCTCAGCCACTGATGAGCTTGGTGATCTCGTGCGTCTCGCGCGCTCCAGTCAGACCGAACTGGACGCCCATCCCGTCGTCGCTCATCCATCGGACCACCGCCGTGAGCTCGATCGTCGCCGCGCGTGTCGGCAACGTGATCGTGAGCTTCACCTCGGAGCCATAGGCCGCCGGAGTCGTCGTACGAATGAACATCCCGCCGATACCGATGTCGCGCGACACACCCACGCAGGGGTCTCCATCGTCGCTTCGGAACGCGACATCGAGCGCGATTTCACGGCGCTCGTCCTCGCGCGCGCGGCGAACGGCCGCACGCGTCCCCGAGCGCGCGGGCGATTCGAAGGTTGCAGACGGACGTCGTAGCGGTTCGGACATGACTTGCTCCTTGGGGCCCGGTTGAACCTTCAGGATAACGCGTCGAGCGCCCGCGATTCCAGGCGCTTCTTGCGCGCTTCGGGGATGTCGAACGCGTTTCGTGAGCGCACCTCTCACTTCTGCGCAGAGAGGCGCGGACCTCCCACGCGTGTCGTGGCGCCCTTGCTCGGGGCGCGAGGAGCTGCAATCAAGGCGTCGGCTCGGCGGCGAGCATGGCCGAAAGCTCGTCGTAGCGCCGGTCGTCGGCGGCGACGAAGCCGCTCACGCCCCACGAGTGCGAGAGCGCCTCGGATGCCGCATGCGAGCTCGCGAAGCCGAGGAGCGCGTCACGCCAAGCCCGACCGAGACGCGCCGAGACGCGTTGATGGATGACCGCGCAGTCGAGCGGAATGCGCGCCGTCTTTGCGACGACCTCGACCAGGTCCGCTGCCTTCACGCGGTCGAACCGCTCGGGATCGATGAACGCCGAGGCGGTCGCGCCGACGTCTGCCTGACCGCTCGCCACCGCTTCGATGACCGACGCGTGGTCGCCGAGAAACTTCGCCTGCGCGAAGAACGTGTCGGGATCGAATCCGCGAGCGCGACAGAGTGCGCGCGGGCAGAGGTAGCCTGAGGTGCTCCCTCGCTCGACGTACGCGATTCGCCGCCCGCGAAGGTCGGCGAACGAGCCGACCCCATGCCCCACACGGACGACGAGATACCCGAGGTACGTGGGCGATCCCGAACGAGCCGCCGACGCGACCAGCGCCGCAGGGAGCTTGGCTCGCGCTCTCACGTAGGCGAGCGGCGAGAGGAACGCCGCGTCGAGATCGCCTTTTTGCACACCGACCGCGACATCGTCGTAGGTCGCCGCGGCGACGACGGTCGCGCGAAGCCCGTGCTCTTCGGACAGGTAGTGCACGAGCGGATCGAACAGCGACGCCGTCGTCTTTCCGGTCGTCGGCGTCACGCCTACGCGCAGTACGTCGGGCTCGATGCCGTCCGCCGCGAGGCGGGCCAAGGGGTCGGGTCGGTCGCGACGAGCTTCGTCGGTCCACCAACATCCGATGAGCGCGCTCGACGCGGCCATCCCGAGCCCTTCGAGGGCAGTGCGTCGTGAGATGGGAGCTCTGCCCTTGCTCACGACGATCTCCTCGAGATGGAGGGTGGCGCGAGGCTCACGCGGTTTCGGCCTTCGCGCTTCGACGTGTAAAGCGCATCGTCGGCGGCTTTGAGGAGGATATCGAGCTCGGGCTCGACGTCGTCGGTCGAGCTGACGCCGAAGCTCGCCGTCACCACCTCGCCATCTCTCTGCATCGGCTCTTTCTCGAGCTTCGCGCGCATGCGCTCGGCGGCCTGCGCGGCTTCTTCGGTGGTGGCATCGGGCATGAGCACGGCGAACTCCTCTCCGCCGATGCGCGCGACCAGATCGCCTTCGCGAACCTCGCCCCGGAAGATCTTCGCGACGTGCTTCAAGACGTCGTCGCCGAACGCGTGCCCGAGCCTGTCGTTGTACGACTTGAACTTGTCGATGTCGGACAAGACCATGGCCACCGTCGCGCCACGGCGCTTCGCCTCGGCCAGCTGGCGAGATCCGCACGACTCGAAATGACCGCGATTGCATAGCCCCGTGAGCGCGTCGGTCGTCGCGAGCTCCTCGAGACGATGATTCGCTTCTTCGAGCTCGACCGTCCGCTCGCGGACTTTGTGTTCGAGGCCCGACGTGTAGCTCTGGAGGTGAGCCGCCATCTCGTTGAAGGCGCTGCCGAGCTGTCCGAGCTCGTCGTTGCCTCGCACGGTCGCGCGCGCTTCCATGCGCCCGCCGCGGAGATCCGAAGCGACCGAAGCGAGGTCGGCGAGCGGAGCCCCCACGAGGCGGCGATGCAAGAAATAGAGGACGATGCCGAGCGCGGTCATCGAGACGACGACGAACAGCGCAGCCTCGAGCTTGTGGCGTGTCACTTCGGAATCGAGTCGCGCGCCAGTGAGCCTGGCTCGAAGCACGCCGACGGGGTGTGCCAATCGGAGCGGCATCACGACCTCGAGCTCGCCGCCTCCTCGGTCGAAGAGAGAAGGCTCGACAGCGTCGACCGCGACGTTGACGTGCTCGCCGAAGCGCGTCGGGTCCATGTCGGCGAGCACGCGTCCGCTCGTGTCGATGACCTCGAGGCTCCGAACGTCCGGGTAGCGCTCCGGAAAGTTCGCGACGTTGTCGAGCACCGCTTGCACGCGATGATGGCGCCCGTCGGCCACGGCAGGGGCGAGCGCAAGCCCGAGGAGCTCGAGGGCGCGCAGATTCGTCTCGCGAAACTCTGCGCGTTGCTCGGCCGCTTGTCGATCGGTCGCCACTGCTGTCGCGAGCCCGCCGACCAACGCTACGGCGAGCGACAGCGCCATCGCGACCTTGGTTGAGAGCCTCATCACTCGGTTGCAGGATAGCTGCGCCGAGCGCAGAGATCACGTCGCGCGAGCGTCGACCGGTCAATCATCGCCACGAGCCCCTCCTTGGGTGGACCAGCACCTTGCGCGCCGGGAGGTCTGGAGCGTTCCATCACGGGTCGCAACAGAGTCATCGTTGCGCCATCGATCGGCGAGCGGCAGACGAAGCCCCGCTGAAAGCTCGTGCGCCGGTAGATGGCTCTTTCGCGCGCTGTCGTCTGGGCGTCGCTCAGAAAGTGCCGCCCGCTCCACCGCCCCCCCGGTTGTGGCCCGACGGGGGACAGAACGTGGACGCTCCTCACCACGCTCCTACCGAGCAACGTCGCGAGCCCATAGGGTGGTTTCGTGGAATCGCATCCGACGTCGGGGCACGTCCCCACCGTGAGTTCAAGCGTGCCGACGGTGTCGACGGGCTTCGTTCGTGGGAGGACCACACCCTGCACCTCGGCCCAGCCGGCCGGACAAGCAGGAATGAAGACTTGCACGAACAATTAGCCCGATTTCGAGCAAGTCATTGCATGAGCCTCCACGAGAGCGATGTCATCGTGTCCTCGGCCCTCGGTCCCTGATAGTGCTTTCTCGTGCCCGCGCGCATGCCCGAAACCTTCGACGTGTCGGTCCGAGGGCCCATCGCCCATGCGGTGACGTGGTCGTTCTGTGCAGGCAAGACCTACGTCACGCTCGCCGCGAAGGCCTCACTCGAGATCGATCGTGCCAGCGAGGCGCGCGTCGTTGCCCCCGAAGCCGTCATCACCCGCGACGCGTTCGTCGATCGCGATCCGAGCAAGAGCGTGATCGCGGCAGTGGAGTCGGCCCCTTATCTCCCGAGCGCCGCAGTTCTCATGCATGCAACCGCACATGGGTCGCCGGGTTCGCGGGGCGAGCCCTTCGCGGTTCGGCTCGCGCTCTTCGGCAAGGGCCCGATCATCGACAAGACGTTGCGCGTCGAAGACTTCGATGGCCGGGGTGTGCTCCTCTCGTATGAGCACGCGCTGAAGACGGCCGACAATCCGTCTGGAAGCGAGCGTCCGTCGATCACCGATCCACGTCGACCTACCGAGGCCGTCGGCTTCGGTCCGCTCAGCGGGATGGCGCGGGCACGAACGCAATTTCTCCGCGGCGTTCCGGCCCCACATTTCTCCGAGGTGCTCGATCTCGGTCGCGAGTTCGACAGTCGCTATTGGAACCCTGCTCCACTCGATCAGCAGGCGCCGTTCCTCCGCGGCGGAGAGACGCTCGTGCTCGAGGGGCTCGGCGAAGGAGCACGGCGGGTGACGCTTCCGCTGCTCGGAATTTCGGCGACCGCCGAGATCTCACCAGGCCGACCGCAACCACTCGCGATGACTGCCGACATGCTCGTGATCGACGAGACGCGAGGTCGCTTGTCGATCATTTGGCGCGCGATCCTCCAGGTGCCGAGCGATGCTCGCGTCGTGCGCCTCACGGCGACGCTCACCGGTGATCCGAAGGCGCTCGTGATCCACGAGTCGCGCATCCCGGGCACCACCGGCGAAATCGTGATGCAGCCTGTGCTCGGCGCGTTGCCCTTTCGAGCTCCATCGAACGAGCCGGCGCGTCTCGATCAGACGGCGGCTCCAGAGAGTCGACCGAAGAAGAGCCCGACGCTTCCATTCGACGTGCCGATGCCCGAGGGGCCACGAAGCGCGGCGCCCGTGATCCCCGCGACGCCGTTCGATCCGTCGTTCGAGCTGCGAACACCGCCTCCGGTGACAGGCGATGTGACGGCTCCGCCATGGAGTCAGAACGACTCGATACGGGCTTCGGTCGCCAGGGCCGCCGCGAACGAGACGTCGAATCGCGCGGCCCCACCGCCGCGATTGGGCGGCCTCGTGCTCGGAGCCCCGCCTCTCGCCCCAGCTCCGCCCGCAATGGTCGAGGCCGTCGTCGCGGCAAAAGCGCCCGTTGCCGCGCCGGCGGCCGTCGTACCGCCTCCCTTCGCGGCCACGCTCGCGCCGGCGGTGCCTCCGCCCGTGAAGATCGCGATCGTGTCCGCGCCAAAGCACGCGACCGAGCCGGTGCTTGATCCTGGGCGCGCGCTCGTGCTCGCACGAATCGCCGACGGAGGGTCGCTCGTCGGTGCGTCGCTCGTCGGCGCCGATCTGCACGGGCTCGATCTGAGTCGGCGATCTCTGCTCGGTGCGAACTTCGAAGGCGCGCACCTCGAAGGCGCGAACTTCACGGGGGCCAAGCTCGCTCGCGTGAGCCTCGTCGGCGCGAACCTCGAGGAAGCGTCCTTCATCGAGGCCGATCTCGAGGGCGCTCTCTTGACTCGAGCCAAGCTCAGTCGGGCGTCGTTCGAGCGCGCGATCTTGGTCGATGCCGACTTCGTCGCGACGACCGGTGACAACGCGAGATTCGTCGGTGCGCGGGCGCGGAAAGCTCGATTCGGCGGAGCCCATCTCACGCGCGCCATCTTCGACGACGCCGATCTCGAAGAGGCCGACTTGGTCAAAGCATCGCTCCGCGGAGCGACGTTCGCGCGAGCCAGGCTGTGCCGCGCGCTTCTCACGCAGGTCGACGTGGAGAAGGCGAGCTTCTCGACCGCCGATCTCACCGGAGCGTCGCTCCAGCGCGCGAACTTGGCCGAGGCCCGCTTCGACGACGCCGACGCGACACGAGCGAGCTTCGACTCGGCGTGCTGCGTGAAGACCAGCTTCATCGGAGCCCGAATGTCTGAATCGAGCTTCGAGAAAGCGTCTCTCGACGAAGCTCGCTTCGATCGCGCCGACTTGACGGGTGCGAGCCTCGCGCAATGTGCGGGCCCCGAGGCGCGATTCGCCGAGGCCACGCTCGAAGGCGCAAACCTCCGTCAAGCCAAGCTCGAAGGCGCGTCGTTCTCGAAGGCGAGAATGAATGGAGCGAACCTCGCGCGGGCCGACTTGAGCCGAGCGCTCTTCGACGGTGCCGATCTCACGAACGTCGATGCACGTGCAGCGCGTCTCGGTCGCGCGCGGTTCGACGGAGCAGAGCTCGAAGAGGCCGACCTCCGCGATGCCGACTTGACCGGGGCCACGCTTTCGGGCGCGAACAAGGCGACCGCCAAGATGAAGGGCGCGAAGCTGAAAGACGTCGTCGACTGACACCAGGCGATCGTTTTTTGCCTGCGAGGTTGGTTCGCGGCAGGACTGCTCACGCCGAGAGCGCGCTCGGATGTACCGGGGGCGCACGCCTGGAGGGACGACCAATGGCCGTTCTGTTCTCGCTGAGCTCGAGCGCTTTGCCCGACGACGGCAGGATCGTGAGCTTTCATACTGAAGAGGCCATCAGCACGCCTTCGCTCGACGTGAAGGGCAAAGCCGACGGCTCGGCGAGCGGGCAAGCCGAGGTGTCGCGGTTCGGCGAGCGCTTCTTCACCCCCGACGACGGAAACCGCCTGGCGCGTGTCCGCGCCGAATCACTCTTGTCGCGTGAAGAAAACTACGGAGCGACGGGCCATGCGTCGATCTCCGCGGAGGTGACGTCTTCGAGCT
>JAYUUB010000154.1:0-11815 GCA_043755175.1 Polyangiaceae bacterium | reverse complement strand
ACGCAGAAGCGACCACAGCGCTCTTCGAGCACGGCACGGGGGCTGCAAGGTGCGTGCAAAGTGAACAACCAAAGCCCTCCTATCATTCTGAGTGACTTCGTGATGACCCGGCCGCAGCACGAGCTCGGCCAAGCCGACACCTTGGACTGGCTCGCCGAGATTCATGCCGCTTCGCGCGCGACTGAATTGAACCTCGACGCCGCCGCGCAGCGTGAGTTTGCCGACCGCCTTCGTACGGTGATCGCACGATGCGCTTGTGGGCCAGACAAGATCGCAAAGCGTGGTCACGTCGTGGCCGATGCGTACCGCAGCACCACGAGCCAGCTCGAGCTGTACGACGTGGCGAGCTCACCGAAAGGAAAGGGCAGCGCAGCGCGATCAGCGCTCTTCGATCGCTTCGTGACCTCGTACTTTCAGGACGTCTACGCGAACGACGTAGACGCGCCCAGCGATCTCATTCACGTCACCTGCACGGGATATCTCTCTCCGAGCGGGGCGCAGAAGCTCGTGGCGGCCAAAGGCTGGGGCGCGCAGACGCGCGTGACCCACGCCTATCAAATGGGTTGCTATGCCGCGTTTCCAGCGGTGAGACTCGCGGCCGGCGCGCTGCAGCTGCCCGATGCCCTTTCGGCTGGCGGCGACCGACGCGTCGACATCGTCCACACCGAGCTCTGCTCCCTGCACCTCGACCCCAGCGATCACTCGCTCGAGCAGTTGGTGGTGCAGAGCCTCTTCGCCGATGGATTCATTCGTTACGCGGCACACCGTGACGCGCGCGCTGGCCTCGAGGTGGTTGCGCTCCACGAGATGTTGGTTCCCGACTCCGAAGGCGCGATGAGCTGGAGCGTAGGTGACGCAGGAATGCACATGACGCTCGCTCGGGACGTGCCGGAACGCATCACTCTGGCGTTACGCGGTTTCGTGGCGGCGCTGTTCCAAAAGGCGGGCATCTCGATGTTCGAGGCCTTGCCAAAGGCCGCGTGCGCGATTCACCCGGGCGGCCCGAAAATCATCGAAGGCGTGCGCCGGACGCTCGAGCTCACCCAAGCGCAAGTGCAAGAGTCTCATGATGTCTTGCGCGCCTATGGCAACATGTCATCGGCTACGCTGCCGCACATCTGGATGCGGCTCTGCCAAGATCCGGGTGTAGCGCCGGGTACACTGGTTCTCAGCCTCGCGTTCGGGCCCGGCCTGACGATCTGCGGCGGCCTGTTCAGGAAGCGCTGATGGCGATCGTCCTCTACCTTCCGATGGCGCTGCAGGGAGCGCTGATGGCGCTCGATGAGGGATATTGCCACCGCCGCCGGGGTCTTCCGCGGTGGGAACGATTGGGTCATCCGATCGACACCCTGGTGACTGCGAGTTGCTACGCGTGGATCGCGTTCGTCTCGCCCGATCGTCCGCATGCGCTAGCCGTGTATGTCGGGTTGTCGGTGGTCTCCTGTTTGGTGATCACGAAAGACGAGCCCGTGCACTCGAAGCTTTGCGGCCCCTTCGAGAGCTGGCTGCATTCGGTTCTGTTCGTGCTTCACCCCACTGTCTTGCTCTCACTCGCGCTGATGTGGCTCGCCGGTGGTCCTCAGTGGTCCTTTCAAGTCTTGCTCGCTGCGACCTTGGGCTTTGCTGCCTACCAAGTGCTTTACTGGAGCCGTCGATGAACATTGAGGTCAACAACGCAGTCTACTCCACCCTCGGCTCCCGCTGGTACGACGCCGAAGACGATCCCATTGCCTTGCTTCGTGCCGAAGCGAGGCTGCGTAATCCCTGGGTGGCAGAGCAGATCGAAGCGACCTTCGGCGAAGAGCCGCGCAAGGTGCTCGACATCGGCTGTGGTGGAGGCTTTCTTTCAAACGCCCTGTCGGCGCTCGGCCACACCGTGACGGGGCTCGACCAAGCCGCCGAAAGCCTCCAGATTGCGGCCGCCTACGATACTTCGGGCAAGGTGAAGTACGAGCGCGGCGACGCGCTTTCGCTGCCTTACGCAGCCCACAGCTTCGACGTGGTGTGTGCGATGGACTTTCTCGAGCACGTCGAGGAGCCTGCGCGCGCGATCGCCGAAGCCGCGCGCGTCCTCACGCCGGGCGGGCTGTTCTTTTTTCACACCTTCAACCGCAACTGGCTCTCGTGGCTGATCGCTATCAAGGGCGTGGAGTGGTTCGTGCGCAACACGCCGAAACACATGCACGTGTTGCGATTGTTTTTGAAGCCTTCAGAAGTGAAGGCGATGTGTGAGCGCGCAGGAATGGGCGACGTGACGGTGCACGGTTCACGCCCGAAAGTCGGTCGCGCGTTCTTCGAGATGCTGCGCACGGGCAACGTGTCGAGCGACTTCGAATTCGTCTTTACTCGGTCGACGCTGCTGGGTTTCACGGGAGTTGCTCGGCGAACATGACACAGGGGGAAGCGACAATCCTGCCATGCTGTGGCAAATTACCTCATTCAGGCCGAGCGAATCGGCGAATGTGGGGCGGTTTTGATGGCATGGACAATGCCAATGGAGATGCCATGCAGAATCGGGTGCTCATCGCGGACGACGATCCGGACATGCTCGCTGTCGTGAGCGCGTCGGTCCGGGAAGCCGGTGCCGAGGTCGTGAGCGTGACCTCTGGTGCCGCGCTCCTCGATCGACTCGCCGAGGACGGCAAATTCGATCTCGTGATCAGCGACATCTCCATGCCGTGGATGACCGGAATCGACGCCGCACGCTCCCTCCGCGCCGCAGGGAACGACATACCAGTGATCCTCATGACCGGCTTTCGCAGCCCCGCCATCGTTGCAGAAATCCGCCGATTGGGTGGACGGACCACGATGCTCCAAAAACCGTTCACCCCGGACGAGCTCGAAGCGGCAATCGCCCTCCTCTTTCCCAGTGAGCCAGTCAACCTCGTCGAGCTATCGTCCGAAGCTCGGCTTCCGTCGATGCCAACCGCAGGGCAGCGGTGAGCTTCGCCATCCCCGCCGTACATGCAGCCTGGGTCGATCGTCCCTCGTGATGCATCCGAACGCAGAGCAGCTTCGATTGGCCAAGCGGATGCTCGCACTCGAAGGTGGGAGCGGTAGCGCCGAAGGCTGTGCGATGGCGGCCGAGCGCACTTATATGAAGCTGAAGGCCCATTTGGGACCTCTCATCGGCACCGCGGGTCTGGAATCGCTGCTGGCACGGAGCGCAAAGCTCTCGCAACACAGGTTCGCGTGCCTCGCGGAGATCTCCATCGTCCAGGGTTCGACCAACCTGCATGCGTGCTTGCAGTCGCAAGAAGCAACCGTCGCGGCCGACGCGGGCGCGGCGCTGTTCGGAGCTCTCCTTGCGCTCCTCGCGGCGTTCATCGGCGAGCGACTGACGACTCAAGCGTTGGGCCGAGCATGGCCCTCGATCATCGGGATGGCAAATCCGGAGACTGAATAACAAATGGATGCGGTCAAAATTCGCAAGCTTCCCTCCGGTGTGCCGGGCCTCGACGAGGTGCTCGGCGGGGGCATTCCCGAGCTGTCTTTCAATTTGATAGTCGGCGGACCAGGGTGCGGAAAGACGACCTTGGCACATCAGATCATGTTTGCGAACGCAACGACGGAACGCCCGGCGATCTATTTCTCCGTCATCGGCGAGCCTCCGATCAAGATGCTTCGCTACCAGCAGCAGTACAGCTTCTTCGACGCAGACAAAGTGGGCAACGGAGCGATTCGTTTCATTCACCTCGGCCAAGAGGCACGCGAAGGCGGAATGGCGAAAGTGCTCGACGCGATCGAGCAAGAGATCGAGAAGTCGAATCCCGCGCTTGTCATCGTAGATTCATTCCGATCGATCGTGCGCGGGACGCTCGACAAAGGCCCGGGCGGGCAGGAAGAGCTCACGAGCTTGGTGCAACGGCTAGCGCTCGCGCTCACGAGCTACGAAATCACGAGCTTCATCGTCGGTGAGTATTCGGATGGTGAACACGATAGCGCATTGTTCACGGTGGCCGACGGGCTCATCTGGCTCCACCAGGCGATCGAGCGAAACTCGGTGGTTCGTAAGCTGAACGTCGTGAAAATGCGCGGCCAAGGGCAAATCCCAGGGCTTCACATGGCCCGCATCACTGAAGACGGTTGCAGTGTCTTCCCGCGACTGCTGAAACCCGCAGAGGTCATGACACACCGCCCTCTTGAACAGCGTCAATCGACCGGCGTGAAAGAGCTCGACGAGCTCATGTCAGGCGGTGTGCCGCGAGGCTACTCGGTTCTCATCGCGGGACCCTCCGGATCGGGCAAGACGGTGCTCTCGAACCAATTCATCATCGACGGGGCAGCGCGTGGCGAAAATGGGGTCGTGGCCATCTTCGAGAAGCGGCCGAATGACTATCTGCAGACGACGCCGCACGGAGTGCAGTTCGAGAAGCTGGTCCAAGAGAAAAAGCTCGAAGTCGTCTACTTGCGTCCGCTCGATCTCTCGATCGACGAAACGCTCTTGGAGCTGCAGAGCGCAGTCAAACGGTTGGGCGCGAAACGCGCGGTCATCGATTCGCTTTCGGGCCTGGAGCTCGCGCTCGCGCCGACGTTTCGAGACGACTTTCGTGAATCGCTTTACCGAATGATGGGTGCGCTGACCGGTCTCGGCGTCACGGTCATGGCCACGGTCGAATTGGAAGACTCTTATGAGCAACTCCGATTCAGTCCGCAAGGGATCGCATTTCTCACCGACGCGATCATCGTGCAGCGCTATGTCGAAGTCGACGGAGAGCTGCGGCGCGCACTGACGGTCGTGAAAGTGCGCGCGAGCCAGCATAGCAAAGAGGTTCGAGAGTACGAAATCACTGCCGACGGCGGCATAGCCATCGGAAGTCGACTGGCGGGATACGAAGGCCTCTTTTCAGCGGCGCCGAGGAAGGCGAAGCAACGAAAGTCACATCCACCGAAAGCAAAAGAACGATGAGCCGGCCTCTGATCGTCGATGTGGACGACCAAGTCCTGAGCTGGCTGGCCGCGGCCGGCGAGCCTGCAGAAGTGCTCGCCAAGTTGGCACGTTCGGCAGCCAGCGGTGTGCGCCTTCCCAACGAGGAACGACGCCACCGGACCAACGAAAGCCTTCGCGTCGAGCGTGAGAAGACCGACTCCGCGGTCGGTGCTCGGCGCGACGCCGACGAAGACGCGGCAGACCAAGTCATCAAGACTGCTCGTGATCGTGCAGATGCCGTCGCCGAAGCTTATCGAAAGATCCTGGAACCGCAGGGCGGCGTTCTAGCGGCCGCCGGTGACGCACGCGCGGCGGCGACGAATGATGAACGGGCCGCTGCCGATGACGTGCTCGAGGAGCAGCGCAATGAACGCAGGCGCTCCGGCATCCACGACCTGACGAGTGAACGAAAGATCACCGACGAAGATCTCGGCGGCGAACGGGCCGAGGCCGACGACGTGCTCGTCGACCAGCGCGCTGCGAACGAGCAGCTGATTCGTACGACGATTCGGGCGCACGAGCTGGCCGAGGCCGCCGAGGAGGCCAAAGAGCGCGCGGTCGAAAGCGAGCGCGAGCTTCGCGTCGTCTCCGAATTTCGGGAGATGTTCATCGGCATTCTCGGTCACGATCTGCGAACCCCGTTGAGCTCGATCGTCATGGCCGCAGCCCTTCTCCTTCGTCGCGGTAATCTCGATGAACAAGACGCTGAAATGGTTACGCGCATCGTTCGTAGTAGCCAACGGGTCACTCGAATGGTCAGTCAGCTCCTCGACCTCACCCGGGCCAGACTGGGCGGCGGGTTTCCGCTCGACATCTCGCGGTTGGATCTTCAGGTCACCTGCCAGAACGTCGTCGACGAGCTCGGCGCGAACGTCGAGCTCGACGCTCGAGGCGACTTGACCGGCCATTGGGACGACGACCGTCTGACCGAGGTCCTCGTGAACCTCGTCGGAAATGCGATCGAGCACGCGACATTGCAGACCACGGTGACGCTTTGGGCACGGACCGATGGCGACGACGTTGTCGTCGAAGTGAGAAACCAGGGCGCTCCGATTTCACCGAACGTGCTCCCATTTCTCTTCGAGCCTTTTCGGCGCGGCCGACCACACGAAAAGACGGCGTTGGGCCATCTCGGTCTCGGCCTCTACATCGCCCACGAGATCGTGGTTGCCCATGGAGGTACGCTCGACGCGCGCTCCTCCGATGGAACGACCACGTTCGCGGTTCGCCTCCCTCGCCGAACAAACTAACGGGCCGTCGACTCAGCTCGCTTCGGGTAAGGGCCTGCGTATCAACAAAAAAGTCAGCGCCATTCCGCCGATGCCATCGTGAGACAGGCGGGCTCGTCTCTATGATCCTCGGCCTACAAAAGGTAGGCTTCCGCTGCTCGTTCCTCGGGCAAACGGCTCGCGAGGGTCGCGAGGCGGAATATCAATCGATTGATTGGTACGCGGGCTGCTAAGGTCAGTCTGAAGCATCTCCTTCTGACTGCGTGGGTGCTTCGAGCCTGCCGGACGATGGTTGGTGTTTGCGCGTTCGGCCCGAAGCGTCGTCGGCGCAGAGCTCGAGGTCGTCGAGCGCAACCTCGAGTAGGCGCGCGATCCGGAAAGGCTGAGGCATCATGTCGGGGCACCCGAGCACGGAGAAGTGCAGCTTGTCGAGGTAGCTCCACACGGTGATATTGAGACCGATCCCCTCTAGAATCGGGCCCACCGAATAGATTGCGCGCAGCGGCAACCCATCGGCAAAGAGCTCCACGCTCGGCCCGTGGACGTTGGAAACGACGACGTTCACAGGCGGCGGAACCAGGTTCGCGATACCCCAGCGAGACCATTGGGCGACGACCCACGACAGGGGTCTACTTCGGACATACTGAAGCCAGTCTCCCATCAGCCCGCTGCCCAGCAGTGCCACGCTTCGCTTGGCTTGCTGGGTCACGCTATGAATCAAACGTAGACGCTCCCAAGGATCGACCAGATCAGTGGCCAGCGTCGTGAAGAGACTCGAAACGCGATTGCCCATCAGTCTTTCGCTTCCTTCCGGGTCGGACGAAATGGGCACACTCGCAATGAGTGAGCGCTGTGGTAGCTCGTCACGTTCGATGAGGTAGGCGCGAAGCGCGGAACCGACCATGCTGAGCACCACGTCGTTCAGTGTCACTTGCGCGGCGCTCTTTACGGCGAGCGCACGTGTGAGCGACAGAGAGAGGGTGGCGAGGGAGCGGCCCTGGGTGAGCGCGCCATTGAAAGACGTTCGCGGCGCGTCGAGCATCGGACGCGGCGGCTTAGGCAAATGCTCTTGGCGGATCCAGGCAGTCACATTCGTCGTGGTGCGGCGAATCAGCGCCGGCAGCGATGCCATGTCGTGAAAGTGGTCACTGGCTGCATCGAGCAGAACCTCGAGCTTCGATGGCACGCGTTCGGGCTCCCAATGTGGGGGGGACGCCACCGACGGCGGCGCGGTTGCGAGATGCGAAGTGACCGCGCCAATCAAGTGCGCTGCCGCGTTGCCATCGGCCAGCGCGTGGTGAATCTTGAGCAACACGGCCACGGCGCCGTCCCTTCGTCCTTCGAGCACCCACAGCTCCCAGAGTGGTCGCGTGCGTTCGAGTGGGCAGCCCGCAATTTTCGCCACGGCCGCGTCCATTTCGAGGTCTCCACCGGGCGCCTCGATGCGAGCGACGAGCACGTGCCGTTCGAGATCGAGCTCCATGGAGTCGATCCAGAGCGGATGGTGCAAGCCGAACGGAACTTCGAGCAAGCGGTGCCTCAACTGGGGCAAGGAATGGAGGCGGTTTCGCGTCGCGGCGATGAGGCTTTGACGCACGTCGGCGGACTCGGCGAGACGGTCGAGCAGAACGAGCTTCAGGGTGTGCAGCAACATCGTCGGTGTCTCGAAGTAGAGAAATCCAGCATCGAGGCCTGAAAGACGTCCCATGAACGGCCTTCGAGCAAGGACGGATCCAACCCGCAAACGGGACGTTGATTGGCGCGCAACGGAATTCATTGTTAGCTTCGTCGAATCTTGACCGACGATGTCCCGCGACGACCCCGTATCGGTCTGGTGCTCGGCGCCGGGGGGCCCATCGGGCACGCGTTCCATGCTGGCGCGCTGTCCGCCATCGAGAGCGCGCTAGGCTGGGACGCGCGCGATACAGAGCTCATCGTCGGAACCTCTGCAGGAGCCCAGGTTGCCGCGCTGCTCCGAGCTGGAATGTCGGGAAGCGACCTTGCTGCGCGAGCAAGCGGCGCCCCGCTGTCGGAGGCAGCGCACGCCATTGCGCAACACTATGTCCGACCCTGCCACAAGACTCCTGATTCGTCCTTACCGAAGAGCGCATGGCCCGCATCGCCGCGGTATTTTCTCGAGGCACTTCGTCGCCCGGGACGGCTACGCCCCGGAAGAATCGTTTCGGCGCTCTTGCCTCTTGGTCGGGTTCGGTTGGATGCCCAGGCCGAGGGGCTGCGTAGAATCTTTGGGCTCGATTGGCCAGCGCGAGAGACTTGGATCACGGCCGTGGACCTCGACAGTGGAGACCGCGTCGCGTTCGGATCGCCTGGAGCTCCGGTCGTCGATCTCGGCACCGCCGTGAGTTGTTCTTCTGCCGTTCCGGGCGTTTACCGTCCGGTGGAGTGGCGCGGGCAGCGCTATGTCGATGGTGGCGTCGCTTCGGGGACGCACCTCGACCTTCTCCACGAGAGCAACCTCGACCTCGTCATCGCGCTCTCTCCGCTGTCGATGTTCGGGCCGCTCAGTGCTCTGTTTGCTGTCGCGCAAAAGCGTCTCGAGCGGCGACTCCCCGTCTTGGCGATACAGCCATCTGGAGAAGCGTTGGTCGCCATGGGACGAAACCCGATGGACCTCGCTCGCGCGCCGTTCGTGGTGGAAGCCGCCTTCGCGACGACACTCCGAGCGCTCGACCAGCCAGAAGCGCGGGCTCGGTTACGCGGTGTATTCTGAGACGGCGCCGTCTACGCGTGTCGAAGGTTTAGCTGCGCTCGTAGGTGAGTCGGTAGTTGAGATCTTTCGGAAGTTGCTTGGCGTACACCCGCACCGCCATCGCCAAGCCCTTGGTTCCGTCGAGCGTGAAGGTGTTGACCCGGCCTCTTCCATCGCGATCGAAGACCTGGATGAGCGAATTCTTGGTGATGGCGTAGTGCATGTCGATGTCATCGCCCGTGACTGATTTGACGGTGGCTGTGCTGCCATCGATTGGGGCAGTGAACGAACGTTGATCCATCGTCATGGTGAGGGACTTGTCGTGGGTCGAACACGTGACGTCGACCGCGATCGGGTTCGCTGACGTGAGTCGACCCCGTGCGATACCGCGTACCACGAAGCTCATTCCCGAAACGACATCGTCGATGGCTTTGTCCCTGGCTAAGCGCTCCTTGTCCCCTCCGCTGTGGCGGAAAGCGCCGACGTAAGCGCTGATGTCATCCGCCGCGGAGGCGGCCGACGTGGCCGCAACGATCACTGAGCCGAGTCCTGCCATGAGGAGTTGCCGTCGGGGCAACGGTGAGGGGAATGATGAGAACAACATGGCTGGAAGTTAGCATTCAACGTGCCAGCCTGGCTGTACCAAGATCGAGGGTGAAGGCCCCGGTCGTACAGCCCCAAGGTGTCGTGGCGCTTTGGCTGTGCGAGACCCAATTGCATTGAGCGAGCGCGGGATTTCGTGGCGCAACGATTGCAGACGCCTCGCTGGGCCATGCATTCCGACCGCGCTCTGCTCTCCTCGAAAGACGCTGAATCTCATACGTTCGTGCGGTTGAGGGGCGCGCGGCAGAACAATTTGAAGAACATCGATGTCGACATTCCGCGCGACGCGCTCGTCGTCTTCACCGGCGTGTCGGGATCAGGGAAGTCTTCGCTGGCTTTTGGAACGCTCTACGCTGAAGCGCAGCGGAGGTATCTCGAGTCGGTCGCCCCCTACGCAAGGCGGCTGTTCGAGCAAATGGAGGTCCCAGACCTCGATTCGGTCGACGGGCTTCCGCCGGCCGTCGCGCTCCAGCAACAGCGTGGGGCGGGGACGACGCGCTCATCGGTCGGCAGCGTGACGACCTTGTCGAACCTTCTGCGGATGTTGTATTCGCGTGCCGGTGATTATCCGCGCGGCCAGCTGGCTCTCCATGCCGAGGCCTTTTCGCCGAACACGCCCGATGGCGCTTGTCCAAAGTGCAATGGCAATGGGCGAACACACACGGTCACCGAACGCTCGATGGTTCCCGACCCCTCGAAGACCATTCGCGAACGCGCCATCGCAGCTTGGCCTACCGCATGGCAAGGCCAAAACCAACGCGACATATGCGTGTCCCTCGGGTTCGACGTCGACCGACCTTGGCGAGAGCTCTCGAAGAAAGATCGACGGTGGCTCCTCTTCACCGACGAGCAGCCTACGGTCCCCGTGTACGCAGGGTTCACGCCCAAAGAGACTCGGAGCGCTCTCAAAAGGCGCGAATCGCCGAGCTATCAGGGAACCTTCACCAGTGCGGAGCGCTACGTGCTCCACACGTTCGCGAACACCGAGAGCGCATCGATCCGAAAGCGGGTCTCTCGGTGGGTGGTGAGCCGCGAGTGCGCGCTGTGCAATGGAAGGCGCCTGAGAAAGGAATCGCTCTCCGTCCTCTTTGCGGGTCTCGACATTGCCCAGATGTCGCGTCTTCCGCTCGCCGAGCTCGTGAAGCTGCTCGCCGCAAAGGGAACACCGAAGTCACCGAAGGGCTCGAATTGTGACGAGCATCCAGAGAAGGCCATCGTCGCGCGGCGCATCGTGAGCGATCTGCTCGGTCGGCTCGGCATGCTCCTCGACCTCGGACTCGGCTACCTCTCTCTCGAGCGGAGCACGCCCACTCTCTCGCCCGGAGAGCTTCAGCGCGTGCGCCTCGCAACTCAGGTCTATTCCAATCTATTCGGCGTGGTGTACGTGCTCGACGAGCCGTCGGCTGGCCTGCACCCGGCCGACACCGAAGCTCTTCTGGTTGCGCTCGGCCGATTGCGGTCGTCGGGAAACTCGCTCTTCGTCGTCGAGCACGACGTGGACGTGATTCGACGTGCAGATTGGATCGTAGACATCGGGCCGTCCGCCGGTGAAGAAGGCGGCCACGTCGTCTACAGCGGTCCGCTGGCTGGTCTCGCGCGCATCGCCGCGTCGCGAACACGGCCCTACTTGTTCGACGAAGAAAGACCGCCCCATCGGGCGACACGCTCGCCCACAGGATGGCTTCGATTGAGCGAGATCACGCGCAACAACCTCGATCGAGTCGAGGTTCAATTCCCGCTCGGGATCATGACGACGGTGAGCGGGATTTCGGGATCCGGCAAATCGAGCCTCGTGAGTCAGGCGCTGGTCGAGCTGGTTCGAGAAGCTTTGGGCGATGAAAGCGAATCGCCGCAAGACGATGATGAAGAAGAGGACTTGGCCCAAAGCATCTCGGGCCGCATCGCGTCGGGAATGGAGGGAGTGACGCGATTGGTGCGCGTCGACCAACGGCCCATCGGCCGAACACCTCGCTCGAACCTGGCGACGTATACAGGGTTGTTTGATCATGTTCGACGGCTGTTTGCTGCGACGCCCATGGCGCGCGCTCGGCGCTACGATACCGGGCGGTTCTCCTTCAACGTCAAGAAGGGCCGCTGTGCCACGTGCGAAGGCGCCGGCTCGGTGTTCGTCGAGCTTCTGTTTCTTCCAGGCGTGTTTGCGCCGTGCCCGACCTGCCACGGGGCCCGCTACGGCGATGAGACGCTCGAGGTGAGGTACCGCGAAAAGAGCATCGCGGATGTGTTGAGCATGACCGTCGACACGGCTTTCGGGTTCTTCGAGAGTGAGCCGTCGATTCGGCGCTCGCTCGCCGTGCTGCGCGAGGTCGGGCTCGGCTATCTTCG
>JAYUUB010000153.1:0-11837 GCA_043755175.1 Polyangiaceae bacterium | reverse complement strand
CGACGGGGCGGCCGTCGCCACTTCGTTTCCGCGCCTCACCGAGCGCTTCTTCGCCGAACGAAGCAAGCCCATTCGCATCGTGAGCGTGTCGGGTGCGGCCGAAGTGGCTCCGCACCTCGGAATCGCCGACGTCATCGTCGACCTCGTCTCCACCGGATCGACCTTGCGCGTGAACGGTCTCATCGAGATCGAGACGATTCTTCTCTCGAGCGCGCGCCTCATCAGCCGCCCGAGGGCAAAGCTCACCGTCGACGCCCAACGCGCTCTCGGCGAATTGGCGCTTGCGCTCGAGTCGGTCGTTCGCGCCAGGAGCCAACGATATTTGATGGCCAACGCTCCGCGTAAGAGCCTCGCCGAAATCCAAGGCGTCTTGCCCGGGATCAATGGCCCTACGGTGGTCGACCTCGCCGATCCGCATTTCGTCGCGGTCCATGCCGTCGTTCCCGAACGGCAGGTCTATCGAACGATCGCGCGCCTCAAAGAGCTCGGATGCGAAGGGATTCTCATCACCCGCATCGAGAGGCTCACGCCGTGAGCTCCGTCCCCGACGCTCGACCCCGACGAGGTCTGGTGCCCCGGTTCACGGGCGCGCTCGACGAGCTCTCTCCGACCGATCGACGATTCATCGTGGAGCGCGCCGACACGGCGCTCGATCCGCGTGTCGAAGAGCGGACGCGAGGCATTCTCGCTCGCGTCCGGGCCGAGGGCGATGATGCGATCCGAGCGCTCACCCGAGAGCTCGACGGGATCGAGCTCTCGTCGCTCGAAGTGCCGAAGACTGCGTGGGAGCACGCGCTGACGTCGCTTCCGCTCGAGCTCCGACGCGCCCTCGAGCGCGCCGCGAAGAACATCGAGACGGTTCACCGCGCGTTTCTTCCTGGCTCGATCGAGATCGAAACGGAGCCGGGAGTCATCGTCGGCCGACGGCCCGATCCGCTCTTGGCCGTGGGCGTCTATGCGCCCGGCGGACGCGCCACCTATCCGAGCAGCGTGCTCATGGGGGTCGTGCCCGCACGTGTCGCCGGCGTTCGCGAGATCGTCGTCTGCTCGCCACCTCGGCGCGATGGCGCTCCGTCGCCCGTGGTCCTCGCAGCCGCCCTCATCGCCGGTGCCACGCGGCTCTTCGCCGTCGGTGGTGCGCAAGCCATCGCCGGTCTGGCCTATGGAACCAACTCCATCCCCAAGGTCGATCGCATCGTCGGTCCGGGCAATGCCTACGTCGCCGAAGCCAAACGCCAGATCGCGGGCTCGGTCGGAATCGACTCGCCCGCCGGACCGAGCGAGATCCTCGTCGTCGCCGACGGCGCAGCAGACGCAGCGTGTGTCGTTCGCGAGCTCCTCGCTCAAGCCGAGCACGATCCTTCGGCGAGCTGCGTCGCGGTCCTCCAAGGGAAGAGCAAGGCCGACGAAGTGTTGTCCGTCCTCGCCGCGGCCTCACCCGACAAGCGAGACATCGTCGAGGCCTCGCTCTCCTCGCGAGGAGCGGTGCTATGGGTCGACGATCTCGCGCGAGCCATTCCGTTCATCGCGGAGTATGCACCGGAGCATCTGCTGCTCGCCGTCGACGATCCGCAGGCGATGCTCGCCGAGACCCGGCACGCCGGAACGGTCTTTTTGGGAGAATCGGCGTCGGTCGCCTTCGGCGATTACATGACCGGCGCGAACCACGTGCTCCCCACGGCGGGGTTTGCTCGGAGCATGTCGGGGCTCTCGTCGCTCGACTTCATCCGCTGGACGACGTGGCAGTCGGTGAGCCCCGCGGCCGCCGCCCAAATGAGCGGCGACGTCGTTCTCCTGGCGACGGCCGAGGGTCTGCCGAGCCACGCCGACGCCGCGAGAGCCCTCGGTCAGCCGACGCGACGAGGAGTGTCGTGAACGCGCCGAAGAGCGTGCGGCAGATCGCTGCAGCAGCAGACCTCGCCCGAGGCGCGTACCGCACGATGGAGCTTTACGCACCGAATCGAAAGCCGTGCGCGATCGATCTGTCGGACAACACAAACCTCGTCGGCCTCCCGCCTTCGGCGCAGAAAGAGCTCGAAGCGGCGGCATCATCGACCTTCACGCGGTACCCATCGCTCTACGGCGCCGATCTGAAGCGGGCTCTCGGTGAGAGGCTCGGCGTCTCTCCCGACCACATCGTGACGGGCTGCGGCTCCGACGACATTCTCGACTCGGCCATTCGTGCATTCACCGAGCCGGGCGACGCGCTCGCCTTTCCCGATCCGACGTTCGCCATGCTGCCGAGCTTCGCGACGATGAACAGCCTCGAGGCGCGTCCGATCCCGCTACTCGAGGGCACGTTCGACATCGACGCCGAGCGACTCGTCGAAGCCGAAGCCAAGGTCACGTACGTCTGCTCGCCCAACAATCCGACCGGCACGCTCGCCTCGAAGACGGCGCTCGATCGCGTCATCGACGGCGCGTGCGGCGTCGTGATCCTCGACGAGGCCTACATCGAATATGCCCTCGACACCGAGAGCCTCGCGGCGCGCGCGACGAACGAGGAGCGGCTCCTCGTGGTCCGCACCCTCTCCAAAGCCTTCGGATTGGCCGGCATGCGCGTGGGCTATGCCGTCGGATCGCGTGAGTTGGTCCGCGCCGTCGAGAAGTCACGCGGTCCGTACAAGGTCACCGGCCTCGCCGAGAAGATGGCGGCGAGCGCGCTCGATCACGACGAGGCGTGGGTCTCCGAGTGCATTCGCGACGTCCTCGAGACCCGTCGAAAAATGGAGACCTTCTTCCGCGAACGAGGCCTTCCCCCGATCGCCTCTTCAGCCAACTTTCTCCTCGTCCCGGTCGGTGGTGAGGCGCGCGGAGATCGATCGCGCGACGCGATGGATCTGGCCCAAAGACTCCGGGATCACGGCGTCGGCGTGAGACCCTTTCCTGGAGCGACAGGGATCGGCGACGCCTTGCGAATCTCGGTCGGACCCTGGTCGCTCATGCAGCGCACGCTCGCTGCCTTCGACGAGGTGCTCGGATGAGGATCACGCTCCTCGACACCGGCGCAGGCAACCTCCACTCGCTCGAAAAGGCCTTCGTACGAGCGCTCCCAGGTGCGTCGGTCACCGTCGAAGAACAGGCTTCTCGTGCGCTCGCGACCGACTTGCTCGTGTTGCCCGGAGTGGGTGCTTTCGCGTCGGCCGCAGAGAAGATCCGCGAGGCACGCATCGAGCTGCGTGACGCGCTCCTCGCGGGTCTGCCCTGCATCGGGATCTGCCTCGGAATGCAGCTTCTCTTCACCGAGAGCGAAGAGGGTCTGGGCCTCGGGCTCGATGTCGTACCGGGGCGTGTGACCCGGCTCGTGACGCCGCGAGCGCCTCACATGGGATGGAGCCACGTCGGCTCGTCCGATCCGTCACTCTCGACCGCCCTGCCCCGAGACGTCTACTACGCGCATTCTTACGCCTGTCGCCCGACCGATCCGGCGATGGCGGTGGCCTTCACCGAGATCCCCGGAGACCGATTCGCAGCCATGGTGCGGCGCGGGCGCACGGTCGGTTGCCAGTTCCATCCCGAGAAGAGCTCGGCCGCCGGTGTCGCGTTTCTCGGCTGGCTCTCGCGCGAGGTCACGTCGTGAAGGCACTCCCCGCCATCGATTTACGTGAAGGTGCGTGCGTCCAGCTCGTCGGCGGCGACTACGACGCCGAGAGCGTCCGCATCCCCGACGTGCTCGCTCAGGCGCATCGCTTCGAGAAGAGTGGCTTCACTGCCATTCACGTGGTCGACCTCGATGCGGCGACCGGCCGAGGCGACAACGCCGCGGCGATTGAACGGCTCATCGACAGCTCTGGGCTCGAGGTCCAGGTCGGCGGCGGCGTGCGCGATCGAGCCCGCGCCGAGGCGCTCTTGTCGCTCGGCGCCGCCCGCGTGATCGTCGGTACGCGGGCCGTCGAAGATCGAGCCTTTCGCGAAGATCTCGCCTCACGCTTCGAGAACAAGATCGTGATCGCAGTCGACGTCCGAGGCACCGACGTTCTCGTGCGCGGTTGGCAGAGCTCGTCGGGACGCGACATCTTCTCGTTGCTCGAAGAGCTCGAGCCGCTCGCTCTCGCAGGCGTTCTCGTCACGGCAGTTCATCGCGAGGGTCAGCTCGCCGGGACCGACGAGAAGCTCTTTCGTGACGTCGCTGCGGCGACGCGGCACCGAGTCCACGCCTCAGGAGGGGTCACCACGCTCGATGATCTGCGTCTACTGCGCGACGCGGGCGCGAGCGCAGCAGTCATCGGAATGGCTCTCTACAAAGGCACGCTCGATGCGCGCGCCGTCGCCGAGGAGTTCGGATCATGGTGAAGATCGTTCGCGAGACGAAGGAGACACGCATCGAAATCAAGGTCGCCCGTGCGAAGACGGCGAGCCCCGAGGTCGAGATCGCGACGACCGTCCGCGCGTCGGCCATCGGCCAATCACCCGAAGCGTTGCACTTCTTCGACCACATGCTCACGGCGTTCGCGAAGTATGCCGGGCTCGATCTGTCGCTCGCGGCCCACGGTGATCTCCGCCACCATCTGATGGAAGACGTCGCGCTCGCGCTCGGCGCTGCCATTCGCGAGATCACGCCCGACACGGCGGCACGATACGGCGAGCAGACGATACCGATGGACGACGCGCTCGTTCAATCGGTGATCGACATCGGTGGCCGCGCGTTCTTCGTCGGCAAGCTCCCCAACACGCTCTACACCCACGTCCTCAGGTCGCTCGCGCAGTCTCTCGGTGCGACGCTGCACGTTCGCATCCTTCGCGGGGGCGATCGTCACCACGTCATCGAGGCAGCGTTCAAATCGACGGGGCTCGCCCTCCGGCAGGCGATGAACGACGCGGGCACCATCTTCAGCACCAAAGGGTCGATCCATTGGGAGAAGACCGAATCGTGACGGCCGCGATGCGTCGAGTCGTCGTGTGTCTCGACGTCGATGGGGGCCGCGTGGTGAAAGGGGTCCAGTTCGAGGGCTTGAGAGATGTCGGCGACCCGGTCGCCCTCGCGGCGCGCTACGAGGCCGAGGGCGCCGACGAGATCGTCTTCCTCGATGTCTCTGCCACCGCCGACGGTCGACGGACGATGCTCGACGTCGCTCGACGCACCGCCGAAGTGCTCTTCGTGCCATTGACGCTCGGAGGCGGCATTCGAACGGTCGACGATGCTGCCGAAGCACTTCGCGCCGGCGCCGACAAAGTCGGTTTGAACTCGGCGGCGGTGGCCGATCCCGCGGTGCTCACCGCTTGTCGCGACCGGTTCGGAGCCCAATGCGTCGTCCTCAGCATCGACGCCAAGAAAGAGCCACCCTCGACCGAGTGTCCCTCTGGCTATCGCGTCGTCACGCACGGAGGGCGCCGCCCCACATCGCTCGACGCCGTCGAGTGGGCGAAAGAGGGCGTCCGGCGAGGAGCCGGCGAGATCCTCCTCACGAGCATCGATCGTGACGGTGCACGCAGCGGCTACGATCTCGAGCTCACGCGTCTCGTCGCCGAAGCGGTCGTCGTCCCGGTGGTCGCATCGGGCGGCGCTGGATCGGCCGCCCATCTCGCGTCGGCGTTCGAAGCCGGCGCCGACGCGGCCCTCGTCGCCGGCATTCTTCACGACGGACTCACGACCGTCACGGCTCTCAAAGACGAGCTCGGTTCGCGGGGCGTCCCCATTCGAAGGGTGAGCACGACATGAGCACGTCGATCGTCGAAGCCGCTTTCGAGCTCGCGCAGGTCACGGGCAAGGTAGCCCTCGCGCACTTTCTCGAGAATCAGAAGACGCGAAACCTGAGCGTCGAGACGAAGGCCGATGGCTCCCCCGTGTCGATCGCCGATCGCCAGGCCGAAGAAGCCGCGCGTGCTTTCCTGGCGAAGCGATTCCCCGATGACGGCGTGCTCGGCGAAGAGCTCGGCGAATTGAATCCTGGCGCGAAGCGTCGATGGTGCATCGATCCCATCGACGGCACGAAGAGCTTTCTCCGCGGCGTTCCGCTCTGGGGGTCGCTCGTCGCCGTCGTCGAAGGAGAGCGCGTGCTCGCCGGGGCCGCGTATTTTCCCGTGACGGGAGAATCGATCGCCGCACAGTACGGCGAGGGGTGCTTCGTAGAAGGCTCGCGGGCGGGAGTCAGCGACATCTCCGCGCTCGACCAAGCGACGGTCCTGACGACCGACGAGCGTTTTCCCGACATTCCCGAATGCGAAGCGAGCTGGAGAGCGCTCGCACGGCACGCCAAAATCGCCCGCAGCTGGGGGGATTGTTATGGTTATTACCTGGTAGCCACAGGCCGCGCCGAGCTCATGACCGACGGTCGTCTCTCACCGTGGGACGCTGCGTGCTTCGAGCCCATCGTCATCGAGGCAGGCGGAGTTTTCACCGATTGGGAGGGCCGCGTGACGAGCTTCGGCCAAGGCGTGATCGCGACGAACCGCGGGATCGCCACCGAAGCGAGGGCCATCTTGAAAGCGAACGTCCCCCGCTGATCGAAAACCTCGTCGACGCGCGCGGAGACCACCCTTCGGGCAGGCTCGATGCCAGGTTTCAGGCGCGGACGCGCTTGATCGGGGGCACTGCGCCGCCCGTGGAAGCCGAGGCCGAAGACTTCAGCAAATCGATGACTGGCTTCTTCGCGACGCGCGCTTTCCCGCGCGGTGGCAATCGAACGAACCGCGGCTCGGTCGGCAACGGCTTCACTTCGGGCTGCGGTGGAAGCGGCAACGGCGGCGGGCTCCACTGGATCCGCCGCGGCTTCGTTACTTTGGCCGCCTTCAGTGCTTTGGCCGGCTTCGGTGATTTGACAGCCTTCGGTGCTTTGGCAGCCTTCGAAGCTTTCGCCTTCGGTACGTTGGCAGTCTTAGGTGCCCTGACCTCGACGGCTTCGAGCGCTTTCGCACCGGAGGCCTTCGGAGCCGCGACCGACGCCTTCTGCGATGCGGGTTTCGCGGTGCTCTTCGCGCGCGAGCTTCGCGGCGCCGGCTCGGCTCGGAAGCCTCGCAACGAAGCGAGCGCTTCTTCGGCGGCTTCTCTAACCAGGATGTGGATCGAGGCCACGAACGAATCAATCAACTGCTGACGGGTAATCATTCAATGATAGCCATGCGCCAAGGGCGTCTGGGGGTCAAGCAGTCGCGCGCGCGCAGACCTTTTCAGAATCCGATCTCGAAGCCCCGAAACGGGTATCGCTGCTCTCGTCTCGCGAGGCTGGAATCCGGCAGGACGACGACCTCGTCCGGGCCCGTCGGCTCGGCTATGGGTCATTCAAAGGGGGGCGGCGGTCGATGCTCGCTCGAACGGCCACGGCGACCCGCTCGGTGATCTCGACGCGCGAGAGCCTGCCTCCGACGGGATGAGCTTCGGCCCACTCCTTCGAGCCCGAATCTGCGCGAGGGGAGAACCCTCGCGATGCAAGGCGATTTGCCGGGCCAACGGAGAACGACCAGGCGGCGACGGTCGGTCGCGACGCTGTCGTCGGCAGCCGACGAATCCGCACTCCGAGGGCCAACCGGGAGCGAGCGGCCCTTGGGTTCTGTCAGCTCTTTCGAGGTGCTATGAGCGATGCAACATGAAGCTCGACCTCGACAGCATCGACTTCGACAAAGGGCAGGGGCTCGTCGTCGTCGTCGCTCAAAACGCGCGAACCCGGGCTGTGCTCATGGTGGCATTCGCCGATCGTGAAGCCCTCGAACGAACGCTCGCGACCGGAGATCTCCATTTTCGATCGCGCACGCGCGGTCTCTGGCGAAAAGGCGAGACGAGCGGCAACGTGCTCCGCGTCGTGAGCCTGAAAGCCGATTGCGACTCCGACGCCATTCTCGCGATGGTCGAGCCGCGCGGTCCGACCTGCCACACCGGAGCCACGACCTGCTGGGGTGAGCCCGAGGTCGACGCGATCGTCGCCCTCGAAGCGACGATCCGCGAGCGCGCAACGGCCGTCACCGAGGCGGCGAGCGACAAGCCCTCGTACACCCAGAAGCTCCTCGGCGATCGCAATCTGCGTCTCAAGAAGATCGGCGAAGAGAGCGTCGAGCTCGTGTTGGCCATCGCCGATCAAGACCGCCCGCGCATCGCGGAAGAAGCCGCCGACGTCATCTACCACGTGCTCGTCGCCCTCGAGGGCGCCGGCGTGCCTCTCGACGAGGTCCGAGCCGTGCTCGGTGCGCGTCGACGCTGAGCGAACGTCACCCGTAAGGTCTGTCTGAAGAAAGTCGCGATGAGCCCGTTCCGACTCAGCTCCCGCGCCCACCATCCGTCGAAGTCTACGACCATGTTGCATCGCCTACCGCTCGCCGCGATCGCGACGTTGCTCTCGTCGACTTGTCACACCGCGCACCTCGAGACGCCCGACGGATTTGCCGAGCTCAATGATGGTCACTACGACGATCGAGCCCGAGCTCGGCCGGCGTCGCGGTGGGTGTAGAGAGCCACGAAAACAAGCCTCGCGGGGGTCTCGCTTCTGGTCTGGCGTCGTGTCGCGCAAGCTCGAAGAACAGGGCTACACGCGAGTCGACGTGAAGCCGCGAACCGTGAAGAGCCAGAGCGGCGCCGAGGGCCGGCAGGTTCGCTACACCTGGCGTCGGGTGGTCGACCGAACCAACATTGGTTGACGCTCTTCGTCACCAGCACGCGGGTCTTCGTCGTCGAAGCCGGTGGAGAAACGACGCCTTCTTCGACAAAGACGTCGCGCCCGAGGTCGAGGCGGTCATCGCTTCGCTGGAGATGGATTGAGCCATTCGCTCACCCCGCGCGAAGAAGACCCCGAACGACTTGGCCACCCTCGGTGACGCTGATCGGGCCACCCCGCGGGCTCACCTCGGCGGTTGCAGGGTCGAGCCCGAGACGGCTCGAGATCGTCGCGAGAAGATCGGGAACCGTCGTCGGGTTCTCGACGACCTTTTTTCCGTCGGCGTCGGTCGCTCCGTGCGCGATGCCTCCGCGAAACCCTCCGCCGGCCACCGCCGCCGACCAGGCACCGGGGAAATGGTCACGCCCGTCGTTGCTGTTGATGTTGGGCGTACGGCCGAACTCGCCCATCCAGACCACGATCGTCGAATCGAGGAGCTTGCGCTCGTCGAGCTCTTTCAAGAGCGTCGCCATGGCCGGATCGAGCGCCCCCATGAGTCCTTTGGTGCGGTCGAAGTTGTTCTGATGCGTGTCCCATCCGTCGAGCGTCACCTCGACGAAGGGAACTCCGATCTCGACGAGCCGCCTCGCCGTGAGACAACCTCGCCCGAACGCGCTGTCGCCATAGGCTTTCTTCACCGCCTCGGGCTCCGAAGAGACGTCGAACGCTTGCGTCTGCGTCGACTTCATCACGCGCACTGCCCGTTCGATGACCGCGTCTCGCGAACGCACTTGCTTGTCACCCATTCGGCTGGCGAAGTCGGCATCGAGCGCCGCCAGCGCGGCTCGACGGCTCGCGAGCCGCTCATCGGAGAGCTCTTGGAACGGATCGAGGTTCTGCGGGCGCGCACCCGGCGATTGAATCGTGAGCGGATCGTATTCGTGTCCGAGAATACCCCCACCCACGCTCGGTCCACCGAGTGCTACGAATCCAGGCAGATCGAGACTTTTTGGCGCCTTGTATTTCGCTACCCAAGACCCGAGCGACGGCGTCGCCGCGGTTGGGTTCGGCGTATGACCGGTGCGTCCGAGCTCCTGTGCGCGCGGATGACTGCCTTCCTTGCTCGTCATTCCTCGAACGACGGCGAGGTGGTGCGCTTGATCAGCGAGATGCGGGAGATGCTCCGAAATCTTCACGCCGCTCGCCCGCGTCGCGATGGCCTTGAAGGGGCCGCCGACCTCGGTGCCGGGCTTCGGATCGAAGGTGTCGAGCTGGCTCGGCCCGCCATTCATCCAAAGGACGATGCAGCTCTTCGCAGGAGCGATCTCGGTGCGGCCTCGCGCCGGCTCTTCGGGGGGCGCGCCGAACGCGACGCCTTCACGCAGCCATCGGAGAGAGAGGAGCGCACCGAGCCCCATCGAAAGAGCGCCTCTTCGGCCGAGCTTCCCGTCACGGTCGTGGTCGTTCATCGTCATCTCCTGAAGAAGAATTCGCTCGAATTGACGAGCGCCCAGAACATGTCTTCGTAGGCTTGCTCACGCGCGGAGTGAGCACGCGAGCGAACACGCTTTCCTTGGAGTGGATCTTTTCCGAGCCCTGCGATTCGACCGTCGTCGGGTGACGGGGGACCGCGCACGTCGAACTCCCGAGGCGCAGCGAAAAACTTCTCCCAGCGCGCGGTCTCGTCTCCGGTCGGAAGACGACTGAGCGTCCGCAGATAGAGCTCCTCGATTCGCGACGCGTCGGAGCGCTCGTCGCGCACGATCGATTCGAGCGCATCGTCGGGGAGAATGCTGGTCGAGGCCCCTGCGAAGGTTCCGTTCATCATCATCAATGCTTGCTGGACGGTTCCGTCGTAGCCCTGCGCGTTCGATTCGCTGTCGTCGTCGAAGACGAACGCCATGCGCCTACGCAAAGCGAGCTTCGTCCGACCGACCGCGTCGTCTTTGACGTGGGCGATCGACCTATCGAGCTCCGTCGCGGCGAAGATCGAATCGAGCAGCTGATCGCTCGACATCGGAGAGAGCTCGGCGCGCGAGAAGAGCGCTTCGCGTGCTGAAGTGTCGCCCTTGGCGACCGCCCGCTGGTACGGCTCGCTCGCGCAGATTTCGCGATAGAGCGCGTCGAGATCGAATCGCGATTCTCGAAAGTCGGCGGCGAGTCGGTCGAGCGCCTCGGGCAAGACCGGCGGGTTCTTTTCGCGAAAGTCGTCGACCGGATCGACGAAACCGGCCCCCAGCAGGTCGGCCCAAACACGATTGACCATCGCCCGCGCGAACCAAGGATTCGAAGGCGACACCATCCACTTCGCCAGCGCGTCGCGCCGCCCCTCGTCACCCGAAAGATCCGTTCCGTCGAGCGCCATCGGCGGGCTAGCCGCGATCTTCGCGAGATCGTCGCCGCCCTTCTTGAGAATGCGTTTGGGCGTCTTCGACACGTTCTCGAGATCGAAGATCGAGATCGTCCCTTTTTCACGATCGATCGGCTGGGGTTTCACGGTCGTGAACACCGCGGCGAAGCTTTGAAAATCCGTCTGCTTCCACTTCTCGGTCTTGTGGTCGTGGCATTGCGCGCACTGAATCTGAACGCCGAGAAAGACACGCGACACATCGCCCGCGAGGTCCTGCGGCTGACCGGCACGTCGGAGCACGAAGTTCACCGCAGCGTTCACGCCGGCGGTTCGCTCTTCTTTGGCGCGCTCGACGCCGCCGTCGAATGCGTCGGGTCCCCGCGGTCCACCCAGGCTGTTCTTGCCGGTGGCAGAGACGAGCTCGCTCACCATCCGATCCCAAGGGGCCTTCTCGGAGAAACGAAGCTCGAGCCAGCGCTCGAACGCGCCCCGATCGACGTTCTGAGCCTTCGTTCGCGGCCCCATCGAGATGGCGTCCCAGACCCGAGCCAAGTGCGCCGAATGCTCGGGGCTCGCGAGGAGCCGATCGACGAGCTGCGCTCGCTTCGACGGCGTCTCGTCGGCGAGGAAGGCGCGGACCTCGGAGCTCGTCGGAATGCGTCCGACCAGATCGAGGCTCACGCGTCGCAAGTACGTGGCATCGTCGACGGTCGGGCTCTTCGTGAGTCCGCCCTTCTCCCAGGCCGCGGCGAAGATTCGATTGAGCGAGGCGTCGGGCGGTGCGGGTTTCGTGGGCCCGCCCCCTGTGCTCGACGTAAACCGCGAAGGCGGCAGCGAAGCGGTGCAGCCGCCCAGCGCGGCGAGGCTCACCGCCAAAACGAGCGTCACGCCGGGGTAGAGGGTCGACAGACGGGTCATCGAAGGTCGTTCATCGCAAGCCCGATGCCAGCGACGGTCGCCAGAAT
>JAYUUB010000152.1:0-32828 GCA_043755175.1 Polyangiaceae bacterium | reverse complement strand
CGGCCCTCGTTCAAATCACGACCGACCGCGCGCGGGCCCGAGGCTCGGCGTGGTCGTTTCGCCATCAGTTCACGCCACCCGCGCCGCGCGCCGCGACGATGCCTCGTCCGGCGAGCTCGCTCGAGAGCACGTGCGAGTGGGTCTTCAGCCACCGCTCGTAGATCTTGACGAGACCTTCTTGGCCACGCGCGCTCTGCGCCATGACCCAGTCGGCGACGTCGGTCAGCACGGCGACGAAGCCTGCGAACTTCTTCGCGAGCTCGGCCAACACATGGGGTCCGATGGGTTGCCCGCCGGTGCGGAGCATCGCAGCTGCGTGGCCGTAAGCCTGAGAGCCGACGTGGACGAAGTAGCTCTTGTCGGCGCACTTCATGCTGCCGCCGAAGAAGCCGACTCCGTAGAGAACGCCGTCGCCAAGGCTCTGGAGGCGCTTGAAACGTTCGGAGCCTGTGGCCTCCATGGCTTCCTGCAGGAGGAAGGTCACGGGTTTCTTCAGCGTCGACCCAGCATCTTCTTTCGGCTTACCGAAGTCTTCGAGCAGTTGGAGGAGGTAGGTCTCCGCTGCGGGGGAAGCTTCGACGTCGCGAGCTCGAATCGACTCGCTGACGGGACCTTGAAAGTACAGACCGATGCTCGGGGCGATGGAGATCGTAGGCTCAGACACGGGTCACCTCCGCGGGGAAGGCAAGGTGTCGGGCGCTCTACTGGCCGGCGGCCAGGAAGGCGCCAAACATACCTTTTACCTAGCAGGTGTACGGATCATCGCCTCTTTTCGGATAGGCGATTGAGCTGGAAACCTAGCTACTTACGGAAGCTCGGCTGGCCACCGAGCAGAGTGAGTGCCAACTCGTCTCAGGGAGGTGCCTGGGGACAATTGCGCCGAAATGAGGACCCAGCGCCGCTTGACACCCCGCCCGAGGTGGCTAATGTACGCGGCAACCCGCTAGCACTCACCAAAAGTGAGTGCCAACAATCAGCGTTAGCGGTGGAGTTCCAGGGGGTTAGCCTCCCATTCGTAGAGGGCGCGCATCGCGGCCCCACCACCATGCAGGGTCCAAGTCGCCAGCGGCACCGGGTCCCTCGGGCTTCCCTCTCGACTCGACGCCAAGGTCGCCGGTTTTTCCTCGGAGAATCCTCCGGAGAGGCCGGCAACCGAACAGTTTCCGAAACAAACCGGAGGAAGAGCACATGAAAATCAGACCGCTTCAGGACCGCGTCATCGTTCGCCGCATGAAGGAAGAAGAGAAGACCAAGGGCGGGATCATCATCCCCGACTCGGCCAAAGAGAAGCCGATCGAGGGTCTTATCTTGGCGGTCGGCAACGGCAAGGTGCTCGAAGACGGCACCGTGCGAAAGCTCGACGTCAAGGAGGGCGACAAGGTCCTCTTCGGCAAGTACTCCGGCACCGAGGTGAAGATCGACGGCGAGGAGGCTCTCATCCTCCGCGAAGACGACATCCTCGGCGTCATCGAGAAGTGAGACTGGGCGCTAGTTACAAGAGAATCTAAGGAGAATCACCATGGCAGCCAAAGAGATCATCTACAACGAAGCCGCCCGCAACCTCATCCTCTCGGGCGTCAACGCCCTCGCCGATGCGGTCAAGGTCACCCTCGGACCCAAGGGTCGCAACGTCGTCATCGAGAAGAGCTTCGGCTCGCCTACCGTCACCAAAGACGGCGTGACTGTCGCCAAGGAAATCGAGCTCGAGAACCGCTTCGAGAACATGGGCGCCCAGATGGTGCGCGAAGTCGCCTCGAAGACGAGCGACCTGGCCGGCGACGGAACCACCACCGCGACCGTCCTCGCGCAGGCGATCTACCGCGAGGGCTCCAAGCTCGTCGCCGCGGGCCACAACCCGATGGAGATCAAGCGTGGCATCGACAAGGCCGTCGAGGCCGTGGTCGAGCACCTGAAGGAAATCGCCAAGAGCACCAAGGACTCGAAGGAGATCGCTCAGGTCGGCACCATCAGCGCCAACGGCGATCAAGAGATCGGCAAGCTCCTCGCTGACGCGATGGAGAAGGTCGGCAAGGAAGGCGTCATCACCGTCGAGGAGGCGAAGAGCGCCGACACGACGCTCGAGGTTGTCGAGGGCATGCAGTTCGATCGCGGCTACCTGTCGCCGTACTTCGTGACCGAACCCGAATCGATGAAGTGCAACATGGAGGATGCGTACATCCTCATCGCAGAGCGCAAGATCAGCAACATGAAGGACCTTCTCCCGGTCCTCGAAGCGATCGCCAAGGCTCAGAAGCAGCTCCTCATCATCGCCGAAGACGTCGAGGGCGAGGCTCTCGCCACGCTCGTCGTCAACAAGCTCCGTGGCACCCTCCACTGCGCCGCAGTGAAAGCCCCCGGCTTCGGTGATCGCCGCAAGGAGATGCTCAAAGACATCGCGATCCTTTGCGACGGTCAGGTCATCTCCGAGGAGCTCGGGCTCAAGCTCGAGAACGTCACCATCAGCGATCTCGGACGAGCCAAGACGATCATCATCGACAAGGGCAACACGACGATCGTCAACGGCGCCGGCAAGAAAGACAAGATCAAGGCGCGCACCGCCGAGATCCGCGCCCAGATCGAGAGCACCACCAGCGACTACGACAAGGAGAAGCTCCAGGAGCGTCTTGCCAAGCTCGCGGGCGGCGTCGCGGTCGTCAAGGTCGGCGCTGCCACCGAGACCGAGATGAAGGAGAAGAAGGCTCGCGTGGAAGACGCTCTCCATGCGACCCGCGCAGCTGTCGAGGAAGGCATCGTCCCCGGCGGCGGCGTCGCGCTCATCCGCGCTCAGAAGGCGCTCGAGAAGCTCAAGGTCCACGACGAGCAGGTGTTCGGCGTGAACATCATTCGCCGCTCGATCGAGGAACCCCTCCGCCAGATCGTCGCCAACGCCGGCGAAGAAGGCTCCATCGTGGTCCAGAAGGTCCGCGACGGTAAGGGATCGTTCGGTTACAACGCCGCCACCGGCGAGTACGGCGACCTCATCGAGATGGGCGTCATCGACCCGGTGAAGGTCGTTCGCTCGGCACTGCAGAACGCCGCCAGCGTCGCGAGCCTCATGCTCACGACCGAAGCGATGGTCGCAGAGCGTCCCAAGAACGCCGACGAGAAGAGCGCGGGCGGCGGTCATGCCGGCCACGATCACTTCTGATCGACGACGCTAGGCGCTCTCCGCGAGTCTCGACCGCTGGGGCGTGAAGACGAAGGCCGATTCCGAAAGGGATCGGCCTTTCCTTTTTTCGGGTCCGATTTCCGGCGAAGTGCGCACGGGCGACCCTCGCGAGCGCTCGGCGCGCTACCCTCTTCGAAGTGGCTCCGAGTCAGAGGCCAATCGGGCGGAGAGCGTTCATGACGACGCTCGGTGGGAGCATCGTCGTCGCGTGCTCGAGCCACGCGCCTCCGACCGCGGCTCCGCAAGCCACAGCGAGCCCCGCGGCTGAGCCTCATCTTCTGTCGCTCCCACCTCGACCCGTCGGTGCGCCGATGGGCAGCGAGTTCGCGGCAAGCTGCGAGAAGCTCGGTCCGGCCGAGCGCGAGAGCGCGATTCTGCGCGAGATCATGTCGGGAAACGTCCCGAGCTTCTTACGACGCATGGCGCGTGTTCCGATCGCGGGCCGTGACCGCGGGGCGGTCGTCGGAGCCGTGTGGGTGACGCCCGACTACCTCGCCATCGGAGGCGACGACGATTTCATTCGCACGCCGATGGCGAAGACGACCGCGCACGAAATCGCTCGAGCGCTCAAATGCCTCTTGCCGACCGCACACCTCGTCGACGAGATCTACGCGGCCTCGACCTGCAAGCTCACGTCACCTGCGCACGGGGCGAGCGCGGTCATGGCCACGACTCAGCTCTACGCAGTTCACAACCGAGAAATCGAGAAGCGGCGCGCCGCCGAGGGGTGTGCAGCGTCGGCGCTGGTCGCCGGCCCAAAGAAAGACCTCGTCATCTCCGCGCGCGAAGCCGAAAAGCCAGGCCACCTCGTCATCTACGGATGGTTCCACGAGGACGGGACCGTCATCCAACCGCTCAGCCTGCTTCACTCGGACAAGTACGTCGATTTCTCACACGGCGTTCGGTTGGTTTCGGACGAGATGGAAGTCGCAGGGGCTCCCCGAAGCATCTTCGACGTGTTGCGCGCTCCCGATCTCGCGCACCTGGTCAGCAACGAGGGCGCGTTCGATCCGATCGGGCGATGAGTAGTCTGGCGCGGTGGGAAACGTGAGCGCTCGCATTGGAGCGTGCGCCGCACGAATCGGAAGCTAAATCCCGGTCGGCTCGGCGAGCGGAATCAGGATCTCGAAGCCGGCGCCTCCGCCCTCCGGAGTGACGTAGCGGATTTCGCCGCCTTGGTTCTCGATTAACGCCTTCGCCGTGGGCAATCCGAGGCCGAGACCGAGCGCCTTGCTGGTGACGAGTGGCTCGAAGAGATGAACGAGTGACTCTTTGCTGAGCCCTGGGCCCGTGTCTTCGACGGCGATTCGCGCGTTCGGAGGGACCGCGCTCGCGCGGATCGTGAGCGTGCCTCCTTCATCCATCGCCTCCAGCGCGTTGCGGATGACGTTTCCGAGGGCGTCGCGAGTCTGACGTTCGTCGACCCACGCAGAAAGCATCGAGGGGATTTGCCTCGTCACGATGACGTTCGCGTCAGGACGGGCGGCAGTGAGCGCCTGCTCGACGAGACCGACGACGCTGACGTTGGCACAGCTCGGCGGACGTACACGCGCGAAGTCGAGGAGGTCGGTGATGATCCGGTTCGCCTCCCAGACCTCTTCGCTGATGATCTCGAGCGCTTGCTGCGCGTCGGCATCGTCGAGCTCGGCGAGCTTCCGCTTCAAGACCGACGCCGCGTTGCTGATCGCCGAGAGGGGGTTTCGAATCTGATGCGCGAGCCCGCCCGAGAGCTGACCGAGCACCACGAGGCGCTCTTTGCGGAGCAGCGCATACTGGGCCTCACGAAGCGCGCGCGCGCGTTCATCGACGCGACGCTCGAGCTCCTCGTTCGCAGCACGGAGGCCTTCTTCGGCGGTCTTTTGGTGCGTGATGTCGTGGATGATCCCGGCGATGTGCGAGACGGTTCCGTCGTCTTGAGTGAGCGGCACTTTGGTCGTCTTGAGAATGTGCGTTCGGTGCGCGGTGTCGGTGATGGGCTCTTCTTCGACCGTCACGGTCTTTCCCGTCTCGAAGACCTCACGATCTTTGCGATGAAAGAAGTCTGCTTGGTCTTTCGGAAAAAAGTCGTGGTCGGTCTTTCCGATGAGCGCGTCCCGAGGTGCGGCGACGAGAACGCAGAACGCGTCGTTGACCCAGATCCAACGGTGGCCGCGGTCTTTGACGAAGATGGGATGAGCGACGAGCGTCATCACGGCCTCCAAGAACCGGGGCGAGAGAATGGCGGCGTCACTGGAAGAAGACACGGGCGGAGTCTCGCCCGGTCTCGTCAGCCCCGCAATGCGCGCCTTCGATGCCGAATGCGCTGGATCGAGCGTGGGTCGAAAGGACCCAAAAACGACGGCGCCATGTTTGATCTGGCTGGCCAACGGTGTGCAGCCCGAGCACTCCCTCGTTCTGATGGCGAATCGCGACGAGCTCCACGCGAGGCGCACGACAAGCCGGATTTTGGAGCGACGCGCCCGATGTTCTCGGCGGACGCGACGGCCTCGTTTTCGGCACGTGGCTCAGTGTCACGCGTCATGGACGATTCGCCGCCGTCATGAACGTTTGCGCTCCCGGTGCGCGACGCGAAGGTCGCTCACGAGGTCTGCTCGTCGCGAAGCTTCTCACCGGGAGAGGTAGCTTCGAGGACGACGCGGAGAGAGCCGCCGAAGAAGCGCGGAAACACGCGTCGTTCAACCTCCTCGTTGGACAACGCGACCGCGTGCTCTACGTCCGTGATGACGGATCGCCTTTCACACCCGTTCCGAGCGGCATCCACGGGCACTCGAACGCGCGGCTCGATGTGTCTTGGCCGAAGGTCGACCGCGGCCGACGCTGCCTGACCGAAGCGCTGGTCCCCGATGGATCGACGAGCGGCCTCGGGCGCGAGACGTTCGCCGCGTAGAACCTCCAGCTGGGAATGGAGCGACTCGGGGTCACGTGATAGAACTCGAGGGCCGTGCCCGTTTATCGCCTCGACGATCGCATCGTCTTTCCCCCGGTAGAAAAGACCGAGCCGAGCGGACTGCTCGCCGTCGGAGGCGACCTTCGTCCCGAACGACTGCTTCTCGCCTACGCGAGCGGGATCTTCCCCTGGTACGACGAAGGCTTGCCGATCTTGTGGCACAGCCCGAACCCGCGCTTCGTGCTCAACGCTTCTCAGATTCACGTACATAAGAGTATCGATAAGCAGATTCGTCGCAAACGCTACGAGATCAAGCTCGACCTGCAGTTTCGCGAAGTCATGCGACGCTGCGGAGCGACGCGACGCCCGGGCCAGCAAGGCACGTGGATCACGGCTGAGATGCTCGACGCCTACGAGCGCCTCTTCGATCTGGGGCTCGCGCACTCGGTCGAGGCTTACGAAGGTGGCAAGCTGGTGGGCGGGCTCTACGGCGTCTCGCTCGGTGGCGCATTCTTCGGCGAGTCGATGTTTGCCGAGGCCCCCGACGCGTCGAAGGTCGCGTTCGTCACGCTGGTGAGGCAATTCGTTCGATGGGGGATGGAGCTCTTGGATTGTCAGGTTCACACCGAGCACCTCGCGCGCTTCGGGGCCGTCCTCTGGCCACGCGACCGATACGTCGAGGAGCTCGCTACCGCCCTCGAAGCGCCGACGCGGCGAGGTCCATGGGTGTTCGACGCCGAAGCGGGCTCGACCGTCGAGGCCGAGCCTCGAGCAACGCGAACCGACGAGCCCGCGCTGTCGCAAGAACGCGGCGGCGATGGTCGCGAGAAGGTCCCCGTCACCCGCTCACCGAAGATCGACCCGAAGAGCTCCCAGCTCTGACATGCCGCTCTGCGACGACCGAGCCTCCACGACGACCGAGCCGAGCTCCGGCGTCGATGACGAGGTGCGACGGCCGAAATCCGCGATCGCGATCAGCCGACCGAGAGCAGACCCCGATCTGTTTGCCTGTCCCCGGTGTGAGGTTCTTTTCAGGATCGACGCGCTTCCTGCTCGCGACTGCGCAGAAGACGGCGAAAACGAGGACGAGAGACGCGAACAGCGAGCCCCACCTCTGGCCCGAATGGTTGGGGGAACTCGTGGCGTTCTCGAGCGTCGGGATGCGCGCGCATCTGTTGGCCGCACGGCCGATCAGATTCGTCGAGCGCTAAGCATTCGCCCGGAGCATCGCGAGCGGCTCGGGGGCATCGACGTTGACGAGCGTCGGAGCGAGCTCTCGGCGCTAGATCGCCGTTCAGCGCTTCGCGGCCGCGAAGAGTGCCTCGCCCTCGACGATGTGCGGCCCACGTTCGCGCTCGAGCGCCAGGTGAACGAGGGCGCGGGCCACCTCGCGTGCAGAAATCGGGCTGTACCGCTTGAGCCCTTCGAAGAGGGACCCGAGGCCAGAAAGGACGGGGGCCACCGTCGCGAGACCGATCCGTTCGCCGACACGGAGCTCGGCGCGATCGCCAGTCAAGAACGAAGGTCGAACGATGACGTAAGGCAGCCCCGAAGACGTCACGCTCGACTCGACCTCGGCTTTCGTCGTGAGGTAGAGCCCACGCGGAGAATCGGCGCCGACCGAGGAGACCAGCGCGAAGACAGGCCCCGGCTCAACCGACTTCACGGCATCGAGCAGCCTCAACGGATAGTCACGATCGACTCGGCGGAAGGCGTCATCGGACCCAGCTTTCCCGCGGGTAGTCCCGAGGCAACAGAAGAGAACGTCGGGTCGATCACTCGTCAACGTTGCGTAGCTCTCGTCGCTTTCGTAGTCGAAGACGACCTCCTGGACTTGCTCGGGAAAACGTTTCGGCTTGGGCGTTCGCACGAGGGCAATCGCGTCGACGTCGTCGCGCTTGGCGAGGAGCGTTACGAGCTCGGCGCCGACGAGCCCTGTGGCTCCGGCGACGATGATCCGGCGACGAGAAGCTTCGGACATCGCTCCGACGTAGTTCGAGTGTCGCGGGAGCGCAAACGACGACCCGACGTGGCGGTCTCGGACGTGGAAGCATCCGGCCCTTCGCAGCGTTCGTCGGCGATCGTTCCTGTCGTGAACCGCGCGATGTTTGCCTCGTACGTGAAGGAAAGCTACGCCTCTCGGTCGGAGGTCTTCGTGCGCTCGGAGCAGGAGCGAACATCGTGATTCCCTCGTTCGAACGGGCTCGGGGACGCGAAGGGCGACGTCTCGCTTCGTCGAGGGGCCGCGGCCTGATCCTTTGGTTTTGCGGGCTCTCGCTGCTCGGCGCTTGCCGAGGAAGCTCGCGTCGACCGTTCGACCTCGTGAAGGCAGGTCTCATCACGATCGCCACCCCTCCGGAGACAGACGCCGTGCCGCCGAAGCCGCCGAGCGTTCGCGAGCCCGTTTTTCCGTACCTCGACGCAGAGCCGAGCGACCGCGCTCTCTCGGTGGGAGACACGTCGTCGGGTCGCGTAGTCCACGCCAAAGAGCTCGTGGAGAGCGACTCCATCGGGATTCTTCCGAAACAACGCGAGCGCGATCTCAAGTACGGAACCGAAGAGCTGGTGAATCTTCTTCAAGACGCAGGCAAGTCGCTGCACGACGAGACGTCGACGAAGCTCTGGATCGGCAACATCGGAAAGCGGGGAGGTGGAGACATTCCCTTCAGCGTGAGCCACAACGCCGGACGCGACGCCGACGTCGCCCTCAGCTATCTCGATGCCGCGAACAACCCGATCGATCCGCCCGGTCTGGTCGCGCTCGGCAAAGACGGATTCTCGAAAGACCGGTCGGTGCAGCTCGACGCGAAGCGAACGTGGATCACGGTGCGCGCGCTCGTGACCGACGAGGGCTCCGATGTCGAGTACATATTCTTGAGCGATCCCCTGCGAAAGAAGCTTTTGACGTGGGGACGAGACCACGGTGCGAAGCCGTCGGTGTGCGAGCGAGTCGCCAACGTGCTTCGACAGCCCGCCGGAGCCGCGCCACATGACGATCATCTGCACGTACGGATCTATTGCAGCGCGATCGATCTATCCGCGGGGTGCGTCGACACCGGAACGGAGCGGCCTCTCGTCGCCGCGCGCGTACAAGCGAGGAGCGAGAAAGTCCGGGAGGCCGTCGCAGCGTTGGGGGCCGAAGATCCGAGCCTCCGGGCGCGCGCCGTGCTGCGCCTCGCGCTGCTCGATGAGACCGAGAAGCTCTCGCTCATCACGAAGCTTTCCGACGATCCTTCGCCAAACGTTCGGCACGCGGTGGTGACCGCGATCGCGCGACTCGGGCACGAAGAAAACGCGGCGGGCCTGGCGAGGCGGTTCGCGATGGAGACCGATCCGGCGGTGCGGGAGAGAATCGTCCTCGCGGCAGCGGTGCTCGGGGGGGCTCGTGGCGGCGAGATACTGGAGAGAGCGATCGAAACCGCCGAGCCTGAAGCCGAAGAAGTCACGTCGTCGGCTAGAGGGGCTCTCCATCCAATCGACGTTCGGCTCGCGGTCGATCTGCTCGACGGAGAATGCCTCGCGATGCCCCTCGAGCAGCGTGGGTGCTCGGTGCGTGCGTACGCGGTCGCCGTCGCAGGTCGAGCCGATCGACTCGAGCCCGTCCCCGGGCTCGTGGCCCTCCTTGTCTCGCCCGACGCGTCGCTGCGGGCGGCGGCAGCGGAGAGCCTCGCGCTGATCACGAATCATCGCTTCGGAGACGCGTGGACCGACGATGCCGCGACCGCGCCACACCGAGAGGCGCAAAAGCGCTACGAAGACCTCTGGAAGAAGCTCCAGAAGAGCCCGCGCACCGCGTGGATCGCGCTCGGTTTCGCGGCCTCGGGGTTCAAGGTTCGGTCGTTCGATCAGAAGAGCGTCTGGGAGCTCGTGCGCGCGACGGCGGCGGAGTCTCATCTCAGCTACAACGCGAGAGAGATGCTCGCCCGAATCGCCGACGAGCCTTCGGCGAGCGTGACGTGGCCGGCCGACGAAGCGTGCGCCTACTACCTGCGAATCTTTCAACAGCGGCGTCGGTTCCATCTCGACAAGCCGCCCGTTCTGGTTGCTCGCACGTGCGCTGCGCTCAAGATTCGTGAATGACTCGTCGCCGCGTGACCATTGATCGCTTCGTTGCGACAGAGGGCCTGCGCCGCTCGCCCCTCGGAGCTGTCTCTCGAGGCCCGGTCTCTCTTCGGCATCGATGGGCTCTCGTCGAGTGACTCCTTGGCGGCCGAAAGAAGACGGCACGACCGAACCCGCTCGACCCGTCCCGGCGGCGCGGTGATAGAGTCCGGGTGTGCGACGCTGCGCATCGGGTCTGTTGGCGGTGGTTTCTCTGCTCGTGGTCGACGCGTGTGGAGCGGCCGTTCGCGAGCGCGCGAAACCGATGGGGCAGATTCCGCACGTGGTCACGAAGGCCGAACCGGAGTGGCTTCCGTTCGCGATCCGCGCGGGCATCTCGAAGAGCGGTGATCCGCGCGAGACGCACCTGACCGAGCTTCGGCTTCTGACGACCGACGAAGACGTCGCGCGAGCGGCATGGTCGCCCGACGGCCGCAAGCTTGTCGTGGAGGCGAAGAAAGGCGACGACGCTCATTCGCAGGTCTACGTCATCGATCTGGGAACAGGCGAGACCAGCCGCGCGTCCCAACCCTCGGTGGACTCGTCTTGGCCCAGCTTCGCCTCTCCCGATGACCGACGCGTGCTCTTCGCAGAAGAAGAAGGGAGCAGGCGACGTGTCGTGAGCACCGATTCCGCCGGCGGTGACGTTCGCGAAATCGTTGGCGCCGACGCGAGCGATCCTGCGGTCGTCGCCGACGGCTCGGCCATCTTCTTCGTCAGAACCGAAGGACAGAGCCGCGATCTGTTCGTCCAAGCGGGGATGACACCATCGACTCCGGCGCTCCGCTGGCTCTCCGATGCCGTCCACACCGAGTCGACTCCCGTCTCGTCACCAGACCGAACGCGGCTCGCGTGGATCGCCAAGAAGACTTCCCAAGCCACCCTGATGACGGCGCGCGTCGCGGGCACCGACACGCTAGCGCGCTCGGTCGAAGCTTTGAGCGCCGACGCAGAATCGATTCGAACGCCTGCGTTCCTTCCGGATTCGCATCGGTTGGCCTTCGCCTCCGATCGCGACGACTCGGCGTTTCAAATCTACGTGGTCGATCTCGATGAACGCTTCGGCCCAGGCGCGCCTGCCCGGTCCACCCGCCTCACTTTCGCCGACGGAGGCAGCGAGGCTCCAGCCTTCTCGAACGACGGTCGACACGTCGCGTTCGTCTCCCGTCGCGACCATCGCTCGCCTTCGGCGCGGCAGCTTTACGTAGCGCGATGGGTCGAAGACCCGTGAGCCGTCGCGTCCAGACCCGAGCCCTGCCGAAGACCAGCCCGCGTAGGCTCACTGCGATCTGCGCGCTCCTCGCCGGATGCAGCGCCCCGGCGATCGTGACCGCACCTCCCCGCCCCGCGGCGCAAGAAGAAGCAACGCCCGCGTTTCTCTCTCCGGCACGGTGGGCGTATTTCCCGAGAGAGCCCGGACAACCGACGGCGAGCCTGGAAATCACCGACCACCGCTGCATCGTGCTCACCGATTCGGGCGACCGATGGCTCGTGAGAGGAACGCCTTCGACACCGTGCAAGGGTGTCGCCACAGCGAGCTCGAGCCCGGTCTACGAGGCGCTCGTCGGTGTCCGCGAGGCAGACCACGAATACGACTTCATCGCGCAGAGCGGCACGGTGTACGTGGCGACTGAGCCGCTTGGTGCGTTCCTTCGCTACACGAAAGCCCCTCAGCCGCTGCATCAGGTCGCCGCGAGCAAGAGCGCGATCGTCGGCGTCGACGAAGCGGGAAACGCCTATTACTTCGCGAGCGAAGGCGGCTCCGGGCAAAGCGGATCGTGGAAGCGCGCCTCGCAGCCGGCTGGCTCGAGGCTCTTCACATTGGGCGTCGACGAACACGATCGTGTGCTCGCCGTCGGCGTACCCGAGACGGTCTACTCGTCGACCGATGGGGGAAAGACGTACGGCATGGCGTCGGCAGCAGGATCGCCGAGACCTGCCCGCATCGGCGCCCTGAACGTCACGCGATCGAAGAAGGGCGAGCTCGCCATCGAAGGAGTCATGGGCTCACTCGTCTGGGAAGACGACGGGCACTTCGCGAGGTCGACCGAGTCGCTCACCCAGAGCGGTGCTAGCGGAGCCAGCATCGAGCCGTCTCCCTCACCGACGACGGGTGCCATTCGTGAGGGCCGCGCGCAGGTCACCGGCGACCGCTACTACGATCTTCGCTACCCCAATGGTGGCGCCGCCAAAGAGGAGAGCGACAGCTCGACCTACGTGCTCGCCCGTGGCCCGCTGGTCGGACCGCTCGAGATCAACCCGCTTCGGAGCCGCAAGGGCGGGGCCTTCGCCGATTGCGCCGAGATGAGACTCGCCGCCCACGGTAGAGCCGTCGTCATCGCGTGCTCACACGCGGTCGAATCGGGAAGCGACATAGGTGTGTCGCTGCTCGCCTCGCTCGACGGTGGCGATCGATTCGATCCTGTCGCAGACCTCGTCACGCCGAGCTTCTCCGAGATCGCCATGGCCGTCGGGCCCGAGGGCTCTCTCATGGTGACCAACGTGTGCAGGGTCGGTGAGCCGCGGCGCCGTCCCAAAGACGAGCACTCTGCCATCGAAGGCTGTCATCCGCGCGGACCGATGTTCGGAAAAGTCGAAACCGCGAAAGTCACGTCAGCTACTCCCCAGACGGCGAAGAGCCCCGGTGCCGCGAAGCCGATGAAGAAGTCGGCAGCCGGCGAAAAGCCAAAGGCACCCGCCGACGGCGAGCTCCGCGCGAGCTTCGTCCAAGGCAACGCCGTGCAGCTCCAAGGCAACGCGTTCGCGCCGGTCATTGGTCCAGAGGGCAAGCTCTACTTCCTCGGACGACGCAAGAAAGACGACCGACCCGCGATCTACGTCTCGACCGACGGCGGGCGTTCGTACGAGGCGCGCGCGCTCGAGGCGCCTTCGCAGTCGGGCGCACCGAGCGACGATCCGAACGCCGAGACGACCGGGAACTACTACGGAAACCTCGATTTCTCGGGAGACGGCACACGCCTGACGGTCGACGATTCTGGAACGCTCGGGCTCGCGTGCGATTCATCGGGAGGCTTCGCGTGGGTCACGGCCGATTCCGACGGTCGCGTCGCTACGGTGAGCGGCGCCCCTGAACAAGGCGCTTCACTCGGAGGGTGGGGTCGGCGCGTCGTGTCGATTGGCTACGGCGCGACCGACGGCGTCATACGCGCGTGGGAATCGAGCGACGGCGGTCAGAGCTTCAACGAGATCTCGACCACCGCGGCGGTCGGAAACTACTTCAACGGAGACACGCTGATCGCGTGTGAGGCCGGGGGTTGTCTGCTGGGCGACACGCTCGCGCGCATCGGTTGGGACGGCCAGACCGAGACACCCCTCAACATGGCCGAAGACTTTCCCCCTCCGCTCGACGCCAAGCTGAGACCAGCGCTCGCCTGCGAGCTGACCGCGAAGACACCTTGGACCCCGGTGAGAAACCTCAGCGCCGGCCCGTCGATCTACCCGCGTCTCACCGACATGATGCGCGGCAACAGCGCGTGGGCCGTGATGACGCGAGAGCCCGAGTCGGGAGAGATCGACGTGACCAGCGCGAGTCTCCCCGAAAAGACGCAAGACCCCTCCCAAGTCCAGACCCACGCCATCCTCAGCGGGAATTTGGGCCTGAAGGGGCGGCTCGTCACGCTCGCCAAACCTCAAGCCGAAGGCTTCGTCGCTGCGAAAGCGATCGTTCCCGAGGTCAAAGGCCGCTTCGACGTCGGCAAGGCCATCGACGGTTTGGAGATCGGCTGGGTCAACTTCTACACCGGCACGTTCGGCAAACGCACCGTGCGCGATGCGGGAACATGGACGCCGGCTCTGGCATCGGGAAACGCGTTGACCCCCGCCCTTCTCACGGTCACCGGACCAGGCGTGGTCTTTCGAGCCGGTCTCGCTCCGAAGAGCCTGTTCGTCGACAACGGGGGCAAGACGACGGTCTTCGACTATCCAGACTGGGCTTCGCTCGGGCTCTCTGGCCCGGTGACCTCCGATGCCGCGCTGGTCGACGGGCAGATCTTCGCTGTCGGATTCGTCGATCGCTCCCCCACCGCCAACATCTTCGCGATCGCGCACAAACCTCGAGGCGCATCAGCCTACGTCGCAGAAGCCGTGACGTACGCACAAGGCAACTCCGACTGGGATTGGGTCTACCTGGGAGCGCAAAATGGAGTGAGCGCGCTGAGCACCAACGTCGATCAGGATGCGTCGGAAGCCTGGGCGTTCATCGTTCAGCCCGACGGAAGCCTCGGAGAGCGAATGGCGATTCCGACGCTCCGCGACTTGGGTGACCGTCCCCGTGCATGCACCGCCGAAGATCGCAAGACCACGCCTCGCACCGTGGCTCCGGCGTTCTCGCACCGCGGGACGCTCCTCTATCGCTCGGGGCGTCAGCCCATCCAAGTCACCGAAGGCGGACAGAGCTCCAAGTCTCTGGTCGCGACCGAGCCGATCTGGTTCTTGAGCGACGGGGCGGTCCTTTATGGAACCCCCAAAGACCCTTGCGTGGCAGGCGTCCGCGGCTCGGCGACGAAGCGAGGAAGCGTCGTCGTGGTTTCGGGAGACCTCGAGCACGCGTGGATGTTCCGACCCTCGGCGCTGGCGTCGATGGGCGCGCCTAGCACCTGCAACTGCCCGCCCGACGATCCTCTCTGCGCGTGTCCCGACGACGAAGTCGCGGTCGATCCGAAAAAGAAGCCTTCGGCGCGAAGAACCCATGTGTCGAGCGTCGAGTTTCGGCCGATGACCTGCAAGGTCAAGCCCGACTTGGCACCGCCCTACGAAGTCACCTCCCAGGCCTTGATTCGCTCGGCCGAAGACATTCCGTAGCCCGCGAGGGTTTCTGTCGGAATCGTTCGAGCGGTTGGTACCGAGCCCGCCGAGCGAAAGGGTCTTGGTTTGCTTGCGGCTGGGGTCGGGGGCTGGTTAAACTGCCTACTCTACGGAGGCCCGATGTTCAAAAGACCGACAGGATTGCCGGGCCGTCGCCTGAACCTCCGCAAGACACTCTTCATCCTGCCCAATTTGATCACCATGTCGGCGATCTTTTGCGGGTTCGATTCCATCCGTCTCTCGGCCCAGGCCGACGGCGTGACCGGATCGGGCGAAGACGACTTCCACCGCGCCGCTCTGCTCATCGTCTTCTCGATGTTCTTCGACATGATGGACGGCCGTGTGGCCCGCATGACGAAGACCCAGAGCGCGTTTGGCCTTCAGATCGATTCGCTCGCAGACATCGTCTCGTTCGGCGTCGCCCCGGCGATGCTCGTTTACGAATGGTCGTTGAAGCGTCTCGGCCTCCTGGGGCTCGCGGTATCGTTCGCCTTCTGCGCATGCGCCGCGATTCGGCTCGCCCGGTTCAACGTCCTCACGATGGGGAGCGAAGGAAAACCTTCGAAGCCTTCCAAGTATTTCTTGGGGCTTCCGACGCCAGGAGCCGCAGGCATTCTCGTGTCGATCATCGTCGCGAACCACGCGGTTTCGGGCGTCATCGGGCGGCCCGAGTACGTGTTCGCCATTCTGGGCGTGACCGCAGTATTGAGCTTCTTGATGGTGTCGAACGTCGAGTTCCGCTCCTTCAAGGACGTGAAGCTCAACCTGCGAACGGCGCTCTTCGTCGCGTTCGCGGTCGGGTCGAGCGCCATCATCTCGACCCAGATGAAGCCGGCGTTTGTGTTGGTTTGGCTGCTTGGATTCTACGTCTTGATGGGGATCTTCGAGACGCTGTGGCGCCTACCGAGCCGCATTCGCGAGCGAAGGCTCACCGCTGGCGAGGCCCGCATCTCCACTCCTCCTGCGCCGCCCCCGAAAGACGGCTGAGCCGAATGCGCAATCGAATCTTCTTTCCGCAGGCGGCGCTCGACGAGTGGGTCGCCAACGACCAGGTCGAGATGACGGCCGACGAGCTGACGCTGCTGCCCGAGGGCCGAAAATATCGAATCGTCGAAGCCGTCCGCATTCTTCGCGAAGTGACCGAGACAGGTGATCCGAACGAGCTGGTCGGCAAAGTGAAGTCGAAAGCCTTCTTGGCCGAGCTCGGCGCCGAAATCCTCGAGGGCTCGATGATCATCGGTGACAACGCCTACGATATCAGCCCCGGGTTCGTCGGCGCACCCAGCGGGTCGTTCTCCGAGCACCGGCAGGCGCGGCCCGACATCGCTCACCAGCTCGCCATGACCACCGACGAAGAGCTCCTCGTCGCGTTCGCCGCGCAAGCTTCGTAGGCCGCCCCCGACGATCGCTACCTCGACCCGACGGGGCAAGCCGAGCGACGCCGATTCGACGAACGTGGCAGAGCGCCACCCCCGGGTGCACGACCGCGGGCATGCTATCTACGCAGTGCTCGCTGCCTCGGCGGTCGAGCTGGGCTAAGCTCCCGTTGCGCGGACGCTGGTCGGCGCATCGCTCGTCGTGATGATGAACCCCGCCCAGAGTTTCCTCGCCCCGATCGCCGCCGACCTCAGTCAGCCGGGCCCCATGGTTGCGCTTTCGTTCGTCGCTCTCATCGCGGGCATCGGACTTTACGCGGCGGCATCGGTTCTCTTCTTTCTCGACGTCGCGCAGAGTGGTGCGGCGCAGAGGGCTTCGCTCGGCGCTCCCAAAGACGGTTCGCCCACCCAGCGCTCCCGCGCCAGCGCCAGCGCCCCGCCACCAAAGGTGGTGCAGCGCGCGCCGCTGCTGCTCGCGGCTGGGGCGGTGGCCCATTTCGGGTACATCACCGAAGCGAGCTTCGTCGCCCACGTCTGCCCCATCGACTCGGTTCATTTCATGCTGAGCATCACCGCCATCCTGGCGAGCTTCGGCTACCTGGGGGCTCGCGCGATCTACGGACGCGTGAACGCGCACGGCGTGAAGCGAGCGAACCTCGACGCCCTCGGGCTCCTCATCGCGCCGCTCGGGTTGGCATTTCTCCTCGGAACCTACTTCCTCGGTAGACCGTCTGGGGACCACGACGTCGGCCGATCGCTCGGCCCGCTCTTCATGGTGCTCCACGTCCTCGTCAACCTCGTGGGCGTCGCGCTATTCGTACTCGCCGGTGCAGCTGCAACGCTGTATCTGGTGCAAGAAAAACGCCTGAAGCAGAAGCGGCTCGCGAAGATCGGCAACTTGCCGCCCCTCGACACGCTCGATCGCGCGGTTCACCGTTTCTTGATCGCGGGGTTCCCTTTTCTGACGGTCGGCATCGTGAGCGGCACGTTCTGGGCTCGGCAGCTCGAGTTCGGCTCGGCGAACGAAGTGATGCGGATCATCTTCGGGTACGCGACCTGGCTCGCGTTCGCCGCCGTCTTGCTCCTGCGCGCTGCCGCTGGATGGCGCGGGCGACGCTCCGCATACGGCACGATCCTCGGCCTCTTCTGCACCATGGCGGTCCTGGCGGTGTACCTGACTCGCCCCGAGCCCCCGGCCCCGAAGCAGGGGTCTGGCCAACGCTCGATCGCCCCGACGCCCGTGGCGCGAGCTTCGGGCCCCGCGACCACTCGGCCTCGGGAGGGCGGCTGACATGCTCGTCTGCGTGGGCTTCTCGCACAAGAACGCGGCCATCGAGGTACGCGAGCAGCTCGCGCTCGGCGAGAAAGAATTGCCCGTGCTCATCGGAGAGCTGCTCCGTCACGAGCTCATCGGTGAGACGGCCGTCTTGTCGACGTGCAACCGAGTCGAGGTCTACGCGGCCCTGCCGCGTGGCGTGCCCGCCGATGCACGGCGATTCGACGCAGCCGCGCATGCGATCGTCGGAGTCCTCGCTGCGCGAGGTGGTCCGGTGGTGGCCGAGAACCTCGTGCGAGCAACGGGACGCGACGCCGTCCGCCATCTTTTTCGGGTCGCGAGCTCGCTCGACTCGCTCGTGGTGGGCGAACCGCAGATCCTCGGGCAGCTGAAAGAAGCCATCGCCCTCGCGACCGAGCACCGAGCCGTCGGTCCGGTGCTCAACAAGGCGCTCCGACGAGCGCTTCACGTGGGAAAGCGCGTCCGCACCGAGACGCAGATCGGCGCAGGCCAAGTCAGCGTGTCGAGCGTCGCGGTCGAGCTCGCGTGCCAGATTTTTGGCGATCTCCAAGACCGAAGCGCCCTCCTCGTGGGTGCAGGAGAAATGGCCGAGAGCGCAGCCAAGCTGCTCGTGAAAGACGGCGCGCGTCTCTCGATCATCAATCGGAGCCGCGAGCGCGCCCAAAGGCTCGCCAGCGAGGTCGGCGGCGAGCCTCGCGATTGGGGCTCGCTCCCGCGCTGCTTGATCGAAGCAGACATCGTCATCACGTCGACGTCGAGCCCGACCCACGTCATCACCGAAGAGGCGCTGCGCGTCGCCCGCAAAGCGCGAAGAGGACGCAACATCTTCCTCATCGACATCGCCGTTCCTCGCGACGTCGATCCGAAGGTCAACGACCTCGACGGCGTTTACCTCTACGACATCGACGACCTCTCGCAGATCGTCAACGACTCCCTTTCCGGACGCGCCGTGGAGGCGGGCCGTGCCGAGTCGATCGTCGACGCCGAGGTGATCGCCTTCGAGGGCTGGCGCGCCGAACAAACGATGACACCGGCCATCATCGGCTTGCGCGCGCGGACGCGTGCGGTGCTCCTCTCCGAGATCGAGCGGAGTCTTTCAGGAAAGCTCAAGCACCTCACGGCGGTCGACCGCGAAGCACTGGCCGTCATGGTCGACGCGGCGACGAACAAGCTCTGCCACAGAGCCTCGACCCGGCTCAAAGAGCTCGCGACCGATCCCCGTGGAATCGATTACGTCGAGGCGTTGACCGACCTCTTCGATCTGCCGTCGCTGAGCTCTGAGCCCTATGATTCGGATCGCGCCCCGCCCCGTGAGCACGTCGTGCGGCAAGACGAGGGCCGCGCGCGCGCGGAAGACGACGGCGAGTGAAGCTCGGTCACGGGCTCGAGCCGGACCGTGGTACACGACGATTGCGCAGCGCTTTGCGCCGCAGAAGAGGATCGGCGATGGGAGCCAAGGCACGATGAAGCTCGTCTATGCAACGCGCCGGTCGGCGCTCGCGCTCGTGCAATCGCGGGCCTTCGTTGGAAGAGTGAGAGACTCTGCGAAAGACATCGAGATCGTCGAGGAGCAGATCGTCACCTCGGGCGACAAGAACCAAGAAGCCAAGCTCCAAGACATCGGTGGCAAAGGTCTTTTCATCAAAGAGCTCGAGGAGGCGCTCTACGACCGTCGGGCCGACTTCGCCGTCCACTCGATGAAAGACGTTCCAGCCGAGCTTGCGCCGGGCCTCGTCATCAGCTGTGTCCCCGAACGAGAAGATCCACGCGATGCGCTCGTCACGAAGTCGGGAGCGTCACTCGCCGATCTGCCGCTCGGCGCCGTCGTCGGGACTTCGAGCCTGCGACGCGCGGTGTGCCTCTTGATGGCTCGACCCGATCTCAAGATCGAGCCGCTACGGGGCAACGTCGACACGCGGCTGCGCAAGGTGAAAGAGGGACCTTACGACGCCATCGTCCTCGCTCTCGCCGGCCTTCGGAGGCTCGGGCTCGAGAGCGCTGCGACCGAGGTGTTGTCGCCCGCTCTCAGCTTGCCTGCCATCGGACAAGGGGCTCTGGGCATCGAGATTCGAGAGGGTGATCTCTCTGTCGCCGAGATCTTGGCGCGCCTGCATCACGCGGAGACGGCAAGGTGCGTCGCAGCGGAGCGTGCGCTGATGGCTGCCGTCGGCGGCAACTGTCGCATGCCTGTCGCGGCCCACGCCGTACGCGAGGGTGACGAGATCTGGCTCCGCGGCTTGCTCGCCGAGAGCGACGGTTCACGGCTACGCAAGGGCGAGCGGCGTGCGAAGTGGCCCTCGACCGAAGCCGATTCGGCGCGACTGGGCGTCGATCTGGGCGCCGAGCTCAAACATGGATAGCGGCTCGACCGAAGCCACTGGAATCGATTGGCCGAGCGACTGGCTCGGTCGTGAGCAGTCGGTCTCGACTACCAGGCGCGCTTGCAAATCGAAGCGGTGAACGTCCCGCTCACGCGACCCTCTGGACTCTCGGCGTGAATCGTCCCCGTGACGCCGGTAGCGGGCGGCGGCGGATTGATGCGCGGGGCAGCGCCGAACAAAGGGTCTTCCGTGAGATCGGCGGCATCGATGCGGACGAATCCCCGAAGAGCGGCCTTGGGGATGTACTGCTGCTCGAACCAGGCTTCGCCCGTCGTGACGTCGAGCGCCTCGACGATGACGGCGCCTGGAGCGCGCGTCGCCTTGCGTCCCGCTCCGAGAGGCGCGAGCCCGATCTGAATCTGCCTACCCGACACTCCCCCTCCATGATCAGAAATGGCGCGAGCGGCGGCGTCGCAGCTCACTTCTTCGGCTTCGAAGAGCGTGATCCCGGTGACGACCGTCGCGTTCTTTCCGTCGTCGTAGACGAACGCGAGCGCGCTCCGTAGCGAAAAGGTCACGGCGCCGAACGTGGCGACCGCAGGGCCTCTCTCGACTGTGGGTGCGTGCGCGGTCGCGAGAAGGGCGAGCGCGCTCGGACAAACGGTGAGCTCGAGGGAGCCCGCGCCGTTCACGATGGTCGGGGTCCGAGGCTCGGGATTCGTCAGCGCGCGCTTCATCTCGACCTTCACCGACGGAACATCGGCGGTGAGCGAAGTCATCTGAACGCGGGCAGCGGCGGGATGCGCCTCGCGCCATTCGGCAGTGTCTCCGAGGAGCGCGAAGTCGATCGTCACGTTGGTCGGAGCGTCGGCGTAGAAATCACCGAGCGGCCCGGAATCGAGCCTGAACTCCAGCCATTCGGCTTTGGGTGGATAAAGAGGTCCATCGCAGTCGAGCTTCTCGCTCGCCGACGCGATGACGTGGAGGTAGGGCCCCTCGGCGACCGCGATCGCTCGCTTCAAGACCGCATGATACTGGTTGGCGGTCATCGTGAGCGGACCGAGCGCCACGATTTCCGGCACGGTCGTCGCGACGGCCGACGCCGGTCCCAGACGAGCCGGTTTGACCAGTCGATCGAGCGAAGGGTCGCTCTCGCGCTTGGAGACACATCCAGCCAAGAGCGCGAAGGCGGCGCACGTGGCCCCGAGAGAGCGGGCTACGCGACGCGCCGCGCTTGCTTTGCCGACGAGAGTCAATCGAGGAGCGTCTTTCATAGTGGTCCGTGACTGGAGGCGTACTATCAGACCCGCTTCCGCGGAGGAACCCGATGTCGATGCGCTTGTTCACTGCTCTCCTTCTCGCTTCGATGATGGCCGTGCTGCTCGCGGCCGGCTGTGGCAACGATTCGAAGGCCGGGTGCAACCCCGACGATTGTGCCCCGGTCAAATGCCTCGAAGGCGAGCGCCGCGGATGCATCGACGGAGCCTGCGTGACCGACGCGAAAGTGCTCTGCGCCGGTCAGACCTGACACTTCTCGCATCGAACGCCGACGATCTGACCGACGAACCGGCGGCTTGCTAAGCACGGCCTTCTCGTCGCCGGCCGCCGACGGTGCGCCGCACGACGGGTATCGACCCCGACGACAGGCACGCGTAAGGCATCGCCGTGCACGTCGCTTTCGTCCTCCATGCCCATCTCCCGTACGTGCGCCACCCGGAGCACGCGCGCTCGATCGAGGAGCGATGGCTCTTCGAGGCGACGTGGGAATGTTACCTACGCCTCATCGCCGTGCTCGAGCGCGCGCCGAGCCCGGAGGAGCCGCTCCTCACGCTCAGCGTTTCACCGACGCTGCTCGAAATGTTCGCCGACCGCGAGCTCCGACGCCGCTTCACCGACCACATCGCTCGCATCTCTGGGCTCGCCGATCGTGTTCGGGCGTCGGGGCGATTCGAAGGCCACGAAAAGGCGATCGATCACTATCGCTCGTCGCTGCGCACGACGCGCGAGCTCTACGCGCGTCACAGCGGTGACCTGACGCGCGCGTTCGTCTCGCTCGCCGAGAGCGGTCACATCGAGCTGGCCACCACGACGGCGACCCACGCGTACCTCCCGGGCCTCAAGACCGGCGCCACGGTGCGGGCACAGCTGCGGCTCGGTCGCCGCGTCTTCGAGCAACACACCCGCCGAGCTCCGTCGGGTCTCTGGCTCCCCGAATGTGCCTACGATCCCAGGCTCGGGGCCGACATCGCGCTCTGTGGCGCGAAGTACACCGTGCTCGACACCCACGGGCTCGATCTCGCCCGGCCCCGCCCCCCCTTCGACGTGTACGCACCGATCTTGGCGCACTCGGGCGTCGCGTTCTTCGGACGCGAGCCGAACGCCACGCGCGCGATCTGGTCTCGTGAAGAAGGCTACCCAGGCCATCCCGTGTACCGAGAGTTCTACCGAGACGTAGGCTTCGATGCAGACGACGAAACGCTCGCCGACGAGAAGGGCCCCGCAGGCACCCGCTTGATGACGGGGCTGAAGCTCCACGCCATCACCGGCGCGGAGCCGAAGCGCGCTTACGACCCGACCCTCGCCACCGCCCAAGCCAAAGAGCATGCACGAGAGTTCGTCACGGGTGTCACCGAGCGCCTCGCGAAGGCGAAGGCTGCCGGCGTGAGCGCGCCCATCGTCGTCGCTCCGTTCGACGCCGAGCTCTTCGGCCACTGGTGGTACGAAGGCCCCGACTTTCTCGGCGAAGTGCTCGGGCTTCTGTCAGCCCCCGAGGAGATGGCCCGCCCGATTTCGCTCAGCCGCTACCTCGAGCGCTTCCCCGAAATCCGAGTCGCGGAGCCGGCCGCGTCGTCTTGGGGCGAGGGCGGCTTCGGCTCGGTGTGGACCCACTCCGAGACGGCGAGGCTCTGGCGCCACGTGCACCATGCAGAGGTGCGCGTCCTCGAGGTCGACGCGGTCGTGAGAGACACCTTGGCGAGCGAGAAGCGGCGGCGCGCGCGGATCCAAGCGATTCGTGAGCTATTGCTCCTCGAGTCCTCGGACTGGGCGTTCATGCTGCGACAGGGAGACATGAGCGAGTACGCGAACATGCGGGTTCGGCTGCATGCTTCGCGGATCGAGCGGCTCACCGCGCTTGCGCTCACCGAAGCATGGACGCCCGACGATCTGAGCTGGCTCACGAGCGTCGAAGCGCACACTCCGCTCTTCTCGAGCCTCGACGAAGACACCTACGCGCACGTCTTCGATCCTTGGTAGACGAGAAGATACTGTCGCATCCCCTATGCAAAAGATTCGGCATTGCGTTCACTCGACGCGTACCGAATGGATGGCGTCTCCTTCGCTGACGAGATCCCAGGGCCCCGACGCCTTCCCGACGATCGCGTAAGCGCCATCGAGATGCGGATGTCGCGCACGCATGACGAAGAGCTGGCTCGAGCCGCTGTCGCGCCCGGCGAGGGCCACTCCAACCGAGAGCGTCTCGAAAGGTAGCGGCGATGTCTCGCAGCGAAGCGGCATCCTGCCCTCGGGACCGCCGAAGCCGTCTCCGTGGGGCGAGCCGAGCTGCACGACGAACGAAGGATCGACGCGGTGGACGAGCTGATTGTCGTAGTAGCCAGACTTCGCGAGATCGACGAATCGAGCGACGGCGACAGGCGCCAACGACGCGTCGAGCACGATCCGAAGCTCTCCTGCGTCGGTGTCGAGCACCAGAGTCGTCTGTGGAAGGAGCCTCGTCGAGCCGGCGATGAGCGCGAGCTCGGGAGGGGGCGGTCCTGCCGCTTCGGGTGCGGGGCACGTCCGCTTTTTGCCGGTCAGCAATCCCAGTGCCGCGCTCGCGTGATCCCGCGGCACCGGATACGTCGAGGTGCAGAGCTCCTCGAGCGATGGCGCGAGCTCTTTGAGCGCCAGCGCGCCGATGGCGTCGACCACAGAACCGATCAGCTCCATGTCTTGCTCCTTCTGCGCGCGGGCGAGCGCGGTCCGGAGCGCGGCGACGACTTCCGCTGACGGCGGCTCGACCATCGTCGGAGCCTCGTCGGGTTTAGCGTCGGGTTGAGCGTCGGGTTGAGCGTCGGGTTTGGCGGGCTTCGCGTTACCCGGCTTGCCTCCGGTCTTGGGCTTCTGCTTCGGCTTCACGACGGCTTTCGCGCTCGCCAAGATCGGGCTCTTCGCGATCTGCTCTGCAGCCGTCGCCACGATGCCCGACTCCTTGGCCCCGAGAGCGGCGGTCAGAATCTTCTCGCTACCGACGACCTCGGGGTGGGCGCCGAGCAGCTCGAGCGCCGCTTCGCGGGTGCGAACGTCTTCGTTGGCCAGGAGCTTGCGGAACGCCTCCAGACGCGGCCCCTCGAACGCCCCCTTCGCGACCACGGCGAGCACCGCACGCGCTCCGATCGCGCCGCTGTCGAGGTCACAGGCCAAGAGGAGCGGGTCTTTGAAGTTCGCATCGGCCAGGCTCCTCGCGGCTGCACAGCGAAACGTGCTGAGGCGACGCTTTCCCGGAGCAGACACGACGTCGGTCGCCGTGAGACTCGCTAGTTGAGTGAGCGTGTCTTTCGAGTCCTTCGCGCTCTTGAGATTGGTCACGATCGTCAACGGAACTTCGAAGCCGGCGCCACCGAGCGCGATGGTTTTCGCGTCGGGAGCGAGCTTCCGCAGCGCGCCCGAGAGGGTGAGATCGCCGTCGGCGCCGAGCTTGGCCAGCGCTCGAGCCGCCTCGACGCGCTCGGGTCCGGTGAACGCGCGAGCGCCGAGGAGGACTCGCTCGAGGTGAGGCAAGGCGCCGTCTTTCGCGCGCGACAGGGCGCGCACCGCAAACAAGCGGTAGTCGGACTTCTCGGCGAGCCGCGCCGAGGCGACATCCAACAGCCGCGAGACGACGCTCGGAGGAACGTTGTCGACGCGTGCGATGGGGAACAGCGCTTCGGGAACCGCCGGTGAAGAAGCGCTCCCCGCGGCGAGACTCAGAAGCGTCGCGATCGTCTCTTCGCGCAGGCGCTTCTGCGCGCTCGCGAGGTCTCCGAGGGCGAGCGAGGCGGCCCCGGCCCGCTGCCTCCCGGCGCTCAGCCACGCGGCGAGCGTCGGCTCGCTGCTCGGCGCATTGCAGCGGCCGATCGCTCTCGCGATGGTCGCGAAGGCGTCGAGTGACGGCCGATCAGCGTCTGATTTGGAGGCGACCTCGGGGAGGTCGACCGCTCGCGCGGCGAGCGTGCTCACCGTCTCGTCGCGCGACACCTCGCAGATTGCACCGAGGCCGTAGGCGGCCCACGCGATGACGTCGGAGTCTTCGTCCGACAGTGCACGAAGCAGCCCCGGACGCGCTGAAGGGCTAGCGATACGCGCGAGTGCGCGAGCCGCGGCTCTTCGGACGGCGGGGTCGCGGCTGGCTTGATCGTCGGCGTCGATCGCGGCGACCACCCGGGTGAGCTCGGCTGCCTCGATCCGCCGAAGACAATCCTCGGAGCTCGCAGAGCCCGCGTTCGAGGAGCTCGGCGAGACCGGCGCCGCGGCATCGGCGCGCGACGGGTCGTCGCCATGGGTGCCGCATCCACCAATGATCGAACCGCAAGACAGGACGAGCGCGGCCCATCGTGCCTTCGGTTTCCAGACCTGGATCATCGACGTCCTTTATCAAGGTCGTGATGCATGAACATCGAAGATGCTGCGAAAAATGAGTCACCTAGGCCGCCCGCTCTTCGCAGAGCAGCCGCATCGAGGCGCCCGCTGACCGCCTCGTGAGCCCGCCTTCGCACGTGCTGGAGCAGGGTCGGTGGCGGGTCGATCGCAGCGACGCCTCGAGCGTGGATCCCGACGCGTTCGAAGTTCGAAAGCGCGCGTGGCAGATGCCAGCCCGAGGTCGCGATCGCGGCGCGAGGCTTTCGGCCGTTGGTGAGCGAACGCAAGAGCGCAGCCGAGTAGACCGCATTTTCTGCGGTCGTCAGCGAACAGAGCTCGACCCACACGACGCTCGAAGGAACGCCAAGCTCCATCAGGTGGCGCCTCATGCAGAGCGCTTCGACCTGTTGGCCCCAACGCCGCCCCCCCGACGCGATGACGACTGCGGCCTCACCGCGCTCGAATGCATCTCGAGCCGCCATGCAGCGACGCGCGGCCGCGCCGGAGAGAACCCCGTCGACGTCGACGCGACAACCCAGCACGACGATGGCGTCGGCCGAGCTCACCGCACGCGATTCTACACCCATCGCCGCGTTATATCGGATTTGTCGCGCGCTCGCCGGGCGGCGACCATCGCGAGGACTCCGCGCTTGCGTCTCCGCATCGACGCCCCGCGCTCTCGGTCGCGGCGATCGATTCGGCGAGAAAAAACCGCGCGGATATTTCCTGGTTTCGAGCCGGTCGGCGCTCCGGCAGCTAAGCCGCTACGGGATGTTCTCCGACGATCGCCTCGATGCGCTCACGCATTCGTCGCTTCGCGCGTTCCTCGATCTGTCGAACTCGCTCTTTGCTGATCCCGAAATGTCGGCCGATCTGCTCGAGCGTGAGCGGTGTCTCGGTGAGCCATCGGCTCGTCATGATCTCGCGCTCGCGGGGAGGGAGCTCTTGCACGGCGCAGTGAAGGGCACCGCTCAGTCGTTCGCGCTCCTCGTCCATCGCAGCTTCCTCTTCGGGAGACGGCCCGTCTGCCGCCATTCGGTCGGCGGGAGCAAGACCTCCCGGCTCTTTCAAATCCAAGCTCACGTCGCGTGCCGACAAGAGCGGGATCAGCATCTCGGCGCGCTCGAGCGGGAGCCCACTCGCTTCGGCCAAGGCCTTCGGGTCACGCTCTCTCGTCTTGCGGTAAAAGCGGAGCGCCCTCCGCTCGTTCTTCGAAGCTCCGAGTCGGACGATGCGGTAGCCTCGAACGACGTAGTCACGAATCTCTGCTCGAATCCAATAGGCAGCGTACGTGACGAGCCGGCAACCGCGGTCGGGATCGAAGCGGTCGGCGGCCTTGAGGAGGCCGATGTTGCCTTCTTGAATGATGTCGTCGGGAGCCAGCCCCCAGCGGCGATATTCGATCGCGATGGTCATCACAAAAGGCAGGCAGGCCTCGATGATTCGTTGACCCGCGGCGCGATCGCCCTTTCGCCAACGGGTCACGAGGTCTCGCTCGAGCTCTGCGCTCAGCGCTTTTCGGCTACCGAGCTCTGTCCTGTAAGCAGTGAGTGCGCTTCGTTCCAAGGACGTCGTCATTACCGCCTCCGGCGAGAAGCCCGACTTGGGCTCTCCCCTCCTCTGCACGGGTAGTGCCGGACCTATCGTCTGGTGAGATTCGACGCGCTCGAGGTCGGGTCTCGGCCGATGAGGGGGTGCGTCCGAGCGGTGGTCGCGAAGCAGAGGCCGCGCCATCGTCGAGGCGCTCGCGAGTTCGCGCAAAGGTTGCGGTCCGGGCGGTCCGCCGGAAAAGCTTTCGCGCCTTGTCGCTCTCTCAACCTGGCGAGCCCACCGTGCTAGAACTTGGGCTCCTTGGCACGACCTCAACGCGCTCTTCTTTGGGGCGTCGCCGGCACGGTGGCGTTGGGGGTTTGCGCGCTGGGCGCCGAGGGCCGCATGTTCTCGAACGGCGACCGCTGCGCGATCGCCGTACAAGCGCAGACAGGCTTGGTTTCCAGCATCGCCAAGCGTCTCGCAGTGCCCAGCATCACGCACCTCGACGAAGAGGCAGACGACGCGCAAGAGGAGCGCACCCTCGTCCTCCCCACGGGTGAAGCACCTGCGCTCGACTGCGACCAAGCCCGACGGATCGTCGCTCAGGCCCGTCAGACGATGGCCGCCCCGGCCGAAGCGGTCGACCCCGCTAAGTTTGCGTCCGCGACCGCCGACTGGTTGGACCCACATGGGCTCTGGTCGGTCGCACCCGATGCTCCTGTCGGTGTCCTGTTGCAGAAGCGCGCCGCCGACCTCTTGGCGGAGCTCGAGGCCAAGCCCGGTTCGGGCCCGTGTCGCGTCGCCGAAACATTGGGCGCTGCGCTCGAGCCGTGGGTCGACGGTCTGCGCGGTGAGCTCGAAGAATCCCGGATTACGTCGCGAGTGGGAGCTCATTCGTCTCCGGTCAATGCCGGTTCTCCCGCACCCGTTCGACCTCGCTCGGGCCCGGCGACTCGAGCATCGAGCGGGCGCGCGCGGTGGGAGCTCGCCTCCGGAACGCCATTCGAAGATGGCCCCGTGCAACGCAAGGCGCACGATCTGGCTCGACTCCTCGGACACACCGGCGGAGCGCTCGAACAGTCCTACGGCGACGTACTCACGCCCTACGTGATGGCCTTGATCGACCGCGCAGCACCCGAGAAGACGCGTGAAGAGTGGGAGCGGATCGTTCTCGCAGCGGCCGTCCGTGCGTACGTGCCGCAGGTCGATCCTCATGGCGCGTGGGCCCCACTCGATGAAGAGACGTCGATCTACGACATGAGCCTCGAGGTCGATCCGCCCGAGCACCTCTGGTCTGACATGACCCGGGCCACCCTGGGCGTGAGAATCGATCACGGAGCGAAGCCGCCGCTCCACGACGGCGATGTCCTCCTCGCTGCCAGTGGCGTGAAGCTCGCTGGGCTCTCGGTCGAACAAGACAACCAGCTCGCTGTCCTCTCGAGCGGCAACGAGGTCCAAGTCGTCCTGCTCCGACCGAACACGGCGCAACCGTTCATGTTGACGGTCGCCGCTTCGTCGGCGCCTGCCAAATCGACTGCCGCCATCGATCCCAGTCACCTGGTGACGAAGCGGATCGCCTACGGCGACGGATTCGTCGCGGTCATCGCGATTCCCGACGTGCCCGATGATTTGGGCGATCGTCTGGGCGGAGCGGTCTCCGACGCCAAAGCAGCTGGGAATCTCCTCGGCGTGATGCTCGACATCCGGGGGAACGGTGGAGGATCGACCGACGGTGCGATGTCTGCCATCGGGCTGTTCCTTCCAGGTGCATCCCTGTTTCCGATGCGACGTCGAGACGGGGGCATCGAGGTCGACCGCGCACCGAAACCATCGGCCGACTACGAATGGCGCGGACCGCTCGCGGTGCTCGTCGACGGCGAATCGGCAAGCGCAGCAGAAATGATCGCTGGCGGCATCGCCAGCTACCAACGCGGCGTCCTCATCGGCTCACGGACGTACGGGAAGGGCTGTGCTCAGGAGTATCTCGACGACGAGACGCGTGCAGGTGTCCTTCGTCTGACGACCCTCGTGTTCGCGCTGCCAGATGGGTCACCGCTGCAGCGCGCAGGCGTCTTGCCGCAAATCGCGCTGGGGGTTTCGTCCGGGCCCGAACGAGAATCCTTCTTGCCGCACGCACTCGACACTTGGCGAGGCCCAGACGTCCGCGATCACGCTCTCATCCACGAGGTCCCCTGGCCATCGAGCGGCGGACGGGTCGGTGCTGCAGACGACGAGACCGTCTACCGCGCATTGCGATCGCTGGGCACGGCACCACGCGCAGCCGCGCACTGAGCGTCGTACAGAAATCACAATCCGGCCGCGACTGAGTCCGGCGACGGGGGGTGAACGGAGCTCTTCGGTGCACGGCTCGCTGCGCTCAGCGGAGCATGCAACCGGATCACTTCTTGAACAGCTTGCCGAGCAGGCCAGCCTCGTCCTTCGCCTTCTTGTCGCGTCTCATCATGAAGAGGCGCATCTCACGCTGCGCGTCGATGTTCTTGGGGTTGATCTGGGAGACCAGCCGAAAATCGCGCATGGCTTTCTCCTCGAAGCCCGAGCGCTTGAGGAGCGTACCCCGGTAAAAGAGCGCTCGCTCGAGCATGGGCTCACGCTTCAGAATCGCGTCGAGCTGCTCGATGATGTCCTTGTAGAACTGGCTCGTCTTGCCATCGGGGACCAGCGGCGCGTCGCCGCGGCGAATGCTTTGGATCCAGAGCGACAGCGCGACGTACTCACCTTGCTCGGGATCGGCGTTCGCAGCGCTGGTCGCGAACTCGGCTGCTTGCTGCAGGTCGTTCTTCTTCAAGAAGATCTCGGCCTTCTGGAACTCGAAGGCCGCGTCGACGACGCGACGGACAGCCTCTTGATCGGCCGCGCTGTCGCCGCCGGTACCGCCGCCGGTGTCGAGCGTCTTCGTGTAGTCGGTGCGTTTCGCCGGATCATTCAAGATCCCGTAGGCCTCGTTGTACTTGGCGAACACCTTCGACACGAGGGGCTTCATGTCGACCAGCTCCGGCGGCAGTCGATCGGGATGCCACGCCTTGGCCACTTTGAAGTAAGCCCCTTGAATGTCGGTCTGCGTCGCGGTGCGCTCGAGGCCGAGCATCGTGAAGTAGTCTTCGACTTCGATTCGACCGGCGTGAACTTCGATCTCCTGTTTGCGGTGCTTGTGCTCTTCGGACAGAGGCGCCGCCCCCGGTCGAAGCGCTACCGTCGCGACGACAGGCGCTGATCGGGGCGTCGATGCTGGCGGCCCCTGTGACGTCGACTGCCGCGGCGGTAGAGCGGAGGGGACTTGCGGAGCCATCATGCTCGGCGACGTCGCGGCCTGCTGCGAGGGATTCTGGTAGCCAGGCTGCGAGGGCCACGGGGCCGGTGCCATCGGGCGCTGCTGCGCCTGCTGCTGCTGCATCTGCTGCTGCATCTGCTGAAGCCGCTGCTGCTGAAGCTGCTGCTGCTGTTGCTGCTGTGCATACTGTTGCTGTTGCAGCTGCTGCTCGTACTGCTGTTGCTCGTACTGCTGGCGCTGCAGCTGAGCTTGTTGCTCCTGCTCGTATTGCTGCTGTTGCAGTTGCTGTTCTCGGACCAAGTTCTCGTATTGCTGCTGGTCGAGCTGCTGCTGCTGCTGCTGCTGCTGCTGCTGGTCGACTTGCGGATCGTACTGTTGCTGCTGCGGCTGCTGCTGCTGGAGCTGCTGCGGCTGGAGCTGCTGCTGCGGCTGCGCGTGAGGCTGCTGACTTGGCTGCTCCTCGTACGGCGCGGCATCGGGTTGCGACATCTCGGCCGGTTGAGGCGCTGGCGTGGTGGGCATGGCGCGCGAGAAGTCGATTCCGAGACCCTTCTCGGACTGACGAGGATCTGGCGCCGCTGCGACAGGGGCCCGGGGTGACTCGGGTGGCGGGGTGAAGTGCGGCTGCTCCCGAATCGCAACCGGCCCCGGCTCCGATACGCCCGAGGTCTTGACGCGCTCTCGGGGAACCACGCCGATCGGCGGGCGTCCTTGAACTCCGATATCGAGATGCCGAGTGATGGCCAACGCGTAGAGCGTCAGTCGAGCAACACGTTCGTGGCCGACCCCCGAGTTCAGGATTTCTTCGAGCGGCATCTTGCGGATGCGCAACAAGTCGACGACCGATTGCTCCTCTTTGCGGAACTCGAATCGCGCGACGGCAGCATCGAGGTGCAACCCGAGCGGCCTTTTTTGAAGGCGATTTAGAGTCTGATCGACCAACGGATCGTCACTTCGGAGACGCACTCCGACCATGATGATCGCCAACGGGTCGCACGGGATGAGCTCGGGACCTCCGTAGGTTTCGAGCAGGTTCACGTCGGCGTAAAACGCGTAGCGGGTCTCAGGCGAGAGCTCGAACATGTGGACGATCTTGCGGACCATCTGCATCTTGAGCGCCTTCATGATCGTGGCGCCGTCGACGAGGCCCTTCGATACGAGGTACCGCCCGTGCAGCATGTTCTTCTTCGACACCTCCATGAGGCTGTCGCGCAGGGTCAGCTCATCGAGCTGGCCCATCTCGAGGAGCACCCGGTCGAGCGGATAGACCATGCTTCCGGTACGCACTTTCGAGGGCACGCCCTTGTCGAAGAAGACACCGTGATTCACGCCTTCGGGCGTCTGGAACAGCGTCGTGCCCGTCAGCCGCTGATCGAGCATGTAGACGAGCAGATGTACGAGCGGCGTCTTCGTGAGATTGCCCTCGGCGGTCGCGGACAGGTCTTTTGCCGAAGGAGCGGGCGCAGGCGCGGCGTGCTCGCCGGTGGTCGGGCGAGCATGCTCACCGGTTGTGGGTCGCGCATGTTCGCCGGTCGCCACACGAGCGTGCTCTCCGGTGGTGGGACGCGCCATCTCGGCGGTCAGAGGCCTCTTCAGCTCGCCGGTCGGCGAGCGCTTGATCTCCGCGGTCGGCGAGCGCTTGATCTCCGCGGTCGGAGGTCGCTTCAGCTCCCCGGTGGGAGGTCGCCTGAACTCTCCCGTCGGAGCCCGCTTGATTTCTCCCGTGGGAGATCGCCTCAGGCCGCCTTGCGGCGGTGACGGCTGCTGCGGCGAGGGCGTCCCGAAGTGACGCGCCGGGGCGGCAATGGGCGTCGGTCCGACGATGGCTTGAGGCTGAGGTTCGGTCATCGTGGCCAAGAGCTGGGCCTGTTGATCGCCCCAGGCCACGGCGCGCGTTGCTCCGTCCTCGTCTTCCCCCGAAGGCGGCGGGTTGTCGCCGGCGTCGGCATAGGTCTGCTGAATCTCCGCCGGCTCGCTCGGGTATCCCTGCTGCTGTTGAGACTGGTAGGCGGCAAGCTGCTGGTGATAGACCTCGAGCTGCTTCTGGTACTCGACCAATCGCTGCTGGTAGGCGCGCTGCTCGGCGTCGTACGCGGCTTGTTCCTCGACGCCGAGCTGATCGGGAGCCGGCGTCGGCTGCCGCATTCCGGAAGTTGGCGTGTGGTGCACCGGAGCGCGCCCCGGGGCCGGGGTGTGCTGAATCGGAACGCGACCTGGGGCCGGGGTGTGCTGAATCGGAGCGTGTCCCGGTGCAGGCGTGTGCTGCGGAAGCGGCGCTCCAAACGCTCCTGGTTGCGGCGTGAGCTGCGGGCGAGCCTGCATCTTCCCGGGCGGCGGCGTTCGGAGAGGCGCTTGGGCAGGACGCGGAGAGACGCCCGACGGCGTGAAGGGCGACGATCCTTGAGAGGGATACGA
>JAYUUB010000151.1:0-4156 GCA_043755175.1 Polyangiaceae bacterium | reverse complement strand
CTGATCATCGCTTCCATCGACTCCGGCTGCGCGAGGGAGACCTTGTGCTGTATCCCTGCCGTCTCGATCTCGAAGGCACCTTCCGGGAGCTTTCGTGCGACGAAGGGAACATGGAGGGTTGAGCGAGTTGCGGCGATCGTGATGGTGACCGCGAAGTGGTAGCCCCTCGCAGACGTGAAACCGCCAGGGCCAAGCCGCGCGTTCTCGGGGATCTCCTCGTAGTTGAGGCGCTGGAACTCGCCGTCGGGCCACCCGAGCACGTCTTGCACCTGCCGGAGAAAGCTGCGGGAGAAGTTGATGGAATCCTTCTCCCAATCGGAGAACGCCTTTCGGGCCTTGTCACTCAGGTCGTTCACGTGGGCATGAGGCTTCATTTTTGGCTCCCGCACTCCGATACTGCTCTGTTGTTCAGCCACAGTCAAACCCCGGAAATCCCGTGAAGATTGGGGAATATTTCACATCTTTTCGGCTCGGTTTGCGGATGCTATGTTTTTTACATAGAATCCCATCGTGGCTGCCGATGTCCTTCTTCAGACGCTCCTCCCGCCCCGGCTCGCCAAGTGGGTCAAGCAGCGAGCTGACAGCGAAGGACTGAGCGTGGCGGCTTGGCTCAGGAGATTGATCATGCAAGAAGAACAGTCGACAGTTGTGAAGGCCTGGGCCCGACCTTCCGGTGGGCGCTACAACATGTCCCTCAGCCACGTCTGGACGGGCCAGCAACCGCCGAGCCTTCTGCTCGAGCGAATTGCGAGCCACGCCGACGGCGTCGTGGAGTTTCGTGCTCGCAAGGTCGATGACGGCACGCCGTTCACCGACAGGGACCTGGCGCGTGCGAACTTGCTCAGCGAGAACCTCGAGAGCGGCTGGTTCATCCTCGGAGGCAGCTTGACCGCCTGGCGCACGATCAGCTCGATGACTGACACGGCGCACGGAGGACAGATGCTGCTGAAGCTGGCTCCGGAGCCTCGGCAACCGCAGCGCAAGTATGACGTGACGCCCTCCTGGTGGAGCGGGACGCCGGCGATGGATCCGAGACGGCAGCAAGCGGAGGACGCGCTGTCGACAGCACTGAAGATCGCGATTGGTTTCGACGTCATCTTCACGCCCGCCTGCTCGTCGGCGGAGATGAGCTTCACCCTCACGGAAGGCTTCGGCGGGATAGGGGACGCCAAGGCCCGAGAGCTGCGGGACCGAATCAAGGCGGACCTCGAGCAGCTCAAGGGCTAGCAGGGCAATGCCCTCATGATCCCGGAGACACTTACAGCTTGGACTGTCGACGTCGTGCGGTTGTTGCTCGCACAGGGCGTCTTCGAGAACGATCGGTTCGACTTCAAGGAGAAGCTCCCGCACAAGAGCAATGAGAGCGACAAGCTCGGCTTGTCGAAGACCTGTGCCGCGTTTGCCAACGCTGGCGGCGGGTACCTTGTTTATGGTGTCAAGGACGACAAGGGGCTGACGCCAGAGCAACGCCTGGTGGGCTTCGATCCCCGCGAGGACTTCCCGGAGCACTTCGGCAACTATCCTGCGGCTGCCGAGCCCTCGATCGAGTGGTCGTTTCGGATGCCCGCGCTCCTGCTCGAGAACCAGCGCTTCATCCACATCGTCCGGATCGATGCGAGCGGGCGCAAGCCGCACGCTGTCCTTGACCACGACCGCTGGTGGCTGGGCAAGCGGACGTCGAAGGGCAACGAGGTGATGTCGTACGAGGAGATCCGCTTGGCATTCCAGGACACCGAAACACGTCGTACGAAGCTCGCTCTCCTGGCTTCCGAGCTGGCCAACATCGGCTGGATCGCGGAGCGGCTCTTGAACGAGGTGCCGGATCAAGCTCCCGTCGACGGACTCATTCTCGATTGGGCATGGATGACGAGGTACCCCACGACCCTCGTGTACACCGTGCTCGGCGACGCGTTCAGCCTGATGACGGACAAGACGGACTTGTGGGCCGCTCTTGCAATGCTGCGAGATGAGACTCGGCGCGCTAACGCCGTCGCCGACATGTACTCGAACTACGGCTTCGTCCGCAGCTCGGCCGATGGTCAGCAGAGGGCAAAGCTGTATCGGTTGATGCGGGAGTCCGCGACGAAGATCTGCAGTTGCGTGCGCCACGGCAAGAAGATGGTCGACGCCGTGCTGTCAGGTAACTACGGAAAGCGACTCGACGTGGCCGAGGACAAACAGTGAGCTCTGAGTCGCGCGCCTGCTGTCTGAGGAATCGGTGACGTTCCGGGAGCGAGGACTGTACGGGCTACTCCGGCCTAAATATGTACTGGATGCCGTCTCGCTGGAGCGCCGCTTTTGCTTCGGCGTGCATCGCCTCGATATCGACCGTCGAGGTCGTCGAGGTAACGCGCTTCGAGAGCAGTGGAAGCCGCCGGGCTGAGATCTGGAACGAGCCCGGCTTCTCGGTCGAAGGCTCCAACGTGCCCACGACCGCGGTAACCACGACAACGAGCGCATCGCCCAAGACGGCTCCGGGCGACATTAGCAGGGCGTACTTTTCACCGACATGAAGTGGCACACCAAGGCCGTCCGGCCCGAAGCCAGTTGAGACCTCGCCGTCGGTCTGCGAGGCCACGCAGGCGAGGAGCCGAAGGGAATGGGCAACCGCCCGAAGACGGTCAGGAAGAATCGGTTTCTGCCCGACGGCGAGATCCCAAACTCGCACCACCGTGCGCAGGTCCTCGATCGCGGCGGGGTACGGATCGCCTTCGCCTTCGTGGGAGCTCGGGTTCGCTCTCAGAGGAATTCCGCCACCCTTGGTACGATCGAACAAAATGCGCGCCTTTCCTGAGCGGATCAGTCGCAGCGCCTTCGCTGCGGCGGCGGCCTGGTCGAGGTTCGCAATGGAGACACCGGACTCAAGGTTCGAGGTCGACCAGTGCATCTTGATCAGTTCGCTGTTCTCAGGGTCTCGCCCTACGACGAACCCAAGGTGATCGGCTTGCAAGCGCACCTTGTCATGGCTTGGTGGCAGGAATGGGAAGAGGGCGCGAGCGACAAAGCTTTTGCAACGGAGCTCCACGCTCTCGTCGTCCGTCTCGATGATCAGCCGCAGCTCCGGACCTGTTGGGACTTCGGGAAATCGGAGTGTGGGACGGCTGATCGCTTTCTCGAAGCGCTGCGCGCCAAAACGCAGGTCGTAGACGTGCAGTCGTTCAACAGGCAGTTCTTCCCGGAGACCGATGGCGAAGTCCGCGAGGTCGTCGAAGTGTTCCGACGCCGGCCCGGATCCGAAAGCTACAGTCAGCTCCTTTCGATGCGCCCCATAGCCGACGTCGGCGAGCCATTCTTTCTTGCGTTCAATGTAGCGATACATGTCGTCGCCGATCTCCCGCTCGATTGCGGCACGAACTGCTTCGGGCTCCGTTGAAACGCTGTTCGCTGCCGGCATGGAGAGGGCGAGCTCGATGCAGTTCAGGGAGCTCTCTTTCTTGTTGATGCACTCGGCGGCGCGCTTCAGCACACGCGAAACGAGCGGCTCATCCACGTGTTGCAGCCACACGTGCGCGAGATCCACGCCGACGACGTGGGCGACGAAGATGAAGGCGGGGCCCGGGTAGTTCACCAGCTTCAGCGCATTGGCGAGCGTCAGCCGCACCTGGCCATCGGCGTTCGTCGTTCCCTTCACCTGGATCAAGCAGCTGCGGCTCGCAGGCGCGAGATCAAGCAGAGGCGCAATCTCGATCGTCCCAGGAAATTGCACGAAGAGATCCCAGCCCTGCTCGTCCTCCTCAGCTCGATTGGCCGTCAGGCGCGCCTTCGTGAGCCACAGGGAGAGCTCCTTCTCCACAGCGCGACCGAGGCGTTTGGCCTCCTCGCCCTGAACGCGCTGCTCTTCTTTCTTCTTTGCCCTGCTGCTCATGCCGGAGCCCTCGCGCTGACGCTGCCACCCTAGTCGGCAACTCGGACGGGCACCGACGGCCCGGCGCATACCGATGCGCGGTCGCGAGACGATCTCATGACCACCGAACCATCCCACGGGGGCTTTTGGCGTTGCAACTATAATAGGTGTGTTTTAGTTGTACGGTCGTGAACGACAGAGCCGTAAAGACCTGGCAAGTGCGTCTTGCTCAGGACGAAGACGAAACGGCGAACAGGCTCGCGAAGCGCCATGCTTTCTCGAAGAACGATGTGATTCGCCGCGCCCTCCGCC
>JAYUUB010000150.1:0-4180 GCA_043755175.1 Polyangiaceae bacterium | reverse complement strand
TCTTGAGCGCCTCGCATGCTTCGTCGAGCGTCGACAGTCGCGTGGAGTTCGTGGCGCTCTCGCCCGAGCTGTTCGCCAGGCAAAGATCGAGAACTTCGCCGAACATGGCGAGAAGGCGTTGCTTGAGGCGCTGAGAATCGTTACTGTTCATCTTGGTTCCGGTCTGCGGCGCTCGGGTTGGCCCCCGGGCGTTCGCCTTTTGTAGGCGAGACACACGGCCGCTATGGTGGTTAGGCCGCTTTCGGCGGGCTGATGGTCGCGGCGAAGAGCTGCACGCGGACGTGCGTCACGGTGATGGCGAGCGACGGGAGCCCGGCCAAAAGACGAGTCAACGTGGGAACACAAATCCCCAAACGCCTCGCCGCTTCTGGGAGGCCAACCTCAACGACGAGGCTGCGCACGAGGGCGGTTTCGTCGACGGTGAGATGGTTTTTTGCAATTGCGGGCATGGGTACTCCTTCGGGCCTGCGGCCTTCGGTTGGGGGATCCGAGTCCCCATAATCTCAGAATGCCAAATCTAAGTGAGTGAGTCGAGCGCTAGTGTGCGGTTGATAACGGTTAGTTCATACCCACTGACCCGGTCGCTATGTGGTGCAACCGGATTGCTGTAGCTACCTACCAGCGACTCGCTTGAACTGGTTTTTAGCATCGTATCAACTTGGTATCAGGGCTAGCCGGTTCAGGCCAGCTTCACAGCGTGACCCCTAGCCCTTAATTCATACTCACCGGCTAAGTGGGTATGTCTTGCAACCGAGTTACGAGTTCTTCGCAGTCGTCACGAAGAGGTTTCGAGCGTCCGCCGTAGGGATTCCAAGCGCTTTCGGGTTCGCTCTCTTGAAGAGCCGGTGAGCGAGCTTCCGCGCTTCGAGGTCATCCAATGCGAGCGGCAAAGCACTCCGCTGGGCGAGTCGGTTTCGCAGCCAAGCCTCGTCGATGCACTGGAGATGATGCACGTGCTCGCGGTAGTTTCGGAATGCGGCAACGATGGGGTCGGCAACGTCGCCGACCTTGGTCATGGGCCTCGGCAGCATGAGGCCGTCCGCGTCGCGCTGGGTCAGCCACGAGGCGACGAGGAACGCGAAGCTCTTGTGTTGGTAGAGCTTGTCGGCCGACTCGCCGAGCCTTGCCGCGACCTGGGCACGGGTCAGAGCGACGCCCTGGATGTTCACCGAGTCCGAGTCGGTGGCCATGAATCGGATTTGGGCGCCGAGCGACCAGACGGCTTCGGCAGCATCGAGGATGGTCTTGCTTTGCTGAGCGCGACCGGCCTCCCGTGCGTTGATCATGATGATCGAGAGCGCGTCCGCCAGGGCGGTTAGGGTTGCGGCTTCCTGTGGCGTTGGCGCGCCCTCGGTGAGCTGTCCCTTGAGCCGCGTGCGTGTGTAGAGCTCTGGATGGTCAAGCTCGTGACGGATCGCCTCGAGGCCTTCCGTCGGGATTGCCTTGAGCTTCTTCACGGGCTTGCTCTTCTTCGTCGCCATTGTGCGATCGTACCCTGATGAATCAGCCACGGCTCGACCCTCGCTTTCGGGCTTGGCGATTCAAGATCGCACGGCCTGGAGGGATGGCCCGACGAGCAACGAGCGCTGTCGCACCATCGCGTCGCGCCAACGCCGAACCGCGTCGAGATCGGCCTCGTGAACACCGCGGTGAGCGGCGGCGACCCGAGCAACTGCGGCAGAGGCGATCGCAAGACGTTCGTTGATCTCGCCAATCGCGGTGGCAAGTGTAGTGATGTCATCGGAGTGAATGTAAATGGTCGTCTCGTCGCCGTCGTAACCGAGTGTTCCCAGCCAGCATGATGCTCGTGAGATCGCGATCCTGGTCTCCGCTGCCGCCTCACAACGCAGCAGATTCGCTCTAAACTCGACGGCGGTCGCTCTGATCTCTGCGGCATCGCGATCGATGCTCGCCTTCGCTTCATCGATTCTGACCTTCGCTTGATTCACCGCGCTGAAGGCCTCGTCGAGCTTCGCCAGCGCCACAACGTATCTTGCCTCTGAATCCATCATCATTCCCCTTCGCGCCGCTTGGGCGCAGCTGTACCGTTCGCGCTCCGGTGTGGGGCGCGTTTGCAGTCGTTGACTTGGTGTCGCTAGCCTCGGGCGAGGCGCTCGACGTTCACGTTGATCGTCGTCGCGATCGAGTTGCGGATCGGGTAGCCAGCGACTGCGCGCATGAGAGCGAGCCTCGACACGCCGAGCTCACGAGCCGCCTGCGCCTCTCCGAGGTCAGCGAGAACGCTTGCTGCGCGCTCCCTTTGGGGCTGCGGGAGCGGCACCGTTCGCGACGTCGCTTGCTTCGTTTCGTTTGTCACGTTTGCCTCAGGGGAGTTGTAGCCACCGGGGCAACCGGGCGCACCCACCGGCTAAACGCTGACGCCCGCTTAGCCGACCGCGCTAGTGAGTGGCTCGTCCGGCTTTGAACTTGGCAGCATTCTCTACATTGGCCCACATCACGTTGCGCGCCTTCTTCGGGGGGACGCCAACGGCCCGTAGCATCTTGATCGAGATGTCGCGCCAGTCGTCCTCGGTACTCGGATTGCCATGGTCGTCCAGATGCGCCCCAAATGCCTTTTCGACTTGCAGAAGCATTCGTTCCAATGACCCACGCGGGATCCAGGGGTAGTCCGGAGCTCGGATATGCAATGTAGCAACAACGAAAATCCCCACGGCTGCGCGCTGAGACTGCGCGCGCTCCTGTGGTGAATAGTCCGCCCGAACGCGTGAGATGCCTTCCCACAGAGCACGAAGATTGACAGCTAGCTCGTCGCCAAACCGCGCATCCTTGAACCTCGAGAGGGTGGGTGTGCCCTTCTTACAGATGGCTGTGAGGCCTCGCGTGTCTCCGCGCTCGGCCAGTGAAATGGCCGCAAGGACAGCGTCGCCTAGCAGGCGAGGGAGTGCCTGCCCACTCCGCCACGCCTCCACCTCTAGCCGCTCGATGATACCAACTAGGTCATGGATTGCATTGGTGAGTGGGTATGTCTTTGCGGGGTCCGTAACCGTCTTCTCTTTGTCTTCTTCCGCGAAAACCATGCTCTGAAGCTTGCTCTCAAGCTTGCTAAGAAGTTCGGGCTCATCGGATAGCACCTCCGCTCTCAACCGGGCCAATCGGAGCTTGGCCTTGCGCATGCCGTTGCGCATGCCGTAGAGCTCAGCAATGAGCACGAGGGTTCTTTTGTTTTCGCCCAGCAACTGGAGAAAAACCACAAGCTCAGGCCCCATGAGGGTCGCGAAATCGGGCGGCTTGGGCATCGCCTGAAATTGTAACACCTCCCCGTCAGCCACCGATCTCTCCTTCCGCCTTCGCTCCCGTCGGAATGCGCACCGCCAGCAGACCCGCTTTTATTGCCTCGCTCAAGAGCACGTCGGCCGCATGGAACGCTCGCTCAAGCCCTCGCACGTAGGCGTGTAGGGCGCGAATCTCCGCCCCATCGTCCCATTCGGCTTCGTCTGCCAGGTCATCGATTTTTTGGCGCAGCTCCCTCGCGTGGAGCGTGAAGCTCTGGCCCTGGGAGACGAACTTTGTTTCGAGCTCGCTGTAACGCGCGCGTAGTTGTTTGCCCGTGGCGCAGCCTTCTGCCACGTACCGCTCGAGCCCGTCGACGAGGGTATCGACTTGGCCCGCATCGGTCTTCTTCGAGAGTTTGGCGCTCATCGTGATCGCCGATCTGCGCCGTGCTCCAAGACGGTGCGTAGTTCATCGGCAACGCTCACCGCGCCGGTATCGAGTGCGTCGGTCAGGCACGTCAGGTTTTCGAGGGCGCGGAAGATTTCGCGTTGTGCGTTCTTCATCGCGAGCTCGTCACCCCCTCCTTCCCGCGCGTGCACAATACTCACGAAGGCGCCGGACAAGTGCACGAGCAGCCCCTTGGCGAGGTCGAGCGCGTTGGCGATCCGATCCTCGTTGTCCATGTGGTCGGCGGTCTTGGTGTCGTTCATGATGTCGTTCTCCTCGGGTCGACGTTGACCCGCTCCCGCTCGCCTCAGGTGGAGATGAGCAGGGCGGGCCCCCGTCAGTGGAGAGCGACCCCCCGGCCGTGGTAGCCTTCGGCGTCGACGTCATCGAACGCGCAGAAGTCGGTGGGCCAAGCGTCGAAGTCTTCTGCACCTGCAACCCGATCGTCGATTGGGTGCACTTGGTGCGATTCGTTCGGCGACACGTCGGAAAGCGGCGG
>JAYUUB010000149.1:0-4221 GCA_043755175.1 Polyangiaceae bacterium | reverse complement strand
ATTTTCGCTCTCAACAACCTGACCTGCTCGTCTCGGACCATCGGGTCTCCCCGAGCTCCGATCCTGGCTCCGGGCTCGCTGCCTCGGACCCTTGCACGCCGTGCCGTCAGGACGGCTCGGACCGGCAGGAATAGTTGTCGTTGACCGGCAGGAATAGTTGTCGCCGATCACCACCTCCGCGAGCTCTTCCTCCGTCGGGGTTGAGAGCGGATGGAACACCAGCGCTCCGCTCGTCGTCTGGCGCAGCCATCCCCTCAAATGACACCGAACACCGCGCAAAAAATCTCGGGTCGGTGAACCCCGGCGCCGTAGGCCTTCATCAGCGGCGCAAGCCTGTCAACGCCCATCATCGGGATCGCGGGGTAGAGGTTGATGCCTTGGTTCAGCAGCGACGTGGTCCGCTTCTTCGAGGTGTGAGTCTTCATCAGGCGGTCGAGGCCGCATGCTTCACCAGCGGCGCCGAGCAACGTCAGCAGTGCCGCGCGATGTCGCAAGCGTCGGGATCGCGGACGTGGAGAAGTCCGAGGGGAGGGGAAGCGCGAGGTCCATGGATCGTCTTGTCTACCGCGGTTTGTGCGCGACGAAGAGAGCCCACCGTGGCGGAGGCCGAGCTCGACGAACGCCGACGCGAGCGCGCTGTAAGATCCCAGCCGCCGATTCCGTTCGAACCATCATGCGAACGCTTCTCCTCCCCTTGGCCGCGCTGTCCTTTGCGGCGTGCGATCCGAGCTTCACGCTCCATCTGTCGACGAAGGTGACGGCGCAAGGCGTGCCAGCCGCGGGCGCGTGGGTGATTCCGCTGTCGAGGAGATCGGCGTACGGCGGCGCGGTCGGCGTACGGACCGGCGCCGACGGTATGGCGGTGTTGTCGCAGACGGAGTTCTTGGGACATCCGGCCGACAACCCGATCGCCGTGCGTGCCGGCAATCGGCCGATGTGCGTCGTGCGTCCGGCGTCGGAGGTGGCAGTGAGGGGGCGCGGACTCTTCTTCGTGACCGAGTTCGACGCGGACCTCGCGGTCGAGCTCGGCGGCGCGAAGTGCGCGGCGGCGCGCCGCATCGCGCTCGCGTGCGGCGACGGCGCCAAATGCGAGATCGCGCTCGACGAGCCGGCGGAATCGTTCTGCGACGGCTACGTCGTATTGGTCGACGCGAACCGCGCGACGGCGACGGTGGTCGACGAAACGCTCGCGAACAACAGAACGACGGCCACGCCGCGCAACTGGGGGTTCGCGCGTCCGCACGGATCGTTCGCGTTCCTCGCGGTATGCACAGATCGCAAAGGCGCCGTCTCGATCAGCGTCGCCGAGTAGCGTCGAGCGGGGGATAGGCCGGACAACGGCCATTTCCCGGAGCACGACAGGCCGGACGTCCGGCGCAGCCCGAGGAAATGAGCCACGCGGGGCGCTCAGCCGCGAGATGCGTGGCCCGGGCGCACCCGAGGCGCAACTCCGCGCCGACGCTCTCGCGCGGGGCGCGAAGTGCGCGAAGTCGGGCGTGGTCACGCAGCTAACGAGCTGGGGCTCCGTGCCCGCGCGATCGGCGGCGGCTCGGCGGGCAGGCCGAGGTGCTCCAGGATGGCCACGACGACAGAGCGATCGGTGATGTCCGCCACGACGCGCCGTCGTCCGCCACAAGGACACGCGATCACGTCCTCGAGGTAGACGCGTCGGATCAGGCTCGCCCAATCAATCCTCGCGCCGACGGGCTTCGCGATGCCCGCGCCGAGGCTGGTCCGCGCGCCGCCGGGCGCGGGATCGTCGCTCGCGTCACCCGGCACGGTGGCCAGGAGCGCGGAGGCCTCGCCGGGCTTCTTCTTCGCCTTCTTCTTCACCGCATTCGTCGGCGCCCTCGGCCCCGACGCTTTCGGCACGACCGCGGCGCGCCACGAGGGGTGCGGCGCGAATACCCCCGCCAGGCGTACGAGCGGCGTATAGCTCTCGTTCGGGCTCGCGCTCACGATCGTCGGCGCGCTCGTCGAACGTCACGTGAGCACGTTCGCCGCCGTCGATCGTTCGCTCGGGCTCGCTTTCTCTTGGGTGATTCCGCTTTTGACGCTGGCCATTCTCTCGGTCGTCGTCGGGCCGCGGTCGTTGCGTGACGCTACCTGGCCCGTCGCGCGTTTCGGCGCAAGGCGGGCGGCCTGTGCTCTCGGAATGATCGGCGCGACCATGCTGGTGTGCGCGGTGGCCTCGGTCGTCCTCTCGTCGGTCGCGGTCGCGGTGGGCCACACGCCGAGCTCGCCGCCTCTCGTCGGCGACGTGCTCACGAGCGCGTGGATCGCGGCGCTGACGGGCGCAGCGTACGGCGCTCTCTACGCGTTCGGCGCGACGCTCGGGCGCGCCGGCGGCGGACGCAGCGTCCTTCTGGCGCTCGATTTCGTGCTCGGTAGAACCGAGCTCTTCGGATCGATTCTTCCTCGCGGCAACGCAGCCAATCTGATCGGGGTCGGGTCACCCCTCGAAGCGAGCCAGCGAACGAGCTCGATTCTGTTGATCGGGGTCACGCTCCTCGTTGCGCTCATTGCCACTTGGCGCAGTCGTGACTAACGACTTGGCCGATGGCCACCTCACTCGGGTTCGACGCCGCTCAGTCAACGCTCGTCATCGAGACCCGTGCGAAAGGGATGCTCGCCAAGCTCGCGCACGATCTCTCGATCAAGGCCACGGCGCTCACGGCCACCGCGTCGCTCGATGAGGGGCGACTCTCGCTCGAGCTCCTCGTCGCGGTCTCGGGGCTTCGGGTCGACGGCGTCCGCAAAGGCAACGTCCTCGACAAGAGCGTTCTCTCGAGGTCCGACCGAAGCGACATCGAAAAGAAGATTCGTGGCGAGGTCCTCCGCGCCGAGCAAGTGGTCGTGAAGGTCTCGTGTGATGCTCCCTCAGCGCTGCTCGAGCCCGGCAAACACGAGCTTTCGGCGCTCGTTACCGTCGAGCTCGGTCGAGCGCGTGCCGAGGTACAGACGCGCGCGTCCGTCGACGCGACCGATGCGCGCGTCACCGCGAAAGGGCGCGCCACGGTCACGCTCCCGGGGCTCGGCATCGCGCCCATCAAGGGCCCGCTCGGCGCTTTCCGTGTCGATGACGACGTCGTGATCGTCTACGAGCTCGCCTTCACGCGCTGAGCCCTCAAGGCGGAGTCTTGGTCGTTCCGACGCGCCGAAGCGTCACGACCTCGACGCCGTCTTTCGCGTCGAAGCTCACGGGGCGGGGGTCTTGGGGGAAGCTCACCGCGAGCTTCATCGAGTCACCTTCGACCCGAACGATTCCGTTGCGCGACCAGCCCTTCGAGTTGGGGCTATTTCGAGCACTCTCGTCTTCATCGCTCGTCGATGCTCTCGAGAAGTTTCCGCGATGCGTGACGACGATCTGGAGTGGGTCGGACGACGGATCGACGACCTCGATGGTCTTTCGGAGCTCGTTCGGACCCGCTCTGTCGCCACCGTCGCCGGGCAACGTGAGGGTGTCGCCAGAGAACACGGCGATCTGACCGATGCGATCCCAGAAGACGTATCCGTGATCGGGTCCACCCGACGACGTCTCGATGCGCCACTTCCCTTCGAGGCTCCGAAGCGCCGGTGCGGCCTTTGGCGAGTCCGTCGGCTGCTTCGAGCTCGCGATGGCAGTCGCCACGTCGGCGACCTTCGCGGATTGCGTGGGCATCGCCGTTCCGTCGGTCGGCACCGACGTTTTGGAACAAGTCATGGCCATCGCCGCGACGATCCAAACGAGGGTTCTCTCGGTCGCTCCGGCCATGCACTCAGCCTAGCAGCCATCGTCCGGCAGCTCGCCGCGCATCGCGCACATTGCTCGTGCAGCTCAGCTCGCCGTCGCGCTCTTCTTTTTGCGAAGCCTCAGCAAGAGCCCGGTCTTCGGCTCGGGCGGAATGCGGTCGAAGCGAAGCGACCTGTCTTGCTCGGGCAACGTGAAGGTGTAGTCGGTGACGAGAGCGTATAGGGAATTTGAACCGTGAAAACCCTCGAATGTCTGCCTGAACCCGACCCGCTTGCGCCTCGTGCAGCGCCTTTCCTCGCTGCGTGACCGACCTCCCGGACGACTCGCTCCGCGACCCCGCCGAACCCGACATGCGAAGAGCGAGATCTCGCAGTGGCGGATGGAGCCCGGCCCTGACACGTCCCTTTTGACGTGCCGTTCCGCATCCACGAGAGCACCGCTCACGCGCTGGGGAACGCGAGCCGGAGCTGACCAGGCTTCGCGCGGAT
>JAYUUB010000148.1:0-12142 GCA_043755175.1 Polyangiaceae bacterium | reverse complement strand
AGCTGGAGGCGGTGCAATTCGGTCGCGTTGCGAACCGTGGTCGACAGCTTGGTGCGATCGACGGGCTTGGCGAGGTAGTCGTGCGCCCCGCGCTGCATCGCAGCGACGACGGTCTCGACCTGTCGGTCGGCCGTGAGGATGAGGACCGGCAGCTTGGGGTGATGCCGCGTGATCTGCGCGAGCATGTCGAGACCGCCCATTCCAGGCAGCTCGAGATCGAGGCAAATCGCATCGGGTAGCGATCGCGACAATACCTCGAAAGCTTCTTCGGCACTGCCAGCCGTCTCGACGCGGTACCCGTCTCGCTCGAGCCAGCGCTCGATGAGCGTCCGGCTCGTCGGATCGTCTTCGACGACGAGCACGGTCGAAGCAGGTTCGGAGGGCACGGACACGAGGGGATGCTACGTCGTTTCGAGCGCACCGAGCGCCTCATCTGCGGGCGAGACGCGCAGGCCGATCGCTTCACCGCGCGCTCGAATTGGAAGTACCCTGACCGGAGTGCGTCCGAAGTCGACACAGAAGATTCCTCGCGCCGCCGCGCGGATCACTTCGGTACGAGCGGCGCTCGACCAGCTGTTCCCGTTTCACATCGTGTTCGACCCCGAGCTCGTCATTTTGCAGACGGGTCGGAGCCTCAATCAGATTTGTCCCGAGGCTCTGCCGGGGATGAAGCTCGATCAGGTGATGAAAGGGGCAGAGGGCTTCGACCCCACGTCGCTCCGGCCCGAGCATCCGGTTCACCTCACGCTGCGTATCCCTCGGATGAAGCTCCTTCTCCGAGGAGCGGTGGTGGCTGCCGGCGATGAAGGTGCGTTCGCCTTTCTGGCGGCGGTGTGGCCGTCGCGGTCACAAGAGATCGACGCGCTGCCGCTCGATCGAACCGACTTCTCGCCGTTCGATCCCACCTTCGAATACGTGCAGGAGCTGTTCGCGCGCGACGCGCTCCACGGCAAGCGTCGCTCGGCAGAGGTGCTCGCCGAGCAGCGCGTCGAGCTCCGTCGCGCGAATCGACGTCTCGAGGCCCTCTATGCCGTGTCTCAGGTGCTCGACCGCGCGACCTCGCTCGACGGGGCGATCGGTCCCGTTCTCAAGGCACTCTGCGACGCGCTCCGAACGCGGTCGGTGTGTTTCTGGCTCGCCGACTCGGAGGGCGTGGAGCGCATGGCGGTCCACGACGCCAACGGCGAAGACGCGCGCAGCGACGCGGAGCCCGAGCCTGAGCTCGCCGAGCAGACGCGCAACGCCGGGACGCGTCAGGAGCGCGGCAGTCGGGTCATCTATCCGGTGCGCGGGGCGAACGAGGTGCTGGGGTTGCTCGACATCGAGGGCGCGTCGGCCGACGAAGACGGCGATCTACTCGCCGAGGAGATCGCGCGAAACCTCGGCCTCTTCATCGACAAGCGTCGCGCCGCCGCCGAGATCATGCGAGGGCGTGACGACGCGCAAGCCGCGACGAAGCTGAAGAGCGCCTTCCTTGCGAACATGAGCCACGAGGTCCGCACCCCGCTCAACGCCATCATCGGAATGATGGATCTCGTGCTCGCTGGCGAGCTCGGCGCATCGGAGCGCGAATACGTTCAGCTCTCTCAGTCTGCGGGTCGAGACCTCCTCCGGATAGTGAACGACATTCTCGACTTCTCGAAGGTCGAGGCGGGCCAGTTGGAGATCGAGTCGGTCGATTTCGATTTGAGCGATCTGGTTCAGCGCCTGGTGTTGCAGCACAGCCCGATTGCAAAAGAGAAGAAGTTGAAGCTACTCGCTTCGTACGATCCGCTCGCGCCGCGCTGGTTCCGCGGTGATCCGATTCGTGTCGGCCAGGTGCTCGGCAATCTCCTCGGCAATGCGATCAAGTTCACCGAAGCAGGCGAAGTGTTGCTTCGCGTGAGGCCGACGCCGCACGGAAACATGCATTTCGAGGTCGCAGACACCGGATTGGGAATCACGGAATCAGCGCGAGCATCGATCTTTCAGCCATTCCGTCAGGCCGACAGCTCGACCACTCGTCGCTATGGCGGAACCGGGCTCGGCCTCGCCATCGCCCGCGCACTCTGCCAGAAGATGGGGGGCCAGCTCGAATTCACGAGCACGGTCGGCAAAGGCTCGCGATTCTGGTTCGAGCTTCCATTGGTCGCGACGACGGCGCCTGCCATTCCGATCATCGATCCGGGAGCCCCCCCTCCGAGAGACAGGACGCCAAGGCGCGCTCGACGCGTCGTCTTGGTGGCCGAAGACAACGTGGTCAATCAGCGCCTGTTGCGCGGTTTTTTGGAGCACATCGGCTACGAAGCCTACATCGTCGCGAGCGGCGAAAAGGTCGTCGATGCGGCCCGCGGGGCTCGGTACGCCGCCATTCTCATGGATTGGCAAATGCCCGTGATGGATGGGCTCGAGGCGACGCGACGCATTCGAATGGAAGAAAAAAATCGGCGGCCCGTTCCCATCATCGCGATCACGGCGCACGCGCTGCGAGGTGATCGCGAACGTTGCCTCGCCGCAGGGATGAACGACTACCTCACCAAGCCCGTGCGCCTCGAGGAGCTCAGGCTGTCGCTCGAGCGCTGGGCCGGTCCGGCCAACAAGGCGAGCAGCACGGCAGGCTCGATTCCACCGATCTCGCTTCCGCCGAACCAGCTTTCTCATCGTCAGGTGCTCGATGGCAATCGCGTCGGGGGCCAACAAGTCTCAGACCCACCTGCCCCGAGGGCATCGGTGTCGCGGAGCTTCACGCCGAGTGGCGGCGTTCGGTCGAGCGCTCCGGCGGGCACGCCTTCGACACGGATTGGCGCGATGGCCGTCCCACCTTCAGCAGCTCTGCGAAGCGCCTCGAAAGCGACCGCGACCTCGCTCGGAAAGGCCGTGAGCGGGACCTCGGGCGTCGATCTCGTGGCATTGCGTGCGCTCGGCGGGAGCCTCCAATCAGAAGACGATGCGTCGCTCATCGCAGAGGTCGTGGGCGTGTATCTCGAAGACGCTCCGCTCCGGATCGCTCGTCTGCGCCTCGCTCTCGCAGCAGGCGATCGGCGCGAGGCCGGACGGCAAGCGCACACCCTGAAGGGCGCCTCCGCGAACGTCTGCGCCGAACGTCTCGCTAAAATCGCTGGTCGCCTCGAAGAGGCCTGCCGAACAGGGACAGTGGAAGACGCGCGTACCCTCCTCGCCGAGGCTGCGGCCGAGCTCGAGCGCACAGCGCCGGTCCTCCGCGAAGCGGTTCGCCTTTGAGGCTCGATCGCGGAGCGCCGTCCGAGAAGACGCGGGCAGCGCGAAAAGATCAGCTGAATCGAGACCTCTCGAGACCGAGGTGTGGGTTGCAGGCGACTGGTCGCAATGGCACGCGGCAGAGATGAACGAGCAATCTCTGCGACCATCGACGCGCATCGAAGAGCTCTGCGGGCTCTTCATTTCAATCGCGGTTTCGGCTGGCTGCGGCGCCTCCCCCACGCTCGATCGTGTTCCCTCGAAGGCCGCCAGCGAATCAGCGACTCCGGTCGCTTCCTCGTCCACTCCGGAGTCGAACATGAACGCCCCCAGCGAAAAACCCACCCCTGAAGCGCGCGCGCGCGAGCTCGTCGCATTCCTCGCGAAAGCCGATTTCGATCACGCCATCGGAACCTTCGATTCGGACATGTCGCGCGCGATGTCGGCGGCGCAGCTGCGTGACACCTGGCAAGGCCTCTTGCAGGCGGTGGGGCCACTCGCCGAGTGCGGGACCGCGAAACAATCGACCGCGGGTGCCTACGAGGTCGTCATCGTGACCTGCCGATTCGAGCGAGCTTCACTCGACGTCAAGGTCGCGTTCGATAGCGGTGTCCGAGTCGCTGGGCTCTTCTTCCTACCCACACAACCCCCGTACTCGCCGCCCTCTTACGCAGCCAAAGACAGCGTCGCGAGCGAAGTGACGGTGGGCGTCGACCCTTGGGCGCTCCCCGGAACCCTCGTCATGCCACGAGGCAAAGGGCCGTTCGCAGCGGTCGTGTTGGTTCACGGGTCCGGACCAGGAGATCGCGACGAGAGCATCGGCGCGAACAAGCCGTTCCAAGATCTCGCCCTGGGCCTCGCTGCTCAAGACGTCGCCGTTCTGCGCTTCGACAAACGAACACGCGTCCACGGCGCGAAGCTCGCCACCGAGCAACACTTCACGGTGAAAGAAGAGAGCGTCGACGATGCGCTCGCGGCGGTCGATCTGCTGGCCGCGACGCCGGGAATCGATCCGAAGAAGATCTTCGTCGTAGGGCACAGCCTCGGTGGACAGCTTGCTCCTCGAATCGCCGAGCAAGGAGGCTCGAAGGTGGCCGGCATCGCGATTCTCGCAGGGAGCACGCGGCCTATCACCAACATGATGCTCGAGCAGCTTCGATACATCGACTCGCTCGACGGCAAGACCTCACCCGAGGAGAGCGCGCAGCTCGAGGCCGTCGAAGGCGCGGCCGCTCGCATTCGGCAGATCGAGGGTGGAGCCGCTCCAAAAGACAAGGAAATGATCCTCGGTGCTCCCGCGTCTTATTGGACCGACCTGAAAGCATACGATGCGCTCGACGTCGTCAAGCGCATCAAGAAGCCGATCTTCGTCGCTCAGGGCGGCCGCGACTACCAGGTCACCGAGGTCGACTATCGAGCATGGTCGCAAGCATTGAAGGGCCACCCGCGCGTCACCTCGAAGCTCTATCCGAAGCTCGACCACCTCTTCATTTCGGGTGAAGGAAAGAGCGTCCCGGACGAATACCTCATCGCCTCGCACGTCGACGAGACCCTGGTCCGCGATCTCGCCACATGGGTCAAGAAGGCACCGTGACGATTGGCGACCTGCGCGTTGGTGCAAAGTCTGCACCCGCGAAACGCCGCTCCAGGTGCGATTCGGGCGCGAAGTCGGACGGCACGCACCGTGCTTTCTTGAGATGCATGAGCTCCAAGATCCCTCCCGAACCCGAAGAGCAATTGGCGAAATCAGAGCGCTGGCGGCACCGAGAAATGGAGGCGATCGAGACAGCGGCTGGGGCGGCAGCGGGGGCCGTGGTCGGCACCCTCGCAGGTCCCATCGGCATGGCTGCGGGCGCGGTGATCGGGGCAGCGGTCGGCGCCCTCGCGAGCGTGACACGCGATCGCGAAGAGCATGTCGCGGCCGAGCACGAGAAAGATCTCGATTCGATCGGCACCGATTCCCCTCGCGAGCGAGCGATTCAAGCAGCCGAGGCGAGAGCCCGTACCGAGGCCGGGATCGACGAGCCCGAGGCGGTCGAGTCGCTCGCCGAGGTTGCAGAAGAGGTCCGCGACCCGAAGCCTGCGTGAGCTCAGGAACCCCGACAGCTCGCGATCGACGACCCCGCGTCGCAGCCATCGCCGGTCTCTTGCGAATCCTGGTCAACCGCTTTCACCGTGGATAGGCTGAGGGGCAATGGCGACAAGAGCAGAGCGGTTCAAGGCAGAAGTCGAGCGGTCTGGCGTCAAGCGCGCGAAGAAGCCCGTCAAACCCAAAACCGAGGCACAGACTCTCGAAGCAGCGGCCGAGGAAAAGAAGGGCAAAGTCGCCCCGAAGGCGGCTCACGCCGCGCGCGGAGCCGGCCATACCGCCGAGCGCAATGCGAGTCGTCACGCCGAAAAGAAGGCGTCGTTCGCATTGGAAGATTCGGCGACGAAGCCTTCTCGGAAGTCGACCCGCAAGAGCGCGAATCACGCGAAGCCCGAGTCGGCATTGCGGAAGCGCGCCGTCACGAAGGCGCGTTCGGCCGATACCCGCGCTATCAAAGCCAACGCACCCACGGTCAAGTCGGCCGGCGCGAAGAAGATTCCCCGCAAGAGATAGCTTCGAGGTGACCATGCCCGCTCTCCAGCTCGCGGATTTCAAGAGGCCCGCGAACCTGTTGAGCTTGCTGCGAATCCCCTTGGGGCTCGTGTTCCCGTTCACCGAGAGCACCACCGTGAGGCTCGCGATCCTACTGGTCGGGGGTCTCAGCGACGTCCTCGATGGTTGGGTAGCGCGGCGTCGCGGCGAGGCTTCGGCGCTCGGTGCGGTGATCGATCCGATAGCGGACAAAGTGTTCGCGCTATCGATTGTCATCACTCTGTCGGTGCGCGGGCCATTACCGGCGTGGGGTGTCGCTGCGCTCCTCACACGCGAAATTCTGGAGACGCCATTGGTCGTGTGGGTCCTCGCGCATCCGCCCGCTCGTCGAGCGCGTGCTGAAGACTCGAAGGCCAACGCCCTCGGAAAGCTCGCCACCACGGTGCAGTTCTGCGCGGTGCTGGCGGCGCTCGCTGGAGCCCAAGTCGTCGCGCCTCGTTGGGTATTCGCGCTGCTCGTTGCCTCGGCGGTCGCCGGCGTGACCGCGGGCATGTCCTATTGGCGGCGTGAGCTTTCGCGGATCCCCCCCGCCCCCTGAGCCGTCGCCAGCATGAACGCGATTGGTTGCGAGGCGCGGCGGCGCACTTCCGCGGCCTCGACGCAGGCTCACCGGGCCCCGATGCAGACTCACGAAGCTCGCGAACCGTATCGCGCGCAGAACGCTCACTCCTCCTCGACCACCCGGGCGACGGCTGCGCCCGCGCAGGCCACTCCCAACTCTTTCTCGTCAGCGGTGCCGAGAAGGCGGTCGAACCAGACGAAGGTGGGTGCGTAGTTGTGTTTGAAGCGGCGGTGGTGGCGATCGTGAAAGCGGGCGCCCCCGACGAACGGAACGAATCGGCTCGGTCGCCACGGAAAGTCGTACCCCACGTGGACGCTGATCGCCTGCCATTGCCTGACCACGATCCAGAGGAGCATCGTCGCGAGGTGAGGACGAAGAATGATGACGGCGAGCAACGTTCCGAACCCCGTAAAGAGCGTCTCGACGGGGTGAGCGTAGTTCGCTGCGGGGCCGAATGGCGTCGTATATCGATGATGAATCGAATGAATCTTTTTGTAGGCCCACCGAATGTGGAGCGCGCGGTGCGCGAAGTAGTGCCACGCATCTTCGATGACGAATGACACGGCGAGCGTGACGAGCACCTTGGCCAAGCTGGGTAGCGAATCGGTCGCGGAGACGCCGACGGCGACGAATATGGGGAACCCAGCGAAGGTGAGCGGGATCTCGGACGTGAGCTTGTGGAAGAAGACGTGCTTCAAGCACTCTCGCCAGCTCTGAGCCGACTGCAGCTTGGGCTGGAGCTTGTACTTGCGGAGCGAAGGCATTCCGTCGAGGACGGCGCAGAGCAGCGAGCCGGTCACGTACGCGAGCGTCACGACGATCGACGGCACGAGAGCGAACAGAACGAAGTTCGATCGGTTCTCGACGAATGCGCGCCAGGCTTGTTCCATAGGGCGAGAGAACCTTCTTCTCCTCCCGACCGAGCGTCAAGCTTCGGTCGATTGGACGCGGACCGATGCAGAGCCGAGCGACACCCCGATCTGGCGCGCGATGCGCATCCCGTCCATCGCTGCGCTCATGATTCCGCCCGCGTATCCGGCGCCTTCGCCGGCGGGGAATAGACCGCCGATGTCGAGCGATTCGAGGGTCTCGGGGTGTCTCGGAACGCGCACCGGCGAGCTCGTGCGCGATTCGACGCCGACGAGTATGGCTTCTTCCGTGACGTAGCCGCGCATTCGCTTGTCGAAGACTTGAAGCGCTCGACGAATGCGTTTCGCAAAATCGATGCCGAGTGAATCGAGCACGTCGCCGACGTTGGTGGCCGAGAGACCGGGCACGTAGCTCGATGCAGGAAGAGTCGACGACGCGCGGTTCGCGATGAAGTCGGTCGCGCGCGTCGCGGGTGCGCGCGAGTGTCCGCCCCCGGCTTCGAATGCCACGCTCTCGAGCTTGCGTTGGAGCTCGACGCCGGCCAAGACGCCGCGAAACCCAGCGCGCTCGATGTCGGCGGGCTCGACGCCGACGACGAGCCCCGAGTTCGCATAGTGAGACGATCGCTTCGACAGGCTCATACCGTTGACCACGAGGCCGCCCGGCACCGTCGAGGCGGGAACGATGAAGCCGCCAGGGCACATGCAGAACGAGAACACGCCTCGCTCGTCGACGGTCTCGGCGACTCGGTAGGGAGCGGCTGGCAGGGCCGGGTGACGCGCGAGCGCACCGTATTGGATCTTGTTGATTAGCGCCTGCGGGTGCTCGATGCGGACCCCGAGCGCGAAGGGCTTCGCTTCGAGCTTCACGCCCTCTTCGGCGAGTAAGACGTAGACGTCGGAGGCCGAGTGTCCCGTCGCGAGGACGACGTAGTCGCCCTCGATCTCGCTGCCGTCGGCGAGTCGAACACCCCGAACGCGACGTGGCCCGTGGCTCGTCGTGACGAGGCCGACCACTCGGCTTCCGAATCGAAACCCGACGCCGACCCGTTCGAGCTCTTCTCGGAGGCTCGTGACCACCTGGGGCAATCGGTTCGAACCGATGTGCGGCCGCGCGTCGGTGAGAATCGACTCGGGGGCTCCGTGACGCGCGAGGATCTCGATGACGTCTCGAACGTTTCCACGTTTGTGCGCACGCGTGTAGAGCTTGCCGTCGCTGTACGTCCCGGCGCCGCCTTCGCCGAAGCAGTAGTTGCTATCGGGATCGACGTCGCTGCCTTGGTGGAGGCTCTTCAGATCGTGGCGACGAGGCTGCACCGGTTTGCCGCGATCGACGATCGTCGATCCGATTCCGTGTCGCGAAAGCTCGTAAGCGCACAAGAGGCCCGCTGGTCCGTCGCCGACGATCACGACCCGTGACGGCCCGACCTCGCGAGGATGGGGCGCGCCGAGATCGGTCTCTCCGGTGGCACCGATCTCGAAGAGCAGGTGGTAGCGGACGGTGCCGCGACGGGCGTCGATCGAGCGCTTGCGCAGGGTGATCGGGGGAAGATCCGGCTCTGCCACCCCGATGGACCTCGCCACGAGGCGCCGCATCTCGGCGTCGCCGGCCGGTTCGTCGAGCCCGAGATCGAGCGATACTTCTTCGGGAAACCGGGACATCGAGGCGACTCTTTACGCCAAGAGACGAGGCTCGTCGAGCGCGCGGCGGCTTCGCTTGGCGTGAGATCACGCCATCGACGCGAAGCGATCACGGGGCGCTGAAAAGATCGCGCAGATCGTTCACGTCGGGATCGGCAGCGTGGCGCAAGAGCGGCGTGAGCGAGAACATTTCCTGAATCGTCTTGAGCGTCGAGCTGTGCGTGTAAGGCACCGTGCTCGCGTAGCCTGCCTTCGCCGACTTCGAGAGCGCGATGAACGCGATGGGGCCGTCGCTCAAAAGGCCCTCGTCGAAAGCGATCATGACGACGGCGCCGCGCGCGTAGGCCTTCGAAGCGAGGAGCTTCGGAATCTCTACGGCCAGCCAATCGTCGCCATTTTTGATCGAGTCGTTCGACGGCGGACACGCATCGTGCATGTCGTGACAGAGATTGGGCGTCAGAAGATTGAAGTCGGCGATCGTGTCGGCCGCCAGATCGCCTGCGAGCTCGGCGTAAGGGCGAACGTGCGCGATGCACCGTGGCGACTTCGGATCGTTGACGTTCGTGACGTCGTCGAAATAGACCATCGGATTGTGGCGAGGGACGTACTTCAGCGTCTTCGACAGCGGGCAATCGACGCCATCGATGTCTTCTTGGTACGACTTCCACGAGTGCCCCGCGGCCTCGAGCTGCGTGACCAGATGATCGGTCTCGGCGAGATGGTTCTTGTCGGGATCGTCGTCGGTCTTGACGCCGAGCGTGTCGCCGGCTTCGAGCCAGATGTAGTTCGGCTCGCTCGGATGCAGCGTCGGCGGGTTGGTGTAGGCCTCGGCGTGCGCCCCCATCGCCAAGAGACTCTGGAACGTGGGCGCCGATGCGCTGACCTTGAGATCGACGAGGTTGTGGTTCTCGAGGAGAACCAGGAACACCGGCCCCTGGGGGAGCGTTCCACTCGAGGCTGTCGAGCTCGTCGAGGTCGCGCTCTGGGTCGTGCCGCTTGCGGTGCCGCCTGCTCCTCCGGTCGCGTCAGCTCCGCCGCACGCCGAGCTCGCGAGCAGCATCACGCCGAGGGCGACAGCGCCGAGGGCGACAGCGCCGAGGGCGGCAGGGACGTTCGAGCCAGCGACGAGAGAGACGGGGACGCGCATGCTCTTCTTGGCCATGCGGCGGACGTTACTTCCGTCTGCCTGAGCGCTTCAATCAAAGAAGAATCGAGAGAAAAACAGTCGGGGCGAGAGGATTCGAACCTCCGACTCCCTGGTCCCGAACCAGGTGCGCTACCAGGCTGCGCTACGCCCCGTCTCACCTTTTCTTCGGCGGGCTTCTCTTCTGCGTCCCAAAAGAACGTGAAGGTCGACTCGCTGAAGATGCCGATCTCCGAGCGAAGAACGCCGGATCTCAGCGCCACCCCCGGAAGGGTTGCGGCAAGGCGCGAGAAGATGGACGGCCGAGCCCTCCCTGTCAAGCTCGACAGCCAACTCGAACTGATCGGCCCCGAATGAGCCTCTTCAGAGTGCCCACCATGTTGCCGTCTTCTCAGAGACGAAGCACCGACGCTCGAAGGCCAGGACCCCCTGGGGACTCGGGTGGTCCGTTTTGTAGTGACACTGGATTCCAGTCCATGGGAAACAAGTAGCGACGTGCCGGCGATGCTGGCCAGCTAGACGGAGCAACAAAAAGTGGCGATCGAGCTTCCCAAGATCCGCATCCTCATCTGCGACGACGACAAAGACATCTGCGAGTACATGCAGACGCTCCTCGAGAAAGATGGGTACGTCGTCAAGACGATCAGCGATCCGACGAAGGTCGAGGCCGAGATCCGAGCGAACGAGTACCACCTCATCGTCGTCGATCTGATGATGCCGAAGCTCCACGGCATCGAGCTCGTGCAGCGAATCCGCAAGATCGACACCGACGTTGCAGTCGTCGTGTTCACGGGTTTTCCCACGCTCGACACGGCGCTCCAGGCCATCAAGGCCGACGTCGACGACTACCTGAAGAAGCCGCTCAACGTCGACGAGTTCCGCGACGTCCTCGATCGCGTGATGAACAAGAAGGGTCTGTCTCGGACGCCCGAGGAGCAGCTCCACAAAGTCATCGGCGACACGATCCGCATCATGCGCAAAGACAAAGACCTCACGCTCAAAGACATGGCGCGACGCACGGGCCTCAGCGTGTCGCTCCTCTCGCAGATCGAGCGTGCCGAGTCGTCGGCCTCGATTTCGTCGCTCTACAAGATCGCCAAGGCGCTCAATGCACGCGTCAGCGATCTCTTCGGCGACAACTGAAGTCGGGCTACCGGAATAATCCAGGTCTCGTCGACGGGAGGACACGATGCGAGGCTCGCCTCCCTGGATCTCCTCGAGACGGCTTTGGGCAATCGGCGGACGACACACGTAGCGACAAAGCCGACCGAGACGAGCTCGGTCACGCGCGGGCACCACGACCTCGGCGTGTACGTTGACACCCTGGCTCTCGCCTACCCGCTCGCCCGACGCGCTCGCTTCGGGTCCACGACGCGCAGTAAGGGCTTGCCAGCTCGCTCGCCGAAGAGCCCCTGACCCTAGGCCGCCGCTGCACACAACGCAGATAGAGAAAGCTGCTCCCCGCTCGGCTCGGCATCCTCGCGCTCGCTCGTCCCGTCGAGGCTCCGGCCGTGCCGAGCGAGCACCTTCTGCACCCGAAGCGCCGTCCGCTTCGCCACCTCCGCGAGCTCTTCCTCCGTCGGGGTCGAGAGCGGATGGAACACCAGCGCTCCGCTCGTCGTCTGGCGCACCTAGACCCCATCGAGCACCAAGACGTGGAAGTGCACGTTGAGCCTCAATGCCGAGTCGCCGCGCTGAATCACGCTCACCGCCCCCGTCATCGCTCGCTTCGCTGTCGTCAGGCCGAGGGCCTTCTTCGCTCGGTGTTTCAGCGAGCGACTGACCTCTACGACGAACGCCTCCAGCACGTCCGCGCAAAGTTTCCTGTCGTAACCCAGATGCACGCGCAACCTCCACGGTAGCGAGCCCACCCATTGCCGAACGGCTACCTCCGGAAACACTTTCTCCACCAAGTGCAACGCCGTGTCCGACATCCGCCGGCCCACACACGACGGGCAGAACCCGCGCCGCTTGCAAGAGAACGCCACGAGCCTCTCGAACCCGCAACGCTCACATGCAACCCGGAGGCAGCCATACTCCAAGAGCCCGCAGCGCAGGTACTCCTCGACCTCCCGCACCACGAATCGCGG
>JAYUUB010000147.1:0-4232 GCA_043755175.1 Polyangiaceae bacterium | reverse complement strand
CGCCGACCGTCGAGCTGTCGCTCGACTTCTCGGGCCGCGAGATCAAGAGCGAGGCCGAGCTCGATCGACTCCTCGACGAGCTGAGACGCCGCATCTTGCACGAGCTCTCGGCGAAGCACCGCGTGAGGTTGAAGTGACCCACCATTGTGAGGGCGGGTAGATCAAAGTTGGCGAAGCCCTTCGTACACCAGCTGCCCGGTTACCAATTTGCTTCGATGATCAAGGTTGCGTAGAGTGGGGTTCATGCGCGTCCGAAAGGTCGAAACCACTTCGAAACCCGTGCTTCTCATCGCAGAAGCGGCGGAGGTTCTCGACGTGGCGGAGGTAACGCTACGGCGATGGGATGCCTCTGGCCGGTTCCCAGCTCGTAGGCACCCCATCAACGGATACAGGCTCTACGACGCCGAGGCCGTCCTTCAGCTTCGAGACGAGATCATCTCTGGCATTCGGGCAGCGTCATGAAGTCCGACCTGCTCAAAACACTCCTCAAGGCACACGCAGACGGAGATGAGGGGGCCTTCCGAAAGGCGGCCCTCCAGCTCGCTTCGTCAGAAAGCTCGGCTGGGCACGGTCGAGTCGCCGAGGAGCTCCGAGGCATCCTCGCCAAGATGCCCCCAATCGTATCGAAGCGGCCGAGCACGATCGTCGACATCGCGCAGCCCCGCGGCGACCTCGCCGACATTCTCGAAGGTGGCCATCGCGACGAGCGGCTTCGCAACGTCGTTCTCCCAGACGGTATTCGCGTCCAGCTACAACGAGTGCTTCGCGAGAACCGGTCACGAGGACAGCTAGAGCGTTGGGGAGTCGGCCCTCGACGTCGCTTCCTCTTCCACGGGCCGCCAGGCACCGGCAAGACGCTGACCGCCGCTGCGATGGCGGGCGAGTTGGGGCTGCCCTTGATGGTGGTTCGGTTTGACGCGCTCTTCTCGCGCTTCCTCGGAGCCACCGCGAACCACCTTCGCTTGATCTTCTCCGAGATGCCGAAGCGACCTGCGGTGTACCTGTTCGACGAGTTCGACGCCGTCGCCAAGGCCCGCGGTGATGCGCAGGACGTCGGCGAGATGGGCCGCATCGTCACCGCCTTCCTCCAGCTCGTCGACGCGGATGTGAGCGGCGGACTTCTCATCGCCGCGACGAATCATTCCGAGTCACTGGACCGCGCGGTGTTTCGTCGCTTCGACATGATCATCCCCTTTGCGCCGCCCAGGCAGGCCGAGATCGTCGAGCTGTTGAAACTCCGCATCGGGAGCTTCGACCTGCGAGACGAACATCTCCAGACTCTGGCCGAGTCGGCTCAGGGGCTCAGCTACGCCGATGTCGCGCGCGCGTGTGACGACGCCATCCGTACGATGGCGCTGGACGGGCGCGAGCAGCTCGTCGAGGCAGATCTAGCGGGTGCTGTCGCCGATGCTCGCGGGCGCGGCCCATCGCCGCTCTGAGCCGCATGGCGACCCTACCGTTCCTGCGAGGTGTAGCGGCGGTAAAGAACTATCGGGCCGTGAGCGGATCCGGGCCGGCGCCTGTGCCGCCTGCTCGCGATCCGGTGCAGCATCGCGCCAGGTTGATGAGTCAACTCGATACTCTCTTGAACCAGGTTCGTGGTCGCCCTGTGGGCAGCCGTGACCCAGAGGCGACGCGGGAGATCATTGCCGTTCACCCCATCAACCCCGACACCGAGCTTGTCGCCGAGCAGCTCGCGGATCGGGCAACTGACATTCGAGTCGTCGGGATCGTTCCCGAGACGGGCGTGCTCCTTCTCGACGCACCGGGTCCCGAGCTCGCGAAGCTTCGGGCGAAGGTCGACGAGTTCGGGGAGCCGAAGACGCGTAAAAAGAAGGACGGTACGACGACCACCAGACTCGCGAACGAGCGCGCCCTCGCACCTGTCGACGAGATCGGACTCGCGACAGTTCACGAGTGGGAAGGCCTTCGTCTCCTTGGCGCGCTTGCCAGCGGTGCTCTCGATGCCTCACACAAACTCTGGTTCGAGATCGCCGCACGTGGTGGGTATCGGAACGCCGGCGAGGCCACCGAGTCGAGTCGCGCGCAGATCCAGAGGCAGCTCTTAAGGCTGGGTCACCCCATGGCTCAGGACTTCGTCGCGCCAGAGGAGGTCTCGTTCTTCGTGCGCCTCCCCTTGACGGAGCTTCGCAACCTCGTTGCCGCAGTTGACTGCGTATTCGGCTACGACCTCGTCCCGAACGACATCCTGACCTGGATGCTGCTGGAGCACCCACCCAAGAGGGAGCTTCGGGCGTTCAAGCTCACGCCTCCCCCGCCAGACGCCCCAGCCGTCGTCGTTCTCGACTCGGGAATCGCGACCGAGCACCCGCTGCTGAAGCAGGCCATCCTGCACGCATCGTCCGTCGTCCCCGGCATAGACTCCCCGGCTGACTTCGAGGGGCATGGGACCAGGATGGCGGGCGCTTCGCTCTATGCTGGAGATCTCGGTGAGGCCATCCAACGAGGGGGCCACGACGCGTCACATTGGATCCAGAGTGTGAGGATCCTCGTGCGTCCCCGTGAAGGTACGGCATCCGATGAGAATCGAGCCTACTGGCCGAGGTTCACGTTCGACGCCATCATGGAGGCCGAGAAGGTCGACGCGTTCGTACGGCCAAGAGCGTTCGTGCTCGCCGTCACTTACCCGATCGATCCGCTTGTCGCGACGACGTACTCCCAGGCCGTTGACCAGCTCGCGTTCCACGACGGGAAGGGCAGGTTGCTCTGCGTGTCGGCGGGCAACGTGGCTCCGAACGATCTTTTCGACGCGGTGAGCGCGTACCCTGAAGGTCTCACGCTGCGGAAGATTCAGGAGCCCGCGCAGGGAAGCAACGTCCTCACGGTCGGTGGCTTCACGCAGAAGACTCGGCTGCCTCCGGACTCAACCTATGCGGAAGCGAAGGTCGTCGCGCCCTCCGGAGGTCTCTCGCCCCACACCACGACCGGGCGTGTCGACCCACCCTGGCCCATCAAGCCCGACGTCGTTCTGGAGGCCGGCAACGTTGCTGTTGGGTCTGGTCTCGCCGACCCCGGTATCGACTCACTCGTGACGCTCACGACCGGCCACGACCTGTTGATGGCACCGCTCGCCCAGATCAACGCCACGAGCGAGGCGTCTGCACGAGCCGCTCACATGGCCGCCAAGATCTGGAACGAAAACCCCTCCCTTCGGCCCGAGACTGTTCGAGGGCTGCTCGTACATTCGGCATCGTGGACGCCGGCCATGCGGGAGCAGTTCACCATGCCAGACCTGCTCTACACGTGCGGGTACGGTGTCCCCGACCTCGACCTCGCCCGATCGTGCGCAACCGATCGGGCCACCGTGATCGTCGAAGACGAGGTGCCCAACGGGGTCACTGAGGAGCGGCCCAAAAAGAAGCCCCCGAAGCGGCCCACGACGCCGACCGTGGAGCCCGTGGAGGTTCGGAGGATGAAGGTCTTCCGGATGCCGTTCCCCGAGACGAAGCTCTTGGCTAACCCCGAAAGCCTCGTCGAGCTCCGCGTGACACTCTCGTACTTCCCCGAGCCCAGCACCTTCCGCACCCGCGTCGAGTACGGGCTCAAGTTGAAGTGGGACATGCAAGGGCCCTACGAGAGCGAGGCTGAGTTCATCGAACGCATCAACGATCTTCATCGACCCAAGGGCGACGACGGCAAGCGCATCAAGAAGCAGCAGAAGGAGAGCTTCGACTGGACCGTGCGCCCTCAACGGCGGGGAAGAGGCACCGTTCAAAGCGATCGTTGGTCGGGAAAAGCATCGTTGCTCGCAGGGTCGAAGCTCATCGCCGTCGTTCCTGTTCTGGGTTGGTGGAATCGGCGAGCGGAGATGAGTCGGCGAAGTCAGCCCTTTTCGCTCATCGTCTCGGTGCTCGCCGAGGGCATCTACAGCGAGGTGAAGGCGGCTCTGGAGTTGCCGATCTCGATCGAGGTGTAGGGGGCTCCGCGAGCTCCTGAGCCGGACCTCGGGATCGACCCACTCGCACCGGAAGTCTCAGTCACGTTTTCGCGCGGCTCAAAACATACCCGCGTCTCACGCCTCCGTGGTTACCTCGCACCCTCAACCGAGCCATGAACCCGACCCTCCTCACTTCCACGGCCAAAGAAGCGCTTCGTAAGACGGTGCGCGGTCTCCGCGCGCAGCTCATTCGAGAGCTCACCGAGGCGGCGGAGCGCGAATACCATTTAACGACGCTCGACCTCACCAAGGCCAAGCTCCCCGAGGCGCGGCG